>DASPTU010000014.1:0-106789 GCA_035623255.1 Terriglobales bacterium | reverse complement strand
AGACCTTTCTTCTTGCCGAGATAGTCCGCGACAGTTCCGGCAATTGCGCAGCCAAATATGCACCCTACGAGCGCGCATCCCGCGGCCCATCCCGTGCCCGCAGCATCGAGATGAAAGAGCCGGCTGAGATAGCCGATGGCGCCGCTGATTACGATGTTGTCGTAGCCAAAGAGGAAGCCCCCCAAGGTTGAGACCGTGGCCGCAATCACAAGTGGGAGGCGAGGATGCGATTGCATCGGCAAGGGGCTCGGGTTATCCATTTTGGGGCGTGGTCTTGATGGTGTCTGGGGCAGCGCGGTCGGCGGACTCGAGCATGGCCTTTACGGCAAGTATGAAACCAATGGTGTGCGCCATTCCCGCATGCCAGGGAGCCGCGCAGGACATTTGTGGAGTGTGATCGGGAATAATGACACCGTCGAACCGATTGTGCTTGAGAATCGAAAGGATCCTCACCATGTCCACGTCACCCTCGTCGATAAAAGTTTCCCGATAATTGGGGACCTTACCTACCACGTTGCGAAGATGAATGTAGGCGATCTTCCCCTGTTTGCTGTAGCGGTCGACAGCTTCGTGAACGCCTCCCTCTGTCATTTCGGCGATGGTTCCGACGCAAAGTTCCAGAGCATTGGAATTGCTGGGAACCGAATCCAGCAAGCGCTGATACATGTGCGGTTGGAACACGAGACGAGGCTGTCCGCGCATGGTCGGCATTGGCGGATCGTCCGGATGTGCCGCGAGTTTCACTCCCGATTGCTCGGCGACTGGGATTACTTCCTCAAGAAATCGCTGCAGGCGCCGCCAGAGTTGCTCATGAGAAACAGGAGCCAAGTTGCCTGCTGGGGCCTTCGGGTCGTAAACCATGTTCCACACCATGCCGATTGGAACGGGTTGATCATCTGCCGGGCCATCCATTCCTACGGCTAGAGCTCTCCCGCGGCCGGAAGGAGTTGTGACACGACCACAAACTCCTGCCAAGCTGAAGTTATAACCGAGGATTGGGATGCCCGCATCTCCCATGTGCCGGATAATGGTCTTCACGTTTTCGATTTGCTGACGACGCTGCGGACCGTCGAGCAAGATGTCATGCCAATGAGCGGGATCCAGATTCTCAATGGCTGCGAGGGACAATCCGGCATCTTCGATTTCCCGCCGAAGGTTCTTTAATTCGGCCACGGTCCAGAGCTTCTCGGGATCGCCCGCGACTCCCCATGGGTCGTACTTTCCACTGGTGGGTTGGTTTTGCCGAGGATTATTGGAGCCCTCGTTGAAATAGTCCACAAGATGGGCAACCACGTGGGTGCATCCTGCCTGGCGCGCGAAGTTGTAATACTCGCGCGTGAGCATATGCCGATATAACCCAAGGCCAACTTTCATAGCCGGTTGCCGATTCCGGATCCATAGTCAGCGCTAAGGATTTGGCCGCTGATTTCGGACGCCAGCGGCGAACACAAGAACACAAATGCGTCAGCGATGGATTCCGGACTATTGCGCTTGCCGAGAGAGACTCGAAGAACAAATTCGCGGTAGGCGGCATCTTCCTCGAAGACTTTCAGCGAGCTGCCGGCAGCGACATTTCCCGGCGAAATCACATTAACGCGAATGCCGGAGGGCGCGTATTCGAGGGCCATGCAGCGCGCGAAATTCTCGAGCGCCGCCTTGGCGGAAGCGTAAGCGGGAATTTTAGTGTGGGGTACGCGGGCCACATAAGAAGAGGTGAAGATAAGATGACCCGCCGTCTTTCGCCGTATCCATTGAGCGAAGACTGCGCGCGTCAAACCGACCTGAGCCAGAAAGTTGAAGCGGAAGACGCGCTCAAAATCCGCTTCTGAAGTCGTATCGAATGGATGAAGACCGCAGCCGCCCGCGTGTCCCAGCACGGTATCCATTTGCGGGAAGCGCTGGAACGACTCGTCGACCACTCGCGTCAGAGCTGCCGAATCAGTAATATCGATCGAATCATAGACGTAAGACCCATTAGGAATCCGCCATTCTTGCAGTAGTTGGTTCGCTTCAACGGCAGGCTTGAGATCGAGCAGAACCAGCGTTGCTCCAGCTGCGTGTAATTTCTTGACCATGTGCTCAGCAATGGCACCCATCGCGCCGGTGATCAAGATTACCTTGCCGGAAAGATCAATGTGAATCATTCCCACGCTCCAACAGAACTGGCCTCACATGATCCCGTATTTCTCGAAAGCCGCGACCGCAGTATTGCCTTCTTCCAGCGCCTTTCGTACCAGCTTTTCGCCTCGTGCCTTCTCAAGCGCTTTGGTAAACACTTCGCTCGCAGCCTCGACTGGAACCACGCAAACCCCGTCTATGTCGCCGAATAGAAAATCACCCGGCCGGATGCGGACGCCGCCAATTTCGATCGCACTGCGAAAGTCGATCACTTTATAGCGGGGCGCTGCATCCTGCGCGTAGGAGCCCCAGCAGAACGCGGGAAAGTCCAGCTTCAGCACCGCTTTGGTATCACGCAAATAGCCGTTTAACACAGCGCCCGCTGCACCGAGCTTGCGCGCGCGTATGCTCATCAGTTCTCCCCATAAAGCGTTGCGCGGAGAAGACCCGGTATTGACGTAGATTTCGTTAGCCTTCAAATCGTCCAGGGCTTCCAGCATCAAGCCGAAGGGCTTCTCCATGAGCTTGTTGCTCGTTCCCGTGACCTTTTCTTCGAACACATCGGCAGCCAGGACCGGCATGGCGCGCCCGATCAGGACCATGTCGGGCCGCAAAGGACGGATCTGTGCCGGCAAGAACTGGTGCTGGAGTCCGATCTTGTCCATCACATCGCCGACCACACAGGTGAACAATTCACGGCGTATGGTGGAGAAAAGCTCTTCGTCGTTGTTCCAGAGTTTCGTCATTAGTATGGCTTCGAGCTGCTGCCCGGTGAACGCTACCGATTACTATTGGGCCTGGCGCGCCTCCCGGATTCTGGCGATAAATTGCCGCGACAGATCGGTGATAGATTGAAAGTCACCGCGCTTGGCTCCGCCAGTCAGATTTCCTCCCACACCTACAGCAACGCAACCCGCGCGAATCCATTCGGCAACATTCTCGAGTGTCACGTTGCCGGTTGGCATTAGGCATGCGTGCGGAAGCGGCCCACGCACAGCCTTGACGAAAGCCGGTCCCAGAGTTTCCCCGGGAAACACTTTGGTGATGTCGCAACCCCATTCCATGGCCTCAACGATTTCCTTCACGGTACCTGCGCCCGGTATGTAAGGGACAGAATAGCGATTGCACAACCGCGCCGTATCGGAATTAAGAGACGGAGCGACGACGAATTGGGCACCCGCGAGAATAGCGGTGCGTGCCGTCTCTGGATCGAGCACAGTGCCAGCACCGATGAGAATATTGCGCGCAAAGGTGCGGCGCGCCAGTTCGGAGATGACCGCAGCAGTGCCGGGCACGGTAAAAGTGACTTCGATCGCTCCGACGCCGGCGTCGGCGCAAACCTCAGCTATACGAACTGCCTGCTCGCCTCCATCCGCGCGCACGACTGCGACCAGCCCAGAGTCCACGATCGCTTGCAAGATTCTTAGCTTCGGCAAGAACATGTTTTCGAGATGCAAAGTCGCAAGCCCGGTAAGCTTCGAGCTGCGAGAGCATTTTACAGGAGGAGATAATTTGCTGTTTAGCGCTGCCCTTCACTCAAAGAACGGTTCGCCCCTGCGTGCATACCTGCGCGCGACTTGCTCGTTCAGAGTAATTCCTAAACCCGGTTTCTCCGGCAGTTGGATCATGCCGTTCTTGATGATCGGCTTGGGAATGCCATCGACCAGATCATTCCAGAAGGGAACATCGGAGGCGTGGAATTCGAGTACCAGAAAATTAGGAATCGCGGCACAGAAATGAGCGGACGTCAGAGTGCCAACTGGACTGCTGATGTTATGCGGCGCCACCGGAATCGCTTGCCCGTCAGCAAAGTGTGCAATTTGCTGAGCAACACCTAAGCCGCCGACCTTTTGCAGATCGGGCGTAGCTATGGCGATGGCATGGGTCTGCAGAATCTCCCGGAAGGGCTCGAATAAATAAAGATTCTCGCCCGTGGCAATCGGAATATTGACTCGCGAACTCAACGTGCGCAGGGCCATAGCACATTCGGGAGGAACTGGATCCTCCAGCCAAAGAAGGCGAAATGGTTCCAACGCGCTCGCAATCTTCACCACGTCGCTGACCGTGTAGCGCCAATGACAATCAACCGCAACATCAATGTCGTATCCAACGGCATCGCGCACGGCTCCGATCAAGCTAACCATGCGATCGATTGCAGGACTACTGAGGCAGCGGTTATGCGGGTCGGAACTTTCTGTGCCAGGAACGTCGAGGTCGAACTTCAACGCCGAATAGCCCTGCGATTTCATTGCCAAAGCGCGCTTGCCATAATCCTCGGGGGTCGAAGGCGCTGCAGCGACAGTGTCGCCGAAGTAGTCACGCGAGACATGGGCGCGATCTCGCTCTATCCACGCTGGCGGGCGCGACCGCAACACTTCATCCAGACTCTCCAGCGCCTCACCGCCGTGGCAGTCGGCATAGATGCGAATCTGATTGCGAAATTGTCCACCTAAAAGACGATAAATCGGGACGCTCAGCCATTGGCCAAGAATGTCCCAGAGAGCAGCTTCGATTCCGCTGATCGCGTTGTAGATAATTCCCGCGACGGAACCTGCACCCGAGGTCGCCAGCTGCAGCTTGCGGAACAGACGATGTACATCGCGAGGGTCTTCGCCGACCAACAGCACTTCCAGGGAACGCAGGATTGCCGTAAGTCCCGGAGCAAAGAAACATTCTCCTAGTCCCTGAATGCCTTCGTCGGTCTCAAGGCGCACAAAAGTCCAGTCAAAGTTGCCTTCGACAACTGCGGTTTTCAGACGAACGATTTTCAATGTCGACCTCGGTCATCCGACAGACTCTTCTCTATCGGCGTTCCAGAACAATCAATTCCACTGCGGGCGCAGGAAGCGACGCGGAAAGGTGCAACTTGCCATCTTTGCCGCTTGTTTGCTCTACCAACGCCAGATCCTGAGTTTCGGAAGTACGAAAGCGCTTTACGCTGAACGCTGCATTACCCCAGGGAAGATGATTGATCTTAAGCTCGTATCCAGAAGGACCTTCGCGGGGCAGATTCGTTCGTCGCGGCAGAGATTTGAGTTTGGAAAAGTCGACATTCAGCAAAGTTAAGACATCCTGCGGCGTAGGCATCTGGTGTCCTTTGTAATCAGCCGGGATCTGATAGTTGCTGATCAGCACCTGCACAGTTTTGCCATTTTTTGAGCGGCCGGCGAGCGCGGCAAAGCCAAATTCGTCACTGCCGGTTAAATCGAGTCGCTCCGGCGTGTCTAGCATTCGTGCCATCGCCTTGAAAGCATATGCGGTCTTGAAATATTGCCGCTGCGGTCCAAAGAGTCCCATCCAGGTTGCATCGCCGCGATAAAACTCTGCGCGATCAATGGAGGCGTCCTGCAGGTAGATCAGCACGGCTCCCACATACGCGGCGTTATCCGCTCCTTGCAAGATCAGCTTTTCGCCTTGGGTAAAGTCAGCGCTCAGATTCCACTCTGAAAGCACGCTTTCGGCGCGTGGGAATCCCTTCTGATCTAAGAGGACCCGGATCTCCTTACCGATGCGAACTGCGTCGTATGGGTCCGCCGAATTGTCTGCATAGGTATGCCAGGAATAAAAATCCAGCGGTGTCTTATGCCTTGCGCAGTAATCGAGAAAGCCTTCGCGATACGGCCCGTCGTCCATAGGCACTGCTTTGGCATCGCCTCCCACTTTCAAGGATGAGTCGACTGATTTCAGCGCCCGCGCGGTTTTGTCGTAAAGCGAGTAAAACTGCTCGGGCGTGCCGGTCCAGAAGAATTCCGGTTCATTCCAGAACTCCCAGTAACGAATATTTTCGTGAAAGCCGTTCGCCCATCCCTGGTTGTAATGCATAGCAATGTGCTTCACGATGTTGGCGAATTTATCGAAATCGGCGGGAGGGTTCCGGTTTGCGCCGAAGCTGCGCCCGATGCGGTAATAAACCTCCACGCCGGTTGCACGGATGGCCTGAATAACGGTGTCGGTTGCTGCAAACCGATAGGCTTCCGGCTTCTCCGGATCAGCGGACCAATCGGGGAAAATTGTGCCTGCGTTTCCCGCTACCACCAGTTTGGCCCGTTGCTCAGCGTCAGGCACAAGCCATGCCAGCATCGGATCATCGTTCAAGAAACGGGAATCGATTTCCGTCGGCCCCATGAAGTCGTGGGTCCGAACCATGTCGATGCGCAGGTCTTTATACTGCTCGACCAGGTTGGGAAGACCCTCCATTACCGGAGTTGGCTGGCCATTCACTCCCTGGAACGAATGGATTTGGCCAGTCACCTTGCTCGCATCGATAGATAAGGTGCGCGATTGGGCCAGCGCTGTTGACGAATAAAGAAGAAGCAGGAGAAGCGGAGAAAGAATAACGCGAAGACCGATCGGATTCCTAGATTTCATGTGGTTTGCTTCTCTTGGGGCTACCTAACAAATCAGATCTTTCTGAAAACATTTCCGAGCTGTCCAAGTTACGATAAAGTTCGTCCATGAAGAAAAACACCGTAACCTTTGGTGAACTCATGCTGCGCCTTGCTGCGCCGGATGTAGAGCGTTTTTTGCAAAGTCCGCGATTTGAAGCAACATTCGGCGGCGGCGAGGCCAACGTCGCCGTCGCGCTCGCTCAGT
This sequence comes from Terriglobales bacterium, assembly GCA_035623255.1. Classification (GTDB taxonomy): domain Bacteria; phylum Acidobacteriota; class Terriglobia; order Terriglobales; family Acidobacteriaceae; genus JAFAGX01. The sequence continues at coordinate 100,078 of DASPTU010000014.1, read as the reverse complement.
TCGGGCTGCCAGCAATGTATATCACCGCGCTTCCGCAAAACAACGCCATTGCGGATGCGGCGATCGGAGAGCTACGGCGCTTTGGCGTGGATACGTCGAGGATTGTAAGGGGCAGGGGCCGCATGGGCCTGTACTTCATCGAGGCCGGCGCCAATCAGCGTCCCTCCAGGGTGATTTACGATCGGGAACACAGCGCCATCGCGCTTGCCGAAGCTAACTATTTCGACTGGGACAAGATTTTTGAGGGGGCGTGCTGGTATCACGTGACCGGGATTACCCCGGCAATCAGCGCCTCCTGTTCTGAATTGTCGCGTGCTTCCATGTCGAAGGCGCGGGCGAAGAACCTGACCGTTTCCTGCGATCTGAACTTCCGGAAGAATCTGTGGAAGTGGGGCAAGCGCGCGGATGAGGTGATGCCCGAACTGGTAAAGCTCGCCCATCTCGTGATCGCAAACGAAGAGGACGTGCAGATGGCGCTTGGTATTTCGGCGGGCGTCGATGTGGATTCGGGCCGGCTGGACCCTACTCAATACCAAAATCTGACAGCGAAGGTTTTGCAGGAATATCCGAATCTGAAAGCAGTTGCTATCAGCCTGCGGGAATCCAAGAGCGCTTCCCATAATGGCTGGTCGGCCTGCCTGAACGACCACAAAGAATTTCTCACCAGCCGTCATTACGAAATTACCCACATTGTGGACCGTGTCGGCAGTGGAGACAGTTTTGCGGCCGGGTTGCTTTACGGCTTTCAGGAATTGGCCACACATCAGGAGGCCCTCGAATTTGCAGTCGCTGCTGGATGTCTGAAACACTCAATACCCGGGGATTTCATGCGTTGTACGAAAGAGGAAGCTGACGCGTTGCTCAAAGGTCAGTCATCAGGACGAGTGCAGCGGTGAAGTGCAGGCATGTCGACCGCGAAGATGGGGCGCGGTCCGTCGACTGACGCATTATAAGAAGCCTGTGATCCGCAAAAATTCCATCCGGGGAATTGAGCCCGCCTCAGACGCCGCGTAGCGGCTCTCTTCCCGACCAATTATTTCCCACGTTAGCTCACAAACCCGCTGGCGAACGTGGGCCACCGGCCAATTATTTCCACCGGCGTTGGGACTGGCGACGCTCGTCATCCGCCGAGAGTTCTGCATTGGAAAGCGCCGAATGTGGAGCGCCGAATTATGCAGGTTGCCACAATTCGATGGGATTTCCCTCAGGGTCATGCAGACGAGCGAAGCGCCCAATGTTGGGATAAGATTCCGGGTCTTTGACCTCAATTCCTGCTGTTCGCAGCTGGGCCACCATTTTGTCGAGGTCATGCACTCGAAAATTCACCATCCAGACCTTTTGAGGGTCCCCAAAATATTTGGTCGTTTCGGGAAAGGGACTGAAGACGGTCGGCCCGGCCTCTTGCTGCCAAACGGTTCCGCCCTCGCCGGTTGGTTCGAGCGCGATCCCCAAGTGTTGCAGGTACCAGTTCCCCAACGCTTTGGGATCATGAGCTCGGAAGAACAACCCTCCGATTCCGGCTACTTTTTCCATTTCTGTTCCTCCCGATTCATGTTTAGCAGCTGCCTTCGCAGGCGGAGCAGGACTCGCTGGCTGTGCGGAGTTCTGTGCCGCCATGGTTAATTCATTCTTGGGCAGAAGAAAGCTGGCCCCGACAGCATATGACAAGATTTGAAGTAATTGGCGCCTTTGAAAGCTCATTTCCATCCTCCTCCCGAGACCTTGTGCGGGCTCGTCTACGATACCTGCGGGAATGGAGTTCTTAAAGAATATAGCGGGTCCTGGGCGACTGTTGCGTCGTACTCCCAGGTAACGTGAAGAATCACACTTCTGAGACTGCGTGCCGGAAAATCTGCGCAGAGATCGTGGAGGCTGTGTGCCGGACCCCATGGTTGGCATTTACACCGCAACGCATGGGCTTATTGGAGACAAAGCCAAGCGGCGGCGCGCTTCGTCCAGCATACTTGCGGTTCGTGTAGCACCGCAGCGAGTGACACCAAGGGCGCGTACGCGCAAGAGTGCATCCAGATCACGAATGCCGCCGGCAGCCTTCACCTGCACATAAGACGGAGAATGCTTGCGCATAAGGATCAGATCTGCGTCCGTAGATCCTGATGGCGCATAACCGGTCGAGGTCTTCACCCAATCTGCGCGCAGTTTGCCACAGATCTCGCACAGCCGGATTTTCTGCTCGTCGTTCAGATATGCATTTTCGAAAATAACCTTCACCTTGTGACCGGCGGCATGGGCCTCTTCCACAACGGCGCGGATATCGTCGCGTACATATTGCCAATCCTCACTCAGCACTTTGCTGATGTTCACCACCATATCCAGTTCCTCGGCACCATCCTGCAACGCCTGGCGAGCCTCGGCCAGCTTGATTTTGGTAGTGTGCCCGCCATGAGGAAATCCGATCGTCGTGCTGGCGCGCACAGTGCTGCCGCGCAGCCGCTCGGCGCAATACTTGAGGGCATACGGCATGATACAAACGCTGGCCACGTCGTAAGCCAGCGCCACGGAAATCCCATCCTCGAAATCCGCCCACTTCAGCGCGGGATTGAGCAGCGAGTGGTCGATCATTTTCGCCAGATCGTTATACGAATAATCCACAGACATAAGACCCTCCATTCATGCGAAGTTAGTTAATTGCTCCGAGCAAAGCGCCGCGCCACCGGCGATACCAGCATCGGCGCCGTAATGTGCTTTGAGCAAGGGAATTTCCTGGCAGCGTGAAATGATGCAGTACTCCGCCATGCGACTGGCGAGGTCGCCGAAAAAAGGATCGAGCATCGCGGTTACGCCACCGCCGATGATCACGACATCGGGTTCCAGCAGATCAACAATGTTGCTCAGCCAGAGGGAAAGCAGTGTCACAGTTTCCTGCAGAATCTCCCTGGCGACGGAATCACGGGCGGCGCATGCCTGGCCCACCATCTCACTGGTTATAGCATCGACATTGCCGTTGGCTAAATCCAAGAGGATCGAGCGGGGAGGTTGCCCGGAAGCCAACCTGGCGCGGGCTCTTCGAGCGATAGCCGGCCCCGCTGCCAAGACCTCGATGCAGCCCGGCTTGCCGCAGCCGCAGCGCGGGCCGCGATAATCGATGCTCATGTGCCCACCTTCAGCTGCAGCACCCGTCCGGCCGTTGTAAATGCGGCCTTCCAAGATAATGCCGGTACCAATCCCAGTGCCGATGCCGGTATAGAAAATGTTGCGATAGCCGCGACCTGCGCCCCACTGGGCCTCGGCCAGGGCGGCCGCATTGGCATCATTCTCGATCTTCACCGGTACCCGATAAACCTTCTCAACCTCAACCGCCAGAGGAAAATTACGCCAGCACGGAACATTGGGAGGATTGAGCACGATGCCTGTCTTCGGATCCAATGGTCCAGGGGAGCAGATTCCAATTCCACGGATTTGCGGGCGCGCTTGTGGATCATTGCCCAGAACGAGATTGATTGCAGAAATAACTGCGCCAAGCCCGTCGCCGGCTTCGCCATTTACGATCATTGGAGTGCGGATTTGAGTGTTGATCTTGCCCTCGTGATCCACCAAGCCAGCAGCGACCTTGGTACCACCAACATCGACGCCGACTACAAGAGGACGACAGGATTCCTGTCTCACCGGCTTGCTCCACGACACCCAATGCCCGGAGGTATTCTAGCCGCGCTAATCGCAACCAGGTGATTAAAATGAAGAGCGAGCCAGATCGGCGATCGAAATAGGGAAATAGTGACCGCGTGGCAAGCAAGACAACTTCTGCGCCTAGGTATCTAAATCAGAAGAGGATTGATGCTGGGGAATGGGCCCCCAAGTCGACCGGAGGTCATTGTCGCAGGCCACATCTGCCTTGACATCATTCCGCAGATGCACGCGTCCGAGTTCAGCTTCCGGCCCGGGACAGTAGAACAAATCGGAGCGCCTGTGGTGAGCCTTGGTGGTTGTGTATCCAATACGGGTCTCGCCCTAAAAAAGCTAGGCACAGCCGTTCACTTGGCCGGCAAAATTGGCGCCGATGCGATCGGCGATCTGCTGCGACTCGAACTGCAGAAATTCGGAGAGGCTGGGGAGGGATTGACGAGATCGTCGCGGGAGAACACTTCTTACAGCATCATTATCAGTCCGCAGGGCGGCGATCGCATGATCCTTCACTTCCCGGGCGCAAACGATTCGTTCACGGCTGATGATGTCGAATCAGCAGTGTCACGACGTGCGCAAATTTTTCATTTCGGTTATCCACCCCTGATGCGCAGCATGTTCGAGAACGACGGCCGAGAACTAGAAGACATCTTTCGCCGAGCTAAACAAAAAGGATTGCTCACATCGCTGGATATGGCTTATCCCGATCCCCAATCTCCGGCAGGGCACGCCAACTGGCGGGCCATCGCGGCCAGAGTCCTTCCCTATGTTGATGTGTTCCTTCCCTCGTATGAAGAACTGGCCTGCATGCTCGAACCTGAAAATTCGTGCGATGTCACTAATGAAGGCCCGCGCGCGACTGCTCGCCTAGACCCGGCAAATCTGCGGCGGCTAGGCGAAAGTGCCTGTAAAATGGGTGCTGCCGTGGTGGCCATCAAACTGGGGAACCGTGGACTTTATGTTCGAACCAGCGATCGTGCCCGCTTGAGTCAAGAGCGCAGATTACCATCCGAAAACTGGGCCGACCGGGAGCTATGGACGCCGGTGTTCAAGGTCAAGGTCGTAGGGACTACGGGCGCGGGGGACGCCACCGTAGCCGGTTTTCTGTATGGGATCCTTCGCCGTTTTCCGGCGGAACTGGTATGCCGCCTTGCGTGCGCGGTGGGTGCCTGCAACGTCGAGGCCGCGGATTCGATCAGCGGTATTTTGCCTTTCGATGTGGTGGAGCGCCGGATGCGAGAAGGATGGGAACAGGAATCTTGCCCAGCGGGAGAAAACTGGGCTGCCATCGCTCCGGGAGTTTTTGCCGGAAGCAATGATCGGAGCCGGAGATGATCAGCACAAAGCAGTACGAACAAGCGGTGCAAGGCTCTGCGGAATTGCTCAAAAAAGCCGGCATCTTTATTACATGTGACGAGTATCAGCGATTAGAAGTAGCCGATTTCGGTCTTGGTGACCTGGAAAAAACTGGATTGCAGATTTTGACGTACGTCAATACGGAAAGAGTCTGCGCCAAGGAGTTAATGATGTTCCCGGGGCAAACTTGCCCGGAGCACTGGCACCCCACGGTTGGGGAAAACCCTGGGAAAGAAGAGACGTTCCGTTGTAGATGGGGTAGTGTTTCACTGTATGTTCCCGGAGAGGCGGCGCGTTCTCCGCGCTGCCGTCCCCCGGTTGGCTCCGAGGCTTATTACACCGTGTGGCACGAGATTTACCTGGAACCCGGTCATCAGTACACCTTACCTCCTGATACTCCACATTGGTTTCAGGCGGGGCCGAAAGGTGCGGTTGTCTCCGAGTTCTCGACCCGGAGCACAGACGAGGCAGACGTTTTCCGTGATCCCAGAATCCGGCGGATGCCTGAAATCGGCAGTTAGCGTCTCAACAAATCTACTCGCCCACGACTACGGTCATCCGAGAGCCTGCCCATTTTCCAGGCCGAGCGATCTGGCGTAGGGCGTGCTTGAATTCGATGTAGCTGCGCGCGAGATCCCTCACTCGGCCGAAGAGCGCCGAGTTTCGGGATGACCTGGCGATGACGTGGGTGAGCGAGTAAGTTCTCGCTCTAATCTGCCGCTCCTGTGTAAGCGACGTTGCGGTGTCCATAGCGCCGTACTCTGATGTTGGCTTGTTCAGCGTGGGCGAGGAAACCTTCAAGCACACACAGACGCGAGCAATATTCTCCAATCATGGTTGATGCTTCATCCGTGAGTACTTTCTGATACGTGCAGGTCTTGATGAACTTGCCGACCCACAGGCCACCGGTATAGCGCGCTGCCTTGCCGGTTGGCAAGGTATGGTTCGTGCCGATCACCTTGTCGCCGTAAGCCACGTTCGTGCGTGGACCGAGAAACAGTGCGCCGTAGTTCTTCATGTTTTTGAGGAAGTAGTCTGGATCGCGAGTCATGACCTGGACATGCTCGGAAACGATACGGTCAGCCTCCCGCACCATCTCTTCCTCAGAGTCGCAAACGATCACTTCTCCAAAATCGCGCCAGGAAACAGAGGCTAGATCAGCTGTCGGCAGGATGGAGAGCAGGCGCTCTACTTCGGCCACGGTTTCGCGGGCCAGCTTCTCTGAGGTGGTCAGCAGTATCGCCGGTGTGTTGGTTCCGTGTTCAGCCTGGCCGAGCAGGTCGGTAGCGCACATCTCGGCATCGACGCTGTCATCCGCGATGACCAGCGTCTCGGTGGGGCCGGCAATCAGATCAATGCCGACGCGCCCAAACAGCTGGCGCTTTGCCTCAGCCACAAAAGCATTGCCGGGACCAACGATCATGGAAACCGGCTGAATACTTTTTGTTCCGAGCGCCATGGCGGCGATAGCTTGAACACCGCCCATGCAGTAGATCTCATCCGCTCCACCCAGGTACATCGCAGCCACCACCGCTGCGCTCGGCTTGCCATGGTACGGAGGCGACGCGGCAATCACGCGCGGTACGCCTGCGACCTTTGCCGTTACTACACTCATGTGGGCGGAGGCCACTAGCGGATACTTGCCACCGGGAACGTAGCAACCGACGGACTCCACCGGGATGTTTTTGTGCCCGAGAACAACGCCGGGCAAGGTCTCGATTTCAATATCTTTAAGCGCAGCGCGTTGTGCCCTGGCAAAGTTACGCACCTGCTCCTGGGCAAATTTGACGTCTTCGATGTTCTGATTCGAGAGCTCAGATAAACAAGCCTCGATCTGCTGCTCAGACATGCGGAAGGCGGGTGGGTTCCATTTGTCGAACTTGTCCGAGATTTCGCGCAATGCGCTCTCACCGCGAGCCTCGATGTCCTCGAGAATTCCGGTGACGATCTCGCGTACTTTCTTCGCGTCCGCAGAAGTCTGCTCGGGCGTGCGGCCAGTTTTGAGGTGGCGTGCCATTGTGCCCTCCTTTTTAAGCTTTGAACCGTCCGTTAATTGTTAACCGGTGGCCGAAACAGGCTCACGGAGTTCGACATCGTTGGTGGCCCCAAGATGCTGTTCGGCTGCATAGCCTGCCTTGTAATCGGCTTTGACGGCGGGCGATGCGGTGGGCAGGACGGGGAAGTCCCACCAACCGACGACCTCGGCCGCGGCAATGGAAACGTCTCTGGTGATCGGAACCTCGACCAAGGCCGGCGCATGTGAGTCGAGTGCGCGCTTGATAGCAGGACCAATTTCTTCCGCTGCTTGTACTTTGGCTGCGTCTTCAAAGCCGAAAGACTCGGCGAGTGCTGCAAAGTCAACGGAATAAGGTTGCCCCTTCGCATTGTGGTGGGCAAATTCCGATCCAATTTGCCGGCCCATGAGGTGGTTCTGGCCGTCGCGTATTGAGATATAACCCGAGTTGTTCAGCACCAGGAAAACGACTGGGATGTCATACATCGCGCAGACCGCAAGCTCCTGAACGGACATCATGAAGTCGCCGTCGCCGATGATGCACACGACCGGCACGTCTGGTTTTGCGAGCTTTGCGCCGATAGCAGCGGGAAGAGCAAAACCCATGGAGGAAAACGAACCGGAGGTGATGTGCGTGCGAGGCTCGTAAACCGGAAAAGCCTGCTTGGTTGTACTCTGGGGATGGCCTGACCCCACAGTGACGATCGCATGTCGCGGCAGGACCTTGCGCAGCTCGCGCAATGTACGCAGCATGGTCGTCGGCATACCATCGTAAGAACGGCGACGTTCGAGCCGCTCTTCCCAATCTCTTTTCAGAGCCTGAAGATCGCTGAGATAGGACGCTCTAGCATCGCGCGCTTTGCGAGCCTGCTCGTCGGAGATGCCAGCGAGGACGTCGGCCAATACGAGCTTGCAATCCGCCGCAATGCCGACGTCGGCGGGATAATTTTTTCCGATTTCGCGGGGATCGATGTCCACCTGAATAAGCCTGGAATCAGGGATTGAGAAGGTGACACCTTTGCGATAAGACGATGCTGACCAATCGGTGAAGCGGCAACCGAGCGACATCAGCACGTCTGCCTGGGCAGCGGTTTTGTTGCCGGGCACCGATCCCGGCCAGCCTGCCGTGCCGGCGCACATCGGGTGGTCCTCAGCAATTGCGCCTTTGCCGTTCCAGGTGAAGACCACAGGGATTCCGAGCTTCTCGACGAGAGTGGTCAATTCCGGAGTTGCATTGGAACTGATCGCTCCGCCGCCAACCACAATGCACGGTCGTTTGGCAGCGAGAAGTAGTTTGATTGCGGCTTCGATCGCACGAGCATCGGCGCGAGGTTGACCGATCGGTAGACGTTTATCGATGTCGGCAACGTCGACATCAGTCGTTTCCACCTGGACATCCAGTGGCAATTCCATATGCACCGGCCCTGGGCGCCCGGTCAGCATGGCGTTCCAGGCCCGATGCAAAACGAATGGGACTTCATCGGCGCGGATCACGTCGAAGCTGCGCTTAGTGACCGCGGCCACGATGTGCGGAAAATCAGGCGAGGCGAAGCGGTCCAGTTCCTGCATCACGCCATGGCCCCGCATGTGAGTGGCGGCGCTTCCGGTGATGAGCAGCAGCGCAGTCGAATCGCAATGCGCGGTTGCCAGCCCGATAACCGTGTTGGTCGCCCCTGGACCGATGGAGGTGCAAGCGGCGATAGGCTGGCCCGTAACACGATAGTGCGCGTCAGCGATATGGACGGCACTCTGCTCATGCATCACCTGAACGAAGCGCAGCTTTGAGACTGGATCGTTGAAGGCGTCGATCAGGCTCCAATTGCCGTGACCGGGCAGGCCGGTGACATATGGAACACCGTAGGCTTTGAGCGCTTTGCCGATGATTTGTCCAACTGTTAGCTGCATAGCCAACCTCCTCGGTCGCACTTTTCTGTGCCGCACATTTTACTCCCATAAACCAACGGGGCGCGGAATCTCGCGTGGAAGCACAAATTCTGTGGCAATGCACGCGAGATCCCTCGCTCCGCCTGAAAAACGGCTGCGTTCGGGATGACGCCATACGGCTCCGAATGCCTGCGTACGATATGAAACTGACGCGCAATCAAAATACTTAGCGGCGTGGTTGTATAATCCGCTGGCCTACAGAAGCGCTAACCATGAATCGACGTAGGTTTTTGTCACATTCCAGCCGGTTGCTGGTGGCCGCCGGGTTAGCTCCGAGGGTGTTCGCCGAGAGTCCGATGCCCGAACCCAATCAGCGGCGTCCTCTGTCGTTTTCGAATGATTGGATTGAAAGTCTGCTGATAACCAACTTTCGCGATATGGCGGTCGAGGATGCAATCGTGGTGAACCTGTCTACAACTGCCTTGCGCTACCAGGCGGGAGGAGACGAGGCAACGATTCCTGCGTGGAAATCCACCATGCTGCGGCATTGCAGGATTGCGAGCGGCGAAAGGGCTGCCCTGCTTCACATTCGTCAGCGAACCAACCTCGGAGGGCTCGCCCTGGCTTGGGAATGGTACGGTCAAAGGAATCCGCAGTTTCCCCGGAAGACTCCTCTTTATATCTCGTCGCAGGATGAGGTCGGGGAGGTGCAACTGGATCCTCTGAGCGCATTTACCCATGAAGCTTCAGGTTCGACATCGCCTCGGCGATATCGCCTCAAGCTGAACCTCTGGTACACACCGGAGGAGACTGACTGCGGAATCCATACGGGGCACCAGTTTCTGGAAGTACACACACAGGTATTGGGGACGGGTCGCATGCAAAAATTTCGGGAAAACAATGCAGAAACACTCTATGAAGACGTCCTGATGCCGCCGGGCTTTACTCATGACCCATTCTTCAGCGTTGCAAATGACCGCAGCTTCAAGTACCCCTGGCACCGCTACTACGCAGACACGGATTGCATCTGGATGGCGGTCGAACTGCACCCCGTGTGATGCGATCAATTCGTGGAAAATGCGTCAGTAAGAGACATGACTTTCAGCGCGTTTCTAAGCTGTTCGAGCGTCGCAGAAGACTTCAAATCAATTATGAGCGGTTCTCCCGGAAGAAGGTCGAAATAGTTGTCTGAGATTTGAACGTCAACATCCCCAAATGATATGGCAACGTTGCGCGCGAGCTTCTCAGACTGCAACTTCAGACTGTAACCTTGACCGCTGTCGCTGAGGCTGCTTTCAATCCTGGGCGAAGGTAGTTCCACATTGTGCATTGCGTCAAAGAAAATTAGATTTCGAGACAGTCTCTTTCCGGCCATTTCCAGATCGAAAACCAGGAAGCTCTGGCGCGGATCGGCCTTTGCTGATAGATCGGTTTTTGCCAGGCTGAGGTAAATGGCGCTCGACTGTGCGGGGACGCTTACGTCTTTTGTTTGCTCGAGCAAGACCTTTCCCGAAAAATCCAGCAAGCGAGCATGAATTGTTGCGGAAAGTGGCTGGAGTTTGTCCGAAACGACATACACATCGACTTTGTCGTCGTGCAAAAAGGGTGAGACCAAAACATCGTCGTAGAAGCGGCGAGCGTAAAAATGTAAAGCCTTCCAACGTCCGTAATAATCGATGCTTGCCCACGATGCTACTGGCCAGCAGTCGTTCAACTGCCAGTAGAGCGAACCCATGGTGCGTGGCCGCTGGCGGCGCAGATGTTCGGCCCCGATCTTGATGATCTCTGCCTGTTGTACCTGGCTGAGATATACGAAGGAAGGAAAATCTTTGGGCTCGCGGTACTCGCGCAGCATGTAGGTCAGAATGCGCTCATTGCCACCTTTATTTTTCTGGTGGGCCTGCATGACCGTGGAACGGATGTCGAAATCCTCCGGCTTGGCAAACGTGCGAATGGTGCGCATTTCCGGAAAGGATTGGAAGCCAAATTCGGTCATGAAGCGCGGGAATTGTTTTGTGTAATCTTCCGCGGGCGCCTGTTGGTGCCACACCGCCCAGTAGTGCATGTCGCCATTGTGCTGATTGTCGGGGACCTCCTCGAAATTGGCGCTGGAAGAACTGGGCCAGTACGGGGTGGAATCGGCGTACTGTGCCACGGCACTCTTGAGAATGTCGGCGAACATGATTATGTAGTCCTGCCAGACACGATCGCGTGTTTCGGGCGAAATAGATTCTTTGAATTCCTGGCGGTCTTCCCAGTGATGCCATCCGGTTTCGACTTCATTGTTTCCGCACCAGATGACAACGCTGGGATGGTCGCGCAGGCGGGTGATCTGATCGATAGCTTCCTGGCGGACGTTCTCCTGGAATTCAACGTCTCCCGGGACCATGTCTCCGCCGAACATGAACTCCTGCCAGACCATAATGCCAAGCTCGTCGCAGATTTCGAAGAAATCATCCGATTCGTAATGACCCCCGCCCCACTCGCGGACCATATTCATGTGCGCGTCGCGAGCGGCTTGAAGAATGCTCCGCTGGACCTCCCGCGTAACCCGGCTAGGGAAGCTGTCAAAGGGAATGACATCGGCACCTTTGGCAAACACCGGAATTCCGTTCACCACGAACTCGAAGCTCTTGCCCCATTCATCGGCTTGCCGCCTCAATTCTACGGAGCGCAATCCGGTGGTCAGTTCTGCGCGCGCGGCGGTTTCACGGCCGATACGAATCGATGTGGAGAAGCGATATCGATCCTGCGCACCGTATCCGACGGGATACCAGCGCTTTGGAGACGCAATGCGAAATGCGAACGACACATGGTTCATACCGGGATCGAGTTGCACGGTTTGCGATCCGTCGTTGCTTTCGCGTCCGGGTAATTCGTTATGAGCGTATGAAATTACTGCAGTTGAGGCCTGGCTGGCCTCAATTGCGAGTTCTGCTGTCAAGGTGGCTGCTTCCGCGGTGATTTTCTGCTGATGGACATGAAAATTGTCAATGCGCAATGCATCCCAGCTTTCGAGCAGAACCGGCTTCCAGATTCCTTCGGTGAGAAAGCGCGGTCCCCAGTCCCAACCATATTGATACGGGGCCTTTCGAGTGTAGGGTGCGGTCGCGATGTTCTCTTCATTGCCGAAATTGTGGGTGGAGATTGAGGGCAAAAGATAAGGCAGTGATTTGGCATAGGGAAGCATGTACTTCACCGGTGAGTGAAAGACAATTCGCAAAGTATTGTCACCGGCTGCAAGCGAGGGTTTGGCAGCGACTCGCCACTCACGAAACATATTGTTGGTGTGAAGGATTGCTTTACTGTTCAGGTAGACATCCGCAAATGTGTCCAGTCCTTCGAATACCAGATCGACGTGAGCATGTGTCAGCGTGGTGGTGTCTACTTGAAAGGTTGTCTGATACTCCCAGTCGGTGAGACCGATCCATTGCAGGCGGAATTCATTATCACGATCGAAGGGCTCAGGAATGAGCCCGTTGCGCAGCAAGTCTGTATGAACCACGCCGGGAACTTGCGCCGGGTGCCAATCTTTTATCCCGGGCCGATCTGTATCTCCAATGGCGTGGAACTGCCATCCAGAATTCAGCGGCCGGGAAACGGGCTCAGCGGCGTGGAGAGGAATTATGGTGGCGAAGAAGAAGACAAAAGACGCAATAAGATGAGACACAAAAGCGTTCAGGGACTTAGTCCTGGTTTTCATAATGATTCCCCGTTGAATATCACTGCGCGGAGCAGCGTCAATTGCGTGGGATCAGCCGCCAACCTCATGCGATTGCCATTTTTCTCTGCATCTCTTCCAAGGTGAGTCCCTTGGTTTCCGGATACACAAAAAGAACGACAAAGAACTGCACCACCATCATCACAGAAAAGAAAACGAAGGGATACGCGCCGGAGCGGGCGGCCATCAAGGGGAACACCTGAGAAATGAGGGCGTTCATAAACCAATGCGAGAAGCTACCCAGACTTTGCCCCTTCGCCCGCACATTATTGGGAAAGACTTCGGCGAGGTAGACCCAAATGACCGCGCCCTGTGAAAAGCCAAAGAACGCGATGTATCCCACCAGCAGCCACAACAGAAAATTCTGGTGTTGGCCGGTAAAGAAGATGGTTGCTACCCCGGCCAGACACAAAGCGGTTCCCACTGAACCGATCAGCAGCAGCGTCTTTCGCCCTACGCGATCAATGATGGACATCGCCAGGACGGTGAAGATCAGATTCGTAGCCCCGACCACCACCGCTTGCAGGCTGCCGGAAACCTTGCTGAATCCTGCGTGGCTAAATATGTCGTTCAGATAATAAAGAATGGCATTGATGCCGGACAGTTGGTTGAACATCCCGATGGAGACAGCCAGAAAGATAGGAAACAGGTATTGCCGCGAAAACAATTTTTCCGCTGCCTGCTTCTGCTCGACGGTGAGTGATTGAATGATCTCCTGCAGATCATGTTCGAAGTTCTCGTCACCAGTCGCCTGCAACACGGATCTGGCTTCGGAGATGCGTCCCTTCTTCACTAACCAACGAGGGCTCCGAGGGATGGTAAACAGCATGACAAAAAAGACTGCGGCGGGAATCGCGGTCACTCCCAGGTCCCACCGCCATTCCGCGGCACCGAATTGTTGCAGACCGATTACGTAATTGGAAAAGTAGGCCAGCAGAATGCCGAACACCACGTTGAACTGAAACAGCCCAACCAGGCGGCCTCGCCATTTGGCAGGTGCGATCTCGGCGATGTACATGGGACCCAAGACGGAGGACCCGCCAATGCCGAGTCCGCCAATGAATCGAAACGCGACTAAGGCATACCAATTCCATGCGACCGCGCACCCCAATCCCGAAATGAGATACAGCACCGCTAATCCTCGCAAACTGTCGCGCCGCCCATAACGCTCACCCGGAAATCCGGCAAGCATTGCGCCGAGCACGGTGCCCCAAATAGCACTGGAGACGGTAATTCCCAAAAGTCGGGGCGTCAGATGGTAGGTTTGCGCAAGTGCGCCGGTCGTGCCAGAAATGACGGCCGTATCGAATCCAAATAGCAAGCCCCCGAGCGAAGCCACCACTGCGCTCTTCGCCAAATATGCATTTATCTTCATTCGCTGGTATTCAAGCTCGCACAGTATACCGGGCTCGACCTCTCGCTCCTGTCAAAAGAATCTTAATGGGCCGCATCCGGCTTGGCTGTCTGCTGCGGCGGGACGGACCCTTGCTGCAGGCGTTGGAATTCCTGCATCTCACGTTGAGCATCGGCCGTTTTTCCCTGCGTGCGGTAGAGTCCAGCCAGCCCAAAATGCGCCTGCGCCGCCAGAGGAGTCGCCTTTTCGATGGCAAGCAGTTTCAGCCAAGCTTTCTCGGCAGCAGCGGCATCTCCGTCGAGGGAAGCCGCTTTGCCCAATGAGTAAAGTGTCTCAGGCATATCCGGCAACAACTTGTCGGCGCGGACCAGCTCGGCTCGGGCTTCATGGGCTTTCCCCTGCTCTAGTAACGCGGCGCCAAGACGATAAAAGGCTTCGGCATTTCCCGGCTGCATCCTGGTCTCCGCCCGAAATTCTTCCTCGGCTTTCGCCCACTGAAAAGCGCCAGCGTACACCTCTCCGAGTTCGAGATGAACCTCGGGAATGTCTGGACGCAATTGCAACGCCTGGTGGTACTCCTGTTCTGCATCCTGCATGCGGCGCAAGACAAAATAATTTTCACCCATGGCCTGGTGTGACCGAGCAGACTCGGGATAGGCAGCGAGCAATGTATCGATCGATTGTTTCGAGAGTAAACCGCTGGCGCGGCCGAGATAATAAAGAACGTCGGGATCGTTGGGGTGTGCCGCCAATGCAGCTTGCAGATTCGCAACGGCGTCGGGAAATTGTCCCGTCTGAATCTGCGCGATGCCTAACGCAGTCTTGTCCTGCACTCGCTGTAAATGCGGAATGGCCTCCGCCGCGAAACCCTGGGTCAGCAGAGCGTATCCGAGCAACTGGTGTGCGGGGACCAGGTCGGGGTCGATTTTCAGGGCGTGCTTGAGAGGCGTAATCGCAGAACCGTAGTCGCGGTTCTGCATGTAGGCCTGACCCAGTTGTACGAAGCCTTCCGCCAAATTGGGTTCCAACTCGGTGACCTTTCGGAACTCCTCGATGGCCACTGCGGGCTGCCGATCTTTTTCTGCGGCTATTCCGGCCTGCAGATGCTGAGCAGCTTCTGACGAAAGCGACTGCCCAGCAAGCCACAGCAGTAGGATTGCGGAGATCACGGTTTCTCCGATTCGCGGACTTCCAGAAATTGGTCGGCAGAGACATCGTTCAATTTCTGGTGAATGCCGGATGGCCATGAAATCTCAACCGTCGCCTTTTCTGCTGTCCCAAGACCAAAATGCAGGCGCTTGTCACTAGCCGAAAGATAACTTCCAGCGGAAGTCGCGAAACGGGTTTGTCCATTCACTTGCACTTTTGCACCGAACCCATCGCGGTTGCTGCGCGTGCCGCGAAGAGAAATCGTCAGCCAATGGGACTTGCCGCCGTGATTCAGGAACACTTGCGGATGGCCTCCGAGATAGGTCATGACCACATCTTGCCAGCCATCATTATTGAGATCGCCAAATGCCGCACCGCGCCCGGCCACTGGAGTTGTACTTCCGGAATCGACGCGCTCAAACCTGCCATTGTGATTCATTGCCAGGAGCGGTAGTTCAAGGTAATGAAGCGAGGGATCGATGCTCTCAACGTTGTCCAGCACGTGACCCTGCGCGACGAACAGATCTTTCCAGCCATCGTTATCGAAGTCCTCCAAACCTACGCCCCACCCCGAGCTCCCGCTCGTTAACGCCCCCAGCCCGGTTTCAAGGCTGCGATAGCTGAATGTGCCGTTACCGTCGTTGTGGTAAACGCCATAAATCTCTCTGGGCAGTTCAGTGACGATGATGTCAGGCCGGCCGTCGTTATCATAATCCTGAAAAACCACTCCCATCCCCGAGAGCCTTCTGCCTTCTTCGGAAAGCGCGGCGCCAGCTTCCATACCGACTTCCGTGAAGGTCCCGTTTCGTTTGTTATGAAACAGATACTGCTGCATGCCGTCATTCGCTACGAAAACGTCGGTATAACCGTCCCCATCATAATCAGCAAACGCAACACCCAATGCTCGCCCTTTCCTGGCCGCAATTCCAGAGGGCTGGCTCACGTCAGTGAATGTTCCGTCGCCATTGTTGTGGTAGAGAATGTTGGTCGTCGCGGGAAATTCCTCCGGCGGACAATACGTGTGATAGTTGCCCCCACAGTCTTTGCTGTGCCTGGTGTCCCATTCCATGTAGCGGGTCACAAACAGGTCCAGCTTGCCATCGTTATCGTAATCAAAGAAACCGGCCGACACCGACCATCCTCCACCAGCAACTCCGGCCTTTGCGGTTACATCGGTGAAGGTGCCGTCGCCATTGTTGTGATAGAGAATGTTCTTTCCATAACTGGTGACATACAAGTCGGGGAATCCGTCGTTGTCGTAATCTCCGACGGCGACGCCCATGCCGTAATTTCCGTCTCCCGCATTCGCCAAACCCGCCTGTTGGGTTACATCCGTAAAACTGCCGTCTTTATTTTGACGGTAAAGCCGATTCCAATAACGCGGATCGTGCCGGTCGAAGTTCTCCGGGCTTGGCATCGGGCTTGTCAGGCGGCCCCCGTTAACCAGGAAAATGTCCAGCAAACCATCGTTGTTGTAGTCAAGAAGGGCGACACCGCCAGGCATGGTTTCAATCAGGTACTTCTGAGGGGTCGGTGAATTCTGCAGAGTAAAATCCAGTTCACGTAATATTTTGACGTCGAACACAGGGTCAGCAAGAGCTGCGAGGCAAACTGCCAACGTAATCACAGTCGAAACGCATAAGGGGATCTTCAGCAAGCCTTCACTACCTTTTAGCGCATAGCATAGCGCGCACGCCACTTCCGCGCGAAGCTAGCGCATGCTCGATTCTCGTATCACGAGTTGGGGAGGGATGAGAATTCTTGTTCGCCTTTGACGGCGCTTATTGGCTATTCGCTTAAGCAGCAAGTCGGCAGCCTGGCTGCCGATCTTACAGGTTCCCTGGTCGATGGTGGTCAAAGGAACGGCCAGTGCATCTGAAAGATGGACGTTCCCAGCACCGACTACCGCAATATCGTGTGGCACACTCAGGCCTTGCTCCAGAATGGCTTTCATAGCGCCGATGGCAACCGGATCGTTGTAGCAAAAAACGCCATCGGGCAGCGGGCCGTGCCGAAGCAGGCTTTGCATACCTTTGTATCCGGTTTCATCATCGTATCCGGCGGGCACGATGTAACCCTTACGCACAATTAGCCCTCGCCTGGCCATCGAGTGGCGGTACCCATCGAGGCGCTCCTCAGCAATGCCCATTTCTGGACCCCGTAGATGGGCGATGCGGCGGCATTTCTGCGCGAGCAAATGCTCGGTCGCCATGCGCCCGATGGCACGATTGTTGACACCTACGAAACATGCACTCAAGCCAGGTATAGGACGGTCGATCAGCACGTAAGGCACCTTTCGTGCTTCAACCCGCTGGAACAGTTGGCGGCAGCTTGCCACCTGAGCGGAGGCGACAATAAGCCCATCAACTTGCCGAGCCAACAACGAATTCAATTCGCTCGCCTCCAGTTGAGGATCTTCTTCGAAATAGGAAATGATCACGTGATAGCCGTGAGTCCGGACAGTTTGCGCAACCGCTCTCGCGATTTCCGCAAAAAATGGATGAGTGAAGTCGGGTAACAGCAAGCCAATCGAGTAAGTGCGCCGCATGACCAGACTTCGGGCCACCCAATTCATCTGGTAATGCAATTGCTCGGCCCGGCGCAAAACTCGCTTACGCGTCGCCTCGCTGATCTTTCCCTGGTTTCGGAGCACCTTGGAGACGGTGACCACCGAAACATTGAGATCGCGAGCGATATCCGACATGGTCGCAGGCATCGGCAAGAAGATAACCACCGCTGTTTCCCGAAAGGGTAAGCGATTACTCTAGGTTAACGCTTACCTAATACAAAATGATTATATTTTTCTTGACAAAGACGAGCCGTCTGGTCGAGACTGCCCCGATCACGACAAGTGGGGTGCTTTATGTCTCAGAAGCTTCAGGCTGTATTCACCCTCGTGCTGATTGTTCTGGCCGCAGTTTCCCTCCATGGACAAAGTACCTACGGTTCAGTTTCGGGTACCGTGTACGATCCTTCGGGTGCGGCGATTGCGGACGCTCAAGTTACCTTAACCAACCTCAGCACGGTCGAAAAACGCACGCAGCCTACCAATGCTGGCGGGCTCTACACGTTTCCAAACGTGTCTCCAGGGAAGTACAAGCTTGATATCGAGAAGGCGGGCTTTAAGAAGACAACGCGGCCCGAGGTGGTGGTAGATGTACAACAGGCGGTTCGCATTGACGCGACTCTCGCGGTTGGGCAAGTGAGTGAGAGCGTTGAGGTTACCTCAGAGACGCCTTTGCTGCAGCCGGAAAGCTCATCGCTCGGCCAAGTCATCGAGGAGCGCAAGGCCACTGAGCTGCCTTTGAATGGCCGCAACATTTATAACTTGATCACGCTCTCTCCTGCCGCCGTCGCCCAGGGAGGATCCGGCGGCACACCTGTAGGCGAGAACCCATTCAGCTGGGGAAATTATCAGGTTGGTGGTTCGTTCGCGAATGAGAGCGCGGAATACCTGGATGGCCAGCCGCTGAATATCGGCTACATCAATCTTCCTATCCTCATACCAATCCAGGATTCCGTAGGTGAATTCAAAGTGCAGTACAACAACGTGGGCGCCGACTGGGGAAAGTATTCGGGCGGCGTGGTGAATTTCAGCACCAAATCGGGAAGCAACAACTTCCATGGCGAAGTCTATGAGTACCTCCGCAACAAGATTCTGAACGCGAACGAATATTTCTTTAAGCAGTCCGAGTTGCTCGCCGGCAAGAAAAACGAGGCCCCGCCGTATGTTCAGAACCAGTACGGATTCAATGTTGGCGGACCGATAGTTAAGAATAAGCTATTCTTTTTTGGAAGTTGGGAGGAGTACCGCCAGCGCACGGGTAGTGTTTTATCAACTACCGTCCCCACCCCTGCAGAGCGGCAGGGCGATTTTTCTGCCCTGTTGGGGCTGCCGACCCCGATTCAACTCTACGACCCATACTCGGTGAATCCTGTAACCGGAGCCCGCACCGCTTATCCCGGCAACAAAATCCCGCAAGCGGAGTGGAGCAAGGCCGCGACGAAGTTGTGGGACACATACTTCGTTCCTCCCACCAACCCAGGTGTTGTTGATGGCAGCAACAACTTCACCGCCGCAAGCTCCAGTGGCGGAAACACCAACCAGGCAGTCGGACGTGGTGACTACAACTTAACGGACAAGACCCACATATTCGGACGCTTTTCGTATTCCGGCCTGACTGATTTGCCGACCAATCCGTTTGGCACGGGGTATTGTTTTGACCGCTGTTCGGAGATTTATCACACCAAGGCACTGGCGTTCGATGTCAACCACGCTTTCAGCCCGACGGTAATCTTTGATTTGAATCTTTCGGGAAGCCGCTTTGTGTACAAGCGGGCGCCAATCCTTACCGGTTTTGATCTTAGTCAGCTCGGATGGCCAGCCAGCTATAATGCCGTAATCCCTCCTGTCATGCGGACGCCTCCGACTCCCGCATTTCCTTTCGCGGGCGACATCGGCAGAAGCCAGGGCAACAGCGCAATCGGCGATCACAACACACAATACAACGTATCGCCACAGCTAAGCTGGATTAAGGGCAAGCACACGCTACAATTCGGTGGCCAGTATGAACTAGGATTGGATAACTATTTTCAGACCAACATCGCCAGCGGCGCGTTCGGCTTCTTAGGGTCCTACACCGCACAGCAGAGCCTTTCCGGGGGCGTTGTTACAGCCACTCCCAATACAGGTTTTGCGTTCGCAGATTTTCTTCTAGGCCTACCTCAGAATGGGCCTCAAACCTTCATAAACCAGACTGAGGGCGCTGCCCAGGTTCCTGCGCAGACCCAGGGTCGTCAAACCTACCGTGCCATTTATGTGAATGACACCTGGCATTACACCTCGAAGCTGACATTAAACCTGGGGCTGCGCTGGGAATTTCAGGGGCCGTGGTCAGAACGTTACAACCGTTTGAGCTATTGGGATCCGACGCGAACCAACGCTACGGTTACGGGGTGCAACGGTACGCCTGGATCGCCCTGCATCGGCGATGTGTCATTGGTTGAGGTGGGTCCTAACGCGAGCCGGAATAACATACCGTTGGACAAGAAAGCGTTCGCTCCACGCCTCGGTTTTGCCTATAGCCTGAGCCCGAAAACCGTAATCCGCGGCGGGTATGGCGTGTTTTGGGTTCCGAACTACGTGGATTTCGGACTCAATCCGGATAACGACGTGATCAATCTTGCCACCACGCCGTTCTTTGGCACGCTAAATCATGGTTTGTCGCCGTCGGCGAGCCTTGACGCAAGCAATTGCACCGCGGTGGGTGGAGGGTATGCAGCCTTCACAGCGTCTTGTGCGAATGTCGGTCCCTTCGGTGCCGCGGGAATTTTGGGTCCTCCGGGCAGAAACGGTAATACTTCAGCATTTGTCGCCGCGAACGGTTCTCCCACGCTTGCACCGTACCTGCTCCCGAAACCAGCATACGTGGAGCAGTACAATCTGGACATCCAACGCCAGCTACCCGGGAAGTTCTTTGCCGACGTGGCCTATGCGGGTTCGCACGGCGTCCACCTTGCGAACTTCAATCCCAGTATCTCCATCAACCAGATCCCCGATTCTTTCATTACTCAGGCAGCTGCGCAATTTGCCGCGGGTCAACCGGTGTCGATTGCCCAGCCGTACAGTGCAGTGGTAAATGGCGTCACGATCCACAATCCTCTGAGTACCCCAAATGCCGTGCTCAGCGCCCCAAGTATTCTCGCCGGGCAACTGGATCGCCCGTACCCGCAGTACAATCAGCTAAGCATGTGGGGACAGGGGTGCTGCGGCAGCACCTATAATTCGCTGCAGGTCAGCGTAACCCGCCGATTCCAGGGGGGTGGGACGCTGCTGGTCGCGTACACCAACTCGAAGCTGATGACCAACACCGATACCCTCACGAGCTGGCTGGAGAACGGCGCGACTGGGACCGTCGGGCAAGTGCAGGACTTCAACAACCTCAACGGCGAAAGGTCTCTTTCTTCCGAGGACGTCCCCCAGCGGCTGGTAGTCAGTTACGTTCTGGATTTGCCGTTTGGCAAGGGAAAGATGTGGCTGAACAGCCTGGGAGGAGCTGGCAACCGGGTTGTTTCTGGTTGGGGCGTGGACGGGGTTACGACTTTCCAGCGCGGTTTCCCGCTGAAGATTACCTGGTCCGGCGCCTCCACCGCTTTGGCAGGTGCCGGCCTTGGCGTAGGCGCTATTCGCCCCAATGTCGTTGCCGGTTGCGACAAGAAGGGTGGCCGCACGCTTCAGGCGTGGTTCAACACAGCTTGCTTCTCAGACCCTCTGCAATGGAGCTTTGGTGATGAATCGCGCGTAGATTCCACGCTGCGCGCAGATGGCATCAACAATTTCGACTTCGCCATCTTCAAGCGGACGAGCATCACTGAGAGCACTAACATCGAGTTCCGGGCGGAGTTCTTCAATTTGTTCAATCGTGTGCAATTCGGGCTCCCGGGCACGGGCTTAGGAGTCGGCACATTCGGTGTGGTCAGCAGCACAAATCCCGGCAGCAACCCGCGACTTATCCAATTCGGGCTGAAGTTTAATTTCTAAGCCGATTATCTTCCGGACCGGGCATTTTCGCCCGGTCCGGATTTTTTTGCTCATTGGTTGTGTCAAGCCAGGACGTTAATCGGATTCAAGCCGTGTCATAGACTGGGTAGTGGCTCAATCTGAATCTAGCCATGGCGGGACTGTCATCCCGAAGGGCCCGCGGTTTCACCAGCGGGCCGAGGGATCTCGCGGGGGCCGAGCCGCAGCAGATGCTCGGGATGACCTTATGGAACCATGACGAAAAATTCAAACTGAGCCATTACCCATTGACTGTCCTGCCTCGCTGACCTCCTGACAGATGCGAACCACTCAGACGATCGACTACTCCGAGGCTAAAAAGATCATCGATGTGATCGTCGAAAGAGCACTGCAGATGAACAAATCTGCGGTGGTGGCGGTCGCCGATTCGCATGGCGAACTCATCGCTTTCGCGCGCATGGACGGGGCGCCGATTTCCTCAATCCGCATTGCCATGAATAAAGCCTGGACAGCGGCGCGGGAGCGTAAGCCGACGAAGGACATCGGCGACAAGGTACGCCACCCGGAGAAGGGCCATGATATTGCGTACTACGGCGATCCCAGATTTGTTGGATGGGGCGGCGGTCTTCCCATATGGAAAAATTCTGAAGTAGTGGGTGCGATTGGAGTCAGCGGTCTGTCGTCCACCGAGGACATCGAGCTAGCCACTCTTGGCGCGCAATCGGTTGGGGGGCAGAAACCTTGATAGGTGCAGTTCGCAACTTGCCGGACCACGACGTATAACCGGAGGTTTGAATGTCACGGAAGCTCCTCTCCATTTATCTGCTCCTTATTCTTTCTATCTCGCCGGCGGTTGGCGAAACGGGGAGATCTCCAGCTGAGGTCGAGGCGCGAGTTGATTCCCTTCTTAAGCAACTGACGCTGGAAGAAAAAATTGATCTGATTGGCGGGATTGATGATTTTTATATCCGTGCGATTCCGCACATTGGCCTGCCCCGCCTGAAGATGGCTGACGGGCCTGTGGGAGTGCGGAATTACGGACCGTCCACGGTTTTTGGCGGCATTGGCCTGGCCGCGACATGGGACCCTGAACTGGCGCATCGGATTGGAGGGGTCATCGGACAGGATGCGCGAGCCCGTGGCGTGCATTTCCTTCTCGGTCCCGGGGTGAATATCTACCGCGCTCCCATGTGCGGCAGAAACTTCGAGTACTTCGGAGAAGACCCTTATCTGGCCGCCCGAACTGCGGTGGGCTACATCGAAGGTATGCAAGAGGAAGGGGTCAGCGCCACGATCAAACACTACATGGGCAACAACCAGGAATACGGCCGGCGCAACATGGATTCGGTCATCGACGAACGCACCATGCGCGAAATATACCTGCCGACGTTTGAGGCGGCGGTGAAAGAAGCACACGTTGGCGCAATCATGAATTCCTACAATCTCACCAATGGCCAGCACATGACCCAGAACGGATATCTGAACAGCGACGTGGCGAAGAAGGATTGGGGATTCTCAGGAATCCTCATGTCGGACTGGGGTTCGACCTACGACGGTATCGCCGCCGCGAATGGCGGGCTAGATCTCGAGATGCCTTCAGGAGAATTCATGAATCGCGATACGTTGCTGCCTGCTGTGCAGGCGGGCAAGGTCAGTGAGGCAACGATCGACGACAAAGTACGCCGCATCCTGCGCACCGCGATTCGGTTCGGATGGCTGGATCGCGATCAAACCGACTTATCGATTCCACTTCTTAATCCGGAAGGCACACGGGTCACGCTGGAGGCTGCCCGGTCAAGCATGGTTCTGTTAAAGAATGATGGGGGACTTCTGCCCCTGGATAAAACTCAGATAAAGTCCGTGGCGGTGATTGGACCCGACGCATACCCCGCGGTGCCCGACGGCGGCGGCAGTGCCGAGGCAAAACCTTTCATAGCGGTCAGTTATCTCGAAGGGATCGCGAACTATCTTGGCGCCGCAAGAGTCTACTATGACCGCGGAATTCCGAACCTCGAGGATATGGCAAAGAAAACCGAATTTACGACAGAGGCAAGTGGCGGGCGGCCGGGTTTGAAAGCTGAGTTCTTTACCAACGCTGATCTCAGCGGGTCGCCCGCAATAACGCGGGTCGACAAGTTTGTTGACTTCCAACCGGCTCGCTGGGCCAAGGACGCTGATGCCGACGCGTCAGTTCGGTGGACGGGCTACTTTGCACCGCCTTCTCCCGGCAAATACTTAGTGTTCACGCAGGGACCGGGTGAGACTGGCGGCTACCGGCTCTACATAGATAAGAAGTTGGTCTTTGACAATTGGAAGGCGTGGTATGCATTCGTAAGCGAGACCTCGATGACGCTTGCATCCGGCCCGCACCTAGTCGAACTCGAATGCAAAGTGCGCGAGGGATGGCACGTCGTGCCGGTGATCCTCGGTATTGCACGCCCCGAGGACCTGGTAAATGCCACGGCGAAGTCACTGGCCTCACGCGCTGACGCTGTGATTGTGGCAATCGGGTTCGACTCCACAACCGAAGGCGAAAGTGGTGACCGCATGTTTCAACTTCCTCCCGGACAGGACGAACTGGTAAGCGAACTCGCGGGTGTAAACAGGAAAACTATCGTCGTCGTGACCTCTGGTGGCAGTGTGGATATGTCCGCATGGGTTGACCGGGTGCCCGCGCTCTTTGAGTCCTGGTATTCCGGACAGGAAGGAGGCGCCGCCTTGGCGCAACTGCTGTTTGGTGAGTTCAGCCCTTCCGGCAGGCTACCAATCTCTTTCGAACGGCGGTGGGAAGACAATGCAGTTCACGACACCTACTATCCTAAAAACGACGAAAAGAAGGTTGCATATTCGGAGGGCGTTTTCCTGGGATACCGTCATTTCGATAAGTCAGGCATAAAGCCGCTGTTTCCGTTTGGCTACGGGCTGTCTTATAGCAAGTTCGCGTACAAGAATCTGAGCGTTTCCCCTACGCAGCTATCCGGGGAACAGCCGGCGACTGTTGCATTCGACATAACAAACACTGGCAGCCGCGCGGGTGCGGAGGTCGCCCAAATTTATGTCGGTGATCGGCACGCCCCGGTACCCCGTCCGGTGAAAGAACTGAAGGGATTCAAGAAAATGGACCTCAAGCCGGGCGAAACCAGGCATGTTGAAATGCAGCTCGATCGGCGAGCCTTTTCGTACTACGACGTAAAGAACCACCGCTGGAACGTGGCCCCGGGCGAGTTTGATTTGTATGTGGGGCGTTCGTCGGCAGAGATCGAATTAACAGGAAAGGTGTCGGTGCAATAGATCACTGGATTCCGGCGTCTCAATCTTTGTCCAATCTCACCCAATTGCCAGGAACAGCGGAGCGTTCCACCGCATCCAGCACTTGCTGGACGATTACCGCGTCCTCGAAATTCACGTGAAATGGTTCTTGCCGCTCGCAGGCGTTGAGGAAATCCGCAAGCGTTGCGATGAAGGGATGCTCATATCCGATCGGATGGCCTGGCCTCCAGAAGTTCTGCCAATAAGGGTGGTTTGGTCCCGTTGTAGGTATGCTGCGTATGCCTTGCAAGTTCGGAGCTTGTGTAGCATCAAAAAAATCCAGGCGATTCATCTCGTCGAGGTTGAAACGCAACATGCCTTTCGAGCCGTTAATCTCTAAAGTGTTGTGATTCTGGTGACCGACTCCATAGCGGCTCACCTCGAAGCTGCCAATGCTCCCGTTGGCAAAGCGAACTGATAACAGTGCGGCATCGTCGACGTCGCGTCCCGGGGCAAAGGTGTGAGTCATGGCATTGAGCTCAGCGATCGGCCCATTCAGATAAAGCGCCAGATCAATCAAATGCGAAAGCAGGTCGCCGGTCGCGCCGGTTCCAGCCTCGCTGCGCTGATAGCGCCACGCGGAAGCCTTGGACGGATCGTTTCCCGATTGATTCAGGTAAAGGGCGCGATAGTGAAACGTCTGCCCTATTCTTCCTTCCTCGATGAGTTGTTTTGCAAAGGCCACGGCTGGAACACGTCGATAGTTGAACCACACGAGGTTTGGCACTCGCCGCGCTGCTTGAGCCATGCTTCTGGCTTCCTGCAGCGAGACGGCCAACGGTTTCTCGCACAGAACGATCTTTCCCGCCTCTGCCGCGGCGACCGCGATCGGGGCGTGCAGCGCGTTGGGCACTGCAATGTCGACCGCATCGATGTCTTTCCTGCTAACGACAGCCTGCCATTCAGTTTCGATTTCATCCCATCCCCATTGCGCAGCCGCTTTCTCGAGCTTGTCCCGATTTCTTCCGCAAATCACTTTTAACTGGAGCTCGTAGGGGGCGTCAAAGAAATGCCCGACCTGGCGGAACGCATTGGAATGCACTTTTCCGATGAAACCCGGGCCAATCATTGCTACACGCAATTTCTGTTTGCTCATTTTGCCCCGCTCAATCTGCTCATTCCAGATCCTGTGCTGCGAAACCTGTGTCTCAGGCCAGGCTACAGATCGGCGCCATGCACTTGCGCTGCGTGACGTAGCCGGTCCAAGAGACTTGGGGCATGGTGGAATTCCGCCCTAAATCGATCGCAATTGAGCCTCCGCGGAAATCCGGTGACGGCCGCGTCTCCAAACGAAACCCGTATTTTCTCGCTCAGGGATTCCACTTCTTTCTTCAGGCCGGAAAGCTGCCAGATTTCACAAGGTGCATTGTAGGTGTTGTGGGCAATAATCGGCGAATTCAACAAAATCGAGAAGGCGTTCGCCAGATCTTCTGCATGGACAATTGAAAGTGTCTCGTGGTCAGCGAAGGGTATTTTAACCTCCTGTTGCCGCCGCTCTTGAAGAGCGTTGAAGAGCTGAGTTCTCCACGCGGACGTGGACGTTCCGGGACCTGAGCCAACAACGATTGGAATGCGCAGAGTCACAAATCGCATTCCGTACTTACGGCTGTACGCGTTGCCAAGCACCTCGATGTATTTCTTTGCTGCGCCATACATATCCTCTGGCGCGGTGAAGTCTCTTTCGGAAACATCGTCCTGGGCGCCCTTGGAACCATAGATACTGACTGAACTGGCGAAAACTATCCTCTCGACCCCAAAGATCCGTGCAGCTTCCAGAACATTGAGGCTTCCAAGAATGTTGATTTGAGTGGCCTTCTTGGGATCCTTCTCCGAAGCCGTACGCAGTGTCGACGCCAGATGAGCAATGGCCGAGATACGTCGTGGCGCCGAAGCGAAAATCTGTTGTAGCCCTTGGGCATCGGTCAGATCGCACTGATGACTCAGCTCCCCAGCCGATTGACTCATACTTCGACTATCGAGTGAGATGACGTCCTGGCCGCCCGCCAGGAGCGCAGATCGGACATGCCGCCCAATGAAGCCCTCGCCGCCGGTGACCAGAATGAGGCTACCCTGACTCATGTCAACGATTATGCCTGAGATTGTCGACAGCGTTGCAGAAACGACCGCCAACCCGCCTGGGGATGTGGACGATTGTGCAGGTGTGAAAGCACACGACTTTAACAAAGAATCAAAACACTTCAGGGGAAGAGGAATCTCTCCGTGGGACTATGCTTCGAGTGCGCGAGTTGATTTAGGCAGAATGGAGACTGCTGCTTATCGACCCTCGGTGGTGGTGTGCGCTTCAGCTATGCACTTCGACAGCGACGGTGAGAGGCGCGCCCTCGAATAGCAGGCTGACTTCCAGAGGGCCGCTATCCGCCATCGAACGGAAAGTGTAGTCCGACCCGGTAATGACGGTGGGCACCGACAGGACGCAATTCTCCCCCGTTCCGGTCAGCTTGTTCTTGAAGTTGCCGGCGATCATATTGGCGATCTCGCCGATTGCATCCCACATCTGCTGATCACTTTCCTTGACCTCAGCGCCGAGCATCCTGGAGGCCATCAAGCCGGCGGACTGTGCGCTGCAACGCAGTGTGAGCAGGCCACAAAGTTGTCCGGCCAGACCCACCATGGCGGTGAAGTCGCTAGACACGGGCGTGGGCGCGGCCGGGGATTCAAGCTTGCAGCCGAGCATGATTTCAAATACTTCTCTAGCAGCCAATTCCAGCAAAGGGCCCCAGGTTGACGGGACTTTATCGGAGGCAATCTCTTTTGTCGTTTTCATTTGGAATTTTCCAGAAGAGGAACCACGTGTTCCTTGACCTGTTCAGGGGTGAACGGCTTGCGAATGTATTTGCGCCGCAAGCTCCACGGGCCTTCGGCGTGCCCACTGATCCATACCATTCGCGGAGTGGGATACGAATTGAGTGCCCGTTCTGGCGCGCTGTGAAGTCCGCGATACAAGAGATTTTAGGAACCTGCGCAGCCACTCGCTTGGACTTCACACGGTTGCGGATAATCCTTCTGTCGTGAATTTGTTCTGGTCGGACTGATCCGCGGTGAGAGTCTATAACAAAGGATTGCTGGGGGCGTGCCTTGTGCCGGGCGGCGTGTTGCTGCTCCTTGCAGTAGCGACGCTGCAAGGTGGCGTTGTCCCAATCCCGGCGCAGGCGGTTGACTTCTATTACTACACCGTGTTCGTTGCAGGCTTTCTCCTCGCGTGGCGATTCCACTCCAGCCGAATCATGTTCGTGCTGCTCACCTTGCTTCTTGGACATCACGCAATTGAGTTCTTCTCTACCGGCGGCAGATTAGTAACCGGGCCGGGGCACATTGCATTCGAAACGGTGGCGTTGCTGGTGCCGGTCAACTACATCGTTTTCGCCGTGGCCAAAGAACGGGGATTCTCGGTCCCAGCAATGGCGTCCCGCCTGGGACTTTTATTCTTCGAAGCAGTGCTCGTGGCAGTCATTTGCCGTCCCGGAGAATCGCACGGTCCCTGGTTTGTTCGAGCCGCAGTTTTCGACACACTGGCACTGGCGTCGATGAGAATCCCGCAACCCGCACTTCTTGCCTTCATGGTAGCTGCAGGTGTATTGGTTGTGGGTTTTCTGCTTCGGCGCGCGCCGGTCGAGCATGGTTTGGTTTGGTCGCTGGCGGCGGCATTCGCTGGGTTTTGTACCGGCGCCTTGGGGAGGGTTGGCTCGGCGTATTTCGCCACGGCGGGGCTGATTCTCGTCGCCTCGCTGGTGGAGAACTCCTATTTTCTGGCGTATCACGATGAGCTGACAGGTTTGCCCGCGCGGCGAGCGTTCAACGACGCTCTGCTCAGTCTGGAAAGTTTTTTTGCGATCGCGATGGTCGATATCGACCACTTCAAGAACGTGAACGACAAGTACGGCCACGACACCGGCGACCAAGTGTTGAGCATGGTTGCCAGCCGCCTGGGACACATAAGCTCAGGCGGGCGGGCCTATCGCGTGGGGGGAGAGGAATTCGCAATTCTCTTCCCCGGCAAAATGATGAAAGACGTTTTGCCAGAGCTTGAGAGGTTACGCGTGGTGGTCTCCGAATCTTCCTTTCGCGTTCGCGGCGTACCGGAACGCCGGAGCAGCCCACGCGGGCCGGACCGCAGGCAAGAGAGAACCGGACGTTCGAAACCCAGACTGGCGAAGCCTACTCCAATGTCTGCGGAGCAACTTTCGGTGACGGTGAGCATTGGGGTGGCGGAACCTGGCTCTGGAATTTCTGGATTCGAAGCGGTCATTCAAGCCGCGGACAAAGCCTTGTATCGAGCCAAGCGCGGGGGACGAAACCGGATAGAGACAGCGAAGCCATCGAACTTGCGGTTGGTACGCCGTGCGGCGTCAAGCTAACGGCTTCATTAGCCCCGCAATAGACGCACGATTTCCGCGATCTGTCCCTGTTGAAAGAGACGGATTCCTGCGACTCCGGCAGCGCCGGCCTCAAGGCAGGAACGGGCATTCTCCAGGTTCACCCCACCAAGGGCCAACACTGGAACGCCGTGACCGCAGACATCATGCAGAGCAGGCAGGCCGGCGGGGATGTTCGCGGGCAGGTCCTTCTTCCCAAAGACCGGAGCAAAGACCGCGAAGTCCGCACGATTGGAAGCAGCCCGGACGACATCTGCCATGGTGTGACACGAAACAGCGACTAACGGCTGTTTGGTTGCGACAAATGCCGCGCGTTCCCATACAGTGCGGACGTCGGGCGCAGAGATGTCATCAGAACGGAGATGCACGCCATCGGCGCCACAAGCGATCGCGATATCCACTCGCGAATTGATTAATAGTTGAGTCTTTGGCGTCTGCCGGTTCTGCGACGAGTTTTCGTGAACGATTCGTACGGCGTCTTGCGCGAGCTTCTCCAGGTCCCGGCTGGCGAGGTCTTTTTCCCGCAACTGAATCAAGTCAACTCCACAAGCGGCAGCTTCTGCAATCTTGTCGAGCAGAGCGCGCCGGCGCGCCGCTTCATCTCCGGGGAAATGATTGCGATCGGTAATGTAGTAAAGGAGCAAAGTGCAATGGCAGCGGCCGGCGGAGTTTTGTGCTACGGATTGGTCTTGGCAATTTCCGGCATTGCCGCGACTTGTCGTTTCTGTTCTGGCAGCAGATGATATTTCGTCAGTCCTTCACAAAGGAACTCGAAGCCCTCCTCGGGTGAGTCGACGATTTTGAAGAGCTCCAGGTCTTCCGCAGTAATTGTGCCCGCGTCAATCATGGTCTGGAAATTGAGCAGCCGGTTCCAGTACTCACTGCCATAGATCACTACCAGAATCTTCTTGGCCAGTTTCTGTGTCTGCGCCAGCGTGAGGATCTCAAACAGCTCATCCAAGGTTCCAAAGCCGCCCGGGAAGATGACCAGAGCTTTGGCCAGATAGGCGAACCAGAACTTGCGCATAAAAAAATAGTGGAATTCGAAATTCAACGAGGGTGTGACGTACAGGTTGGGGAATTGCTCGAAGGGCAAATTGATGTTCAGGCCTATGGTTTTGGCCCCCGCCTCTCTGGCGCCGCGGTTGGCGGCTTCCATGATGCCGGGCCCCCCACCGGTAGTTACGACAAACCGGCGGCGGCGGGCGGGAATCTGAGCCGACCACTCGCTCAAGAGAAAGGCCAGGCGGCGGGCTTCCTCGTAGTATCGGGCCATATCTACAGCCGCGAGGGCGCGCTTTCGGTGAAGCTCTTGCTGGTCCTCCGAGAGCCGCAAGTCCGAAAGCCCCGCGAGATTCTGTTCGGTGGTCTCCCGGCTGTGGAAGCGGGCCGAGCCGAAAAACACAACAGTGTCCTGAATCTGCTCGCGACGGAAACGCGCCAGCGGTTCGACATATTCGGACAGGATCCGGAGAATGCGCCCGTCAGGCGAATTAATAAACTGTTCGTTCTCGTAAGCCAGTGGCGCGCGCTTGCTGGGACCGTCGCTCATGCTGTCGAATACTCACTGAAATAGCAGCCAGGAGTCAGCCAAGACTGACTACTGAATCCGGGCTACTGACTACAAAAGTGCTGTTTACAAATCACCTCTGGGTTCCTTCGTGATAGTGAAGGGCTTCCCAGAACCCTATCCAGATATCAAGCACTCCCAACCCGCTGCAGACCCCGCGAACGAATCCACGTGTAACAAAGCTGCGCAAACCGGGGTAGGCCAGGAGAAGCCGATTATCAGTCCATTCCGGTCTCCAGGGAAGAATCACCAGGAGCACACCCACGACGGCACAGACGAACACGAACAGCAAGACGGTAAGACGATGTAGCCAGAGATCGAATCGAGAGTAGGCCGATCCTGCATTTTCAGCCGGCGTTTGCAATAAGGCCGTGGGAGATGAGGTTGAGTCGGACAAGGGGGAGCCGGTTCCGAGTGTACCTGAAGCTCTGTTGTGGGAATCTGTCAAAGTGTGCTCCCGGACAAGCTATGCTGCGCACACTGGATCCCATGAGCAATAGTCTTGCTGAGCACAAACCCCGCAGCCATCCAAGCATTTTACGACTTCAGGGCCTTGACGCGCTCGGCAACATCGCGATAGTCGATGTTGCTGCCATAGACTTCCATGAAGTGGTGGAGGGCATCACTTTTGTTACCGGCGGCCTCAAAGGAACCAGCCAGTTCGTAATGCAGAGCGGTGCGGGTGTCCAAATCAAGGTTGGGTAGTTTGAGCGCCTTGTCGTACCAGCGGATTGCAGCTTCAGGTACGCCCTTGTCCAGGAAGCATTGGGCCAGCCAGGTGTAGGTCTGCATAATCTGGGGTACGGCTTGTCCCCGATCAGCCGCCTGACAAACCTTTTGTAGTTCGGCAATGGCTTCATCGAGCAGGCCCATCTCGCGGAAAGCAACTCCAAGGTTGTAATGCGTTTCCGGATCCTCATCCTGGGCGGAGGAATCTTCTTCGAGTTCCTGTTTCAGGTCGCCGAACATGCCGGCTAGATCGACACGCGCACCGGCATCCAAGGGAGCGGAAACCGTGGGAGCGTCGGCAGGAGCCAGCGGACGAATCGGGGTCGGCTGATACGTGAAGCCCGGAGCCGCGGCGGCTGATTGCATAACCGCACCACCCTGAGCCGCAGAAGCGGCCATGGCCGCGGGGGCCGAAGCTGCAGCCACCGGTTCGGCTTGAGCCGCCACAGGGGATGTTTCCGAGTTCGTATTGGCAACCGGAGCTTCCGCCAGGAAGCTGTCACCCAAGGAAGCTTCCAGATCGGAAACAAACTCATTCAGCGTGCTGCCAGATGGAGAAACGGCTTCGGGCTGAACTTCGGGCTCTGTTACAGGAGGAGCAGCTTCATGGGCAGTCGTCTGAGGCAGGAACCCTTCGCCCAGAGAGGACTCTATGTCTGAGACCATGGCTCCAATCGCATTGGCGTCTTGCGCGGTAGCAGGTTCAGCTTCGACTTCCGCCTGGGGTATCTCAACCTCAGCTTCTGGCACTTCGTCTACTGCGATCGCCTCGACCGGTTCGGCCGACGGGGCCTTGGTCATGGCGGTTTCAATGTCGTTCTTTATGGCCTCCAGCTGGGAAGCTTCTGGCTGCAGGCGCCTCAGTTTCCGGAAACCTGCCTGGGCTTCCTCGGTCATCCCATTTGCCAGATAGAACCGGATTTCCTCGATAGTTTCGATGACTGCAGCCTCGTTGTCTTCAGCTGCGTGGGCAACAGGTTCGGCTTCCGCCGCTTCCGGGGACCCGGTCGAAGCCGGCTCATTCGCAATTGCACCTTCCCACTCCGCGGAAATGTCGATTTCTTCCTCTGCGGGGGCGGCTGGCTCAGCATGAACCGCGAATTCCGCAACTTGTTCCGCAGTTGCTTGCTCGACCGGCGCTTCGGGGGTCGGGGTTGCGGTAGTGGGGAACTCAGACACCGGCTGCTCAGAAATCTCCTCCACCACCGCTTCAGGAACAGCGACCGGAATTTGGGGCATTGCTGCAGGCGCTGGTGGGGCCGCGACCGGTGTCGCCCCGGCACGCGCTTCATATTTCACCGCCAGGTCTCCGTAGCGGGTGGCCTCGTCCGGATATCCTGCTTCGTGATAAATGCCTTCCAGCGTGCGGCAACAAACCGCGGCCTCGGTGAACCGGCCCGCCCGAGTATGCAGGGCGGCGAGCTTTTGATTCATGCGCAGGTCGCGCGGCGCCTGCGGCAGCGCAGTGAGCAGTGGAGCCAAGGCTTTCGCCGGCATGTTGTAGGAGATGAAAAGCTCGGCGTCTGTCAGGGCAGCACGGATCGACAGGGCGACATCATCGCTGTAGCGTTGGTCGATGAAAGGCGCCGTGGCTTCCAGTTCGTCGACCAGAATTGCGCCCTCTTCGGCCGTGATCAGGTGGGCACCCGAGGAAGTTCCCAGTTTGCCCAGAACTTGTTGATAATTGCGCGCGTGGATTTGGTTTTCAGGCTCGAGCTGAGTCAGTTTCAGGTAGTAGTCGCGCGCCTTTTGCAGCTCACCGGATTGAACGAATGCATGCGCCAGGAGCTCGTAAATCTCGCTGACGTGGGTCGTGTCTCCCGCTTTCTGCAGGATGCCGAGGAGCTGTTCCAGTGCAGCGGTGTTGTCGCGAACGTGACCGATCAACGAATGCAGGGTTTGGAGAACCTTGCCCGAATCCGCCGCCAGCAGCCGCTCACAATGCTGTTCGTAGACCTGTATCGCCTCTTCGAAATGTCCTGCCGAGATCAGTGCATCAGCGTAATTGAGAACGGCGGCGACATCGTTGTGAACCGTGAGAAGCTTGGTAGCCAAAGCTCCAGCGTCCGAGACGCGATCCGATTGCAGGTAAGCCTGCATTAACGCCCGCAGCCCATCCGGGTTGCTATCCAGATCAGCAACCTTTTCCAAATGGCTGATTGCCCCTGTCATGTCACCGGCGTCGAATGCGGTGCGCCCTCGCATTAACAAGGCGTAACTGCTGTTTGGATCCAGCTTCAGCATGCGCTGCAGAATCTCTTCGGCAGCCTCAAGCTGTCCCTTGGCACGCAAGGTCTCAGCCGCAGCCGAGAAGATCTGCCATGCTTCGGTCTTTTTGTTCAGCCGAACGTAGACCTCAGCCAGCCGGGTGCGCATGGCCACATTTTCGGGATCCATTTCCAGAGTCTTCTGGAAAATGCGTACTGCCTGTTCCAATTGCCCTTCGCGCAAAAACTCTTCCGCGACCTGTAAGTACTGGGCCCTGGCGTCGTTGAACAAGCCTTGCTGGGTGTAAAGCTCAGCCAGCCGAAGAACGCTCTCCAGGGAGGACTTCAGCTTGCTCAGCTTCTTGTACATGGCGATGGCTTTGACAGTGAAACCCTGGGAGGCATAAGCGTCGCCGACGCTCTTGAAGCAGTCCACGGCCTTGTCATTGTTGCCGACGCGCGCGTAAAGATCGCCGACGGTGTTCATCACCGTCAGGTCTTTGGGATCGGCTTTGAGGATTTTTTCGTACTCGGTAATGGCATTCGGCAGCTTGCCCTGCTGCACGAACTTCTCGGCAGCGTTGAGAACCTTTTGTTTATTGAAGCCAAAACCAAAAGCCATAGGATTGCGGACTCCAGCCCTTATTGCGTGCCCGAGAACCCTTCCGACCGGGAGAATTCGCAGACTATTGACCACTCCATCGGCGTTTCGCCGGACATCAGGAGATGGTCTTTCGGACAAGGGTCATTGTACGGCTGGGTAAGCAAAATCGTATGGTTACCAACGGTTACCGGAAGGGAGTGTACGACCGGGTTACCATGGAAATCGGAGACAAACGCTCGCATCTGCGGCTTTTGAGGCGAGAGTTAGTGGCGAATGCCGCCGTTCACTAGGGCCGAGCTTCGTAAACAATATTAAAGGGCGTTTCCGTGGCCCTCCGGAAACGGCTGAAACCTGCCGAGGTCACCACGTCCCGAATACGGGTCTCACCTGCCTGGGCGCCAAGGCAAAGCCCGACCTCCTGGGATCGCGAACATGGGGTACACAACAGCGTCGAAAACGAGTAGTAGACCCGGCCGACGGGATTAAGGTTGTCCTTGAGCTGATCGTTTGCAAACGGTTCGACGATCATCCACGTGCCATCGTTTGCCAAAGATTGGCGCACGTGGGCAGCGGCACCAACCGGATCGCCCATGTCGTGCAAGCAATCGAAGACAGCGACAAAATCGTAGTCTTTGCCGGGATACTCTTTTGCTTTTGAGACCTCGAAGGTTACGCGCTCGGCAACACCTTCGCGCCGGGAGGATTCTCTGGCGGCTTCAACTGACTTGTCGTGATAGTCGAATCCAAAAAACTTCGAGTTGGGGAAGGCTTTCGCCATCAGCAGAGTTGAAGCGCCTTTGCCGCAGCCGACGTCTGCTACCCGCGCGCCCGCCTCGAGCTTCTCCTTCACATCGTGCAATGCGGGAATCCATGAGCTTACGAGATTGGCGGCGTACCCGGGGCGAAAGAACTTCTCGCATCCATGAAAAACGCCGTCGTCGTGCTCATGCCAACCCATTCCTGCGCCGCTGCGGAAAGAGTCTGCAATCCGCGGCACCGCCGCGAGCGATCCCAATGCCAGCTCGAACGCACCCGGTAAATAGGCCGGGCTGTCCTCTTTTGCCAGCGCGAAGGCCTGCTCTTCGCTCAGGCTGAATTTGTGCGTCTTTTCATCGTAAGTGATGTAGCCACCGGCCGCCTGCGAAGCCAGCCATTCGCGCAGATAGCGCTCATCGGTCTGCGTCCTGGCGGCTAATTCAGCGGAAGTCATCGGGCCAGTGGCAAGCGCTTTGTAGAGTCCAAGCTTCTCGCCAATCACCACCATGCCAGTGTGGACGGCGGCACCAAGATCGGTGACAAATCGGCCAATGAACTCATTGAGTTTGTCCATATCGAGCGCGGGGGTCTGAGCCTTACTCATATGAAGCCTCCTTGGTGAAGAGAGTATGCGTATAGTTCGGGAGATAGAAGACCGTGACCCTATTAAAGGAAGACCTGGGCGCCCGCACCCCAGGGGCAAAATTCTCCATTAGCGGCGAGGACAAAGTCAAGTTCGCAGATGGTAGCGGCTTAACTGAGCCACTGCCGACCAGTTGGCCGTGGGTTTTTGGCTCAAGATCGAATAATGCTGATGCAGGAAACACGGGCTCGAAAGGAATGCAAGATTGTGGCTGCGGGTGAGAAGCTTAGGCACGCGCCATGGCGGTCAGGAGAAACAGTGACAACAGAAGTACCGCCGGTTTGGGTAACCTGCGCAGAACTTTCCATACAACGATGCTCATCGAGCTATCCTCCGCGCGGGAATTCGGGAACCAAGGAACCAAACTGCCATTCAACCCGAGTAGTGGAATTCGGGTATTGGCACAAGAACTAACAACCCTGTACTTTACTCAGCACAAATTGCACAGAATCTCCCGCGAAAGGCAACCATTTTCATGACGTGGATTCGGACGGTCGCACCTGACCCTGCAAACGAAAAGCTACGTAAGGCGATAGAAGGACAGAAGAATCTTTATCCCGTCGAGTACGCTACGCCGGTGCACGCGGATGACAGCGGCGGATCGCAAATTGTTGCGTCTCATAGCCTGATCCCGGAAGCTTTGTATCACGCCTTCGCGACCTTCGGCGTGTTGATGGCGCCTGAATTGCCGCTCGGCCGCCGTCAGCACGAGATGATCGCGACCATGGTTTCGGTCACAAACCGATGTGTGTATTGAATCGATTCCCACGCAGAGTTTCTGCGTCGCGTGACCCTAAGCCAGGAACTGATCGACGCGCTGAAGCGAGACTACACGACAGCTCCAATCACCGATCAGGAACGTGTGATGGTCGACTACGTAGTAAAGCTCACGAAGGATGCCACTCAGGTCAGCAAGGATGATCACAAGCAGCTGCGGAGCGCCGGATTTGACGACAAGGCCATCCTGCAAATCACGCTGATCGCCTCATGGTTCAACTACATCAATCGTGTGGCCGATGCGCTGGGGGTAGGGCGGGAATAGCCCAGGAAGGTACGGCACGCCGGAATGCGCTACCCTTTCCTTGATGGACCGCAGTTCCCTGCTCGACTACATCCCTAACTTTCTCTCGCGAGAGCGGGAAACCGCATACCTGCAGCGGCTGGGATACCGAACTGTACGATGGTCGTACGGAGATGTGGTCAGGACGGCATTCCAGTTTGCGCGAGAGCTGGAACTGCGTGGTATCGCGAAAGGCGAACGTGTCCTGATTTGGGCCCCGAATTCAGCCGAATGGGTGGCTGTATTCCTGGGTTGCGCGCTGTGCGGGGTGGTTGTTGTACCCATCGACGATGTTGCCACGTCAGAATTCGCATTACGTGTGCACCAGCAGGTCAGCGCCAAGCTGCTGGTTTGTTCGAAGGAACATCTGCAGCCATCAGTCCCGACAGTTCTATTGAATGATTTGCCGGAAGTCCTGTCTCGCCATTCGAAATCACTTTATGTCGGGGCGGAAGTTTCCCGCAATGACCCTCTGGAAATTGTCTTTACTTCGGGGACAACCGCGGAACCCAAGGGAGTCGTGATCACCCATGGAAACGTTCTTTCAAATATCGAACCGCTGGAAATTGAAATCCGCAAGTATCTAAGCTACGAACGATTCGTCCATCCGATTCGCTTTCTAAACCTGTTGCCGCTGAGCCATGTGTTCGGACAGTTTCTGGGAATCTTCCTGCCCCAGCTTTTGGGCGGCGTAGTCGTGTTTCAAGACAGTTTGAAGCCGTCCGAGATGATGGCGACGATGCGCCGCGAAAGGGTTTCGGTTCTGGTTACCGTGCCTCGCGTGCTGCAGTCGCTCAAAGAGAAGGTCGAGCGTGATCTCGGAGAACAAGGCTTGCTTCAAAAGTTCCAGCAATCGTTTGGTGATGCGGAAGGCAAACACTTCTTGCATCGCTGGTGGATTTTCCGCCGAATCCGCCGACAATTGGGATGGAAGTTCTGGGCGTTTATCTGCGGCGGCGCTGCACTTGATCGGGACACTGAACAATTCTGGGACCGTCTCGGATACGCGGTCATCCAGGGATACGGCTTGACCGAAACCACCTCGCTCATCAGCGTCAATCACCCCTTCCGCTTGGGAAAAGGATCGATCGGCAAGGTCCTGGAGGGACGCGAGGTCAAACTCGCGGCTGACGGAGAAATTCTGGTACGCGGTGGCGGAGTGGCTACAGGCTACTGGAACGGGAATGAGCCAAAACCGCTGGCCGACCCCGATGGTTGGTATGGCACCGGTGATATCGGCGAACTGGACGCCACAGGCAATCTCTATTTCAAAGGGCGCAAGAAAGAGGTGATTGTCACTCCAGCGGGGATGAACATCTATCCCGAGGACCTAGAAGTGGCACTCAGGAGGCAACCGGAGGTGAAAGATGCCATCGTGGTAGCGCTGGCCCGCGATGGAAACGCCGAACCCTGCGCGGTCCTGCTGCTGAAACGGGGGGAGGACGCCGAAGTGATCGTAAAACGCGCTAATGAATCTCTGGCGGAATACCAGCGCATGAATTCATGGTTCGTCTGGCCCGAAGATGATTTTCCGAGGACTGCAACTCAGAAGCCTCGCAGAAAGCTGATTGAGAAAGTTGTCGACGCACGTCTTCGGTCGAGTGTGGCCGGGGACCAGACGGCAAGCCCACTTTCGCAATTGATTGCTCGCGTGACCGGGCGATCGCCATTGAGTTTCTCCAGCAGTGCGAAGCTGGACACGGATCTAAACCTGAGTTCCCTCGATCGCGTGGAACTGCTGAGCGCGTTGGAGGACCGCTATCAGATTGACCTGACAGACATGCCCTTTACTGCCGCGCGAACTGTGGGCGATCTCGAGCGCATGCTTCAAGGAGAGGTTCCCGCGAGGGTGCACTTTCACTACCCGAATTGGGGGTTGCGCCGGCCGACCCTATGGCTTCGGCTTTGCGTGCATTATCTTTTACTGCGGCCTGCCGTGTTCCTGCTGGGCTGGCCTTATGTGGAAGGGCGCGACAATCTGGGCGGCCAGCAGGGTCCGATACTCGTGATTTGTAATCACATCGGAGACATTGATCCTGGCTTCGTGCTCACCGCTTTGCCGGCGCGCTTCCGTCACAAGTTGGCGGTTGCAACCGGCGGTGAAGCACTCGAAATGCTGCGGACTCCACCGCCGACTCGACATTTGTTTGGACGAGTTTATGATCGAATACGCTGGGTGCTGGGAGTTGCTCTGCTCAATCTTTTTCCTTTGCCCCGCGAGGCGGGATTTCGTGAGAGTTTTCAATACGCGGGCGAGTGCGTGGACCGCGGATACAACGTTCTGGTATTTCCCGAGGGCCGCCACACGACCGACGGGGCACTCCGGCCGTTTCGCTCGGGCATTGGGTTGTTAGCTAACAGACTGGGGCTGCCGATTGTTCCCATGCGCATTGACGGGCTATTCGAGAGAAAGAAAGCGGGGAAGAAGTTTGCCTGGCCGGGTCAGATTCGGGTGAAGATTGGGGCCCCGGCCATGTTTCCTCCTGATAGCGACCCGGGGTGGATTGCCCGCGAGCTCCAGAACAAAGTCGCGGGCCTGTGACCCTGTCCGTTTCTGGCCCGAATCTCGCAATCTGAAGAGGTATTTCACAGGCGGTGAGCGAGAAAATAGAGAAAAGACCGAATGGATATGGTTTCGCAAATCTCGGTGGCTTTGTGATCTGCTGGAAGCGTCCGAGGTTCGTTCTTGCGTGCATCTTACTGGCCGGCGCAATTGTTTTGTGTTCCACTGCCCTCTCGTCTGAGAAGCCGAATGCCGATGCAACGGCCAATCAGTCGAACAGTGCTAAACCTGAAGTTCGACGATACTTCCCGCTTACCAAGTTTTATGACACTCCGACGCCTCTACCTGCGGGCAAACCCGGCGAATTAATCCGAAAAGAAGAGTTTGACGAATACGATCTTTCGCCGAGCGTCTTGGCGACTCGGATCCTCTACCACTCGCGTTCGGCGCGCGGAGAAGACGTGGCCGCGTCGGGCGTGGTGCTATATCCGGAGGGGAAGACTCCGGCTGGCGGTTGGCCCGTTATCGCCTGGGCGCATGATCTCAATGGCGTCGCGCGCCGATGTGCTCCATCGTTGAGCCGAAATCTGCAGCACGGCCCGTTGCTCTCAATGTACGTGGGCCTTGGGTATGCAGTTGTGGCGTCTGACTATGCCGGACTGGGCAGCAGTTTCCGCAACGCCTTTGCCGACATGCAATCGAATGGGTCTGATGTCATCAATTCAGTTCCGGCGGCGCGAGCGGCAGTGCCACCGCTCGGGGCGCGGTGGGTGGCCATCGGGACTGGCGAAGGCAGCCTGGCCGTGATTTCAGTGGCGGAGTTGGAACACGATACAGGGGATTCCAATTACCTGGGCGCAATCGCCATCTCGGGGTTGTCTGATCTCCAAGATCGCTACGCGCGTCCGGATCCGGCTTCCCTGTTCCTACTCGCCTATGGGATCAAGACAATCTTCCCGGAGTTCAATCCAGCAGACATGCTGACTGAGAAAGGCCTGGGACTTCTCACGCAGATCGAAAATGGATGCGGCGGTCCAGAGACCGTTCAGAACAAACTGCCTGAGTCCGAGCTCTTCCAGCCGAATTGGCAAAGCAACAACATTGTGCGCCAATATTTCGCTCGCAGCGCTCCCGGTCAAAAGCCAGCATCCGGACCAATACTCGTCATCGCCAGCGAGGCAGATCCTGGCGGCGCAACATCGAGAGCGCTCGCGAGGATGTGCCGGCAAGGCGACAAAGTTCAGCTCGATCAATATGAGGTTGCGGACCCAGGAAGTCTGATCGGCGACTCCGTAAGGGCCCAGATTGAATGGATCCAGGGCCGCTTCGCCGGAAGATCAGCACCGGGCAACTGTTCAGGACAACATTGACCAGGGCGGCAGGTAAGAGGCGCGCTCACAAATGCAGCATTTACCGTAATGGCGAACGCCAAGCCTTCGGCTTAAGATTAGGACAGGTGGAAAGTGGGTAAGGAACTATGAAACTGCGAAAAGAAAACATTCTTGCCAATATTGCTCTGGGAACTGGCTTATATCTACTTGATTCCTTACGCGAACGCATTAGTGAGGGAGTAAGTGATTTTTCCGAACAGGCTGGTAGCCGTGCGCACGATTTCGTCGACACGGCACAAGAGCGGGCCAGCCGAGCCAGCGATGTGATCCGTGGCAAGGAGCACAGAGGCCTGAGCACCGCGGCCGCCCTTTTGATTGGTATCGGCATCGGCGTGGGGGTTGGGATGCTACTTGCTCCGGCAAGTGGCGAGGAAACTCGCGAAAACCTTGCCGGCAAAGTTCGCGATCGCTTCTCGCGTGAGAAGGAATCGGCAACAGGAACCTACGGCGGGTAACCGCGCGACTTCAAAGTGGGGTCGTGGCATAGCAGAGGGGTGCGGGGTGCGTCGCCGCACCAGGCAACGGACAAGGTTTCCCTCCTATCACTGCATCGGCACTGAGACGTGCTCATGCACGATGAGCCACTTTCCGCCCAGCTTCTGCCAGACCACCGTCCAGCGCATATCGCCGCGGTTGTCCTTTCCGGATTTCTCCACCATGTCGAATTTGACCGTGCCGGTGCCCCAGACCGTCTTGCCGAACGAATGGACTTGGGCGTCGTCGTTGACGGTGAAGGTTGCTGACTTGTATCCGGCCACCACTTTCTGCACACCATCCTGGTACTCAGCCCAGCTGTTGTACTTCAGCGGAGCGATGTCGAAGAAAACGTGCGGGCCTGATGCATAGAATTGGGCGGTGTTGGCCGGATCAAGGGTCGACCAACCATCCCAAATCTTCTGCATTAGGACTTTGTCAGGCATGCCGCCTTTCGACATCTTCTTCTTGGGAGCATCCTGCGCCGACACACATATACCAATACAAACGATGCAAATTGCCACCGACAACTTGCTCATTCGATCCTCCCTTTTTTGCTCTTTTCAGTTCTTCGCGACCAATTGTTTGGCGTGGCTGAGTTCAGGGCGAGCCGAAGTCGAGCCGGCGCAAACCTGCAGCAACTGCCGGTAATAGGTGTTTGCTTTATCGCTCTTGCCCGCCAGTTCTGCTGCATGAGCTGCTCCGTAAAGTCCATTAAACCGATTGGGATTGAATTTCAGGTCAGTCTCGTACTCGGCAAGAGCTTGCTGGGACTGATTCATATCGAGCAGCATGTCGGCCAGCATTTCGCGCGCCGGGATGGCAAGAGGCTCATCCCCCTCAGCCTCTTCTTTGTCCGCGATCTTGCGTAATGCGGCGAGGGCTTGATCACCCTTGCCCCGTGCATATGCTACCCAAGCGGCGGCTTCTTGCCGGCCCTGGTCAACCGCCTCGGCGTCAGCCGGCTTTTTTTCGTGCAGAAGCTGCCGGTGGATAGATACCAGTTGCGCGACGTGCGTTTCCGCCTGATCGATCTTCCCACTGCGAGCTGCACCAATGGCCTGGGCCCAGTAGATGATGGAAGTATCGGAAAGATCGGCGTCATCGGGCGGTGTCAATGCAGCGGCATCGGACCAATGATGAAGTTCCAGGTCGTAGCGGGCGGGGAACGCCGCCAACGCGTAAATGCGTGGGTCAAAACCCACACCGTACATGTCTTTCATCTTCGGCATTGCTTTGAGTTCGTCGATGAGGCGCTGCGCGTCAGCCTCGCGCCCACTCTGCAGGTATGCGTACTCCAGAAAATCCATGGCGTGGAACTGGTGGCCCTCGCCACCCATATGCATGGCAGCGGTTTTCCGAG
Source organism: Terriglobales bacterium (assembly GCA_035623255.1). Lineage (GTDB taxonomy): Bacteria > Acidobacteriota > Terriglobia > Terriglobales > Acidobacteriaceae > JAFAGX01. The sequence goes on along the minus strand of DASPTU010000014.1, from coordinate 57,438 downwards.
TGGCCGCGATCGAGGCCAAGTTGGAATCAATGTCGTCTTGCCACAAACCGAGTCGCGCGAAAATGTGCGAAGGCATGTGCAAGGCGTGGGGAGAAGCGGGAGCGATTTTTGCATAACGCCGAGCCGCGGGCAGTCCGAGCTGCGCCATTTGCGGACTGTCATAGCTGTGAATCAGGTAATGCGCCACGCCGGGGTGGTCAGGTTCTTCGGCAAACAATTTTTCCAGGATTGCGGCCGCCTTTTTTTGATTGGCAAAGGTCGTGTCGTGATCGGGAGCGGACGCCAGCAGCGACAAGGCATAAAAAGCCGCTGCTTCTGAATCTTCAGGGTGATGCTCGGAAGCCGCCTGCATGGCTTTCGAGTACGCGTTCGCGCGGTCCTGATAAGTGCGCTGCTTCCGACCGTCATAAAATGCGGCCACCGCCGCGATATAGCCGCGCTCGCGGTCATCGTGCGAGTGCAGAGATTCCGCCTTTCTGACTTCCGCTTTCCCCTTCTTAATGGTCTTGGCATCGGGGTGGTTCCATAGCTGGTGCCATAGGCTCATTGAAATTCCCCAATGGGCCATGGCGCAGTGGAGATCATCCTGCGCAATCTGCTGAAATTGCTTTTGCGCTTCCTCGTACCAAAAGGAGTGCAATAAAGCCACGCCGCGTTCGAAACTCTTCTGCACGTTTTCCGTGCATGTGGTCGGGAAGTGAACCGTTCCCAGTTGCTCCGCCTTCAGGTCCTCATGATGACCCTGGTCGTCGGCAAACGCCGGAACTGCAATAAGCAAGGAGAGAGTGAGGACAATCGACAGTGTTTTCATGGGACCCCGCTGAGTTGCGAGTCTAGTCTGCCGGGCTTGCAAGGGTCAACTTGACGAACTGGCAGGTTACTGCAGGCGGAAGCGTTCGTTCATGAGCCGCTGCAGACGGGGTTTATAGAGGATGTCATAGGCGAGCTCTTTGTCGGGAAACATGGCCAATGCCGCGCGTTTTGCTCCGGCGACAAGTTCGGATGCCTCTTCGACGGTAAGGTTGGGATCCTGGCTGATGACCGACATGACCATGCTGATCATGACTTGCAGGCGGCGGATTTGGCGGGCTTCCTGCTCCCTCTCAGTTGGTTTTGCAGCCCCACCCAAACGTTCCTGATTATTCATGCTTCCCCATTTCCAGCCCAAAGATTAGATGTGGCACGATAGTGAGGCGTTGCGCCCCGACGATGAACGTATTCTGGCCGCATCTGGGGTGGAAGGCAACAGCATCTCTGGCGTAATACTTCGGTTACCTCTGCCAAGGTCTGGACCCACAGCAGCTAAAGGAAAACTGCACGGGGCAACGAGGAGCGAGTTAGAATCAGCAGAACAATCGGTCGACAGGAGGGATTCATGGCCAACTCCGGATCTGCGCAGCCGAAAGAACGGCCCGACCCGAATGAAAAACTGGTGCGGGTCTTTGATACCGAGCAGGAGTCGGAAGCCATGGTGGTGCGAGGCCTTCTCGAGTCCGCCGGCATCGATTGTGATGTGACCTCATTGGACGCTCCACAGGACATTCTGCCGGGAGTGGGGGGCACGATTATTTTGGTGCGGCAGGAGGATGCCGCACAGGCGCGCCGCGTCATCGACGAATACCGACGCTCGCCCGACGAAATGGAGACGGCCGAATTCAATGCTATCGAAGAGCCGCCAGATAAGGAGTGACGCCGCGGCCGTCTAAATAAAACGTCACAGCGCCGTTGAGATCGGTCCGATAAGTCTTGACATTTGCTTGCGCCAATCGCTCCAGCACCTCCCCGCGAGGATGTCCGTAAACATTGCGGGCTCCCACGGAGATCACCGCAAACCTGGGATGCACTACCGACAACAATTCAGGAATTGTGGAAGTGGCGCTTCCATGATGAGCAACCTTGAGCAGATCTGCCTCGGGCTGGTCCTCGGCGATTCGGCGCTCAACTTCTTTTTCTGCGTCTCCTTCCAGCAAAGCGGTGGTGCCAGCGTAGCCGATGCTCATCACCAAAGAATCGTCGTTGCTCTTGCGGCTATGAGTGGCCGCGTCGGCACTGGGCGCCAGGACACGGAACCTGACACCAGCGTAGTCAAACTTCTCGCCTGCCTGGCGCACGATTACCGGGACGCTGAGCGCTTTTGCTTCGACCAACAACGACTCCAATTCTGAGTTCGCCGGCCCGACACCGATCCACAACTCCCGGGGATGAAAGTTGGCGAGAATTGCGCGCATGCCTCCGATGTGATCGGCGTGAGGATGTGTGACCGCAACTACGTCCAAACGATGAAGTCCGCGAGACCATAAGTAGGGTGAGACTACATCCTCACCAATATCGAGTTCAGAATGCATCCAATGGGGGATCCCTCCCGCATCCACCAGCAGAGTTCGGCCTGTGGGCGAAACCAGCAGAATCGAATCACCCTGGCCGACATCAATCGACGTAACCTCGAGCACGCCCGGGCGGATGTGTGGTCGAGGCGGCACGAAGCAAATGCAAAGTGCACTCGCGGTCAGGGCGGCCATGCCGAATGCCGCCAGAGCCCAGCGCCGGCGAGCGAGAAGCATTGCGAGCAGGAGGCTGCCTGCGGCGAACAGAATGACAGAAAGGCCCGGCGTGGGCACGCGCAGGTCCGCAATTTTCACTGCCCCGAGCCAGCGAACGGAGCCGGCCATTGCTTGCACGGAGAGTGCCGCGATGAAAGCGGGAATCCTGGCCAGCCCGAACCAGAAATAGCTGGTTGCAATCGCCAGCATCGACGTCACTAAGGCAATCTCGGTGAGCGGCACTGCCAACACATTCGCCGGCAGAGATACCAGGGTGGCGCGATGAAAATAGTACGCCATGGGCAATGTGAATCCGAGCTGCAAGATGGTCGAGACCAGCAGAAACTCGCAACCGAGGACCGTGGCTCTCACGATCGTTGCAAGAATTGGTAAGGAGAGCCGGGCACCAGCAAGTCTCTGCAGGCGCTCGGCAAGCATGCGCAAATCCAGGCGGAACTGCACCAGCTTCGGAGGCAGAGCGAAATCGTAGGCGATGGAGCCCGGATTTCTCATAGCGGCTGAAAATGGTTGAACGGTGCGTTGCACAAGAGGCATGCCGATGGCGGCGATGATCAGCACACACAGAAAACTGAGTTGGAAACTGGCGCCGAACAGCGCATCAGGGCCAAACAACAGAAGAACCAATGCGGCAGCGGCGATGGTGTTCAGCACAGCTCGGCTGCGATACAAGGCCTTGGCGCACAAATAGAAGATGAGCATGAACGTGGCTCGCCAGACCGGAGCGCCAACATCGGTCAATAACGCATAGCCAATCGTCAGCAGGACAGTGATCGCCGAGGAAACGAGCGCATTGACCCGGAACTGGCGCAACAACCAAAAACTCACTAAGGCGAGAACTCCCACTTTGAGCCCGGAGATAACCAAGACGTGATAAGTGCCGGTGCGCTGAAAGTCTGTCAGCAGATCGCGGCCGACGAAATTGTTGTCGCCGATGAGCATGGCTTCCATCAGTCCGGCATTTTGGCCCGCCCACAAGCGCTGAATGCGGGTCACTATGCTGTGATAAATTCGCGTGCGCCAAAACTCGATGCGGCTGCCGGCGAAACCGGGAAGTATCTCTATACTCTCGGCCTTGGTTGACCCGAGCGCCACAATTCCGGATTGCGCCAGGTAGCCGCGGTAGTCGAAGCTGCCCGGATCTCCAAAATTTCGCGGGCGCGAAAGCTTCGTGGGAAAGCGCAATTTTTGGCCGTATTGGAATAAGCGGACGGCATCTGCGGCACCCTGGGGACGGCTGTAAACAGTAATTCGAAGTCGGACACGCAGGTTCAGACCGTGGTTCTCCGTTTCAATCTGATCAGTTTCGATATCCAGTCTCTGTTGGATCTCGGCTTTCGCTCGCTGGCGTAAGTCGCCTTCGCGGACAACATGCCCAGTGGCAAGCAGTTCTTGTCCATCTGCGACCGCGGCAAGATCAGGGTTTAGAGCACCAACTGGAGGACGGACTTGAATGTTGAGAGCTGCCCCCAGGAAGAGGACGCAGCAGGCTAGAAGGAAGGCGATGTGGGGCCGGCGTCGCCGGAGATAAGCTGCGGACACCGCGAACACAATGGCTGCGACCAACCACCAGGAGAAAGGACGCCACAGGTAACGTCCAGCGAAAATTCCGGCACTGTAGGCTGACGCAGCCCACAGCAGCGGCTCTCGGGGGCTGGCCCTTTGCCGCGGCGCAGAAGTCGCGCTTGAGGCGGGATTCACGGCTACAGAGATTCAACTGTGTGCAAGACGTGAACAAGGAGCGGCCTCTACCCTTTTCCGGTCTCCCAATTTCGGTGCGCGTGGTCGAGGCCGCATCCCCTGATTAAGCAGCTTCGTTATTCACCGCTACGCTGCCTTCACAAGCTCGAACACAGTTTCTATATGAAAGGTCTGGGGAAAGAGGTCCACCACATGGGCTCGCTGAATCCCATATCCAGCACTTAGCAGACCTGCGAGGTCACGAGAGAGGGTTGCCGGATCACACGAAATGTATGTAACCTGACGCGCTCCCAACCGTCCCAGGCTGCGGACCACCACTTCCCCCAGGCCGCCTCTGGGTGGGTCCACCACCACCAGATCGGGCCGCAGTTTGCGGCTGCCTTGGTTCAGGAACCGATCCGTCGCAGCGTGGACCGCCCTTACGTTCGGCTTTGCATTGTAGAGAAGGTCCGAATAGGCGGTCGGTGACGATTCAACAGCCACCACCTGTGCAAAACTCTCGGCCATCGCCATCGAGAAAAGTCCAACTCCAGCATAGAGGTCCAGCGCTGCTTCCCCTGATTTTCCCTGGGTAACGATGCTCACCAGTTCATCGACCAAGTGTCGGTTGACCTGGAAGAAGGTGCCCGCGCTTACTCGAAAGCGACCGTGCTGAGTTGCGTAGGTGATCTGTTCCGCGGTGATCATCGCAACTCGCTCAGCCTCCATGTCTATTCGCTCACCGCGTCGGAAGACAACTACGCCGGCGGCATCAGGAAGAAATTCTTTGGTAGCTTTCGCAATCGATGCTGCTGTTCCGTCGGCGATGGTTCGATCGCAATAAACACCGACAAGCAGTTCTTCATCTTCGGCGTTGGCGAAGAGTTCGATTTCCTGAATTTCGTGGGGCAAATGGCCAGCGCGTCCGGCGATCCACAACACGGCCAGAGCACGATTGATCAGCAGCGAGCTGATGGGGCATTGTTCAATCGGCAGTAGCTCGTGCGAGTTGAATTTGTAGTATCCCAGCGCAAACTCAGGTTCGGACTGAACCCGCATCCGAGTACGGTTTCGATAATTCCACGGTGGCGAAGCATGAAGGGCGAGTTCGCAGTTCAACTCGACTTTGGCAATCCGACGCAGATTTTCCTTCAAGATTGCGGCTTTGATTTCCAGCTGATGCTCGTAAGCGGCGTGCTGATAATGACAACCTCCGCAGGACTGAAAGTAAGAGCACAGAGGCGCGACCCGATTGGCGGAAGGCCGCAGGATCTCATCGGCACGAGCTCGAGCGAATCCGCGTTTCTCCTCCAGGAGTGTGGCCTCGATCTCCTCCCCGTCCAGTACGAAGGGCACAAAAACAGCCTTGCCCCGCCCGTGCTCATCGGCTGGTAGCCGGGCCAGGCCGTCGCCGCCGTATACGAGTTTTTCAATTTGGAGAAGCAAAGGACAGATTCTAACTACACAAGCCGGATATAGCCTACATGTAGAACAAGCTGAGGCGGGGCAGGCCGTGTTTTTCCAGCAGGCGTTTGCGGATGTACTGTTTCTGCAGTTGCTCGATCTGTGCCATCGGCATCTTGCTGCGGTAGGGAGCGAGTTCTCGGTCAGCCTCGGCGCGCAGATTCACAATTTCGGCATCCGGGGTCGCTACGAGTAACACAGCGAACAACTTTTCTTCTGCGACTGTTAGTCGTCGCTCAAGGTCCTCTAATCGCGGGAGGCGGTTGCCGGTTTCGATCTCGGCTGCGATCTCGCCGAGCATTTTGGCCGTTTGCTGGACGAGTTCGGAGACTGAGATGCCTGCTTTTTCGGGGAGCTTTACATTGCTGAGCTGCTGCGCGGCACGCCGAAGATGGGCGACTATTTCGTTCGTTTTGAATGCTGCATCAGAACGTTGTGGAGTGCCGCTGCCGACAGCGGCTTCTTTCATCCCTTCAGCTGCGGCAAGTACCTCCTGGGCACAAAATCCCAGGCTATTCACTCTCCTGGTCTTTGATGGCCGGCTTTCGTAGTGCTCAAACGTAATATCGATGCCTTGCAACACTGCTTCTAATGGTATTCCCGCGTCTTTCCATACCTCGATCAAGGCCCAATCCACGGTCGAGAGCAGCAGCGCTCCGCCGAAGCGCTTCTGGAAGTGCTCTTCTATTTCGGTGAAGTAGTTGAAGTAGTTTTCCACGACAGCTAAGGGGACTTCCTTGCGGAGGAGGACTTTGCGGACGACGTGGTTGATAAAGAATCTTGACCGGCCGCGCCCGCTGGTTTCCCAGATATTGGCTGATTACGTTCCCAAATGATTCGCAGACCTTCGAGCGTAAGAAAATCATCGATGTGCTTGATGTACTTCGATCCGCCACCAATCAGGGAAGCCAGGCCACCGGTAGCAACGACGCCGGTAGTCGCGCCCATCTCGCCGAGCAGGAGTTCGATAATTCCATCCACCAGAGCAAGGTAGCCGTAATAAAGTCCGGATTGCAGGCTGCCGACCGTGTTCGTGCCTATGATCTTCGTGGGCTTGCGGATGTCAACACGGGGCAGGCGGGCGGTACGTTCGAATAACGCGTCGGCGGAAATCCCAATTCCCGGGCAGATGACTCCGCCCTGATATTCGCCCTTGGCGGTCACACAATCGAAAGTTGTCGCGGTTCCGAAATCGACGGAAATGACTGGCCCACCGTATTTTTCGAAAGCGGCGACCGAATTGACGATGCGGTCCGCGCCGACCTCCGCCGGGTTTTCATACAACACCGGCATGCCGGTTTTGATCCCTGGGCCGACAAACAATGGCTTGGTGCTGAAGTAGCGTTCGCAGACTTGCCGGAGAGTGGAGTCCAGCGGAGGCACGACGGACGAAATCACGATGCCGTGGATTCCGCTGACTTCCAAGTTGTCCATCGCAAACAGATTTCGGAAGAGCACGCCGTACTCATCTACTGTTTGAGTAGCAACAGTAGCGACTCGCCAGTTTGCCACCAGCAACCCGTATTGTCCCGAGACATTTCGGTCAGCGCTTTTGGCAGCATCCACCTTCGCAACTCTGGCGAAGACTCCTAACACCGTATTTGTGTTGCCTACATCAAGGACCAAGAGCATTAGCGTAGGGACCGTAACTTGCACAGCAAAATTATTTCGGAGTTATCATTCCGCTCAATATCCGGCGAAGGCCTTGTGCCGTCCGAACCTGCAGAAAACCGCGCGAATCAAGCCCTTCCGTAATGCCCTCGAAGCCGCCATCCTGATCGACGAAGACCCGACTGCCATTGGCTGATGACGACCGTTCTCCGAAACGACGCAAAATGGAATCGTGTGCGGCCGGCGGCTCGAGCAAATTCCGGTACTCACGGTCAAGAGATTTTAGCAAAGCGACGCACAATTGCAGACGCGAATACTCAGTTCCCGAGGCCATCCGCAAAGAGGTCGCGATGTTCTCGAGTTCAGCCGGGAAACTGGTTTGATTGACATTAATCCCGATCCCCACAACGATGTGCCGAACCTGAGTCGCCTCGGAATTCATCTCCGTGAGGATTCCACAAAACTTCTTTCCATCGAGCAACAGATCATTGGGCCATTTCAGATCAGGCTTCAAATTGGGACCGATCTCCAGAACCGCGCCATGAACGGCCAGTCCTGCCGCAAGTGTGAGCACGAGGACATCGGAGGGGGGCAGTTTCGGGCGAAGCACCACTGAACAGTAGATTCCGGTGGATCGCTCCGAATGCCAGGAATGATCGCCCCGGCCCCGGCCGGCGGTTTGCTCCTCGGCCAGGAAAACCGTGCCCTCAGGCGCGCCGGCGCTGGCTGCCTCCAAGGCTGTGTCGTTCGTGGATCCCGTTTTGTAAGAATGGTGAATGTTCCTGCTGAATATCGTGCCTTTCACCAGAGGCGCTACCAACTCAGGGAGAAGAAGATCGGGCATTGCTTTCAGACTGTAGCCGGTTGCGGGGTGTCCGGCGATTTCCACTCCGAGCTTGCGCAAGTGCTGCACCAATCGCCAGATTTCGGAGCGACTGGTCCCAAGCTCAGAAGCAAGCTTGGTTCCGCTTACGACGACCGTCGCATGGTCAATGAGAACTCTTATGATGCGTCCCAGATGAACATCGCTTTGTGGGCTGGACGTTGGTGGCGCCTTTGCTTTTCGCTGCGCAGTACGTTTTTGTGTTCTTTGTGTGATGCCGAGATTATGCGCGATAACTTTGCAAAGGACAATGAATCACACAGACTTACGCCGGGACGGCCCGCATGCTCATGTCGACAGCGACAGCGGAGTGGGTGAGCGCACCAACGGAGATGAAGGTGACGCCGGTTTCCGCGTAGGAACGGACATTCTCCAGGGTAATACCGCCCGAAACCTCGAGCGGAATGCGCCGCTCAGCCCTTGAGCACCGCTCGATTGCGCGCTTTACATCCTCGACCGACATATGGTCCAGCAGCACAGCCTCGGCACCGTGCTCCAGCGCCTCGTCCAACTCTTGCAGCGTCCTGACCTCGATCTCGATGATCTGCTCGCCGCGCCGGTTGCGGTGAGCGCGTTCCAAAGCAGGCGCGATTCCGCCTGCGAGAGCAATGTGATTGTTCTTGATCAGCACCCCGTCAGAGAGGTCCAGCCGATGGTTCTGACCTCCGCCGCATCGAACCGCGCTTTTGTCGAGCATGCGCAATCCGGGTGCAGTCTTTCGAGTGTCGAGAATTCTGGCGTTGGTGCCTGAGACCACATCGACAAATTTCCGGGTCAGCGTAGCAATGCCACTCAGGCGCTGCAGGAAATTCAGAATCACTCGTTCGCAGGAGAGAACCACCCGGGCATTGTGTTGAATGACAGCGACGGACTGGCCTCTGCGCAGGCGAACACCATCGAAAATCTCAGGATGGGTTGTGACCTCGTAATGCGAGGTGACGGCGCCGTCGAGATCGGCATAGACATCCAGAATGCGGGCGATCGAACCGATGCCACACAGAATGCAGTCTTCCCGGGCGATAATGGTTGCGGCAGCACGCTGGTTGGGATCGATGCAGGCGTAGCTGGTGGCATCGCGCGTAGCCCGATCCTCCTGCAAGGCGTTTTCGATGATGTTGGTAACGCGTCGGCTGTTCCAGTCCATCTGATTTGAATGCGGCAGTACTCTCGTTCTCAGGCTGGGTGAGACTCAGAGCGAAACGGCTATCCGCACCCCAGCTCCTTCAACTTGCTTTGCGTTTTTCCCTGAAGTACCGCTAATTCCTGCTGCTGCTTCCGCAAATTTTCGACGACCTGAGGCGGGGCTTTCGCCAGGAACTGATCATTACTCAGTTGCCGCTGGCCACCGGCAATTCCCTTTTCGATCTTCTCCAGTTCTTTCTTCAGGCGATCGCACTCGGCGGTCACATCGATCTTCTTCTCGTAGACAACATGCACGTCAAAACGCGCGGTGTGGCGGGAAGGCGGCCGCCTTGCCTGCGATTCTGAGGCCTGGTCCATCACGGTAACGTTGGCCAGCCGTTGGATGGCCTCGCGATTTTGCTGAAAGAGAGCCCACGTTTCGGGGTCGTGCGCGTAGACCTCAATCCCAATCTTCAGCTTGGGTTCGATTTTGAACTCGGCCCGCAGGTTGCGCACACTCACGATCAAGTCCTGCAGGACGGCCATCTCAGTTTCAGCGCGCAAATCAAACTGGTCCTCATCTGCTTCAGGGTAAGAGGCCAGCGCGATCGATTTCACGGGAGGCAGATGCGCGTACATGGTCTGCCAAATCTCTTCCGTGATAAAGGGCATGATCGGATGGAGTAACCGCAGCGCTGACTCAAAAACTTTGGACAGGTTCTGGCTGGCAATTTTCGCGGTGTGGGGATCGGCGTCAGTTGCTAACCGGGTCTTGATCAGTTCCAGATACCAATCGCAAAACTCGCCCCAAAAGAAGTCATAAATGCTGTTGGCCGCTTCATGGAAGCGATAGGTCTCGAGAGCGGCATTCACGTCCTGCGCGACACGATTGAAGCGAGAAAGAATCCAGCGATCTTCGAGCGTCTCCGGCTGGAAACCTGCGATACCTTGCTGACAGCCAGCCTGGATCGCCGCCGACGGATCGATACGATCCACATTCATAAACATGAATCGGGCAGCATTCCAAATCTTGTTGGCAAAGGCGCGATAACCTTCGGTGCGGCTTTCATTAAAGGCGATATCAGTGCCCGGCGCGGCCATTGCCGCTAATGTAAACCGCGTTGCATCGGTCCCGAAGCGCTGAATAATATCCAGGGGGTCAAGCACGTTGCCCTTGGTTTTCGACATCTTCTGTCGCTCGGCGTCGCGCACCAGAGCATGGATGTAGACCTGGCGGAAGGGCACACTATCGTCTTCCTTGTCACCCCAGCCGCTGGCCTGCTTGATCGCGCGATCCTGCCTGTGCCCATCCATGAAGTGGCAGCCGAACATGATCATTCGCGCCACCCAGAAGAACAGAATTTCGTAAGCAGTAATTAACAATGTGGTGGGGTAGAACACTGCCTGGTCTCGCGTCTTTTCCGGCCAACCAAGCGTCGTGAACGGCAACAGGCCGGATGAGAACCAGGTGTCGAGGACGTCCGTATCTTGCTTTAGCTCAGAGCCACTACATTTGGGGCATTTCGACGGAGCCTCACGCGCGACAATGACTTCGCCGCAGGCACAATACCACGCAGGAATCCGATGACCCCACCACAACTGGCGCGAAATGCACCAATCATGAATGTTGTGCATCCAGTTCAGATAAATCGTCTTGTAGTTCTCCGGAACAATGGTGATTTCGCCGTTCTCAACCACCTCGGTGGCGCGCTGGGCCAGTGGCGCAATCTTGATAAACCACTGGGTTGAGAGTCGTGGCTCGACAACCGTGCCGCAGCGATCGCACTTGCCCAGCGAGATGGTATAGTCCTTCTCGCCGACGAGAAATGCCTGTTCCCGCAAATCTTCGAGGACGCGCCTGCGCGCCTCGAAGCGATCAAGCCCGGCGTACGGCCCGGCATTCTGGTTCATGCGGGCGTGTTCGTCCATTACATCGATCTGCGGCAGATTGTGGCGGCGGCCGGCCTCAAAATCGTTGGGATCGTGCGCCGGTGTGACCTTCACCGCGCCAGTTCCAAATTCCGGCTGCGCAAGATCGTCAGTAATAATTGGAATCTCGCGATTCATCAGCGGCAAGAGAACGCGCTTGCCATGGAAACGCGTGTACCGTTCATCTTTGGCATTGACCGCAACCGCGGTGTCGCCCAACATCGTCTCCGGGCGCGTCGTGGCCACGGTAATGTATTCGTTGGTGCCGATCACCGGATAGCGAATCTCGTACAGCTTTCCTGGAACCTCCTCGTGCTTGACTTCAAGATCAGAAATTGCGGTCTCGCAGCGCGGGCACCAGTTAACGATGTATTTCCCGCGGTAAATCAGCCCTTCTTCGTATAGGCGGACGAAAACTTCGCGGACAGCGCGGGAGAGATTCTCGTCCATGGTGAAGTATTCTCGGCTCCAGTCGACGGAAGCGCCCAGCCGCTTCATCTGATCGAGGATCGCGCCACCATAGTGCCGCTTCCATTCCCACACGCGCTCAATGAAAGCTTCGCGGCCAAGAACGCTCCGCTTCTTGCCTTCTTTTGCGAGCTGGCGCTCGACCATCATCTGGGTGGCAATGCCGGCGTGATCGGTGCCCGGCAGCCACAACGTCAGAAATCCGCGCATGCGATGCCAGCGCACGATGATGTCCATCTGCGTCTGGTTGAGCATATGCCCCATATGCAGACGTCCGGTGACGTTGGGTGGAGGGAGTAACAGCGTAAACACCGGATGCGTCTCACCCGGCGGGGGCGTCGGGACCGAGAACAACTTCTCTTTCACCCAGTATTCGGCCCAGCGCGCCTCAATCGCGCCCGGCTCGTAGGATTTTGGGAGTTCATGCGACATGAAAAAGCACTCAGCACCCAGCAGTTAGCATTCAACCTTTTGGGCTGACCGAAGATTGAGTGCTGAATGCTGAGTGCTTCTTTTGATCTTACAGGCGAGCGGAAAAAGCGGTCAAACGTGGCCAGGGGATAGCTATAGAGGGCAGGAAAATCCGGCCACGTTGGGAGTCGCAAGTGGCACGCGGCTTTAGGTACAGCCCATGGGTGATTTAGGTGTCGAAAGTGTTCAATCAGTTGCTGCTTACGATTTCGCGGATTCTGCAGGCGGCGATTCGAGCCGGTTGAGTGACGGACGACCGGTAACAGGAATGACTTCTCTGGGGTAGATTCCTTGCAGCACATATCCGCTTTGATATTGCGTGTAGTTTCCAGGGCCGTTCATAGACCAACCAGAACTAACAGGAAAGTGCCCTACGGTTCTTTCAATATGCAGGCCGAGATAGACCTCCTCCTTTTCAAGATAAATTGTCTTCAGCTCAACAACTGAACCAGCGATGCCTCCGCTAATTGGGTGGGGAGTAAATTCCATTACTGCATCTTTCCCTCTGAACCGAACCGGCGGTACACAACCAGCTGCAAAAGCATAGATTGCAAGATGCCAACAATTTGCGTTTTCTGGTGAGGATTTTCTGTAGTAGCAATCGCTCGGCTGAAATATGATGGCGTTTTCGTCAGTTCCCAGGAGCTCAAACTCCTCGATGCCCCAAACTGTTATTCCAACGCTGGGTCCGCTAACACTTGGAGTTTTTAGGCTACGTACCAGTATGCCCAAGCCTTTTGGCTCGCCTGTTTTTTCGTCACGCCCTGAAATGATCTTGCCTGGATTTTCGCTTGAGAATTGAGTAAAACCATCGACATGGTAGCTCAACTTTGCACGATCATCTGCTGTAAATCCTACGCACTCCTCCCAGGGGATTCTTCGCACACCAAGCGTTTGTAAATCCATGAGATGTTTGAATAGGAAACCGCTGCGCGCTTTGTGATATGGGGTAACAACAGAGAAGCCGTCCCCATTCAAACCGATGATCTTCGTTATCTTCCGCGCCTCTTGGCCCTCGGTTGGTCGGATCGCAATCTTCCACTTGTGAGTTGATTTCTTTCCCATGTCTGCTAAGCCGATTCTAGGTGGAAGATTGACTCAGCGGCAACTGGTGTGGTCGTGGAATATATTGGGTGGTTACGACTTTAGAGATTTGCCTTCTTGGACAAGCGTACTGTGAGGGTTTGCTGAGGCTGGCCGCTAATCATCGCGGTTCCTGTGATCACGTCCCCTTGCAGGTTGCCAGCGAATTGCATCTCAAAGTCATCGGCAACATTGCCTAAGATGCTTTGTACTGTGCGGTCGAAACGATGGACAGCCACGCGAGCTTTCAACAATGATCCCGCCTCTTGGTAAGGGCCCATCCATGTGAATCCGTTGTCGCCGCCAAACATCTTGCCCCTGACGAAAATGGCGACTCCACCGCTGTGGAATTGGGGTGTGCTAATTTCAAGAATCCAGAAACCTTCGACCATGCTAGCCGCTTCCTACCGTTGAAGATTATGTAAGAGTCTCCGAAACATTGTAGTACCATCCGTGGTGTAGTCCGCAAAAAGTATGATCTTCGGAATCAGGCTTGAGGGCTGGCTCACAATAGTAGCTATAATCCTTGGCCCTCTGCTCGCCTTTGCTGTTCAAAATTGGCGTGACGAAAGACGCGAGAGGCGCAACCGCAAGACTGAAATATTCCGTCGGCTACTTCTTACGCTGAAGGTGCCAATGGCTCCCAGTCATGTTGATGCCATAAACAGCATTCCGTTGGAGTTCTCATCTGAAAAGAAGGTGCTTGATGCGTGGAAGTTGTATAGTTCACACCTGAATGTGCCTCAGCAGCCACAACAAACGAGTGAGCAGGTAGCGCGTTGGGCTGAGAAGAAATTCGACCTGCTCATTGACCTTGTATACGAAATTGGGCAGAATCTTGGCGGCTATGACCATCTTAATAAAGCATCACTTCGCGACAGCATCTATGTACCGAAAGGCTATGCGGAATCTGAAGAAGAAATGCGACAGATTCGCGCACAGTGGTTGCAGGTGCTCAAAGGTGAGCGCGTCCTTCCGGTGACTATGCTGGGGCCTGTGCAGATCGAAAAACCGTTGGAATTGCTACCTGAAATTTCTCCTGCTGATCAAGCGTTGCCAGAGCAAGAGGGCACCGCTGAGGGCAGCACACGCGGACCAGTTTGAGTGTCAAGCAGGCGCCTTCCTACCTTCCCAGATTTGAAAAGGCCGTGGATGCGGCGACAACATTTTGAAACCAGATGTCCAGACTTCTCGCCTATTACCGCCGCACTCGGCCTGGCGTCATTTGATCTGAGCGAACATAGCCTGCGTAATTTTTTTCCAGGCGCAAACACCAACAGCGCAAAACCCGCGCGGAAGATCAGCCGACCGCTGGTTCAATCGCGCCGTGGATGGTTGTACAATGCCGTGCGTGAGTGCCACAGAAACCAAGAAGTGTGATTGCGGAAAGGTCTGGGAGATTACGCGTGTGAAGATGCCCTATGGCGTACGTGATAACGATTCACTGTCTTGCACGTGTGGTCGGGAACTTAAGGTTTGGAGCGGCGGTCACACGTACACTATGGAAGAGGTCACGGATAAAACTGCTGCATGAAGCTTACGACCAACGTCAAGTTCTTCCTTGCGATTGTCGCTATCGTCTTCGCGCTTCAAGTGATGTTCGACATACAGGCAGAGTTATTTAATCCTGGAGAAGCGTTCTTGAATAGGATAACCACGGCTGCTCTGATCGCTGCTGGAGTCACATTCCTCTGGAACCAGTTCCGACCAAAGAAGCCTAGTTAATCGTCCTCGGCTTTATTCTTGCGTGCCTCCGAGCCTGCCCTCTATTCCCGCGCCACTCCCGCCCCCTACCCCCAGGTGGCCGGATTTTGCCCGCCTCTATAGCTATCCCCGTCAAACGTGGCCAGGGGTTATGTACGGAGACGGCAAAAGTGCTACACCCCTTGTTTTACAGCGTGAGTCGGAGAAAGCTACCGGCAAATCCTGGCTAGAGGAGTGGTGCGCTTAAGTTCCATCCACTGTGGACGTGAAGTTCAGGTTGCGCGTGAAAACCGGTTTCCTGGAATGTCCATCTACACCTTATAAGCTACTCACCCACGCAGCTTCCAGTACCAGCAAACCAGGAAGAGCCACGACGTGTCGGCTTCACGTCCTGACCACATTTCTCCCCTTCGAATTTTGTCAACCGTTACGGCGATCAAAGGCGTTGTGTGCGTCGCCCCCGCATGAATATTGACTTGTGCTTATCGCGCAAGTCGCCGAAATTCCCAGAAAAACCCTGTCGCAAAGCTCAGGGTGACGAGAATCCAGAATTTGATTGACCTGATAAGACCCGATGGGTCAAAGGCGATCGCCCGAGTCCCATAGGGTTTGTAACGACAATCACGTAAGCGATCATGATGGTAGATACAAGCGCTAATGTTAGAGCTCCAGCCGCCAAGCATTTAACGTAGGTCACGTTTTCAGCTCCATTTTCCTAGAAAGGGGTACAGTTACCCGGCGATGTGTTACTTGTACCTTGACACGTATTAACGAAACAAGACCAAGGTACACTTTTGCTCCAACGAGCCGCTAGGGATTCGCAGTTGTACGCCGGCTGGCGTGGTGGCAGGGCATCACCCCTGGGATGGTGGAGGGAAAGTGCTACTTGTCTTTCTTCATCTTCTTTGCGATCTCTTCCATGAGCTTGGGCTTGAGCTCGGCGAGAACGCTGTCAACGATGCTGGCAATGGCGCCACTATCTTCGGCTCCGGGCGCAGCTTCGGGGGCGGAGGTGGTACTGGGCTCTTCCTGACGAATTTCTTTGAAGCCAGCGGCCGCGGCATCCGCGATCTGCGAGGTGAATTCGGGACTGGAAACCGAGTCTCGAACCTGTTTCCAGCTTGCCCAGGCTGAGGCCAGCTTAGAGTCATGGCCTGACTCGACCGGTGCGGCCGCCTCGGTTGCGACTTCCGGCTGCGAAGTGACTCGCACTTCCGCCACTGATGCACTCGCTCCGGCAGAAGCCGCGGCAGCATAAGCCGCCCTGACTTCAGTTTCTTCAACCTTAGGCTCGGGCGCCGGCGTGCCGGCAGCCGGCTCCGAAGACGCGGACGGAACTTGTTCCTGGCCCTGACTCGTTGCAGAAGGGGATGCGTAAGTATCTGCCGGGCGATCGCTATCTGGCGCGGTTAGCGGCTGGGCCTGTGGAGCTTCGGCGGCTTCCAGCCTGTATTCACTGCGCGGAGAGGAAGAACTCATGCGTGCGGCATCGGCGGCAGCGAATGCGGCAAACGCCTTCTGCATTTCCTGGTCAAGAACCAGTGAAGACTCGTCGTCGGAGAGCGGAACTTCCTCTGCGACCCATCGCGGCCCACTGTATTCCTGCCCTGCGATGGCCGCCGCCATCGTCACGGGAACCAACTCGCTGGCAGAGGCTTGCGCGCCATGACCGTTCGACGGCGCCAGCGACGCCAGGGCCGCAGCTACCTCTTGTTCGTGGGATTTCTGGTCTTCTTTGACTTCATTCGTCAACGGCTGACTGGCTTGCACAGACGCGATTGCAGCTGTCTCGGGCTCGACCGAGACACCTGAATCGACTTCACTTGCACTCTGTTCGGCCTTGGCTGACTCGACGTTCGCCGAAGTGACCCCGGGCGCCTCTATCGGATTCGGTTCTACCGTAATTTCAGCTGCACTCTGGGGCTGCTCAGCGGCCTCCCGTTCCTCGGAGGCTTTTGCGGCGACAGGCTCAGAATTTGCAGACGGCGCTGGTTCGTGGGTGCGCGGATGATGCGGCGGCGGAATTTTCAGCCGGTTCTTCCACCCGCTTTCAACATCTCCAAATTCTTTGCCGGCCCCCGGCTCCTCATCGGCGAAGTTCTTACGGGATTTGCGCCCGCTGGGTTGGGGCACGATCTTATCTTCCAGTTTGGCGAGCGCGGTAAGAAGTTCGCTGGCCTCGAAGGGCTTCACGATGAACGCATCTGCGCGCACGCGACGGACTTCGTCAGCTTTAAAAGGCTCAAGTTTGCCAACCGTCAGCAGGACTGGGATTCGCGCTGTGTCCTGGGATTCGCGGATACGCTGGCACACCTCCAGCCCGCTATAGCCGGGCATGTAAACGTCCAGCACGATCAGGTCAGGCCTGGATTCAGAAACTTTCTTGAGCGCCGAGGAACCATTGTTGACGGTGATCACCTCGTAACCGGCATCCACAAGGATTCTGCGGCCCATGTTCTGGGCGGTCACACTGTCATCGGCAAGCAGGATTTTGCGCGCCAAAGCGACTTCCTTCTCTGATCGGGGAGATAACGCGAAGGTAACCCGTCCGGAACTATAGGTCAATGAGAATACAGTGGGTAACAGGTTACGACCGGACAGCACCAGTTGGCATAGACCGTGGTCACTTGCTTTCAGAAGCAGTTGGAGTTTGGCCGCCTCGAGGTAGCCGGAACGATGAGAGGTCTCCTTGCCAGTCGCGGCGCTAACCGGCGCGCGGGGTTATCGAAAATACGGTTTCAGATTGGTACAAGGGGGTTAATTCTCACGCCGGCGCGTGATTCGAGTCACCGCTCCTTGCGGGATGGGAAAAATATCATCGCCGTAGGGAGTCGAGGTGGTCTTCGCAATCAGGCATAAATCAGAACCGAGGCGCTGCGAGCCTCACTTTCGGTCATCAGGCTCTTCACTAAGCAGATCTATCCTGGGGATTTCCATCCTGGCGGAAAGAGGCGTGGCATGCCGCACGCTCTGACCACGTGCACGTTTTGCGGAGTCGGTTGCGGCCTTTACCTGGAGACTGTCGATAATCGCATCGTTGGCGCCTATCCCAGCGTCTCGCACCCGACCAATGCGGGACGGATTTGTGTTCGCGGATGGCACGGGCACGAGATCGCCAGCTCACCCGACCGTCTGAAGACTCCGTTAGTGAGGAAAGACAATAAGCTGCAGGAAGTGGGCTGGGAGGAAGCGTTTGCGCTTGTGGCAAGCCGTCTACGGGAAATTCGCGAGCGTTACGGCCCGGATGGGCTGGCGTTTCTGAATTCGCCGCGATGCTCGAATGAAGAAGCTTACCTGCTGCAGAAGTTCGCGCGCACGGTCATCGGGACCAACAACGTGCACCATGGTACCGGGGTTTACTGCAACAACTCCATCAATGTGCTGCTAGAGATGCTGGGGGTTGCTGCGAGCACCAACTCCATTTCCGAGTTGGCGGAAAGCGAAGTCATTCTTCTGGATGGCGTGGATGTGGCGCGCCGGATGCCAACGATTGGCGGCGCCCTCCTCCGGGCGAGATTAAAGGGTGCAAAGCTGATAGTCGTCGGCACGCGCCGGCATCGTCTGGCCGAAAATGCCGACCTTTTTCTGCAGATCAGACCTAACACGGAGGCCACGCTCTACGGGGGTCTAGCAAAGGTCATCGTGGACCGGGGTCTCGCTGACACTGCATTCATCAAAGCCCATTGCCGGAACTACGGCGCCTTCCTTCAGCAGATTCATCAGTACGATCTGCTCGAGTCCGCCGAGGCTTGTGATGTTTCCGCAGAACTCATTGAGGAAGCGGCCATCACTTATGCGAAAGCGAAATCCGCCGCGTTGCTTTTCTCAAGCAGCATGCAAGAGCGCACCCGAAACATCATTCAGGCGGTGGTCAACCTCGTACTGCTCACCGGGAATCTCGGGAAGCAAGGGGCTGGCCTTTTCGCGCTGACCGAGCAGAACAACCTGCAAGGCGTTTGCGACATGGGAATGCTGCCTGACCGTCTGCCGGGGTATCGTCCCGTCAATGACGACCGCGCTCGTGCCGAACTGGAAGCGGTTTGGAAGGCAAAGATCCCGGCTGCGCCGGGAATTGGCTCACGCACGATTCTGGCAAATCTTCAGCCCGGGAAGATCAAGGGACTGTGGTTATGCCGTTACGATCCTGCCGGGAGCGCGTTGTTCGACGTTACGGACTCCCTTGGCCAATTCGAGTTCATCGTGGTCCAGCACATTTTCCTAACGGAAACCGCGCGCCAGTATGCCCACGTTGTTCTGCCGACCACTGCTTACGGAGAGGAGCGTGTTTCCTTCACCAGCACCGAACGTCGAATTCAACTGGCGGAGCAAGTGGTGCAACCTCCTCCGGGACTGACTCCTACCTGGGAGCAACTAACCAGATTTGCCCGCCTTTTGGGTGCGAATTGGAACTACGATTCCGCCGCTGACGTGATGGAGGAAATTCGGGACGCCGTTCCTTTCTATAGCGGGGCCAGCCACGAGAATCTTGCTCGCGAATATGGGCGGCAGTGGCCCTGCACAAATGATCATCCCCTGGGCACGCGCTTTCTTTTTGCGAAACCGGAGAGCCACCAAGCTTTCAAATTCGTCCCCGTCGCGAAACCGGAGGCCGTAGCTTCTGTCTCAGAGATTTATCCGTTGACCCTGGTCTGCGGCAGCTCGCTCTACTATTGGAACCAGAACGTGCTGGTGCGGCATAGCGAAACCTTGCGCCGCGAATACGGCATTTTGCTCACGGATTACCCCCATGGCTTCGTCGAAGTCAACCCGCAAGATGCCCAAGCATTAGAGATTCGCGACGGGGACCAGATTCGAATTTGCGGTCAGGCCGGATCGGGCGTTTCCACTGCTCGGGTCACGACAGAAGTGCGAAAAGGCACCGTCTTTGTTCCCTACTTCGAACGCGAGCTGGAGCGGAAGATTCTTGGCGGCCAAGGAGGCAGCGCCGCGCTGGTGCCGGTTCGCCTGGAAAAGGAGGTTGCGTGAAGGCCCGCATCCTCGACCGCGGCAACGTCCTTGCCATCGTGGACCTACTCCGCCGGCAGGGCTACGAGGTGATTGCGCCGTTCCGTGGGCGAGGCCGTGACACATATTTCGATGCTGTGACCGATCAAAACCGGGGCCAGATCCAAGTCCATCTTTCGAATCCCTATTACCCGCCGAAGCGGTTCGTCTTCCCTCACATCGAGCGCTTGATGACATTTCATCGAAGCAATGGCGACATTCACATCGAACCGACATACGAGGAGCCCAAGCGGGCCATCTTCGGTATCCGCTCGTGCGATGTTGCCGGAATCTATCATCTCGACCGGTTCTATCTAGGGCGCGAGTTCCGCGACGTGTACTACGAAAATCACCGCAAGAACCTATTCCTCGTGAACGTGGTTTGCACCGACCCTGATCAGGACATCGGAGAGGAATGCTTTTGCGTCTGTACTGACACAGGCCCCGCAGCCCGCGATCACTTCGACTTGCAACTCATGGATTTGGGCGATGAATTCATGGTCGTGGCCGGCACCGCAGCGGGAGAGGCCCTGTTTGCCGATCCACTCTTCCGCAAGGGCACTCCCGAACATATTGAAAAGCGCCGCGGGCTTCTGGATCGCTTGCGAAAAAGCTTCAGGAAGGAAACGACCAGCTGGTTTTCCGCGACTGTCCGTTATGTTTCACAAGACAAGATTCCGGACAGCACCTGGGAAGAGATCGGCAATCGCTGTCTGGAATGCGGCGGCTGCACTTATGTTTGTCCGGCCTGCACCTGCTTTACGGTCAGCGACCGAAAAGTCGGGCCGGATGATTTTGAACGGGTGCGGACCTGGGATGCCTGCGCGTTGCGCGGATTTACCCGCATGGCGGGCGGCTTCAATCCGCGGCGGGCAGTGCATGATCGGCGCAATCGCCGCTTCTTCCGCAAGCTGGCGCACTACTTCATCCAACGTGAACTCTCGATGGCGTGCGTCGGTTGTGGGCGCTGCGTTGCAGTTTGCCATGGAGACATCGGGATGCCGACGGTAGTCGAGATGATCCGGGCTGCCACGAGTGAGGTTGAGCATGAGCCCATCAGCCACTGAAAACGTGTATCTGCCGAAAACGGCCGTGCTCGAACGCGTGGTGTCGGAGATTCCCGAGGTGAAGACTTTCTATTGGCACTTCGAAAGCGAGGCGCAGCAAGCGGCATTTCGAGACTTCCGCCCTGGGCAATTCGCGCAGGTGTCGTTGTTTGGCGTGGGGGAGTTCCCCACGTCGCTGCCTCCCAGCCCCACCGAAGATGAAACATTTTTTACGGTTCGTCAGGTTGGTAGTTGTACTTCGGCGTTGCATCACTTGCATCCCGGCGACAGATTCGCGGTTCGGGGACCTTACGGCAACGGCTTTCCGATGGAGCAGTACTACGGGAAGAACCTAGTGTTTGTCGCCGGCGGCATCGGGCTGATTCCGCTGCGCTCCTGCATTGTGTATGCGCTCAAGAACCGTGACAGGTATCAGCGCATCCAGATTTTTCATGGAGCAAAAACAGCGAAAGAGTTGATGTACGTTCCCAAGCTGCACGAATGGGAGCAGACGCCCGGCGTGGAATGCCACCTCACGGTTGACCGCACAAGCGAGGGATGGAACGGCAATGTGGGCGTGGTCGGCAGTTTATTCAAGAATGCGGGAGTGCGAGTGCCGGTCAAAGACACGATTGCCTTTGTGTGTGGGCCGCCAATCATGTTCCGTTTCGTGATCAAGGATTTGCTGGCGATGGGATTTGCAGCGCGCGACATCGTTTCCACCCTGGAGCGCTACATGAAATGCGGTGTCGGCAAATGCGGGCATTGCTGCATCGGGGTGGCATACGTATGCGTGAATGGGCCGGTCTTCACGTATGAGCAGATCAAGCGCCTTGGGGAGGACATCTGATGCCAAACCTGGTCCAGCAGTTCGAATGCCTAAGTGGGAGGGTCTGCTTCCTGGGCCTGGGCAATAAGGACTACGGCGATGACGGCTTTGGGGTACGCCTTGCGGAAAGGCTAATCGAGCAGGGTATGGCGGATGTCATCGTTGCCGGGACTGTGCCCGAACGCTGGATCGCACAAGCCGGCAGCTACGACCATATCGTGTTTGTTGATGCGGTTGAATTCGGAGGCGAACCTGGCGATGTCGTTTTTCTGGATTCATCGGAGATGATCGCCCGCTTCCCGCAGATCTCGACGCACAAGATTTCACTCGGCGTCCTGGCGCAATGGGCGGAAGGAAATGGACGGACCAGGGCATGGCTGCTCGGCGTGCAGCCGGAATCGCTGAAAACTCAGCAGCTCAGCCCGGCGTTACGGAAAACCCTCGAAGGACTATGCAAGGTGATTAAGACGACGACATGCCGCGAGGAGACCGAAGTTCTGGCTCGCGAAGAGAGGGCAACGGAAGTGAAAGCATGCTGACACCGGAACAAGCCGTACTGGCGGCAATTCTGCTTTGCATGGCAGGATCGTTGCTCGTCCTGGTTGCATCACGCAACAAGGCGATCGCTGGATGGCTTGCTTTGGTTGTGACCGTAGTCTCTGCGTCCCTGATTTTTGTCGCCACGGCGCAAGTACTGACCAAGAACCTGCCCCTGCGATCCGCTGGATTTTTCACAGCAACCTCGCTTCAAAGTGTCTTGCATTTCCACGTGGACGGGCTGGCTGCCATTTTTCTGGTGCTCGTTGCATTTATGGCGGTGCCGGCTTCGTTTTATTCCATCGCTTACATGCGCCATTACTCTGATTATGGCGTGGCACGTTACTACCCCAACTTCCTCTTGTTTGTGGGAGGAATGTATGGACTGCTCAGCACCGCCGACGCAATGTGGGTCTTCTGCTTTTTCTGGCAGTTGATGACCTTTCCGAGCTACATTCTGATTCGCTTCGAGCACAGGAAGCGGGAGAACGTTCGCGCCGCTTACAAGTACCTGTTGATGATGGAGCTCGCCTGCGCCGTGGTAATGCTTGGAGCCTGGATCCTCGCGGTGCCCGCTGAAGCAGGTCCGTGGGCGGCAAAGTACGATGTTAGAACGCTGAGCGGGAATCTCCCGGTTCTGCTGCTCCTGCGGCCGCATGCCACCGCGCTGGCGTTCTTGCTATTTCTAATCGGCTTCGGGATCAAAGCCGGCATGTGGCCGTTTGGCCAGATCTGGCTGCCCGATGCCCATCCTGCCGCTCCTTCCCCGGTCAGCGCCTTGCTGTCCGGGGTGATGATCAAGACAGGGATTTTCGGGTTGCTGCGGATATTCCTTTGGTTGGTGCCAGCAAACGAAATCGCGATGTTTCCGCTCGCGAAGTGGGGATTCGCCATCGCGGTCCTGGGAACCATTACCCTTTTCACGGGCACGATGCAAGCACTCAAGCAGGAGCACTCGAAGCGCCTGCTAGCTTTCCATAGTATCGGACAGATTGGGTACATTCTGCTGGGAATCGGCACCTGCATGGCATTGCTGCCCGCGCCTGGCTCGATTGCGGCCACTTTGGCAACTGTGGCGCTGGTCGGCGCCTTGTTTCATGTCCTGAATCACGGCCTGTTCAAAGGCCTGCTGTTCCTGAATGCCGGTTCGATGTTCTGCGCCACCGGGACGCAAGACCTGAACCTGCTAGGCGGCCTCATGAAGTTCATGCCGCTGACTGGGACCACTGCCCTGATTGCGTCGTTTTCGATTTCCGGAGTGCCGCTGTTCAATGGTTTCGCCAGCAAGTGGACGATTTATGTAGCAACAATCCAAGGCAGCCCGATGGCGAAGTACCTTCCGGCTTGTGGTGCGATCGCAATCCTAACCAGCGCGCTCACCCTCGCCTCATTCATCAAGTTCTTTGGGGTGAGTTTTCTATCGCGCAGCAGCGCTCTGGTACGGGAACAGGCTGTCCGCAGAGGGCGGCTCGAAGTTTCCTGGATGATGCAACTTCCCCAGGTTGCGCTGGCGTTCTTCTGCGTACTGCTTGGTGTCGTACCTGGGATCGCATATGCGTTTCTCGGGCATGCGCTGCAAACCAGTCAGGAAGGTCTTGGCGGCGTATTAGCGGCTTCGGCGCCTTCCGTTGGCGGATCGTGGACACAACTGGCCGCGCCGCATTCATCGGCTGTCTTCATGCCGCTGATACTCGCAATCACAATTGGTGCGATCTTCATCCTGACCTACGGAATATCGAAGCTGAGAAGCGCCCCACGGCGTGCATCCGTTCCCTGGCTGTGCGGTTACGCGCTTGAGGCCGATTGCAACCGCTATGTGGCCCACAACTTTTATGGCGAGATCAAACGTTATTTCCGCTGGATCGGCGGCCATCCCCAAACCCTAAAACACCCAGCCGTAAGGAAGTTGACATGATCGCGCACGACATGTTCGAGCAGTTCAAACAGAGGTTTGGCCCTCTGATCAAGCGCGCCGACTTGCCGAGCGACCATCGCCTGTTCGTTTTCATCGACGCTTCCTCGGTCAAGTTTGTCTGCCAGCACATTTTTCGGGATCTCGATGCGCGTTACGTGGCAAGCATCGGCATCGATGACCGGCCCTACTCCGGGAACTTTTTGGTCGCCCACAATTTCGCCTTTGATAAAGATCACCTGTTGTGCAGTGCCGTCGCTGATCTCCCGCCGGACAATCCCAAGATCGACAGCATCACCGAATTCGTGCCTGCGGCCGGCTGGGCGGAGCGCGAAATGCGCGATCTGATTGGCATCGAGCCAATGGGCCATCGCTACCCAAAGCGCCTGGTTCTTCCCGACGGATGGCCGGAGAACAATCATCCGCTGCGCAAGGACGTGCCCTGGAACCAGGTGCCCGACGGCTTCGACGAAACACGCGAGTTCAAGTTCGACGATCCACCTGAGGGTTGCACGGTGGTTCCGTTTGGGCCGTTCCATCCCACGCTCGATGAGCCGGCTCACTTCCGCCTCTATGTCGAAGGCGAGATGGTGCGTGGCTGTGAGTATCGCGGCTTTATGGTGCATCGAGGAATCGAGAAGCTGGCAGAGTCCGTAATGAGTTACAACGATATTCCCGTCCTGGCCGAACGGATTTGCGGGATTTGCGGGTGCGTGCACAATGTCGCATACGTGCAGTCCGTGGAAGAGGCGTCAGGCTTGAAACCACCGCCGCGCGCTGAGTACATTCGCACGATCATGCTCGAGCTGGAGCGTTTGCACAGCCACCTTCTGTGGGTAGGCCTGGCCGGACACATCGTCGGCTTCGACACATTGTTCATGCAGAGCTTCCGGATCCGCGAGCCCATCATGAACATGGCGGAAAAGATCAGCGGCAATCGCAAGACCTATGCGCTCTGCGTGGTGGGAGGAGTGCGCTGGAATATCACCCCGGAAATCAAAATCGAATTGCGCCAGATGCTCAACAAGCTCGAATCCGAGTGGAAGGCACTCGTGGCGGCGGTAAGCCATGACAAGAACGTGCAGAAGCGAACGCGCGGAATTGGATTAGCAGATGCCGCTGTGGTGAAGCAGGCGGCCCTGCTCGGCCCGGTAGCGCGGGCAGCCGGGATAGAGATCGATTGCCGCCGCGACCACCCCTACGCGGCCTATGACCGCGTCGAATTCGATGTCATTACCGAAGGCGATGGTGACGTGTGGGCACGCTTGGCAGTACGGATGAAGGAGGTTTTTGAATCGATCCGCATCATTCGCCAGTGCCTGGAGAAGATGGAAGAGGGGCCGCTGCAGCTGGAAATCAAAGACGAGTTGCCAGTGGGCCGAATCGGAGTTTCCTCCGTCGAAGCGCCGCGGGGCGAGAGCCATCATTTTGTCATTACCGGCGAGAACAACCGTCCACGGCGCTGGCGAGTGCGCGCGCCAACTTACCAGAACCTGCAGGGCGTGCCGGCGATGATCAAAGACCAGCAGATTGCGGACATGACGATTTCTTTGGGCAGCATTGATCCGTGTTTTTCCTGCACAGACCGGTTGGAAACCATCGATCTGCAATCCGGGTGCGTGAAAGTGTGGTCGCAGCAGGAATTGCTGAATTTGGCACGTACTAAGGGGGTGTAAGCGATGCATGTGGTCCGGACAATCCTCGGCGGGCTGGCGAATGTGGGCATGGTCTTGCTGGTGGCCCCATTGGCCCAGGGAGTCTTGCGAAAAATCACAGCGCGCATTCAATCACGGCAAGGCCCTCCGGTGCTTCAGCCGTACTTCGATCTGCTGAAGTTGCTCGGAAAAGAGGACATCGAATCGGGCGAGTATCCGGCGATGCAGCGCTTCGCGGCCTACCTGTCGCTTGCAGTGGTCCTGACAGTCGCGTGCTTTGTTCCCATGGGTTTTGCTGTTCCGATGAGCGGCGCTGGTGACGTGATCCTGCTGATTTATCTGTTGACCCTTAGCGGGACATGTACGCTGCTCGCGGGCCTGGCAGCCGGATCGACCTATTCTCTGCTGGGAATCAGCCGCGAAATGATGACCATGATCACGCTGGAGCCGCTGCTTGCGGTGGCCCTTATCGTGGGAGCGGTCCACACGAATTCGTTTCGCTTGGACAGCGTATTGAGCGGGTCGGCGTATACAGCGGCCGGCATTCCGCTTTCCGGCCTTCTCATGCTCGCGGTGATGTTGTTGTCGTTCCAGGCATTCGTGCAGCGGGTGCCGTTTGATATTTCTGAAGCGGAAACCGAGCTCATGGAAGGGCCGCTGATGGAATACTCCGGCCCCAAGCTGGCGCTGTTCAAATACGCGCAGATGGCGAAGCTGATCATCTACAGCGCGCTATTCACAGCTTTGTTTGCGCCCTGGGGCTCGAGGCTCGTCTTTCCCATTTGCTGGGTCCTGTTCTGGGCAAAGGTCTTTGTATTGGTGCTGCTGGTGACGCTGGTTGCGGCGACGCACGCGCGTTATCGCATCGACCAGGCAATCCGGCTGTTCGCCGGCCTGATTTGCGTATCGTTTATAGCGTTGATTCTGGCGAGTTATGGATTTTGAGGCGAGTTACGCGGCGGAGGAAGGCTTCGGCGATCTCCGTCGCAACTAAAGAAGCGAAATGTCGTTACTGAGCAAAATCGAAGAAACGCTGCTTTGCCTCAAGGCGGGGCGCGCGACCTTGCCCTATCCTGCGCAGCCCAAGCCCGCACCCGAAACATTCCGCGGACGCCCGATCTTCGATGCTTACAAGTGCATCGGCTGTGCGGGATGCGCCAATAATTGCCCGGCAAGAGAGATTCTGATCTTCGACGTCTCGCAGGAGATTCGAGTCCTGCAGTATTTGGGACGCCGCTGTACCTATTGTGGACGGTGCGTCGAAGTCTGCCCAGAAAAAGCCATCACGATGAGCCTGGATTTCGAAAGCGCTACCGACCGGGTCGGGGACCTGGGGCAGCGTCTCGAGCTTTTCATGAGCACATGCCAGCGCTGCGGACGCTGCTTCAAACTCCCGTCGGCGCTGGAAGAATTAAAGATGAAAGGCTATCGCTTCGACGATCTGCGGAACGAGCGCTGGATCTTTCGCTCGCAGGGCCGCCTGGAAGGCGACCCGGTAGTCGACGATCTTGAGATCGAGTTGGATTGAGCTATGCTAAAGACCCTTTGCCAGAGGATGTTCGGACGCTCGCTGTGGGTGTATCACGCCAACAGCGGGGGCTGTAACGGCTGCGACATCGAGGTGCTCAACGCGCTCACTCCCTACTATGATGTCGAACGCTTTGGCATCAAGCTTGTTGGCTCGCCCCGGCATGCCGATGTCATGCTCTGCCAGGGGCCGGCCATGCGCTCAACCGCGCAGGCGCTCAAGCGAGCCTATGATGCGATGCCGGTCCCCAAGCTCGTGTTCGCGGTGGGCTCATGTGCCTGCGGGGGCGGCATCTGGTTCGACAGCTACGCGGTCATCGGGCCGGTCGAGAAAATCATTCCGGTAAGCTACTACGTTCCAGGATGCCCGCCCCGGCCGGAGGCCATCATCTACGGCGTGGCGGTGGCGCTTGGATTGGTCGACAAGAAAGTCGTGCCGGTCGAGTTCAAGGGAATGGAACTGCCGATTCCGAACTATCATCCGGACAAGCTTCGCGGCAGAGACGAACTCGTAGTCTACGAAAAAGCCGAAAAGATCTAGTCGACCCTCACTCTCCGACCGAGAAAAAACTTCTCAGTGCAAGTTTGTTGATGTATCGTTTCTCGGGCCAGCCCGGTCTTTGCCACAACCTTTACAAATATGAAGACAAACTCTCAGCCTCTTAAGCCGCGTTTGGGTCGCAATCTCACGATTCTGCTCATACCGATTTTTCTCTGCTCTGCAATTGCTGGCGCGCAGACCAGCGATCAAACGACTCGTGAGAGCCAGGCCAAGTACTCCATCGTCGTTTCCCACAACGTGATGATTGCCATGCGGGACGGAGTCAAGCTGGCATGTGACATCTATCGTCCTGCGCTGAACGGCCAGCCCGCAGAAGGAAAGTTTCCGGTGATTCTGGAGCGCACTCCTTACGGCAAGGAAACGGTGGCACATTGGGCGGAATTTTTCGTGCCGCGCGGCTATATCGCGATCGGCCAGGACATTCGCGGACGCTATGATTCCGAGGGTGCCTGGCGGCCCTTTCGCGATGACGGCAATGACGGATACGACACAGCCAAGTGGATCGGCGAACAGCCGTGGTTCGATAGCGGCATCGGAACGGTGGGAACCTCCTATCCCGGCGGCACACAGCACGCGCTCGCGCTGGCGAATGCGCCATATGTGAAAGCCATGATTCCCGCCGATGCCATGTCGGATTTCGGCCGCTATGGCGTCCGCCACAATGGCGCCTTCGAGATGCGCTGGATGAACTGGATTTTCAACATCGGCGGTCCGAGCGGGAGCCGCGCTGCGCGTGATCCCCAGACTCGCCAAGCCCTGCTCAAATTGGGCGAGCAAGTACGCGAGTATGCCAAAGGCATGCCACTTCGGCCCGGCATGTCGCCGCTAAAGCTTAATCCTGAATATGAAGCCTGGCTGATCGAGGCCATGTCGCACGGCGACTACGATGATTTCTGGAAAAACGCCGGTGCTGACGTGGTTGAGCACGTGGCGGAGTACAAGGACATTCCGGTTTATCACCAGTGCGGCTGGTACGATTCCTGGGGCTCGCAGGTCGCAAACCTGAATTACGTGACGCTCAGCAAAAACAAGAAAAGTCTGCAGCGGTTAATCATGGGCCCATGGACGCACGGAGGGCGCACCCGCAGCTATGCCGGGGAAGCGGAGTTCGGACCAGATGCCGCCATTGACTTCAACGAATTTCAGTTGCGCTGGTTTGATCGCTGGCTGAAAGGTATGGATAACAATGTGGATCGTGAACCGCCAGTGCGGATCTTCGTTATGGGCGGCGGCGATGCCCACAGAACACCCGAGGGCCGGATTTACGTCGGCGGGTACTGGCGTGATGAAAAAGAATGGCCACTCGCGCGGGCCCTGGCCACACCGTACTATCTGCATTCGAATGGAAGTTTGTCGCCGGAAAAACCTGGGACCGAGGCTCCTTCGTTGTATGAGTTTGACCCGCGCCACCCTGTTCCGACGCTGGGAGGAAATATTTCGTCGCACAATGCGCCGCTCTCCCATCACAATTCCATCGAGCGTCCCGGCGAATCAGAAAACCTGATGGAGCAAGGCGCCTACGATCAGCGCTGCCGCCCCGAGATATGGACCTGCGATGATACGCGGCCGTTGTCGGCTCGAAACGATGTGCTCGTCTTCCAGACGGAGCCGCTGAAAGAGGACATGGAGGTTACCGGCCGGCTGATTGTGAAGTTGTGGGCGTCTTCCAACGCACCCGATACTGATTTCACGGCCAAACTCATCGACGTTTATCCGCCAAACCATGATTTCCCGGCTGGCGTGGACCTCAATGTCGGCGACAGCATCGTGCGGGCGCGCTATCGCAATTCGCTGGAGCACGCCGAATTCATGAAGCCGGGCGACGCTTATGCGTTCACTATCGAGATGTATCCAACATCGCTGGTGTTCGTGAAAGGGCACCGCATCCGTGTGGACATCTCGAGCAGCAATTTTCCACGCTTCGATGTGAATCCCAATACAGGCGAGCCTTTGAACAACAATCGCCGTTGGGCAGTCGCGGCGAACACCATCTATCATGACGCTCAACACCCTTCCCATATTCTTTTGCCCGTAATTCCGGCGAGGTCCGCATCGGCTACTGAATAGAGATGGGTTAACAGGGTGCACCAACCGAGTCATCTCGGAACTCAATTGCCTCTTCGTTAGCGTCGCGAATGGCTTGCACAAACGCTCAAGAGACTTGTTGCGATTCCTTCTTGCGCGCTGGTGCAGTGACAGCAATCAGCGCGAGCAATGTGATGGGCCACAAGGGAATGAAGGTGTAGTCAGGAAGGTGAGCTGCCGATTGGATCCAGTGGGGCGGAAGAACGAGGGAGCCGAGTGACAGCAGCCCAGCTGAAATCCATTGCCATATCTGGCAGCCGAACGCTGCCTTGGTCAAGGCGCGGCTGAGGACACTACTCTTCGATGATCGTGGGGATTGCGCAATCAGAACAAGCAGCCCCGGAATCAGTAAGAGGGCATTGTACGCAGCCAACTTCGGGAGAATAACAAGGGTGGTTGCTCCTACTAACGCGAGTACCCAACCGAAATGCTCAGAACCAGCGGCCGATTGTCTCCATTTCCAGCACAGAATGGCAACGTACGCGACCAGCGCAGCTGTGACTAACATCGCCAGCGGCACTGGAAGCAGTACTTGGATTACCGAGGGATCTGTCCCGTAGCTGGAATATTCCCGGACTGCCTTAAAGAAACGCCCGATCCAGTGGGGAGAATAGATCTCCGCGCCGATGATTAACGCGCCGAGGCTGCCGAGAAACCACCACAGCAGCCGACCGCGTTCCCTGATGTTCGCCGCCGCCCAGATCAGCAGCCAGAGCACGACGAGACCGGAGGTGTCCGGCTTGATCGTGGAAAGAGCAAGCATAACTCCCGCCAGCGGCAATCTTCCGGCGGCGAGAGTGGCCGCCGCGCCCGCCAAGAAGAGGAGCGCTATGGCTGCCAGGTTTTGCTGGAAATATTCGTACATGGCCGGTGAAGTGCTAGTAGCCAGCAACATGCCCGCCATAAGGCCTGTCCACGTCCAGCGGAGACGGATGGCGCACATCCAGAGCGGTACGCTTGCGGTCACCGATGCCAACAGCAGCCAACGAAAGATCACGGCTACGGTATGAAATGGCAGCTCCATCACGGGAGCGAGCAAAAACACAATGTATAACGGATACACGAAGGATTCCTGAGCCTTGGGATCGGAGGGGTTCGCCGGATCCAATGGACGCCCGTAAAAGCCGGTCTGAATTTCTCGTGTAACTTCGGCGCTGTACGGGTCACGCCGGTGCAGAAAAACTTCCCGTGCACCAAGCCAACGTGCGTACAGATCGGAGTTATTCCCGACGGGGCGATGGGCGGCGTAGACCACTGCTGCATTCGCGGGCGCAAGAATGTGGAGGGCCCAGTACCAAAAGCCGAGGGAAATCAAAAATGCAAGGGCAACCCACCGGACATCCCGCCAGCTGTCGCTCAATTTCACGCCAAGCATTCTAATCGCCTGCAGAGGGTGCTCGTTCAGCCAGACGTTTCCAACGGTTTTGTGCTGCCTCGCCCTCTGCGTGGTATTTTTGGGAAGGAACATAAATTTACTGGGGCTCCATGAAACTTAGCCTGACCCTGTTGCTCATTTCTCTCGCGCACCTCGCTGGTGCCGCGACCAATGCGGTTGACCCGCTTCCGGACGCGGTCTCCAATAATGCGGTTGCAATGCTGAAGATTCACAGGCAATTTCAGCTTTTCTCGCTGATGGGCATGGGTCCGAAGAAAACCTGGAATGGGGTAACAAATGTGGCCTACCAACTCGATGCCGGCACCGGCAAGGCCCAGACTATCCATCCCGTGCCAGGTACTGCTGGGCGTATTGCGGCCATGGCGGCTGCGGCGGCCGATCACATTTTCCTGTTCGGTGGCTATGTGCTGTACCAGGGTGGTGGAATGGCAATTCCCGATGCCAACCTGTACGAACCTGCCAATGATCGCTGGGTCAGACTAGCGGATATTCCGACACCGGTGGGAGATGCGGTGATTGGGGTTTATCGGGACCGCTACCTTTACTTGATCGGAGGCAGAAGCAACAACCGGCTGATTTCTGATGTTCAAATCTACGATGCGGAGAAAGGCAAGTGGGGCACAGGCACAGCGATGCCGGGACCCGCAGTATTTGGTCACGCCGGTGCCATCGTAGGAAATACGATCATCTATGTCGACGGAGCTCAGGCAGGTGCGACTGGATCAAATACCAGATTCGTCGCGTCCGACGAGTGCTGGATGGGTAAAATCGACCACCATAATCCCGGAAAAATCGAGTGGACGAAGCTGCCCAATCATCCGGGGAGTGCACACTTTCGGATTGCGGGCGGTGGCTCGGACAAAGACGAGATGATTTACTTTGCCGGCGGCTCGGATGATCCGCACGATTACAACGGCATCGGGTTCGACGGTAAGCCCGCCGAGCCTTCCCCGGTGACCTTTGCGTTTAACTTGCGCTCCGGCAAGTGGGAGACGCTCGACGACAATACCCCCGAGCCGACCATGGATCATCGCGGATTGCTGGTCACGCCGGAGGGTCTAGTGATCATCGGTGGGATGGAAAAGGGTCAGCAGGTGACAGGGAGAATTGAGGTTTTGTCCAAAACGCCAAAGAAGCAAGGTGGCTCGAACTAGTTATCTTGCTCTTGCCAGCACCAGTGTGACGTCATCGGGCTGTTCGTTGGCTCCGATCCAGTCATCTACAGCTGCGGTCACAATTTCACTAATACGAGAGAGCGGCAGGTCACGGTTTTCCCGCACCAGATCGATCAGCCGCTGCTCGCCGAACTCTCCAAAATCGTTCTCTGGCTCGGTGACTCCATCGCTGTAGGCGATGAAAATCTCGCCCGGACGCAGCGGAACGGAAGCTTCTTCGTAGGTCATGTGGTCGAAAAGTCCTACGACGGTTCCGCCACAGTCCAAGCGGCGAACTGCACCATCTTCGCTCAAGATGATGGGGGCCAGATGTCCGCCATTGCTGTAGGTGAGCCGGTGAGTTGCGCCGTGATAGATCCCCACGAATAGCGTTGCATACTTTTCCGGGGGAGTGCTTTCGTAGAGCTGATGGTTCAACAGAGCAAGCAGTGCGGCCGGCGAGACCTCCGCGCCGGGAAATCCGGACGCCCCCGCCGCGCCGGAGCCTACAGCTGCGCCTGCGGCGACTGGCTCGCGCAAAGCGGGGATATCCTGGAGACTGTACGCGCGCACGGCAGAGTGGATGGTGGCCATCATCAACGCCGCCGAGATACCCTTTCCGCTGATATCGCCAACCGCCACAACCAGCCGGTCCGAGTCAAGCTTCAGAAAGTCATAGTAGTCGCCACTGACGGTCCGTGCGGGGCGGCAGAATCCATGCACCTCAAGGGTGGAAAGCTGGGAAATCTCCTTGGGAAAAAGCTGGGACTGCACTTCCTGCGCGATTACGAGCTCGTTCTCGAGGCGCTGCTTCTCTTTCTGCTCCTCAATCAGCTTCTCCAGCGACGCCGTCATGGAATTGAAGGAATTTGCCAGAGTTGCAATCTGGTCGTTCGACCTTACGGGAATGCGATGACTGAAATCGGCGCGATTGATGTGCTTGGTGGCATCGTAGAGCTGCGCCACCGCGCCGGTTACGGTCCGAGTCAGCCTGGTTCCGATAATGAGGGCAATTATTTCAATAATGCAGAACACCACGAAGACGAACAACAAGAAGACCTCGATCGCCGGAGCCAGATATCCCAAGGCCTCAAACAGCCGATCGTAGAGTTTGGATATACGGGTTTGGACGACGATTGCAGCTGGGTTGACAGCGCTGCTCGTGTCCCAATCCATTACGGAGACAGTAGTGGGAAATGTAACTTGACGGTCCATGCTGCGGACTGGTGGCGGCATTGAGCCAACGCTGTAAGTGGGTGGGCCTAACTTACTAAGATCGAGAACATATTCACCCTCCGACCTGCCGACACTGATCTTCGCCCCTTCAGTGGAGGCAGACTGGTCGGCTTTCTGGAGGCTGAGCCCGGTGGCGTACAATGTGACTTCTCCGAGGTTCGCAGCCAGCATCTGCAGCATTCGCTGATCAAACGATCTGCTCGAGAGCACGGTCAGCTCTTTGCCTTTGGCCGGCAGTTTCTCCACTGCGCGCAGATAGAGCTTGCCCTGGTCGCGAACCACGCCATGAAATGCTGCTTTTAAGTACGCTGGATTGGTCGGGGGCGGAGCCGTCTCACCCGACGGGACGCTATTCAGGACCAGTTCGTTGTCGAGCCAGACGCAAACCTGGCGGCCAGCCCATGATCTGTTACTTCGGCGCAGGCTTGCCACGAATGAAGCGCTGCCAGGGCTTCGTTCCAACTCACCTGCGATGTTGTGGGCAATGGCCGTGTTTGCGGCCTCCACGCTCTTTATCTCAGAGCTCAATCCGGTGGTTACGATGAAGGTGGCGAACTGACCAGCGAACAGGTAGAAGGTGCCTAAAGCCAGCGTGACCAGCAGCGCGACCGGAACTACGCCGATAAACACATAGGTGACGATCAGTCGATTTCGCAGGCGCCAAAGAAGCTTCGCCTTGATCCAGCGAAGAGCAAGAATTGCGAGAAGGACAAAGACCGCAAAGCTGAGAAATCCGATCCAGCCATCCAAGCCCTGCCTCCAGGATGGCGCGAGAACACCAAAGACCTTGTCCAGCACGAACAGCAGGACATCGAGGCCGAGCAAATAACAGGTAATCAGCGCCAGCTTGCTGGTAGGCAGCAGTCCCTTCTCGGCGAGCCGGATTCGGAGATAACGGTAGAGAGCTGCCATGACCCTGATAAATTATAGACGGCGCCTGAAAGCATGCTGATTCGGGAGGCGAAACCGGAGACTTCGACGAGTCCTGCTAGAATGCCCTGTGCTGATCCCCAAAGTACAACAGATTTCCAAGGCCGCTCTGTTGCTGGCTGGAGCGATAGGTGTGGCCCAGGCGACGTACGCTCAGGAGCAACCGCCGGTCAAGCTGAATGTGCTCAATGTGTGTTCGCCTTCTCCAGAAGAGCAGCAGGAAATTGCCTCGGCGCTGGCGCGAATTCCGCAAAAGGCATCTTTCAGCCAGGACTTTGAGATCGACCGCGGGCGCTCGATTCCTGAACAGAACTCGACACTGTTGGCCGGCGGACTGGGTGCGCAATTACCCTCCGATGCAGGCCCTGCTGACTGGGTACGTATCCGGCGTGAGTATATAGCGTCGTCCCCTTTCGCGAGCGTGCAGTACTCGTTCAGCCGGGACACGAAAAGCATGGTTGAGACGCTGGTCTTTCGCATCCGTGAGCCAAAAGACCTGATGCAGATTGCAATCGAAGACAGTGCCTCGGCGGTGACTACGCCTGCCAGTATGCTTGCGGCTGACACGCCTTCCAGCCGCATCAAGCTGGAGCGGTTCGGAAAATCGTCGGTCGTATTGGCACGCTGTTCGGCATCGGAGACTGGACCGGCCCCGGATCAAAGCGCTTATGAGCCGCTGTTCCAGAGCGCCTCGGCAATCGCGGCCAAGTACCGCAACCTTCTCGGGGTGCGCCGGATCGTGCCGGAAGAGTTGTCGCGGATCGGGGAGAAGAGTGCGGGAGGACGAAAGGTGACGCCGACAAACGGGGCAAAGAACAGGCCTTAATAGCGGCTGAACCGAAGTCGTAGCCGCATCCATCCAATCAATATCGTATGGAAAACAACGTCCGCAACGTGGTGATTATTGGTTCCGGGTGTTCAGGTCATACGGCGGCGCTATACACGGCGCGGGCCAATCTCAAACCGCTGATCGTGGAAGGGCATGAGCCGGGAGGCCAGCTTTCGTTGACGACGCTGGTGGAAAATTTTCCCGGCTTCCCGGAAGGAATTCAGGGACCAGAGCTTGTGGACAACATGCGCAAGCAAGCGATGCGCTTCGGCGCCGAATATCGCCTGGGGCATATTACGAGTGTAGACCTGAGCGTCAGGCCGTTCCGGGTCCACATCAGCCACGAGGTGGTTCACGCACGCACTCTGATAGTTGCCAGCGGCGCATCGGCTCGGTGGCTGGGAATACCGCACGAGCAGCAGCTTATAGGCCGCGGAGTCTCTTCCTGTGCGACCTGCGATGGATTCTTCTTCTCCGGCAAGGAAATCGCAGTGGTGGGCGGCGGCGATTCCGCGATGGAGGAAGCGATCTTTCTTACTCGTTTTGCTACGAAAGTCACACTCATTCATCGCCGCGAGGCCTTCCGCGCATCGAAGATCATGCTGGAGCGCGCGCAGCGCAATGACAAGATCCATTTCCTCACGAACACTGTCGTCGAGGATGTTCACGACGTCTCCAAGAACGAAGTCACGGCATTGAGGCTGCGCAACGTCAAAACGGGTGACGTTTGGGAACTTCCAGTAAGCGCTCTGTTCCTGGGGATTGGACACGTTCCGAATACCAAGTTCTTCGAAGGACAACTTGAGATGGATCAAGACGGGTATCTGGTGACGAAAAATTATGTGTTCACTCGAGTTCCCGGCGTCTATGCCTGTGGGGACGTGCAGGACCGGCGCTACCGCCAGGCCATCACCGCGGCGGGCACGGGATGCATGGCTGCGTTGGAGGCAGAGAGATACCTAGAGGACCATGGGACATAGTAGGTTTGGATTTCCTTTCCCGGGCCAGCTGTCCGGCGCTACTCAGATCAGCAATGCCTCACTGATCGCAGACAAACGCAACGCTATGCTGCCGGCTTGATATTGTGGTTCATGCGAAAATCTCCCGGCAAAACCGGCCCACTTAAGTGGCACCCCATGTCAGCTTAAGTTTTCGGCTTGGGGAAAGGCGCGATGTTGAGTCCCCACATTCCCGTGTGATGGCTGTCATATCTCACCCGTAATGCGAGTGTGATACAACGTTCTGTGCAAGTTACGTTCGATTACATCCTTGCCTTGCCAGCGAGTAGCCGGTGTTAAGGGCGCTCTTTATTTCCCTCGCAGAGAACCGAGCGTTGCGCGGCATCGCCGAGCGTTCATCCATTGGCCAAAAATTTTCGAGCCGTTTTGTGGCTGGCACGCAAATTGGCGATCTGCTTCAGGCTGCGCGCAAAGTCAACCTGCTGGGCTGCAGCGTATCGGTTGATAACCTGGGAGAAAACGTCACCAATGCCGATGAAGCTCGCGCCAGTGCTGCGATCTACCACAAACTGCTCGACGAGATTACCGCCCAGCAACTCAACGCCAACATCAGCGTGAAGCTCACCCACATGGGCCTCGATGTCGACGAAAAGCTGGCGCACGATCAGGTGGCTGGCTTGGTAGCGAAAGCTGCCGGCATGAATCCGCGTAATTTCGTCCGAGTCGATATGGAGGGGTCGCCCTACACTGCCCGAGCACTCAGCCTGGTGCGCGAACTGCACCGCGTGACGGCAAATCAGGGATGCGTAGGTGCAGTGATCCAGTCCTACATGCACAGGTCAGAAAAAGATGTCGAAGAACTTCTGGCTGATGGCATTCGCATCCGGCTGTGTAAAGGCGCATACAAAGAGCCCGCGGAGATTGCATATCAGAAGAAATCTGAAGTGGATGCCAACTATGTGAAGCTGATGAAGGTCTTGATGAAAAGCGGCATCTATCACGGCCTCGCGACTCACGATGAAAAGATCATCCGCGAGGCCGAGGCGTTCGCAACTCGGGAGAAGATTTCACATGACGGGTTCGAATTCCAGATGCTTTACGGCATCCGTCGTGACCTGCAGCAGAGCCTGGTAAAAGATGGATGGCGAATGCGAGTTTACATACCGTTTGGCACTGAGTGGTACCCCTATCTGATGCGCCGCTTGGCTGAGCGGCCGGCAAATGTGTTCTTCATCGCCAAAAACCTGTTCCGCAGATAGACAGACGCATTCCGGAATTTATTTACAGACTAGAAACTGCCAACCGGGGCTGCTACTATCCCGTCAGTGGCCACGGTCAGGAACACTCCTAAAATTCCCGAGCAGCGCGAGCGGCTGGTATCGGCGGCGTCAGTTGAGGATGATTCGTCATTTGAACTGAAGTTGCGGCCTCAGCGTCTGGCCGAGTTCATAGGCCAACCGAAAGTCAAAGAGAACCTGGCGGTCGCGATCGAGGCTGCCCGTTCGCGAAACGAGGCATTGGATCATGTGCTGCTGTACGGTCCACCTGGACTGGGGAAAACAACATTGGCGAATATTATTGCCAATGAACTAGGAGTGCCATTCCAGCCGACTGCGGCGCCGTTACTGCAGATCAAGGGCGATCTGACGGCGATCCTCACGAACATCCGAGACAAGCAGGTCTTGTTCGTCGACGAGGCCCACCGCATGCAGCCGGCGCTGGAAGAGATCCTCTATCCCGCACTCGAGGATTACAAGCTGGACATCATCATCGGGCAGGGGCCGGCCGCGCGCACCCACACGCTTGACATTAAGCCTTTTACTTTTATCGGCGCTACCACGCGGGCTGGCTTGATCTCGTCACCTTTGCGATCGCGTTTTGGAATCGTTCTGCGGCTGGAGTTCTACAGCCACGAGGACTTGCGAATCATCATCGAGCGCTCGGCAGACATTCTGGCGGTAGAGATTGATCGCGAGGGAGCGCTGGAATTGGCACGCCGCTCGCGAGGAACGCCGAGAATCGCCAACCGGCTGCTCAGGCGCGTTCGGGACTACGCGCAGGTGCGGGGAGCGGGGAAAATTGATCTTGCTACCGCCCAAGCTGCCCTTCAGATGCTGGAGGTGGATCGTTACGGTTTCGACGAAGTGGACCGCAGGCTGTTGCTGACGATCATCGAGAAATACCAGGGCGGCCCGGTTGGTGTTAACACATTAGCGGCAGCTCTGGCGGAGGAAGCGGAAGCGATCGAGGAAATTTACGAGCCGTTCCTCATGCAGATTGGTTTCTTGAATCGCACGCCGCGCGGACGGGTCGCGACGCAACTCGCGTACGAACATTTCGGTATCACTCCGAATCGAAGGCAAAGCTCGCTGTTCTGATTTCACTGCGGAGCTTCGCTCCGCCCGGACGGCCGAGAGCGGCCGTCCTCACACAATCAAGAATGATTGCTCATCTTCGCGGACGACTGCTGGCCAAACACCCCAATCAAGCGATCGTTGAAACCGGCGGGGTGGGCTACGATCTCACGATCAGTGTTCCTACATTTTCTGACCTGCCGGCCATCGGTAGTGAAGTTGCGCTGCACATTCACACGCATGTGCGGGAGGACTCGATCGCCCTGTACGGATTTCTGCGTCCGGCGGAGAAGCAGCTTTTTGAAAAATTGATCAGCGTGAGCGGCATCGGCCCCAAACTCGCGATCACCATTCTGAGCGGGATGGCGGCAGATGAGATGGTCGGGGCCATCCGCGGCAACGACATCGCCCGGCTTACCCGCATTCCAGGAATTGGCAGGAAAACAGCAGAGCGCCTAGTGCTTGAGCTTCGCGACAAGCTGCCGCCTGCCAGTGGGACAGAACCAGCCGCGACGACGGCTGTGAGCGCAGAAGAAGAGGACGTGCTCTCGGCATTGGTAAACCTGGGCTACCAGCGAGCAGTCGCAGAGAAAGCCGTTTCCACGGTAACCACGAACGGACAACGCGGCTCATTCGAAGAAATGTTCAGGCGTGCCCTGAGTGTCTTATCGAAGTGACCCATCCAGGATCTGCGACATCTCAGGGCTTCGCGAATGCATTGGAAGTCAGGTAAGCCGCGACCAACCCCAGCAATAAAACGCCTCCCTCTACTCGCGTCGACCAAACGTGCAGCGCGTCGAATTGCAAGCGGGCGGGATTGCCGGGAGGAACTGAATCGATTTCTCCAATGGACGCTCGCAAAGCGTCCATCCTGGGGATTATGCCAAACTGCGAAATCAGCGTAAGCAGGAGCATCAGGGCGATGATCGCGTTGCGAGCGGCGAAGAGGCGCAGGCTGCCCATCGTGAGGCGGGAGTACAGGACAGAGCTAAGAAGATAAACGACTGCGGCGACAATGCCGATCCAATGCAGCCCGTTGATCGTGCGAGCCACCACATTTCCGGCGAGATGACGAGTGGGCAAAACCGAAAATGCGGCCGGAGCGACAACAAACGCGAAGAAAACCAGCCCGCCCAGCCAGACGATTAAGGACACAAGCATCAGATAGCGAAGGAATGACATGGGGGAAACATTATAGACGCGGCACCTACATTGGGACCGGCGTAGTTTCCAAAATCTCCGTGATGACCTGCTCGGCCTGCTCGGACTTCTTCAGAGTGGATGCGTAGGTGCCGTTTACAACCACGCGGTGTGCGAATACAGGGACTACCAGGATCTTGAAGTCTTCTGGTGTGCAGAAATTGCGTCCGGCAAGAAACGCTCTGGCCTGCGCGGCACGGTAAAGCATCTGCGAACCGCGTGGTGAAACTCCCAGGGAAAGATTCTCGGACTCGCGGGTCTTGCCCACAATCGTCAGCGCATACTCAACCAGCGACTCGTCGACTCGGATCCGGGTCACTTCCTGCTGCAACTCGAGCACCTCGGGGCCGGAAAGAACCGGCTGCATACTTTGGAGTCGCGCGCTGCCCGCTTCAGAGCGCAGGATCTCACGCTCCGCATCGCTATCGGGATAGCCCATACGGGCACGGATCAAGAACCGGTCAAGCTGCGACTCCGGCAGAGGATAAGTCCCGTGATGCTCGACGGGATTTTGCGTGGCGATCACCAGAAATGGCTGCGGCAGGGTGTAGGAATGGGCATCCACGGTCACCTGGCCTTCATTCATCGCCTCCAGCAGCGCAGATTGGGTTTTGGGCGTCGTTCGGTTGATTTCGTCCGCCAATAAGACGTTGGTGAAAACCGGACCGCGCTTGAATTCGAACTGCTGTTCGATGGCGGAGTAGATGGAAATGCCGAGCACGTCGGAGGGCAGCATATCGCTGGTGAACTGTACCCGCTGAAAACTGCAGTCCAGAACTCGTGCTAAAGCCTGGCCAAGGGTCGTCTTGCCGACGCCGGGAACACCTTCGATCAAGAGATGGCCTTTAGCCAGCAGTGCGACCGCGGCCAGCCGTATGATCTCGTCATTGCCGCGGATGATCTCCCGCAACGCGCTCTCAAGACGAGCCGCGCGGTGTGACACGGCGCTGGCGGTTTCCGGAGACATCAAAGCGATTCTACTATGCGGGTATGCGACAACGCCGTTACGGAGGTGACTCCAGCTATCGGCAAGCAGGCTTCAGCGCTCAGGCCTGGGTCGTGGAACGTGATCGTAAGCCAATGCCCCAACCAGAGAAGCAGTTGACGATCGCAATCAAACACTGAGGTTCCAACCACCGGGTAGGTACAGCGATCAAACGCCGTCGTGACCGATGTCACTGAAATTATTCTTAACCTCTGTCCAAATGCGATTGTTGGCACACCGCGCTGTCCGTGCGCAGTACCAGGGCTGTGATTTCCAAAGTCACGTCAAGACAACAGCCTATGGCACGGACATCCTTCAAATTCCGTGACGGAGAAGCAGATGAAAACCGGGCTCATCTACCTTGCACTCTTCATTTGTCTGCCTGCAGCAGCGCAGCAGGTT
Organism: Terriglobales bacterium; assembly: GCA_035623255.1. Taxonomy (GTDB): domain Bacteria; phylum Acidobacteriota; class Terriglobia; order Terriglobales; family Acidobacteriaceae; genus JAFAGX01. The sequence goes on along the minus strand of DASPTU010000014.1, from coordinate 15,863 downwards.
GACGTCAACCGTTACACCCTGTTCACTGGCTTCGACTATATGATTAGTCCGGCGCGTAACCTGACCGAACGGGGATTCGACGGCGATTTCGGGGTCACTATGAAACGCTGGCTGGCGCTGGGCGGAGATTTCGGCGCCATCGGCAAGGATGTCATCAGTGGCGCTGGAACTATCAACGGCAGCGAAACAGTCTATGCCCCTTTGCTAAGAGCATCGGCCTCGCTGGGAGCCCCGCCCCCTGGTTCGGTCCACGTTCCGTTCACGTCAATGACTTACACGTTTGCGGCAGGTCCGCAGTTTTACCTGCGGAAATGGGAGAAGGTCACTTTTTTTGCTCGTCCCGGTTTTGGTGGAATCCATGAAACTGCAAAGATCAGCTTGCCGCCCCAGTTGGGAGGATTGTTGACATTGCTGCATGCTCCGGTTCCCAGTCCCAACCAGGCCGACACTAATTATTTCTTCGGATTGGGGGGAGGCTTCGATCTGAATGTTTCTCGCCCGGTGGGCGTAAGGTTCGCGTGTGATTGGGTGAATACCCATCTCTTCTCCAACCTGCTGACGAACCGGCAAAACTACGTCCGATTCTCGGTTGGGCCCACTTTTCGCTGGGGCCGTTTGAAGTAGCTTTCGCGGTTCTCGCCAAACCACATGATGAGCGCACCGAGGGTGCAACCACCGTGAGCCAACGGGCTTACTGCATGAACTCCGCCGACTGGTTCGATAAGGCTATCAAGGTTTAGCGAATACCATCGTTTCGCCCTCCTCCAACTCCCTGCTGTGATTGACTTGCCTATTTGTGGGGACGTAAGATTCGCTGCCAGTGATTGGTCAGACTATCTCGCACTACCGCATCGTTGAAAAGTTGGGTGGCGGCGGTATGGGCGTGGTGTACAAGGCAGAGGATCTGAATCTGCACCGGTTCGTCGCCCTCAAGTTCCTTCCCGATGAGGTTGCCAAAGACCCGCAAGCGCTGGCCCGTTTTCAACGGGAGGCGCAGGCGGCGTCGGCACTAAACCATCCCAATATCTGCACGATCCATGAAATCGGCCAGGAAGACGGGCGTCCGTTCATCGTGATGGAAATGCTCGAGGGCGGAACGCTGAAGCACCGGATCAATGGGCGCGCGATGGAGACGGAAATCATCCTCTCGCTGGCCATCGAGATTGCCGATGCACTGGACGCCGCGCATGCGAAAGGAATCATTCACCGCGACATCAAGCCGGCAAACATTTTTGTCACGGAGCGGGGGCACGCGAAGATTCTGGATTTTGGGCTGGCAAAAGTGGCGGGCGGTAGCGGAACGAGAGCGGCGTCTTCAGAGAACATGATGACGCGTACCGTCGAAGAGCAGCAGTTGACCAGCCCGGGGACGACGGTGGGGACGATCTCTTATATGTCCCCGGAGCAGGCCAAGAACCGGGACCTCGATGCGCGGTCGGATCTCTTCTCGTTTGGTGCGGTCCTGTATGAGATGGCGACCGGGACGCTGCCGTTCCGTGGTGACAGCTCGGCGATGATTTTCGAAGCGATTCTAAACCGCCCCCCGGCACCGGCCGTGCGCTTAAACCCGGATTTGCCGGCGAAACTGGAAGACATCATCAACAAGGCGCTGGAGAAAGACCGCAATCTGCGCTACCAGGTCGCAGCGGAAATGCGGGCCGACCTGCAGCGACTGAAGCGGGACGTGGACTCGAACCGGAGCGTGGCCGCGCACGTACCTGGGGAGCAAAGTTCAGTGGCAGCGCAACCATCGAACGCGGGTGTGAGCGCGCGTTCCACAACCAGCGGAAGTGGGCCGGCAGTTGCGGCCTCGGGGCCAGTGGCGGTTCCCGCGAGTGGGTCGCGGCAGTGGATCGTGGGAGTGGCGGCGGCCATAGTTCTGGCTTTGGGGGCGGTCGGCGTATTTTGGTATCGCAGCCGCGGTAGCCAGCAGGAGATTTCGTCCATTGCGGTCCTGCCGTTCGTCAATGCCAGCAACGATGCGAACAGTGAATACTTGAGCGACGGGTTAACGGAGGGGCTGATCAACAGCCTGTCACAGGTACCGAACCTTGCGGTGATGTCGCGGTCGTCAGTGTTTCATTACAAAGGGAAGGACGTTGATCCGCAGGCGGTCGCACACGACTTGAAGGTTGAGGGCGTGGTGACTGGACGGATTGTGCAGCATGGAGACCACCTGATCGTCAGCGCCGAACTGATTGATGCACGGAACAATCACAATCTGTGGGGTGAGCAATATGACCGGAACATCAGTGATGTTTTGACAGTGCAGGGGGAAATCACCCAAGCCATTTCGGCGCGGTTGCGGGAACGTCTAACCGGAGAGTCGACGCAGCAGGTAGCCAAGGGAGGGACGAAGAACCCGGAGGCGTACCAGCTTTATCTGAAGGGCCGCTTCTACCTGGAGAAGCGGACACCGGAATCGCTGGAAAAGTCGCGGGATTATTTCCAGCAGGCCATTGAGAAAGACCCCAACTTCGCCCTGGCATACATAGGGTTGGGCGAATACTACGACATCACGCCGGACTATGCTCCGGTAAATGTCAGCGACACGGCGCCAAAGGCGCGGGCAGCGACTGAGAAGGCGCTGGCGATCGACGATTCTCTGGCAGAAGGGCACGCTTTGCTGGGGGATGTGCACGTGAACATGTGGGAGTGGGCCGAGGCAGAAAAGGAATTCAAGCGCGCGTTGGAACTGGACCCGAACTCGGCGCCTACACACAGAATGTACTGGCTTTATCTGACGAACGTGGGGCGGCTGCAAGAGGCGCTTGGGGAGATTCAGACGGTGCTGCGGCTGGATCCATTGAATCTGAAGGCCAACGACAACCTGGGACAGCAATACGTGATGATGGGCAGATATGACCCAGCCCTGGAGCAATTCAAGAAGGTGGTCGACATGGATCCGGGATTCGCACCAGTACATAGTGACCTTGGGGTGGTCTATTTCCTTACCGGCAAGTATGACCTGTGGATTCAAGAGAGCAAGCAGGCTGCGACCATGGCGCACCAGCCCGAATACGTAGCGGTGTTCGATGAAGTGGGCAAGGTGTACGCCCGATCGGGATTACAACCGGCGCTACGGGATTGGGCCGCGCAGGAGAAAGCTTTGAGCCAGCGCCAGTACGAGGATCCGGCATATGTTGGTTTTGCTTATGCTGCCGCTGGAGACAAGGATGAGGGATTTGCCTGGCTCGAAAAGGGCTTCAAGGAAAAGTCGGAAGCAATGCAGTACATCAAGATCGTGCATTGGCTCGACTCTACGCGCTCCGATCCCCGTTACGCTGACCTGGTGAAGAGGATGGGAATGCCGCAGTGAGCGACAAAGCTGCAAACGTGTCCGGCGCCTAACGTCGCGTTTTTCCGACTCAAAAGCTTACTGCATGAACTCCGCGGGCCTTCCGGTCAGGCGCTCGATGCGTTTCGCAATCGGCGGGTGGGTGGAGAAAAGGCTTCCAAAGCTCATTCCCAGCAAAGGCTGAATAATAAACAGGTGCGCCGTCGAGGGTGTCGCTTGCATCGGTAGCCGGCGAGAGTAAGCGTCCAGTTTGGCTAATGCGCTTGCCAAGGCGTACGGATTGCCGGTGTAGTGCGCGCCGCTGGCATCGGCCTGGTACTCGCGCGAGCGGGAGACTGCAAGCTGGATCAGAGTGGCAGCGATCGGCGCCAGTATCAGCATGAACAGTGCAGCGAGCCCTCCGCCGCGATCACGATCGTCCCGGCCGCCCATGCCGCCGAACATCATTGCCCAGCGTCCCATGCTGGCCAGCATGGTAATCGCACCCGCAACTGTTGCCGCGACCGAGCTGATCAGAATGTCCCGATTATTCACGTGGCCCAGTTCGTGAGCCAATACGCCTTCGAGTTCCTCATCGTTCAGCAAATTCAAAATACCCTGAGTGACGGCAACGGATGCATGGCTGGGATTCCTTCCCGTAGCGAAGGCGTTAGGGGAATCGTTCGGAATCACATAAATCTTCGGCATCGGGATCCCGATTTTTTGGGTGAGGCGTTCGACAACCTGATAGACGCGCGGCAGTTCCTCTCGCGTCACCGGTTGGGCGCGATACATGGCCAGCGCGATTTTGTCCGAATAGAAATACGAGACGAAATTCATGATCGCGGCAAAAACCAGCGCGATGATCATGCCGTTGTCACCACCGAATGCCCGGCCAATCAACAGCAAAAGCAGGGTCAGCAGTGTCAACAAGAACGCGGTCTTAAATGTATTTCCCATAAAGTTCTCTTCTCATTAGATGGTAGTCGAAGCGGGCGGATTCAGATCGGGGTCACGTCTCCTTCTGCGAGTGCAACGGCCCTGTGTACAGGAAGTTAGCTGACAGAGGAAGAAGCGCGTGCTCCCCGCTTGACCGCGCGCTCCAGGGTCTGGTCGAGGGCAGCTTTGGCTTTCTCATATTCCTGCTGCGAGATGCGACCCTGCTTATGCTCGACTTCCAGCTGGAAAATCTCTTCCTTCAGAGCATCGAGCAACAGGGCGGCGCGCTCGGGCACCTTGGGTTTGGCGGCGCGAGGAGACCTGGGAACCTCGAGTTCCGAAGACGCCAATTCTGAAACTGCAACGGCGGACGAACGCCGCACGATGTATACAGCGCCCACCGCGAGGACGATTCCAAAGCCGCCGAGAATATACCAGCGATATTTCTCCAGAGGATCGGGAGCATCGATGGGCGGCCCCAACCCGCCGCCGGGGCGCGAGTCGCGCCCCACAGCGGCAGACGCTGCGCCTTCGCCACTGCTTTGACCTTCGCCGCTGCTGTCGCTCAGGGTCCCGGTTCCTGAAATGCTGAAATCCAGCGGCTGCCCGACAGTTGTATTGGAAGCGACTTCCACCTGGGCGTCGGTTTGCCGCGGATCCTGCATCGATTGAAATGTCGCGCCCTGACCCGCCGTGAATTGCATGCTCTTGGGAAACATCACCACGAAGTGCTGCGATCCATAAATCGCCCTGGGATTGATGCTGGCTTGCCCGCTATAGGGCATATGAAAACTAATCTGAAACTGGGTTTCTCCTGGACGCAGCGGAAAAATAAACGCGTAGCGGTTCTTCTCTTTTTGCGGAACCGGAGACGCATTGATCGGCTGCCCGCCGGCGGTCATGGCCATGGCCTGATCCACGTCTGCACCATCAGGCAAATAGAACTCGAAGCTCTGGTCATTCATCTGGGTGCGAGGAGGGTTTGACTTATTGTCCACGGCAAACAAACGAATGCCCTGGAGCTCATTGCCCTGGGCCTGAAACCGCATGACGTCGGCCGTGACGCTGATCCCCGCCACCTTCTTCGAAACGTCGAAAACCTGCACCTCTACGGAAGTCGTTCCGGGAGGCGCCATGCGATGGTAGGTGACGCCCTGGTGGATGGTACGGACCAGGTGTGGGCTGCTGGAATCATCAAGCTTGAGAGTGAAATGGCCCTTGGCATCGGTGGTGGTGCGGGCGGATTCCTGCATGCCCTGGGAGAGGCTGAGAAGAACAATGTCGTCGCCGGCGGCGGGCATGTTCGTAGTTGCGTTCGTTACCGTACCTGTGAGCGTTTGAGCGGAGGCAAACGCGGAAACCAGAAAAAACGCACAGGTCAGAGAGGCAGCAGCGATGAACTTGTCGAGCTTGCGCACGTCAACATGTGGCGCCGCAGATACCAAGGTGGACTGAGACGGTTTCAAACGCGTGTTCCTCGTTTGTTTTGTAGGGGTGTGTTGGCCGATTCTTCCAATTGTGCGATCTCCGCCAGTACAGCAGCCGCTTCTTCTTCAAGAGAGGCTTTGAGGGCGTGGTAATCGGCGTCGGGAAACTTTCCGGCTTTGTATTCGAAATTCAAATCGCGAAGGTTCTCGTAAACCACCTCTCGCCGCTCGCGCAGGTAAGAAAGCCGCGTCTTTTGCGGCCCCAGATAGAGCCTGCCGGGGAGATAAAAGACGTATACCACGGCCCCGAAGGTGATGAGCATACACGCCAGGAGGGCAGCTGTCATATTTCAGTCTCCCGCCGGGCCTGTTCGCGGAAGCGCTCCAGTTCGGCTCCATGCACTTCCGCCGGGAGTTCTGCCGGCCTGAGCAATGGGCGGGATCGCCACGCTCGCACAATGAAGCTGACCAGTCCGAGGCCGAGCAGCAGAGCCACATAGGGCGCAACCCACGCTATGCGGTCAAAGCCGGTCTTTGTGGGCGCGGCAAGAACGGTCGGGCCATATTTTTGAACGAAAGACTGCAAAGTCAAATCGTCATTGTCCCCGCGGTCCACAGCGGCGACTAATTCAGCTCGCATGCGGTCAGAATAGGCACAGCCCACGTGGTTGCACTCGAGCAGGATTTGCCTGCAGCCGCAAGCGCACATCAAGCGATGGCCGAGATCGTTAAACCGAGCGTCATCTCCCGCGCCCGCGAAGATCAGCACCCCTGCAATCAGCAGGGCGGTTTGCAGTACGCGCTTCGGGACGATCAGTCGAGAGTGGAAAGCCGACCGCACTTCTAGTCCCCTGCCCCCACCGGTTCCGCATGCAAGGCCACCGGAGCCGGGACACGGACGGGCGCCGCGTTTGGCATCAGAGCCAGCAAAGTTCCGGCGATAATGATCCATACTCCAACCCAGATCCACATTACCAGCGGATTCAAATGCGCCTTGATGATGGGACGACCAGTATCCTGGTTCAGACCTTCATAAACCAGGTAGAGGTCCCCCTCCGGCGTAGAACGGATCCGAGGCATTGTCGAGGTTTGCTGGCTGGCTTTGTAAAAACGCCGCTCGGGATACAGAGTGCCGATTTGCGTCCCGTGCTTCCAGACGTTCATTACAGCCCATTCGCTGCTGTAGTTCGGATTGTCGTCCTGAGTGTAAGACTGGCAGACCAGGGTATAGGGGCCAATGGTCATGCGATCGCCAAAACCCATCTCCTGCTCTTTGTCTTTGTTAAAAGCTGAACCGGCAAAGCCGATCATGATGACGATCACGCCGAAATGGACGATGTAACCTCCGTATCGCCTGGTGTTGCGATGCGCGAGCTGGCCGATCGAAGCCAGCAGGTTCTGGCCGGTGTGGCGGGCGATCACGCGCCCTCCACGAACAAACTCAGAAATGACCGTGAGGGCGACCAGCACCGACAGCATGACCGTCATCAGAGAATAAAAGTACGAAGCGTCCTTCCAGGGTTGCATACCGAGCACTACCAGCAACCCGCCAACAGCAAGCGCACCGAGTGCCGGCCACAGGAAGTTACGCTTGAGGCTCTCGATCGACGTCCGGCGCCAGGCGAGCAGCGGACCGACCGCAGTCAGTAACAACAGCAATAAGGCCACCGGAATATTGACGCGATTGAAAAACGGCGGGCCAACAGTGACCTTATTTCCCTGGACCCACTCCGATAAGACCGGGAACAAAGTTCCCCAGAGCACGGTGAAGCAGGCGACGACGAAGAGCAAGTTGTTAAACAGGAAACTGGACTCGCGTGAAACCAGGGATTCCAGCTTGTGCTCGCTGCGGAGATGGGAACGATTCTTAACATAAAAAAACACGCAGACCGCGAAGATCAGCGCCAGGAAAACAACGAACCAGTCTCCGATGGAAGATTGGGCGAAGGCATGAACCGAGCTGACCACGCCACTGCGAGTGAGGAAAGTGCCGAAAATCGAGAGCATGAAGGTCGAGAAGATCAACCACATGTTCCAGGTCTTCAGCATGCCTCGTTTTTCCTGCATCATCACCGAATGCAAGAATGCGGTGCCAGTCAGCCATGGCATAAGGGAAGCATTTTCCACCGGGTCCCAGCCCCAATAACCTCCCCAGCCGAGGACGGAATAGGCCCAATGAGCACCCAGGAAGATGCCGCAGGTCAAAAATCCCCAAGTCACCATCGTCCAGCGGCGCGTAATGTGGATCCACTTTTCACCGGGATAACACATGATCAGCGCAGCCAGAGCAAATGCAAAGGGCACGGTAAACCCCACATAACCCAGATACAGCATGGGAGGGTGGATCACCATCTCGGGGTACTGGAGCAGTGGGTTGAGCCCGTTGCCATCGGCGGGTAGCGAACCTTGCATGACCGCGAACGGATGTGCTGCAAAATTCAACAGTGAGAGGAAGAAAACCTGAACGGCCGCAATAATGGCCGAGGCATAGGCGAACAGGCGCGGGTCGGTCTTATAGCTCAGTCTTAACACCAGGCCGTAGGCCCCCAGCAGCAGCGACCAGAACAAAAGCGAGCCTTCCTGCCCAGACCAGAGTGTGGCGAATTTGTATGGCGCGGGCAGATCGCGATTGCTGTGATGGAAAATGTAAGCAATTGAGAAATCGTTCTGAAAGGCGGCCACCACCAGAACCAGGGCGGCAAGCAGGACCACGGCAAAGGTGGCAATTCCAGCCCGGCGGGCGGTTTCGCTCAAGCGCGCAGAACTTGGAGTGTCCCGAACCAGCGCCAGCAATCCGGCGAGAAAACAATAGCCGCTCAACGCAAGCGCGAGCAGGAGAGTAAAACTGCCAATCTGTGGCATGGGGAGCCCTGCCGTATTTTTTCAGAAACCCCGAAGTGAGGCAACCTGAAACCCTAAACCAATAGGGCACGCCGCCATAGGTTCTGCTGACCTATGGCGACGAAGCGAGAGACAGAAGCTCTGGCGAGCCATCTCGTAACACGTTACTTTTCAAATGCCAGACACGCTTGCGAATGCAATTGAAATCGTGTTCGGCACAGACCAGTGGATACACTGTCTCACGTCCAATCCGGCGGGGAATGGCGGAGCAATCTGGTGTAGGACTGGATTTACAGCAGCTTACGCGGTCTGTTGATGGTTGTGCCGGGCAAGCACTTCGCGTTCTGCGCGGAACCAGTCTTCCGTCTCCAGACCGGGTGTGCCTCCCCGTTCTTCATACAGTTCGTAAGCCCGTAGACGAATCTGCGCCTCCAGATCAATTGAGGTGGGATCAAGCGACCCACCAGTTTTACGGGTCACAAGTGTGGAGGTGGCCTCCGGCATGGAAATGACCTGTTTGTTGGGTGATGTGCTGCGGGCAGTCTTTGCTCTTGGCATTTAGCTACTCCTTACAGATACAGTCCATGAAGGAACTGAGTTATGAATTCCCGAAAAACACGATAATGCATGAACCTTAAACTAATTTGGGTCCGGCTTTATGTGACGGGTGTTAACTAATAATAAACCGGGTGGCTGTGAATGTGACCAAGTTATGAGAAAAAATTCATCTCGATGAAACACAAAAGGGGAACATACTCATTCGAGTCTGTGCGAATCAATAAAAATCGTGAGAAGTGGTTCTGGCTCGGGTAACCTCAAGAGGAAGAATGCGTTCCGCCTTGACCGAGATGACGTTGTCCTGGTTCTGCAGAATTCCTTCCACCATCAGAAATTGCTCGGAACTCACCAGCAACCGATTCTGCTGAAATAAATCGGGATGAATAATCGCATTGGCCACTCCGGTTTCATCTTCCAGACTTAAGAAAACAAAACCTTTCGCAGTGCCGGGGCGCTGGCGTGCGATGACGCATCCTCCGATCCTGAGATGCTGACCGTTGGGAATGCTGCGCAGATCGCTGGCCTTACGAATACCTTTGGCATGCATGCGGGCACGATGGTAGGCCATGGGATGCGGTCCAACCGTCATACCGGTACTGCGAAAATCTGCGACCAGCCGTTCCTCCGCATCCATAGGTCGTAGCGGCGAGGTGGTATCTGGTTCAGGCAAACCGTCCAGCAACGGACCTGATAAACGCACCGCGCGCTCCACTTGCCACAGTGCGTCGCGGCGATGAAGAGGAAATCCACCATTTCCAATCGCATTCAATGCTCCAATCTCAGCCAAGGTTTGCAATTCGTCTTTGCGCAACTCGGGGACGCGATGGACAAGATCGCGAATGGAAGCGAACTGGGCGAGGTTGCGTTGTCGCACCAGCGCCTGAGCTGCCTCCTCGCGCAATCCACGCGCGTAGCGCAAGCCAAGGCGGAGAGCCAGCGTCGAATGCCGATTTCCGATTTTCGATTCGACCAATGGCGAACGACCAGCTGATTTGGCTGAATGCTGAGCGCTGACTGCTGACTGCAGCTCCAGCGTGCAATTCCATTCAGATCTTGTCACGTCGATCGGCAATACTTTCAGCCCGTGCCTTTGGGCATCCTTGACGATCGTTGCCGGGCGATAGAAACCCATAGGCTGGTTGTTCAACAACGCGGCGGTAAACGCGGCCAAATAATGGCATTTCAAATAAGCGCTGGCATAGGCAATCAGCGCGAAGCTGGCAGCGTGAGACTCGGGAAATCCGTAGAGCGCGAAGGAAGTAATGGAAAGCACGATCTGCTCCTGCGCTTCGCGCGAAATGCCGTTCTGCTCCATACCGGCACGGAGTTTGGCCTCGATTTCCCGCATGCGTTTTTCCGAGCGTTTGAATCCCATAGCGCGGCGGAGTTCTTCCGCTTCGCCACCGCTGAAATTCGCCACCACCATGGCGATGCGCAGCAATTGTTCCTGAAAAAGCGGCACGCCCAGGGTGCGCTTCAGCACAGGTTCCAGCGAGGGATGCGCATAGGTCACGGCTTCCCGCCCCTGACGCCGTTGTAAATAAGGATTCACCATCTGCCCGACAATGGGCCCCGGACGAATGATCGCGACCTGCACAACAATGTCGTAAAAAGTTTTGGGCTGCAGCCGCGGCAAGCACGACATTTGCGCCCGGCTCTCGATCTGAAACATCCCGATCGTGTCGGCCTTCTGTAAGGTGGAATAAACGTCTGCATCGTTGGCCGGCAGGTGCGCGAGATCCACTTCTTCCTGATGATGATTGCGGATGAGCTGAATCGAATCTTCCAGCACGGCCATCATGCCTAATCCGAGCAGATCGACTTTGATGATGCCGAGATCGGCACAGTCTTCTTTATCCCACTGGACAACAACGCGACCGGGCATGGAAGCGGGTTCCAGCGGAACTACGGAATCAAGCTGGCCCTGACAAATCACCATTCCGCCAGAATGCTGGCCAAGATGCCGCGGCAGGTCCTGAACCGCAACACACAGCTCGAAATACTTTCGCAGGCGAGGATGGTTCAAATCCAACCCGGCATCGCGAAAGCGGTGATCGAATGTGTCGTTCTGATCGCGATACTCCCAGGTCGAAACCGCAGCTGAAACTTTGTCGAGAGTTTCCGGATCAAATCCCAGCGCCTTGCCCATCTCGCGCCCGGCCATGCGGCTGCGATAAGTAATCACGTTGGCAGTCATGGCCGCGCCGCGCTCGCCGTATCGCTTGTACAAATATTGAATGACGCGCTCCCGCTGGTCGCCGCTGGGCAGGTCGAGATCGATGTCGGGCATTTCGCCGCGCTGCTCTGAAAGAAAACGTTCGAAGAGCAGTTCCATGCCCACCGGATCGACCGCGGTAATGCCGAGCGAGTAACAGACCGCGCTATTGGCCGCCGAGCCGCGTCCTTGTACCAGAATTTTTTCTGCGCGGCAGAAACGCACCAGGTCCCAAACGATCAGGAAATATCCCGGAAGATCGAGCTTCTCGATCAATTTCAGTTCGCGCTCAATCTGCCGGCGGGCGCGGACTTGCAGATCGGCGCTGGCCCGGCCATAACGTTGCTGAAAGCCTTCCCAAGTGCGTTCCCGGAGAAACAACATCATGGTTTCGCCTTCCGGCACAGGATATTTTGGGAACTGGTAACCCAAATCTTTCAGTGTGAACTCAAGCCGCGCGGAAAGTTCTAAGGTATTGGCGATGGCTTCGGGAACATCGGCGAACAATACTTGCATTTCGGCGAAGGATTTCAGAAAGCGCTCAGAGTTGCGCGCCAACAAACGCCCAGCGGTGGCCAAGGTGCAATGACTGCGGATGGCAGTGAAAACATCGCACAGTTCACGCTCGCGTGAAGTCGCGTAACAAACACCATTGGTGGCCAGTAGCGGAAGATGCAACGAGCGCGCAATTGCCATCGCAGCACGATTGCGAGCTTCCTGTCCGCGATGAAAATGCCGCTGCAGCTCCACATAAACATTCTGGGGGCCAAAAATTCCGGCAAGATGCCCGACAATTTCCTTTGCGCACTCTATGCCGCCATACTTGAGAGCATTTGCCAGCGGGCCATCGTCGCCGCCAGTAAGGCAAACGAGTCCGGCGGCATGTTCCTGCAGTTCTTCTTCGCGCGCCATGCCTTCGCCTTTCCTGGTTTCACGCAGCTTCATCTTTGTGATCAGGCGGCAAAGATTCTGGTAACCGACCCGCGAAGAAACCAGCAAGGGAATACAAAAAGCGTTGTCATTCTGAGTGGACTTCAGCCCGCGAGGAGTCCCTGCCTTCTTGGCGTATTGCTGAGGGAGATCCTTCGACTCATCCTGCTGGTGCAAGCGTGAGCAGGAATGGCTCAAGATGAGAGGACTGAAGGGTTCGAACGTGATTTCCGCTCCAATATGAGCCTTGATGCCCGCCTTCGCCGCTGCCATGTGAAACCGTGGCGCGCCATAAACACCATCGCGATCGAGCAGGGCCATGGCCGGCATATCCAGATCGGCACAGGTGTCGATCAACTTCTCAGGCAAAGAAGCACCTTCCAGAAAACTGAAGGCGGAACGGGAGTGGAGCTCGATGTACATAAGCAATCAGCAGTCAGCAGTCAGTACTCAGTCATTTCAGGCAGAAAGAAAGGCTTTAATGGCTGAATGCTGAGTGCTGATTGTTACGTGCTAGTCATAACTTCCTTCCACCAGCCATCGCCCGCTGAGCAGGTCGCGCACCAGACGGTAAAATGCGATGCCCGGCTCCTGCTGGACAGCAATGTCCCACTCGTCGCGTGCCCATCCATCCTGCTCCCACCAGTCCCCGGAAGATCTCCAGGGTCCTGCAGCCCAAAGGATTGTTCCATCAATTTCTTTTTTCTTATGACTCGCAATGTGGGTGGGACGGCCATCCTGCACATTGACTGTCACTGCGACTGGAGGACGAAATATACGCAGCGCGGTCACCAGATCATCGGAATTTTGCTGTGAATGAGAATTACCGTTGGCACGCGGCTTCGCCGCGAGTTGCGGCATGGCGAAATGCTGCATGCGGAATCCATCGCGCCGATGCGTGTCCAGCAATTGCAGAGATCCGACCCTATCTTCACCGACAACTGCCGCAATTCTGGCCAGCGTGAGTTCGAGCTTTTCTGTTTCCGGTGATGGCGGTAGAAAAAGTCCATTTTGTGCCGGGCGCGGACGAACTGGCTCAGCTGAAAGATGCATTTTGGTAATGGGAGCACCCGGAGGATGCGCCTTCAAATCCAGTTGCAGTAGTTTGAGGAAAGTTTTGCTGTCGAGTATCGGGACAGGAATGCGGAGGGTACGTTGAAAATGCTGCCGAGCTTCTCCCCGCTCCACACGATCGACTAGTTCATCATTTTGCCACCCAGTTTGAAGTTCCAGTTCCAGCCGCAGTTCCTGAGTTGCGAGTGCCCGAGAACTAAGACGTGCGCATAATTGTTCAAGCATCTGACTGAGCAAGAATGCCAGCGGCTCCAGTAAGACCAGCGGATGTTCCAACTCGATGGCTTCTTGAAAATTCAGCGGGGGCTCGAGCGGTATTAATGTGCGGGAAGTTTCGCCACGCGCCAACTTTTGCAGGTACACCCCACGCTCTCCCAGGCGCTCACTCAGCGCTACAGAGGGCAACGCGGCCAACTCGCGCAAATAGTGAATGCCCCAGCGCTGAAAAGTCTCCACCAGTTGCTCGGATTCGGCATCATCCTGCTTCCCTGCAAATAAGATCTCCATTGGCAGACGGCCCAACTGCTCCGCTTCTTTTGCCTGGGGGATGACAGTCACTCCGGAAAATCCGCGAGCCGCCAACATCGCAGTGTCCGGGTTTGAAGCCACGGCAACGCTGCACTCCAGACAAAGTTGAGAAGCACGATGGGCCAAATCACGAGCGATTTTAGGCAGCGGGCCAAAAAGTGTTTGCAGTCCGGCAAGATCGAGAACAACGGTGTCCGGCGCCACATCTTCCACTTGCGGCGAAAACGATTGCACGCAATCCAGCAATGCCGCATGCGCGGCATCTTCCTGTAATAAAGAGCGGGTACGTAGTACCAGATCAGCGCAGGTTTCCACCTGCAGCCTGGTCATACCGCGATCCACGCCTGCGCGCCGCGCGTGTTCGTTCATAGCAAAAACTTTTTGCAGCGGAGTTTCGCCTTCCAGCACGACTACAGCCTGCGATCGCAACTCGGGTTCGGTACGCAGCAATGCCTGCACTGGCAAATCGGGAACGAAGATGCAGGCAAAAGGCATTGGTTCACTTTCGGCTGATAGCGATCTGTGAAAAACATCCTTCAGCTTTATCCCGTGCGTACTGCTTTTGTCGTGAATGCAGCCGTCACCGATCTGGCCGGCTTTCGCTGGACACGCGAACGAAGAATTTCCGTGTGCACATGAAATCCCTCAAGAAGTTGTGTGTGCGACGTGTTCCCGTGATCAACCTGCTGCTGCGTGTCTGAAAAACTTTTTTCAACGGAGAGCTGAGAGCAGAAAGCTGAAGGCTTTTTCACTAACGAGCGGCGTCCATCGCCCAACGATTCCGATTGCATTTTCAGCAGCAACGTGGCGCAGGTCTGGGCGCAAGGCTCTGGCGTGATCGCCAACAGCACTGTGGGTGTATGCTCTACGGCCCGTTGAAACCGAAACCAAGAAGCCAGTGGAATGCGCCGGACGGTTTTGAAAGGCACATCGGCGAGATTGATCGCCACCAGGCCGAAGCCTCCGCTTTGTAAAAGCAAGTCGGTGACCCGGAGCGCCTGCTCGACCATGCCTTCCATTTGCTTACCGGTCTTTTCTGCGGCTTTGTGTCTGTGCGGGTCACAGGATTTTTGCTTTTGTTCGCAGCGCACCCAGAGCAACCTTTCAAAGCTCACACCGGCCAGAGCCGCCGATTCCGGATCGAAAGAATCGCTCACGTCTACTAAAGCGCACGCTTCTTCACGCTGAGTGGCTGCGGCCAGTGCGGCTAGTAATAAGCTTGTGCGCCCCGAAGAGTTTGGACCACAGATTTCGCTCAGGCATCCACGCGGAAGGCCGCCAGTGAGTGCATCGAGTTCACGAATGCCGCTGGAAACCAACTCTGGCGCCGGGTGCACCGCGAGTCGGGATGCCGGGACAATCATGGGTAAGGATGACGCCCGCAATGTATTTACAAAAATTGCCCGCGCAGGCATTTCCGAGCCTGGCGTGAAATCCGGCCGGCCTGCTGGCGCGATTGAAAACAGTGGGAAAGACGACATGAGGACCTCGGAATCTCAAAAACAGGCGCGGGAAGCACTTCGAGCGAATCCAATTGTATTCGCTTTATATTCGCCTCAAAGATTCTGATACGAGGCGACCGGCTTGTCAATAGGGCAATGTACTGGGTTCGCCTAAATGCGCAGTACGAAGGGATAAGTACTGCAGGTCCTCTTCAGATCGCTCGAAGCGCTCTGCCGACTGCCGGAAGTACTGAAACCAGTTTCCGAGCAGCCGATGAATGGAGACTTGGGGGGAACGCAAACTTGCCCACTACCGGATAAGTGCCGATTACGAGCAATGCGGAAGTTAACTGGCATAATCATGCGCGAAAAAGACGAGCCACGAACTGTGACAATGCCATCCGTGCTGCCGATGATGCTGAAAGAGAGTATGCCAAAAGAACGGCCGCGTTTTCGATGGCACGAATCCCCGCAAGTCGTGGATGACTGCTTGCACGGCGGCTGGGCTGGGACATAAAATCGAACTCCAAGGTAAGCACTAACAAAACAAGCAACATGGCGCTATCGTCTAGGGGTTAGGACGGAAGATTCTCAATCTTCAAACCCGGGTTCGATTCCCGGTAGCGCTACCA
>DASPTU010000013.1:0-5819 GCA_035623255.1 Terriglobales bacterium | reverse complement strand
AGTGTTTCGCGCAGCGCCATAAAGGAAGCAGTTACAACTCCTGTTTCGAAGAGCCACGCTGAATTCTTGCACAAGGCGTGGGCACGGCTTCAGCAGAGCAGGGAGACGCTTGATCGCCAAGCCGCTTTGCCGAATTCCATTGCCGTAGTGAAAGTACTTAGGCTTTAATTCTTGCCTTCGCCGTGATGCCGTCCGACAGTTAGGTCGCAGCTACTTCAGGGTCGCCAGATACGCGGCGAGCTCTTTCACCTGGTCCGCGGTCAGGCTCTTCAAGCTGGCATGTTTTGGCGAAGTTGAGATCACCTTCTGGATCTCATCGGCAGTTTTGCCCTTAATCGAAGGCGACTTGATCGCAGCTTTGCCGGCCGCGTCAGCGCCATGGCAGGCAGCGCACTTGGCCTTAAACGTCTTCTCGCCGTTGGCAGCATCCTGGGCGCGAGAGACGGAAGCTGCCAGACACAGCACGGCGACGAATGCGATCCCCAACATGATTTTCTTCATCACTTCCTCCTAGGTTTCAACCCGATTGCACGAACCGCCTATGGCCGTCGGCGGTTCGTGCAAGAAATCATTTCGGAGCGATTTTTACTGCCTACTTCTTGAAGGAGCGGATAAAAGCAACCATATCTTTCAGTTGATCCGCTGTCAGTGAACCGTATGCAGGCATCTTCCCCTTGCCCTTCGAGATGATGCCGCTCAGGTCCGCATCGCTCTGCTTCTGCACATCCGCAGAGCCGAGGTCCCGAGTCTTCATGACTTCCTTGCCTTTGCCATCCGCGCCGTGACATGCCGCACACTTCGCCTTGAACATCGCTTCGGCAGCGGCGGTGTCAGCTTTGGCTGGCGCGGCGAACCCAGCAATTGCGGTTATGATCAAAGCCATCGCGAGAATCCCGGCGATCCAAGTGGTTGACTTCCGCATGTTTTTCCCCCTAATTAAGATCGGCGCGAACGGTCCAAAGGCCGCCGCACGCCGTACTTTCCGGAAACGTATCATACGAAACTTGCAGCCCAGGCACAAAATCCCTTCGGCATGGCCGTCGGATATCGCAGCGATGCCTCGCTTCGCCGCGCGGCAGTTAGATTAGAATTCTCCAAGTTTCGAAGAGCCGCGCTGCTGCCGGAGGTACGAAAGCAAGTTTCTAATTAATTGTGACAAAGAGCACAAAAATAGCAAGGTGATCTCTGTCACTTCATCACGTGACCGTGCTTCCGGCAGGCCGCTGGTGATTTTGCGCCTCCTAAACGGCAGGCGATGCCGTCAGAATCGATACTCAAGCGTAGCCATTATGGTGTGGGCGTGGTAGGACGGCTGGTCGACGCCCAGGAACAAGTAACGCGCGGCCGAGGGATCACCAACGACAAAATAAGGATAGAAGGGGCTAGTGGCACCCGGGGCGGGCGTTGGCGAAGTAGCGCTATTCAGAATCGGTGTCAAGCAGCCAGGCACAGTATTCGTCACCGGGGGACCATTGGGCGCCGGGCTCACACAGCCCATATATTGCGTCATGGGAGAAGTCTGGTAGTCCTTGTTGTCCCATTGCTGATAGTGGTACTCGATTCTGGGATTCAATCTCTCGGACAACTTGTATTTAAAAATGACACCGACATCGTGGAGGCGATTAACCGTCTCAGGATAGTCCACGGCAGCATTCGTGCCGGTGAGCAAAAACTGGTTGGCCCCGGTGAGAATGGTCGGGTCGCCCAGCGGGTGGGAGAGAACGTTGCCCTTGGTAGCCGAAAGCGAATAATAGGTCGTGAGATAAGTCTTGTGACCCAAATAGAAGTCGGCGCCCGCGGAGTAGATGTCGACGGGCTCGCGCGTGACGCTTTCCCAATCATTGTTGGCACTATCGCAACCGGCGCAAGTCAAAATGGTTTGCACGCCGGTGGTGGGAGTGCGATAGCGTGAGACCATGCGCTTGTAATACCGTTCGTGCGAGTATTCTGCGAACAAAGTGACCTGCGTCGAAAGCGCATAGTCCACGTCGAAGCCATAATTGTAAGAGATATCCTTGAGTACCCCGTAAAGATAATAGGGACTCGTAGTACCGGCGAGGAAATTCAGCGGCGTGGGGCTGTTCGTGCCGCCGGGGCGGTTGAAGTTGTTCTGCAAGGTGCCCCCAAAAGCCGAAAGCGTCAGCTTGTCGAAAGGGCTGTATTGGACTAAGCCATCCGCGCGGTCGAGCAACCGGGCCGCTTCGTCAAACCGGCGGCTGCAGCGCTGGTCCGCAGTGAAGGAGACGGTAGTGGTGTCGGAACAGAGAATACCGACGCCGGTTGTGGGATCGCTGGCCTGGTCGTCCTGATAGACATCCGGTTTGCGGTCCGCATGACGATAAGAGACGCGCAGGAGTAAGTCCTTTGTGGGAACCCAATCCACGTCGCCGAAGATGGAGTTCTCAAGCGAATGAGCAACGTCGCGATGCGATCGATCCATCCATTCCGCTTCGTAGCCAACCTTTACGGAGCTTTTTTTGGCAAAGAACCAGTCGCCGGTCAGGTCCAGATCTTTGCGATTGAAACCGAATGCCGTGTTTTGCGCCGCCGAAGGAGCAGCCGCATCGCCTTCGACTGGCGTTAAGTTTAGAACCGGAGTGTTGTTGTTGTAATCGTATTGGCGGTAGTTGGTTTTCACTTCAAACTTTTTCCAGGCCGTGGTCACCAACGTGTAATTCATGGCCAGGGTTTGCTTATCGCCCGAAAGGCTAGGCGCCGGGAGAACTCCGGGAGAATCGCAAGCTTGCGTTCCGGTACCGCAAGTGTTGATGGCGGTGTTTGAGGTGTAAGGGACGAATCCCTGATTCTGGCGCAGCCAACCCGGCGTAATGCTCGCGATAAAGCGCAAGTACTTGGTGATGTCAGTGGCGCCGGCAATGTTGACGTAATGCGCCTGGTTGTTGGGGTACAAGCTCATCATCCCGCTGAGCGGATTGGCAATTTGTTCGGTAGTGAATCGAAATGGATTGTCCCAGGTCATCTTACCGGTATCGTCCTGAAAAAAAGACCCGGTGTAGCCACCTTGGAGGACCCAGGTGCTTCTGCCGTACTCAGTGCTCACATTCACCAGGTTGTTGAAGTAATTGATGGCCTCCGGAAGTTCGATGCCATAGCCGGAGGTAGCGCTCGCGCTGGGGCTGGAATTCATGATTAAGCCAATCGGCCGGGTCCCGCGTTCGCTCTCGCGGAAAAACGATGCATTCACAGCCCAGTTGGAATTCACCTTGTAGGACAAAAGAGCGGTTCCGCTCTTGCGCAGAATCGCCGGAGTAATGAAATTGGATTCCGTGACCACCTGCGTGTTCAACAGCATCGGGAGGCTCGTGCCGGGGGGAGTAGGGACGGTGGCCTGGTAGGTTTGGATGGCTTGCCGGATCGCCGCCGGAAAGACCCACTGACCGGGAGCTGCTTCGGTGAACAAGGTGCGTGCGGTATCCGTATAGGTGTGGGGAATTTCGTCATAACGGAATTGCAGCCGGAATTTTCCCTCCTGGCCGAAAGTGCCGAGATAGCTCTGGTCGCGGTAAAGCGTTCTCTCCGATTTGAAGCTGAAATAGTTCTTGGTGTTGAGGACGTTGTCGAACTTGACGTCCACGCGGCGAATATAAAAACCGTTGCGCATATCGCGGTATTCGCCGAATTTTGAATTCAGCAAGCTGGGATTGAACGGAGTGCCGCATCCGAGGCATTGGCCGGTCTGGAGGTCCTGGCGGCCATCGACGTTCCCTGTGGAATAGCGCAGCCCAAAATCAATCGTTCCGTGGCCGCCGTCCTTGTCTAAATCTTTGTCCTTATCTTTATCTTTGTCTTGGCCGAAGAGGCCAGCAGGAAGCAGCAAGATCGCGAAGACTGCCCAAGCGGAAAACTGATGAGATCGGCTCATTTTCCTCTGCTCCCTTCTAGCGTAAGAACGCGTTGCCGGACGGATCGTTGGATCCATGAATCTTGGAGTGGCAGTTGGTGCAGCCGCGGTTGAAGTTCTTGATGGAACTGAGCGGTTGCGGCTGAGTGGGGTGCCGGCTGCTGTCGTGGCAGGTATCGCAGACGCGCGGCATGCGAGTTTTCAGCAATTGCGGGTTGCTGGTGCCATGAGGTTCGTGGCAGTTGGCGCAGTTTTCCATCACTGGAGGGTGTTCCCAAAGAAAAGGCCCGCGCCGCTCGGTGTGGCAGCTCAGGCAATTCTCGTTGGTGGTGCTCTGGATAAGCTGGCTGGGATTGGGCGAGCCGTGCGGATTGTGGCAACTGGTGCAGGTGACTTTCCCTTCGCGGTAGGGCATGTGCGAAGAGCGCTGTAATTGCGCGCGCCGCATTTGGTGGCATTGCAGACAAAGCTCCGGCTGAGTTTTTTTGACGCCGCGGTTTTCCGATAGCGGCGAGTTGTAGCGACCCTCCGAAGACAACGCGACTTGCAACACTTGTTTGACTTGGTGGCAGTCCACGCAGGCCATTCCACGCGATTCATGCGGACTGCCCTTCCAAAACAAGTGCGAGCCGCGCGTGTGACACTTTTCGCATGCGGCGTTTTGCTCGGCGACGGAGTTGGGAGAATCCTTGCCAAAGCGGAGGGGAATAGTGTCCTTGCCGCCGCCGGCTTCGACGTGGGCTCTCCCTGGACCATGGCAGGCTTCGCAGCCGTGAGCCTCATCAGGTGATCTCGGGTGCGCCATCACCCGGCCCATGATGGTGTTCTTGAAACGGCGGTCCTGATCTTGATGACAAGTAATGCAAGTCTCGCTGCCAACGTAATCGCCATCTCCTCCAGCAGGCTTCGCCTTTTGTTGCGCGGGAGACGGTTTGGCATCGCTCCGCGCACGTGGCCAAGCGGAAATACTGGCGGTCACGCACAGAGAGAAGAAAAAGAGCAGCGTGGTGCGGACATGGCTTATTCTTGCGCCAGAAACTTGCATAGAGATTCTTCCCCCTTCCGAAACCCACGAACTTTCAGGATGAACGAGCTTCCCCTCGAAAAAACTGTCAACTTTGCCAGCTAGGCGGATGGGAACTGCTCTTTCTCGAGGGTTCGAGTCCCCCAGCGCCCGAGGCTTCCACACTTATTTCGGGTTTCGGCCGTCGGAGCACCAATCTGAGGCACTTCGAGGGCCATTAAGGGTGAGGGCGAAAATCAAACACAAAACCACACCATCTCGAACAGTTGTCAAAGTAAAAATGATTGAATGATAAGAGATTAGGAGAAAAACGGAAGCTAGAAGGGCAGGGCGAAGGAAATCCAAAATGGGCTTCGCCAATCCCGTTTTGACACTGTGCCTGTTTCGCGCCAGTCTCCCTCGGGAAACTTCGCCTGGCTCCGCTGCGCTTGGCGCACTGCAGTAAGACGCTCCAATCATGCTAGACTAAATGGTCCTGTAGGCCCGTAGCTCAGTTGGTTAGAGCGCTTCCTTGACACGGAAGAGGTCAGAGGTTCGAGTCCTCCCGGGCCTACCATCTTTTTCAATCACTAAGCGCCATCAATGAACTTCCGGCGCAGTTTTCTACCTGTGATCTCTACCTGTGAAACGTGTAAAAGACGAGTAGAGAGTATGCTCGATACGATCTAAGTCCTTCTCTTTGGTGTGCGTGGTAGGCTGACACTGTGGAGGTGTGGCCGTGGCGACCTTTGGACATGTGTCCAAAAGTGATGTTGAGCTCTGGCGCGGGATACAGAATAAGCACGAAGCGTGCAAGCAGATCGCGTTCAACCCTTGGGTGCCCAAGGCTGGAGACGGACTCTCCACTTTTTCTGGTGTAAGGGGCTCCCGGTCGCGCTAACAGCCTTATTTCAGGTTCTTCAAAGGTCCAGCGGGCCTGAAGGTATTGATGAC
>DASPTU010000012.1:0-3331 GCA_035623255.1 Terriglobales bacterium | reverse complement strand
TCAGGCTGATCAACCGTCGCAAAAGCTACCTCGATCGCTACCCGCTCTACCTCGAAAGGCGAACAACATGAAACCCAACACCAAAACCAACATCGCCGAATAAATAAAGGGATTGACAGTTCACTCCATATCAGACACTTGGGTTCAAAGGCTTGACAGAGTACAATCCACCCGCCCGACGCGCCGTATAGAAAACTGTATCCGCGCGGTGCCCCTATAGGGAGGACTCCGTGGCGATTGGAAACACTACGGTAGCTGCCCGCATTGAGACACAAACAGGTTTCAGGAGGCCGCTCAAGGTGTTTCTGGGCCGATATTTCTACTTCTGCATGACGCTGTTGATGGCTGGACTTGCGGTCTGGGGTTTCAGCAACACCGTCGATGCCCGCCTGTTACATGCCAGGCCGCCAAGACCTCTCCTGCTGTGGTTTCACGCCGCGGCCTTCTCAGCGTGGATCGTGCTGTTCATCGCACAGTCTGCCCTAGTACGGGTGCGCAAGGTCAGCGTACACCGCACGTTAGGCTGGTTTGGTGCGGAACTGGCCGCAACCATGTTCGTCTCAGGTGTCATCGTGTCAGTAGTCATGTTGCGGCTCGACATGGCCGCGCTCCACCGCAAGAACATTGCGTCGTTCCTGTCGGTTCTCTGGTGCGACATGATTATCTTCGGCGCGTGCATGGCGCTGGCGATCTATTTTCGGAAACGGCCCGAGTACCACCGTAGGCTGGTTTTCATGGCCAGTTGTCAGCTCATGCAAGCCGCCTTCGTGAGATTTAACTACATCGGTCACCACGACCTCTTCTATCCCGCTCTCGACGTACTGGTGGTGGCTGGAATGCTGCGCGATCTCATCGTGGATGGTCGTGTCAACAGGGTCTATATCTACGTTTTCCCGGCAATGATTGTCTTGCAGGGCTTGGCCACCTACCTGGAGCGAGCAAGTCCGAGTTGGTGGCAAGCCGCAACGCCTGCGATTTTAGGGTGACGAAGAGGTCTAGCCGCGACACGTTGATCAGCGGTTTTTCCGTCGTGGGATGTTCCCCGGGCTTGACTGGTTATCCGGGCCGGAAAGCTTGGGATGGCTGGATAGGCTGCGCAAAAAGCGCAAGGACGGGGCACCCGCGGATTCGAGATAGCTGTGACGAAGCTCCTGCGCAGGATAGAGTAGGTTGCAATCGAAATTCCTAGATGTATACTTGCGCCCCATACCTGGGGACGAGTCGTAGCAAGTCAATTACGAACCTGGCTTTTCACGAAGAAAACTAAAAAGGAGACTCGCGATGCGAAACTTCGTGTTGCTTTTTCGGCGTTCGCTCGTAATAGCCGCGCTGTTGGGGTTATCGATGCAGTGCTGGGCCCAGGGGAACATCCGCACGATATTGTTCGTGAAAGTAAAGATGGGGCATGACGACAGTTGGAAGGCGGCCGTGAGAGACTACGTGGCCACAGTAAAGAAAGCAGGCTCCGAGCAGTCGTTTAGCGTGTGGGAATCGCAGAGCGGACCCAACATGCACGCGGTCGTGTGGTACTCGACGAAGTGGAAAGAACTCGGCGAGGACGATCCCAAGATGAAAGGATTCGAAGAAGAGCGCGGGAGGTTATTCCGCCGGCTAGATGCCGACACGGAAAGCCTCGAGACCTGGGTCGACGAAATGCAGCCCGAGCTGCTGATCTCGTCCAAGGAAATCCCTGCTTATGTCCGCACGGGCCGGTCGTGGGTGGTGTCGGGCAAAATGGACGAGTTCAAAGCGCTGATTCGCGACCAAGTCGTGCCCGCATTAAGAAAGGCGGGCTATACCAGCTACGGCATGGCCGTGGCTCGTTTCGGCACTCCCGCGAACGAGGTGCACAGCTATCTCGGCTTGAGCGGCTGGGGTGACTTCGATGTACCCTTTGGGGCCGAGAAGGGAATGTCGGCGGCGGACTGGAAGGCGTTTCAGGCGAAAGTCGCGCCGCTTATCACCGGAACGCAGTGGGACCTGTGGAAGTATGAACCGGAGCTAAGCTACGTCTTGCCGCCCAAATAAGTCGGCTCCAACCACAGCAGAAACCTGCGAACAGACAAGAACTGCCCGGCGTTTTCGAACACTCGCCGGGCAGTTCGACCGTTTGTGGAGAACTCCCGTTCTGCGCGAGATCCCTCAGCACCCGGAGAAAAAAACAAAATCCCCCAGTTTGGGGTGACACTACAAGCTCGACACATCGCGACAGGGATATGCCCGACTGGGGGAGCTTGTTTACATCCTTCGGACGAGGAAGGTCTGGAGCCCAATACGAACTGCAGTTTGCATGCAGCAAATCTCAATCGATACGTGAAAAAACTACGGAGGGCTTCGATTCCCGCCACGCAATACGACTCGCATGGAACCATGACCTGCGAAGAAAAGGCATCGCCTCGAACAGCTATGTTTGGGGTGTTGACCAGTTTCCGAAGTAATAAATTCTAGACTCAGACTGAATTAACCAGCTATCCGATAGGTGGTGAAATCGCCCTGTTATCAATAGTCGGGCCGATGGCAACCATTAAAATGAGGATCAACCATTCACAATTTTGGACGGGCACAGCATGAGAAGCGGACGCGACGAGTGAAAGACCTGAGTGGAGCTTTTCGAGCCGCAAGCTTTCAATAGGAGCGATGCGCTTGGCGCGGCCAGCAGGCACGGCTAGAGCACATGGTTGAGTTTCGTGAGGCTCCGGTAGACAATGAACGCGTGAGTTCGCACAAGCACCGGATCGCTGATTACCTGCGGCCCAAAACGCTTGCGATGTTGTTGCTCGGGTTTTCTTCAGGCCTTCCCTTTCTCCTGGTCGGCAATACGTTCGGCTACTGGCTGCGCGATGAACACACCTCCCTGACGGCGATCGGGTTTCTTTCCTGGGTGGGCATTGCCTATTCGCTGAAGTTCCTGTGGGCGCCCTTGATGGACCGCGTCGACTTGCCGTTGTTTAAACGGCTTGGACATCGCCGCGGATGGATGATGTTCTCGCAGATCGTCGTCGGGCTGGCGCTGGCCGCCATGGGCGGAACTGGCACGAAAGCCGGGCTCGGCCGGCTTGGCGCTTTTGCGCTCGTCGTCGCGTTTGCCTCTTCGACACAGGACATTGTGGTCGATGCCTGGCGCATTGAATCGGCAGACGACGGAGAAGAACAAGGCCTCCTCGCGTCTGCCTATCAGTTCAGCTACCGCCTGGCGCTCCTGACCACGGATGCCCTTATCCTCATCGTGGCAGCGGCCGTGGGCTGGCGCATGTCCTACGGTATCTACGGCGCGTGTATGGCCGTTGGAATGATCGCCACCTGGTTCGCCAAGGAACCAGAGAGCGCGGAT
>DASPTU010000011.1:0-6201 GCA_035623255.1 Terriglobales bacterium | reverse complement strand
TGAAGTCCAAAGACGCGGCACTGCAAGTTCAACAGGAAGCCGGCAAGCATGGCACGCGCGTGGAAGCTTTCAAAGCGGATGTCAGCAAGCACGCCGACAACAAAAAGCTGGTCGAGCACACCGTCGCGCGCCTTGGCCGCTTGGACATCCTCGTTGCCAACGCCGGAGTTTGGAATCTCGAGGATCTACCCATTGAAAAAATGTCGGAAAAGCAGTGGGACGACATGATTCGAACGAACTTGAAGAGCGTTTACTCGATCATTCATTTCTCCGTACCGCAGATGATTAAGCAAAAGTCCGGCAAAATCATTCCCATCAGTTCCACCGCAGGGCAGCGCGGCGAACCTTTTCATACCCACTATGGCGCTTCGAAAGGCGGCATCATCAGCCTCACCAAGGGCCTCGCCACGGAACTCGCCCGCCACAATATCCTTGTCAATTGTGTCGCTCCCGGCTGGGTCGCTACAGACATGTCCAATCCGGTCCTCGAGACCAAGGCGGGCCAAAAAATGGCTTCGACGGTGATTCCTCTGGGCCGCGCCGGCACCGCTGAGGAAATCGCCGGCCCGATTCTTTTTCTCGCCTCCGACCTGGCCAACTTCATGACCGGAGAAATCATCAATGTAAATGGAGGCGCGGTTTTGTGCGGATGAGGTTTACCCAATTTGCTGTCGGCGTTTTGATCGCCGGCTCTTTATTCGCTCCGAGTGCTTTGGCGCAGAACCCAGACACGATGATGCCGGAGCAAAGCGCGGCAAAAGCCAAGCAGGTCCTCGCGGAATTAATCAACGGGCTGGGTGGCCCAGGCTACACGGAAGTGCGGGAAAGTGCGTGCACCGGCCGCCGTGCGCTTTTTGGTCACGATGGCGCACTTATAGGCTATATAGACTTCAACGATTTTCGCCGGTTCCCGGACAAAGCTCGCATCGAATACATCGGCAAAGGCCGCAACACCATTCTGCAAGCGTTGCTAGGCATTGATGGCTTGGATTTTGCCCACGGCGGGCTGGTGATCACATTGTACAATGGCGACCACGGCTGGACATATGACCGCAGTGGCGTTAACGAACTGCCGGCCACCTCCATCAGCGAATTTCAAGAACAAGTCAAACGGAACATTGACAATCTTCTGCGTTTTCGCCTCAAGGAACCCGGTATGCTGATTCGCTTCGGCGGGAACGACACCGTGGATCTCAAGCAGGTGGACTGGGTGGAGCTGACAGATAGCGAAGAGCGCAAATTCCGTCTCGCCGTTGACCGCTCCACTCACTATCTGGTTCGCGCCGTTGTCAGCACCAAGGATCCCGAATACAATCAGATCAACGACGACACCACCATCTACACGAACTACCAGTTAAAGGAGAGCGTGTGGACTCCGCTGCAGGTCACACGCGAACACAATGGCCGCCGCACCGCGCAATTTTTCTACGACACTTGCCGCTACAATCCCGGTTTCCCTGACGATCTTTTCACCAAAGCCTCATTGCAGAAGCATGGGTCCGAAACTGTCCTCAAGAAGAAGTAAGTTGTAAGATTCGGAGTCTTTCCTGGCGGGCAACTGAACGCGAGCATTTACTATCCGAGTAGTTGACTTGAACTTCGCGCATCAGAGGGAGATGTTTCAATCTGTTACATTTCTACCCCTTCCTTGTCCTCTGTATTAGAATGGAAGCGCAGAGATTAACAAAGTACTAGGTTTGGCGGCGGTTGCGGCCGGCTGTCCCTGGCAATGCGACTGCACCGATTTGGAATCCGAGCCATTTGGACGGGATCCAGGTCCTGTCCCCTGCGAGGAACGACGTTGGCAAAGAGTGCAAACCGCTCTGGCACTCCGCGAACCGCCATTGCTGGCTTCAGCATCGTCGAAATGGTCATTTCGATTTGCGTGATGCTGGTCCTCTCCGCCATTGCCATTCCCACTTTGATGCGTTCCCTCAGGGCTTATCAACTTAACGACGCGGCTACGCGGTTCGCGTCGATGCTGAAATTCACTCGATTCGAGGCCGTGCGCCAGAACACCCAGGTGAATTTTGTGATGCAAGCCAGCGGCACGGGCTACCTCGTCGGTGCCGATTCCAATCACAACGCGAATGGATTACTTGATCCAACGGAAAGACAGGAACTCATAGCCGGATTTGCAACCGTGATACCTTCGGGCGCTCCCGCTCCAACAGCCATCTTGACCGCATTGAACACCTCGACGCTCACCCCGGTGTCGGCTAGCCCATCGACAATCACGTTTGACGCGCGCGGCGCGATTCGAACCTCCTACGGTGGAGGTGTCTCTTCCAACATCTATGTTTTCTATATCGGAAGCATGATCGATCCCGATCCGGGCTTTCGCGCCGTGGTCTTGCTTCCCTCTGGCTCCATGCAAATTTGGAGCGCGCCAGGCAGCGGGCCCTGGCAAAAAGTTGGCTAAGGCAAGAGGCCGCAGAAAAAATGCAGCACTCGCTTACAGCAGCGCGCGGCACCGATAGAGGCTTCAGCCTTCTCGAAATGTTGCTGGCCACGGTAATCTTGCTCGTTGGCCTCGTAGCTGTTGCCCAACTCGTTCCCGCTTCGATACTCCTGAATTTCCGCAACCGCACCGATTCCTCCGCCCTCGTGTACGCCCAACGCGAGTTGGATTTCATGCTCGCCCAGCCGTTGACGGCCAGCAGTTTTTCGGACTCGCTGGGTGTTTACTGCCCCATCGGCTATACCTGTAATCTGGGCAACCCTAGTTCGCCCAACATCTTGCAGGGCAGCCCGATTACGACGATTTACAGTTCCAACGCAGCGGGCCAGAACTTTGGCCAGACGCTGATCGACTTCTCCCAAAGTACAGTCTCCAACTACAGCTTTCCTTATCAGGATCCAACCGATCCCGCCCAGACCACCTACGATGTCCGCTGGGCCGTCATCCTTACTGCAAACAATGGAGCAGTGGTTTCCAAACGAATCATTCTTGGCATTCGGCAAACGAACGGCAACGGCTATTTTCAGCCCATCACGCTCGACTGCACGGTGAGCAAATGAGGGCGCCCGTTTTTGCAAAACGCGACGCTGGTTTCACCCTAATCGAATTGCTGGCTGCTCTCGGCATTTTTCTTGTGATCACCGGCGCTGCTTTCACTTTACTCACTTCTTCCCAACAGCGCTACCAGACGGACACGCAGCTCCTCATCTCTTTCCAGGAAGCTCGCCTGGGCCTGGATCAAATGGTGCGCGACATCAACGATGCGGGATTTCCACCGTCGTCTTTTCTTATTAGCGGCAGCCCCACTCAGGTAACCAGTTGGCCCTTTGCCTGGAGCGCAGCCGCGGGCTATACGACATCTCCCTCCAGTTCGACCTCTTGCCAGATTGGAACCGGGGGAGGTGGCACCTGCACCACGAGCAGTGGGGATTCAGCCCCAGGCGATTTCGACATCATCATCGAAACTGCCCCAAATCTGCCCACCGATCCCTACGTTTATTGGATTCGTTATCAACTGCAAGGAACCGTACTTATGCGCGGGGTGTCTCCTAAAGTATCGGGCGGCGATCCGGACGCTGCATTTACGGGGACCAATGCCATGGTTCCATTCGTCCAAAACGTGGTGAATCAAAGCTGCCCGCCGCAACTCCCGAGTTGCCAGGCTGCCTATCCCGGAGTTTTCCAAGGAGCGGCCGTCCCGATTTTCAGTTACCTCTGCGACACTCCCACTAACCCGCAAACTCCGGCGCCCCTGTGCATTTCGGCGGGGGCGGACAATTCTTCTGAAAACATTCGAGAGGTACTGATCACTTTGATTGTGGCAGCGCCATTGCCCGACGCTACCAGCGGCCAGCCGCGACTCGTAGAATTGAGCGGGCGCGGTCGGCGGATTAATCCAAACCAATGAGGCGGCTCGACACTCTATGAAACCGGCTACCAGAGCTCGAGCGGCGCGAAACCAGGCGGGGATTGCCTTGCTGATTTCCATTTTCATTTTGCTGCTCATCAGTGTGATTGCTATTGCGCTGATTGTCTCGTCGGGGACAGAGTCGGCTCTGGCCGGCAACTATCGCTCCTCCACGGGCGTGTACTACGACGCCATGGCGGGCCTCGAAGAAGCCCGCGGCAGGCTTCAGGGCAAGGGGCCGTCTGCTTTCTCCACCACAGACCCGACAACTTTCTTGCCCCCAACGGGAACTCCCCTTGCGATGGGAAGTACGTACTACCTCGTAAATCCGGTCTCGGGCGAATCCATTACTCCCTGGAACTCAGGACCTCCTTATCCCGACAATCAGTTCAATAAAGAATTTAGCTCCAGCGGCTTCGCAAATCCTACAAATCCCTCTCCCACGGCGCTATCGATCTGGAACAGAAGCACTTTCAACCCAGGGAGCTATCCTGGTCCGATGTTCAAATGGGTACGCATTAATGCGGTTTCCGAAAAGTCCCTCAACGTCGATGCGGACAACGATGGGCAAGCAGATGATACCACTCGCACGCTCTATTACACAGGTTCAGGCTTCAGCTTCAATTCCAGTGCGGGCCCACAGGTTATCGAGCTCACTGCCTTTGCAGTTTTGCCTAACGGCAGCCAAAAGATTCTTCAATATGTCGTCGCGCCCGTACCCATCACTCTTCCCAACTTTCCTGCCGCGCTTACGCTTGCGGCAGAGGCCGGTAACAGCGTGGCGTTCAGCGCACCAACATCCAACCCTTCGTATTACATAAGCGGAAACGACATATCCGTGCCCCAATTGCCTTCCTGCACACCCGGGCCTCCCGTCGATGCCATCGCCACCTACCACACCCTCGCCGTCGGTGCCGTGATCAACGGCGGAAATGGCGGAACAGGCATCCCGGTCGCCATGCAATCCCAATACAACGGCCTCAACTCCGCTCCGGATGTGAAAAGAGATCCGATAGCCAATTTTCAGACGCCAAGCCAAGTCGACGGCCTTGCTCAAACTATCATTCAAAATGCCGACGTGGTGATCACCCCGTCTGGTGGAACCGCTACGGGCTCCGACTTGACACCCCTGGGCATGAGCGCCACCAACTCGTTGATCGTCGCGATTCAAGGGAACCTAGATCTGAATTCCTGGCATAACACCGGGTACGGCTTGCTGCTGGTGACCGGAAATCTAAACTATGACCCTGACGCGTCGTGGGACGGTATCGTTCTAGTGATCGGCCAAGGAACGGTCACCGGCTCCCGGGCTGGGAGTGGAGTATTCAATGGCGCATTCTACGTCGCGCAGACTCGAGACTCTTCCGGAAACTTGCTCCCCGATCCCAATCTGGGCTTTGCTTCAGTTCTCTTCGCTCCCAATATGGGTTCCGTAGGCATGAGATATAGCAGTTGCTGGATCAATGCCGCGCAACCTACGCCGCGTTACAAAGTCCTATCCTTCCACGAAATCGCCCAATAAGAATTGTTAGAGACCAGCCGGAGTGCCGAGCGCCACCGTGGGAATGGCGTGCGGATCATCCGAAGGGACGGCGATACCTAAGGAGATTGTGGCTTTTGGAGCTCAGACATTCCGGGCGTTATAATGTATGGATGCGAACTCGCCCGCAAAGCTCACCTATGCACGGCACTACTGTTCTGTGTGTCCGCAGGGACAACAAAGTTGTGCTAGTCGCCGACGGCCAAGTGACCATGGGCGAGCACGTCATGAAGCACACCGCGCGCAAGACCCGCCGCCTCTATAATGACAAGGTCGTGGCCGGTTTTGCCGGTTCCACCGCCGACGCCATCACCTTGTTCGAACGTTTCGAAGGCAAGCTCCAGGAGTTTTCCGGGAATCTGCAAAAGGCCGCCGTCGAACTTGCCAAGGAATGGCGCAAGGACCGCGCCCTTCGCCACCTTGAAGCCATGCTTATCGTGGCCGACAACAAAGCTACGTTTGTTCTTTCCGGCAACGGCGACGTCATCGAACCCGATGATGGCATCGTTGCCATTGGTTCCGGTGGCAGCTTTGCTCTCGCCGCGGCGCGCGCCTTGCTCAAACATTCCAAACTCACCGCCAAAGAGCTGGCCCTGGAAGCCATGCGCATCGCCAGCGAAATCTGCATTTTCACGAACGACAACTTTACTCTCGAGGAGCTGTAGTGCGGGACGCGTTCGCTCAGCCCGAATTATTTTGCAAACCATTCCAGTGCGTGTAGCATCTCCTACTTAGGGGTAACCGAGTTCCGCTGCGAACTCTTTCTGACTTAATACTTAGAACCGATAACTT
>DASPTU010000010.1:0-68771 GCA_035623255.1 Terriglobales bacterium | reverse complement strand
ACCGTGCGTGATCGGCTCTGCCAGTTGATACGCCGGCATCAACTCGACGCAAGTTTGGTCAAGTCCTACGCGACAGATTTCTGTGGCGTGAAAACCCTGCGCGATGCCACTCGCGAGCAGGTCGAGAAGTTCGTCGCACATCTCGCTGAACAGGCCGAGAGAGACCGGAGCGCCTTGCTTTGTCAGCTCAATAGCTATTCGAATTCGAAAACTGGTGTCGCATGAAGCGTCGCATCGAGGGACTGCACGAGGCCGATCCCGCAGGAAGCGTTCTTCTTCCAGACAGCCTGTATCTCGTTCGAGTGACTCGTGCTCAATATCGCTGGCAGATCGATAAGCCGTACTACATCCTGCGGCTGGTTGTGCTTGAGCCCCAGCATTTCGCGCGCCGGTCCATTACAGGTCGGATTTACTGCACACGGCAAGCTCTCTGGAAGCTGAACTGGTTCCTACGTGATTTCGGCTATGACACCGACATGCTCGGCCAAGATGAGATCGACGAAAAGAGCCTAATTGGACTTCAAGGGGTAGTCAAGATCGGTCATGTCGTCCTAAATGGCACTACCTTGGTTAATCTCGAGGGCTTTGCCCCTGCGAGTCAATGGCAAGAGCTGTCACCCACGGTCGTATCGCCGGCAAGTGCTCCCGGATCAGAGGTAGCGTGTCATGATCTATAGCTACACCCAGATCAGCCATTATCTGACCTGTCCTCGCCGCTATCGACATCGCTACCTCGATGGCTGGCAGGAGAAGGACACTCGGGCCGCCATGCTCTTCG
This sequence comes from Terriglobales bacterium, assembly GCA_035623255.1. Classification (GTDB taxonomy): domain Bacteria; phylum Acidobacteriota; class Terriglobia; order Terriglobales; family Acidobacteriaceae; genus JAFAGX01. The sequence continues at coordinate 67,993 of DASPTU010000010.1, read as the reverse complement.
GGCGTGCCTTCGAACGAGCACTAGGCGCCTACTTCCTCGGCCAGGATGCAGCCGAAGTGCTGTTCCGCGAATGGCAGACCTACCAGAACCATGGGTTGCATTACACCAATGGTGACACCTGGGATCGCATGCTCGAGCAAGGCCTCCTGCTGCTCAACCGCTTCTGCCAGGACGATCGCATCCGCATCCGCCAGCCTCGCCGAAGTCTGCAGATCAAGTTCACTCGACCGATCTCAGCAACTAGTGAATTTGTGGCCTATATCGATGCCATTGGCAAGCTCGACGGAACTGGTTGTCTCTTGGAATGGAAAACCACATCCAGCCGCTACCCGGAAGAGCCGCAAGGATTGCTGGCTCTCGATCCCCAGCTGGTTTGCTATTCCTGGATTACCGGTATCTCCGAAGTCGCTCAAGTCGTATTCGTCCGTAAACGGCTGGTCGAGGTCCAATACCTTCGTACCACGATCACGGACGAGCAGCGACGCGAATTCGGCCACTTAGCCGAAGACACCATCCACCGAATTGAATCCGCCGCGTTTCTACCGCATTCGGGCATTCGTTTCCCACAAAACCCCTGCAGCAGCTGTCCTTACATCGGACTTTGTCTCAATAGGGAGGATTTGGCCGAAGCCGCCCTGGTACGGCGGCCGGGAGCAGAAGATCTTGGTTGGCTTGACGAGCTTGCTTACTAGAGAACCGCCAGTGTTGCCCAGGTTCAATCGTCGACGAGCTTTGTTTGTGCTGGGCAAGATTGACGAAATCCTGGCCTGGGAAAAGCAGAGGGAGATGGAGCGGGATACCAAGTTCGTGGAATTAGGACGTTATCTGTGTGAAGTACGGGCAGGACAGTACTGGCGGGTGGAAAACCTGGCTTCCTTTGATGATTTTCTCGAGAGGAGATTCCAGGAATCCAGGAGAAAGGCTTACTACCTGATGTCCATTCACGAGCACCTGCCACCACAGGCAAGAAAGGAACTGAAGCAGGTAGGCTGGAGCAAGGGGATCGAGTTGGCCAAAATCGCCAGAAGGGACCGACAGGGCTTCGATTGTGCAACCTGGTTGCACAAAGCCAGAGAATTACCCAAGAAGGAGTTTAAGCAGGAAGTCGAGCGCGAGCTGACGGGAAAAATAACAGAGCCGTGGGAAATTATCTACTTCAAGCTTTACAGCAGCCAGATTCCAGTGGTTGAACAGGCGATCGAAACAGCAGGGTTGATGTTAGGAACCGACAGATCGCGGGGATACTGTTTGGAAATGATCTGTGCCGATTTCCTAGCTGGCGCAAATCTGGAAAACGGCAACGCGCGTGTGCTGCTGCAATCGGTCGCGCGATTCTTCAAATTTCTTCCGGGGGAAGAACGGAAAAAGTTCCTGGACCACTTCTCCGCGCAGGAATCATGAAGGGACTGCGAGGCAAACGTACCCCGGTGCGGTTTGATCCCGAGTCATACGCGCACCTTCGCGATAAAGTGCTCCGACGGGATGGATGGAAATGCCAAGCTTGCGGTGCAATGTCCAATCTTGTAGTGCATCACAAACAGTTTCGCAGCCACTCGGGAGAAGATTCTCCAGAAAACCTGATCACGCTTTGTATAGGATGCCATGCTTTGGTTCATGGACAGGGGACTAGATAGAACAAACCGGATACTTGAGCACATCCTAACCGGTGGGTTTCCCTCCCACTCTCTGGCGAAGCGCTCTGCAGCCGTGCGCCGGGGGAGTCAGGGAAATGGGATGCTTAAGCATCCGGCACACTCTTAGTTTCCTTATTTGCGAACTCCCGGCAGTGATCTAGCAGGTTGCGGAAAAACTCTGATTCTAGCAGCATGGCCTACGACGGGACGCCGAATAGGGATGGGCTCGACTATTGATGTAGGGCGAGATAAGCGATGTAAAAGAAGAGCGTAGCCCCCGCGATTCCGATCATCCCCGCGAGACGCAATCCCCAATCAGGCATCTTGTACGGATGCCAGCTACCCTGCTTCCAGCTGTCGGCAAAACGATCCAAATTTGCCCTAACGTAACTGGGCCGGAGAATCATGGTCAATCCGAATGCCAAGAACCCGGCACCCATAACGAGTGCTGCTGGCGCGTCATTTGGGCTTACGTTTGCCACGGGAGCAGAGTACCAGAAAACTCTCTTGTTTCCACAGCGCAACCTGCTAAGAAGAACTCATGCGTGGAAAAGATGAGCAACAGCTGGAAGTTTTCAGTTACATCAGCCCTGAGCAACGAGTTCCGGAAAATCATCCGCTGCGACCGCTACGTGCAATGACCGACCATGCGCTGCAACGGCTGCAGCCGCGCTTCAATAAGTTGTATGCGAAAACCGGACGGCCCTCGATTGCCCCAGAGAAGTTGTTGCGAGCGCTTTTGCTGCAAGCGCTCTTCTCGGTGCGTAGCGAAAGGATGCTCATGGAGCAGCTCGACTATAACCTCCTGTTCCGTTGGTTTGTCGGGCTGAACATGGATGACGCCATCTGGGATGTCACCGTGTTCACCAAGAACCGCGAGCGTCTGCTGGAAGGGGAGATCGCGGAAGCCTTTTTCCAAGCCGTGCTCAAGCAGGCACGCGAGCGGAATCTGCTCTCAGATGAGCACTTCACAGTGGATGGGACACTTTTGGAGGCTTGGGCTAGCCTGAAGAGTTTTCGGCGGAAGGATGGCAAAGCATCGGTTTCCGCCGGATGATCCAGGCAATGCAACAGTGGACTTCCATGGCGAGAAGCGGTCAAACCAGACGCACGAGTCGAAGACAGACCCAGACGCGAAGTTGGCACGCAAAGGCAAGGGCAAAGAAGCAAAGTTGAGTTATAACGGGAACCTTCTGATCGAGAACCGCAACGGTCTGATTGTGAATACCGAGGTATTCCAGGCCAACGGGACAGCCGAGCGAGATGCCGCGCTGGTGATGCTTGAACAAATTCCGGGAACGAAACGGGTGACGGTGGGAAGCGACAAAGCATATGATACAGCCGATTTCGTGGCCGAATGTCGACACTTAAAAGTCACGCCGCACGTTGCCCAGAACTTGGAGCGCGCCGGTGGAAGCACAGTTGATGGCCGCACGACCCAGCACGCCGGATATGCCATCAGTCAGAAGAAGAGGAAGCGCATTGAAGAGTGTTTCGGGTGGCTCAAAACCATCGCGCTGTTGCGGAAGGTCCGGCACCGTGGAATCTTCAGGGTAGGGTGGATCTTCACGTTTGCAGCAGCTGCCTACAACTTGGTGCGCATGCGAAATCTGACGATTCAAGCGACCTAAGGCGAGCCAGGCTGCTGTGCGCTGGTCGAAAGGAAATCTCCGGTTGCCAGCGGGTGCGGCCAGCTTCTTGAATCAATAAATCGCACTACCTGGAGTGAACTAACTGATGCTGCTCGTTTTTCCGCAACCTGCTAGATCATCATTTGTTGTGATGCTCGACCCAAGCGTGGGTGCCCAATCAGAACTAGCAAGCTCCCGCACGCAATCCAGCAATTTGAAATACCTGCACGCGTTTGTTGTTTGAATCCACAAGGTAAAGGCAATGCCCTGAATCTACCCAGGCACCCGATAATCTGTTGAACTGTCCTGTGCCTGTCCCGGTCTCTCCGAAGATGTAACCCGGCTGAGCATCTCGGGGAAAGACCTGGAAGTTGTTGAGCTCTGGATCGGTTAAGTAAATATTCCCTGCGCCATCCACAGCAAGTCCGGCTCCATGACCAACATTTGCGTGGATCTCTCTTTGAAAATGTCCTTGCTGATTTAAAATTTGGAGCCGGGAATTGCCTGAATCCAGAACTAGAATTTCACCCGAGTTAGCGACGACCTGAGTGTGATGGTTAAAATTCCCCGGTCCAGTTCCGCCGCCACGGTTACCAAGACTGGCAATCACATGACCTTTCTTATCAAGAACGATAACCATGTGGCGAGGTGTGTCACAGACGTAAATATGCCCTGTGACAGGATTGACTGCGATGCCTCGAGGACCGTCGAAGTAAGACTCTTCTCCACGAGGCTTTTTTAAGTAGTGGATGAACTTGCCCTTGGAGTCGTACATGAAGACTTCGTGTAAGACGGCGTCGCTTACATAGATATTGCCCTCTCGATCGCTGGCGATGCCTAACGGGGCGCGGAGGTGATTGCCGGTGCCAAGAAGCCAGTATTTGTGGTTGCCGAAGTCGAAAACGTGCACTACTCCTGCAGTGATATCCGTAACAAAAATGCGGTGGTTCGAATCAGTTGTAATAGCATACGGCTGCTGCAACATGCTGGGGGGCTGCGCCGAGGGGTCCTTGGGGCCGGCGATGATATCGATCGTTTTGTTCAGGATGGGATGTGAAATTCCTTTAACATCCTCGGCCGACGAAAACTCGCGAATGAAAGTTAAGCGGCCCTCCTTCTCAGTGCCAGCTGGTGCGGGGTTTCGGGCAGCAGGTGGAGCAGTGGGACCCAGCAATATTGCGATCAGGTAGATGAGAATCGACATCCTATCCATGATAAATGTCCTCTTTGTGATGCTTCAAAGTATGGGAAATGGGCTAACCGGCTGGGGGGGCAGATAGTGCGCGTGCTGGACGCCACGTGACTTCATAAACAGTCGGCGAGATGGAGCAAACCGCAGGCTTGCGCACGTCCTACCACTGGCTTTCCCCAACATCCTGTGGCGAAGCACTCTGCAACCCGTCCGCCGGGAGAGAGAGGATTTCTTGCAGTGCGAGACTGCCGCTGTCCGTAATGACTCTAATTCAAGCGACGATAGCAGATCATCAGGTCACTCACGAGCGGATCCACTGACATCGTAGTTGTTGTCTGCAGCACATCACTAAGACGGGACGGGACTGTTTCTGGCAACCTGTCATTAGAGAGCAAGTACCCACCAGGTTTCAACATCAGCGAGATATTTCTGCGGGCAAGGCTCTGCTCAAAGGCGCCGTAATAAAGAAAAATATTGGTACCGATCACTATGTCGAAATCGGAGTCGGGTTCAAGATCGAGTTGCTGATATACGACGTTCAGGTCCACAGGGCTAATTTTCTGGACAATTTCTGGCCGGATCTTTACGGCTCGAGTCTTGGTTGCGCTGGCTAGCGGAGGCACGGTAATCGGTGTGACTGGTTCCCCAATTTCGCTGCCGAGCGTCTGCCAATATGCGATGAATTTGGCGCGGTACTCGTCGCTCAATGGCCGCTCTGTATTCCAGGGTAGTTGTACCACATAGTCGTCACCGTGCGCCGCCTTCGCCCGCCAGCGCTCAATGTGCAAATTCACATCCGGGCTGATATCAAGCGTATGGACCTCAACACTAGCCGGATTTGCGAGACCAAGCCTAAGAAGCGAATCCAACACGGCAAAGGGCTGAATTGTTTGCGGCGGATAGAAATCGCTCCCCGCCTCTTTGTTTGCAAAGTCCAGTCCCGGCCCGATAACTGCGACCCGCCGAACACTGCCGGGCTTGAGTAATCCTTTCTCCATCATGCTTCGCAAGGTGACCTCAATCTGGTAGTCAGGCCACAGGTTCGTATCGAGAGAGATGCCGCGATCTTGAAACAGTTGGAATCTTTTCTCATCCTTTGGTTGAGAGCGATATTTCAGAAAATCATCCCTCATCCGAGCTAGATTTGCGAGGAGGTACTTTTTGAGGCGAGCCCGTTCTTGCGCAGTCTTCAACGAGAATCCTTTCTTTTCGACAAATGCGCGCATGTCTGCCACGCCTTCGGAAGGATTCGGCGCGTTAAACGCTCGGATCAGGTCGTCGGCCCTTCTGTTCGCAAATGCGTTTACAAGTGAACTCTCACGATAATGAACAAGGTATTCGTCATCAATTCGGTATTCCTTGGTAAAGGTAACGCCGAAACGCAGCAGATTCGTAAGCGTGTCTTCCGTTCCGCGGTCCAACCGGTTGCGAATTTCGCGATCTCGATTTTGTATCCACACCGACCAGTTCGCCTCATCCAGAGCTCCAACTGATCTCAGATCGTCTGGTAACAGGTCGTGCATACCGGCCAGGACATCGTGCGCCGCTTCCAGTGACATAAACTCTACTCTTGCTCCGGACTGCGCGGCACACGTCCAGCAAAACGCGAGAACCAAAATTACTGATAACCAATTTCTATTTCTGATCATGTTTACACCAGAATGTCGTTGAAGACGCGAAAACATCGACCAGGGCTAACCTTGAAGATTAGAGAAGAGTCTCTGGCAGCCCCGTGTGCTCAGTCACGGGCTGATGTGACTTACATCACATCGACTGCGACATCGCTGCGGTTACATGGAGTAGTGGTATGTGGTCACGTGAGTTTCCCCATCGCTCCGATTACCGTTAAAGGCCAAGGCAATGACTGAAAGAACCTCAACGTGGACGGCTCCGCAGGTATACGTCAGCGCGGCAATTTGCCTTGTATTAGGAGTAACGCTGGGGTATCTGTTTCGCGGATCAGGATCGCCTCATCCCGCAGTGTCAGTGACAGCAATCCCGAGTGGGCGCGATGCGGGCCCTCACATGCCAACACTCGATCAGATGAAACAAATGGCCGATAAACAGGCCGAACCCCTGCTGGTTAAGCTGAAAGCCGACCCCAAGAATGGCGCTCTCCTAGCCCGGGTCGGTAGAATCTACGAATCGACACACCAGTTCAAGGAGGCGGCAGATTATTACCAGCGATCCCTAATTGTCGATCCGAAGAACGTGATCGTGCGCAACGAAACAGCGTCCTGCCTATATTACACAGGCGATGTCGATGGGGCGCTGAAGCAACTAAACCTATCTTTGAAAGATGATCCCAAGAATCCCAATGCTCTGTTTAATCTCGGCATTATCAAGTGGCAAGCGAAACAGGATAGCCAGGGCGCGGTGGCCGCGTGGAAGCAACTACTCAAGCTGAACCCTACTCTCGAGGATGCAAAAAAAAAACAGGTTCAGAAACTAATCGCCGATGTCAGCCAGAACGGTGCGGCTGCGGAATCCAACCAACTTAAGGAGTAAGGAAATGTCTCAGAGTAAGAACGGGCGTAGCGCATCAACTTGGACAAACAGCCAAGCCTACAGCTTGATTGTCATTTGTCTTTTGGTCGGCATTGCAGCAGGCTGGTTCTTGCGCGGTTCACAATCTCCAGTTGCTTCGCCTGGAGTTCAAGCGGCAACGAGCGTGCCCGGCATGTCGAACGTGAACACGGGCGAACAGCCATCTCCACAGCAGATGAAAATGATGGCGGAGACACAAGCGGCGCCTCTGCTCGAACAACTGAGATCCGAACCAAGCAATGCCGAGCTATTGGCGAAAATTGGAAACATCTATTACGACACGCAGCAATATCCAACGGCGATTGATTATTACCGACGGGCACTGGATCTACAGCCGGCGAATGTGGGTGTGCGGACGGACTTCGCCACCGCGATCTGGTACACCGGCGATGCGGATGCGGCGATCTCTGAATTCAACAAGGCTTTGTCCTACGACCCCACCAAGGCCAACACGCTTTTCAACCTTGGCGTAGTGAAATGGCAAGGCAAAATGGATATCAATGGCGCGGTTGCAGCCTGGCAGAAACTCTTGGAAACTAACCCCAATTACGAGAATAAACAGAAAGTCTTGGATCTGATAGCCGAAGCCAAGAAACACTCGAACCTAAAACCTGAAACGGCGGCCAACCGTTAATATTGGCCCGGCACTCCTCGACAGGGGAAGTCTCTTGTGACGGTCAGATTCGATCCTTCTGTCACAATCGAACGCTTATCCGCTGCTTCGATGCCCGAAAACCTTAAACCAGCGTCTCATCCTTACCTTACAAGACCCGTGTAGTCTCAGATACCCAAGACACGTTCTTCTTTCTTCCGATTGTCCACATATTGAAACGCGCCCGTCCTGGGTTCTGAATTCTAGCGCGATGAACTAGCTTTCATTTGGTTCGGATCCGCCCGGCAGTAGAAGCTCCAACCAATTTGTGGGGATGGCCATGACAGGTTAGACTGCACGAATTCGTAGCTTTTTGATATGAGATTGGGGTCGTTCCATTTGGCGCGACTACATTGATGTCGAAGTTCACCATCCGCTCTCCTGAAACGGTCGCCATCTGACCTCCCATGCCGTGCGCGGTGTGGCACACCGAGCAGGAAAAACCGTCCTGTTTCACATGACGTGCGTGTTCGCTGAAACTGCTGTTATTCAGGATTTGCGAAAGATCGTGGCATTTAGCACACAAAGCATAGGGACCGCCGCTTGGGCCGCCCTCGGCACTCAAACTCGGGCTAGGGAAAGGGTTTGTAATGGGAGCGCCGGGAAAAGGGGCTTGATTGAACTCGTACCGACGCTCCAAGATGTGCGCAAACGTGGAGCCGTGCGGCCCATTCGGTCCCTTTCCGCCGAACTCACGATTATCGTCACTGTTGTGGCAATCCGTGCACAGAATGCGAGTTCCCATCGTGCGTCCCTGCGTCCGGCCATCTAAGTTCAGCATATTAGGAAGGAGGCTAGGCTGCGGAAATGGACTAGTACGATCGTGCATTACCGGATGACGCGAGATCGCAGTTGTACCCAATTGCCGGATAAGATTCAGAGGATCGCCACCTGAAGCCAGCCGAACTGGTAAGTAACCAAAATTGGTCTTCGCTTGCTTACCTGTGCTGTTTCCATGGCAGCGCAAACAATTTTCATATTGGTTGACTGCGGGGTTGAGTACGGTCACGCCGTCAGTTGCACTAACCCCAATCACACGGCCCTGAGATGGTCGTAAAGGTGGTGCCGCGGTGAAGGCGACCACCTGCTGGGAAGAATGCGGGTTGTGGCAGTCGACGCAGGTAGCGTGACGGTTGTGATTAAGCACGTCGCTTTCACTGGTAGAGTGCGCATTATGCCCTTCGGCTGCCGTGATGGAGTGTGCGATTTTCGGCAAAGTCGTCTCGGTATAAATATTCGGGGCAGGGGGAGATACAGTTGATGTGCCACTGTGGCAGCTCAGGCACGCGACGTCTCCCGGCTCTATAAGCAGCACGTTTCCCCCTTGGGCGTTATGCGGCACGTGGCAGGATGAACAGCCATTTCTTGCGACTGTGCCGTAAGGGCCCAGGGACATTTGTTTCATATTGCCTGACACAACAGAGTTTTCTAAAGACGCTTGTCGTGCCACCTTATTGGCTGCGGTGGCATGAATGCTCGTGGACCATCCTGCAAGCGGGTTTACCTTATTTGTCCTCGGGCTGACGGAAGGTGGCGCTCCTGCTGCCTTCGCTTCCACTGTACCGTACCCCGCATCCAGGAACGACTGGCGGAAGGCATTTGCGGACTGTCCGGGAGCTGCACCAAGACTGAGCAGCTTCAGGTGGTTCACATGGCTTGTCTTCATTTCGGGAGAGGCAGGCGTAGCAAGTGTGGCATGGCTTGCTTCTGCCACGTTTGTGAGGCCCATCCCCGAACCGGGAGGAGTCTGAGTGTTATGACAAGCGAGACAGAGGGCACTATTTGTATTATTTATTGCCAGAAAATTGCTGTTGTTCGGGTCGATGTTCTGCACGTGTGGATTGTGACAACTGGTGCATTCGACATTGCCGTTGACGAGCCGAACCGCCCCAGTCTGGTCGGCGGTAGAGGGTGGATTAGCAGTCAATGAAGGAACAAGATCAGCCGCTGGTTGTAGCGGAAGATAAAAACTGAATGGATGTATGGTTGAAAGGCTTGTTCCAAAGACGTCCGATGCGTTCATCGCGCCACTCGTCGGAATTCGGCCATAAGCAACGGTCGCTCCCGGCGAGCCAGCCACCGTCCCGTCGTGGCAACTGAGACAGAGAGTGCTGTCCGTCCCCAGAGGCGGAGACGGGTTGTTCTTATTGACCATCGTCGTACTGCTGTACACCGTGTAGGAGGGCACACTTGAAAGCTGCGTGTTCCAGAGCGGAGTCTGAGTAATTCCGGCCTTCCCGTTCCAGCCGGAGTGCGGAGCGTGGCAATAGAGGCAGGAACCTGACAGGCCGCCCTTAATCGGGGACGTCCCCGCGGGTGACAGGTCATGTGAGCCGATGACGTCCTGGGCCAGCATACTGCCGGCAAGCAACATTATTATTACGCCTATTAAGGGTTTGGCCCTCAATGCGCGCCCCCTCCGGCTTGTTTACCCAGTCCGAAGTAATGGAAAACCTGAACCCGACGATTGTAGGAATCGACCACATACACGCGATCATTGCGATCGATAAATAAACCGGCGGCGAGCTGAAATTGTCCCAGTTCCGTGCCCTTGCCTCCGAAGTAATAGAGAAGCTGTCCTTGGCGGTCAAAAACCTGGACAAGGCCGCTGATCGTCTCAACCATGTAGAGGTGCCCCTCGGAATCGAGCCCGATTCCCTTTGGGCGAAACATCTGGCCCAGGCCCTCTCCGATCTGCCCGATCGCGTATTTGAAATTTCCGGAGCGGTCCAGCACCTGGACACGGAAGTTCATTGCGTCCACGACAATCAAATCGTCGCCGTCCAGCCGCAGCTCGGTGGGATAATTAAACTCTCCGTCGCCTGTGCCGGTTTTACCGATCTTCTGCAGCACGCTTCCCTGTATATCGAGCACAAAAATCGAATTGCGCAAGGTGTCTGTGACGTAGATCCGCTGGGCCTGGGAGTCGAGCGCAATTCCCGTTGGCCGTTTAAAATATCCTTCCCCACCTTTCAGACTGCCAATAACGCGCTCAAATTTTCCGCTGGGATCGAACACGAATATCTTGCCCAACTCCGAATCGGTCACATAAATATTGTCCTGCGCGTCCACCGTCACACACTGCGGTGACGTCATGGCCTCCTTGCTCTTGTCTTTTCGCGTGATGAACTTGTACTTCTGGTCGTTGAAGTCGAAGATGTGCACGCCGCCAGCCCCCGGATCGCTGACGATTATGCGCTGGTGCGAATCCGTCACCACACTGAAGGGCCGTACCATGACATGAAAATCCGGCTCGCCCGCCACGACATCCAGGACCGTCTTCCAGAAGCCACGCTTGAGCCTGACCTCCCGCTCAGTGCTGAAGCTGCGCTCATAGACGAGCTTCCGCCCGCCCTCCAACAGCAGCACCGGCACACTTACTGCGTCCTTCTTGGTCGCCTTTGCATATGCAGGAGAAAAGAAGAGCAGGGGCTGGAGAAGCAACCCGGTGGCCAGCAGACCGGGGACCCATTTCGTGTTGTTCCGCATTGCTGGCCTCAGAAGAATCTAAACCATCGGGAAATTGCGGCGTAGTAGCTAGTTACCCCAGTTCCAGGCACGCCGCTCGCGCTGAATCCTTGCAGTATCCTGCTATAACCCGCGACGAAGTCTACCTTGCGGAACTTATATAGTAAGTAGATATTGGCTTGCTCGGTCTTGTTATGCGAGAAGACCACCCCACTTGCCGCGCCGTTACTTATTTCGTTCACGGTATTATACTCGGCTTTCACGAACGAGCCATTGAGCGTGAATCCCCGCGCTGGCGTACTTCCCACCCCGACCGAGTATGAACTGCCTCCGAAAGAAACTTCCGTCGGCAGCAATTGCGGCGGAACTCCTGGTGGAGGTACGACGATGCCCGTAGTCGTCAAAAGGCCGGTGCCGTTGGTTTTGGAATACCCTCCACTCACACCTAACCAGCGGGACGCAAGTCCAGTCGTATAACTTCGCGTCTGGTTGGAAGGGGTACTCTGCTGGGTGATGAGAGTGCTGGATCCGCTCGCCGATCCCGTCCAGATGAGTCTGCGAGGAAGTGGACGGGTTGCAGAAACCGAATAGCTATAGCCCGAACTCGTATAGGCGAGAAGGATGGTCTGCACGTTCTCCGAATAGCCGAACGAACCGCCCACGTTCCACCTGCCCACGCTGCGAATATAGGTGGCTAGGCTGATAAAACCCAACATAGACTGGCTTGTGCTGGAGAACTCACTCCGCGTCACAGTGGCACTGCTATTGAATCTTCCTCCCAGCAGGTCATGCCCATAGCCCGCAAAGCCGAATTCGGAGGTTGAAGTATAAGAGTTTCCCAGAAACAGTTGCTGCTCGTGCGAGACGCCTCCTCCCACGTACAGGCCGAAAAAGGGTTCGTACTGCGCCTGTCCAGCCACTTGCCAGGAATGGGATGTCCCTGCAGGGATTGAGACCGGAGCGAGCACGCCGTTGGTGTTTACGGCCTGGTAGAGCGAGCCGGCAAGATTGTCATTGTAATTGCCACTCAATTGCGTACTCCATTTGTCCGTCGGCTTCAGATTCAGCCCTCCGCTAACGATGTCCGCCGTCTCCGAACTTTTAATTCCAAAGGAATCGTACTCCGAGTCCTCTCGGGTGAAACTGGTCCAGGTGCTTCCCCGTAGAGGGAGCGCCCGTGACACACCGGCGTTAAATGTGGTTGTATCAGAGTTGGCGGATTCGATGAGCTGCCCCGCTTCAATCTCCGGGATTTGCGCGTTTTCGTTCGCATGGTGGATACCGCCGCTCAGTTGGAATCCATCCAGCCTGTAATTTGCACTCGTAAAAAGCGATTGAAAATGACTTTTAGTATCAGTAGGGCTTCCGTAAAGCGAGCTGTCGCTGTTACTTTGCTCAAATCCCATGGTAACGGAGGGATTCGGGAGATTAGCGGACCAACCGACTCCAAACGTCTGAGTATCTCCGTTAGTCTTGAAATTCGCTAACCCCGGAAGCTGGTAGTTTGACTGGCTGTTGTACGTATCCGAATAACTGACATATCCCGGAAATTTGCTGCCCGAAAAAATGTCTGCAACCGCGTTCACCCCCGAGCTGTCCATGATCGCGCTGTAACTGGAGCTGTCGCGGGATTGGTTGAGAAATGGCGATACAGTGAATGATAGAAATTGCGGACTGTAGTACGAGCCGTTTAAATTTCCGAGTCCGCCAATGCCAAAGCCGTGGGTAGAAGCACCGACATTTTCATAGCCTCCTGCGTAAGAGGTGGCAATCGTGCCATCAAGGTTGAGCAGGACGTTGTTGCCTACCGACACCTGGCATAGCAGGCCAGGGGCGAAGAACCAAAGTCCCGCCGCTACCACGCCAACCATCCAAATATGAAATCTGTGCTCCATATTCACGCCTAAAGCTCTTCCACCTTCGCTTTTTTCCTAAGTCTGGAGTCCAACTCTTTTTGCAGCATCTCCTTTTTCATGACCTGTATTTGTGCCTGCAATGTTTTCGAAACCTCATCAAATTTCTGCATGCGCGCCGGATCGTGCTGGTTGAGCCGGATGATGGTGTAGGCGTTCTCCGTCAGGATCAGCCCGCTGATTTGCCCGGACTGCAAGGTAGAGGCTGCTTTTACGATCTCCGGCGGCAACTCCGCTACCGTCTTGGTCTTGTGATCTCCCATCATTACGCGGTAGTCATCTTCGGAAATCTTCTCCGCCAGCAGGCCGAATTCTTCATAGTCTTTGGTGGCCTGCACCTGCCGCAACGCGTCCTCGGCGCGTGCTTTCATCTGCTTCAATTGATCCGCAGTAGGCGGTGGCGGGTTGGGGTTCTGCCGGCTTGGCCGAATTGGCGGCATAATAGTGATCGTTTGTAGCGCATAAGTCTCGGGCGCCTTGAAACGCTCCGGATATTTGCCGTAGAAGGCCCTGGCCTCGGCTATCGTCACATGGGACTTGTCGGTAATCTCCGACTTCAGCAGGTCCTCAATCAACAGCGAGCGCCTGATCTTCGTGCGCAGGATCTGACGGGAGCCCTGATCCTCGACCTGCAAAAATTCGCGGTACTGTTGTTCAGTTTCGAATTGCTGGCGGAACTGTCTCTCCGCTTTGGCCAGGCGCTCCGGCGCAACCGTTATGTTTCGCCTCTGGGCTTCCTGATAGACCAGCTCCTCGAATTCAATCATCCTCATGGCGCCGCGGCGGATGTCCGCTTCCATGGCTTTGGGGAATCCGTTGTGCTGCTTGGCGTAGGGGAAGATGGCATACATCTCGAACAGCAAATCCCGGTCCGTCAGTACCGCGCCATTGACCCGTGCTACCGGCCTCGGCGGGGTAATGTGTGATGGCAGTGCGGCCAACTCTTGGCCGTGTGCCGGCAGTGTCGCGGCCAACTGCTGGCCGCATACCGCCAGCGTCGCGGCCAAGATGAAAACGACTATGGGGATCTTGCGCTTCATAATTCCTCTTGTCCTCCGTCCCACCCCGGCGACGGATGAGAGCGTGTTTCTAAAAAGGGGAGGACATCCGTCCTCCCCTAAAGAACTACGTTGTCGGCACGACCTGGCCGTGCGCTTCGTTGGATTCGCCACCATGACAGCCGCGGCAGAACTGCGCTGCACTGTTGCTCGTGGCGGAATTGCCGGGATCGTACCAGCCGCGCACAAAAAAGTGCGTCGGTTTGATCACAGCCGGTCCACCAGCAGCAGTATTGAAATAGAGCATGTCGTGCTGATCGTGGCAGGTGGTGCACTTGACCCACGAATTGCTCGTTACCGAGCCAGCAAAGCCAGGAGTTGATCCCGGCACTTTCACTATGTTGGCCAGTGGCCCACTGCCCGAGGTTACGTCATAGTAGTCAGCTTTGAATTGCGTGGAGTTCGGGCCGCTGAAGATGATTGAGCCGTCGAGGCCGATCGTGCAATCCCAGTTGTACGGTCCACCGCAGCCGATGGTCGCTGACGGTCCCACTGGGTGGTCGTTCTGGTAATTGCCAGGCGTCGTGCCGTCGTTTCCGAGCAGGGTTGGAGGATTGAAGGCTGCGCCGGCGATGGTGACTGTTTCTACAGTCGTTCCCTTCATCATTGCGACCTTCGCCAGGTTGCCATCATGGCAGCTCAGGCAGGTGATGATGCCGAAATAGCCATCATCCGGAGACGCCGGATAGCCACCGGTTGCGTAGTTGGGCAGCGTTACGGAATAAGTTCCACCGTTGCCAAAGTGGAGGGTTTGGCCGTAAAGAGGCGACAGATCCTCGCCCCAGAGTGCGAAGTTGCCGCTGTTGGCGGTAGCCTTTCCACCGTTGCCAGCAGCACCGCTGTGTGGTGCGTGACAGGCCACACAACCACGGCCATAGACGTTGTGCGCGCCAAGAACGTCTTTCGTTGGCGAGGTGACCTGGGCAGTGGCGATCCCCACCGCGACCAGAGCCACCAGCAGTACTAATATGACTCGTTTCACTGGTATACCTCCTGATGAATTTGTGTTGCAACACACAACCTAACTGGCCCTGTGAGTCCTCACTTCAACTGCTCCGAGGCACGGCAAACCGATCGGGACCAGCTTCGGCTTGTGGCGACCGCGGAATCTTGTGCATTTGGATCTAGCCTCCTCGCTCTACGACGGCGAACCGCCCGCTTTTGGCGTCTTCTGCTCGGCTTCGCGGCGGGCCTTCTCGGCTGCGGCTTCGCCATCGGTCACATAACGAAATACCTGCACGCGGCCAGGGAATTGCTCGCTAGTGATGATGCGGTTAGTAGCGCCGTCAAACGCCACTCCGTACAAAGCGTTGAATTGCCCGGGATAAAATCCCGTTCCACCGAAATAAATCAATAGCTGGCCTTCTTTGTTGAAGACCTGCACGCGGCATTGGACCTCGTCAGCCACCCAGATGTGCCCGTCGCCATCAACGGTGATTCCTTTGGGCCGGGCAAAACGCCCGGGACCATCGCCGGGCTTTCCAAACTCGCTGATGAAAGTGCCTTCGGCATCGAAAATTTCGACGCGGTTATTCAGGGTGTCGGTGACGTAAACGTTGCCGTCCTTGTCCACCGCCACGCCCGTAGGCAGTGAAAAATCGCCCGGGCTCGTCAACGAGTGTTTCTTCCCAGCGGTTCCAATACGGCGAAGCAGCTTGTAGTTGTCGGCGTCGAAAACCAGCACTTGATCCTGCTGCGTGTCCACCACGTAAGCGAAGCGGTTCTCCTTATCGATCGCGATACCCGCCGGAGATACAAGCGTGTCGGCGCCGAAGGAGGCCTCCACTACACGGTTGGCGTTGAACACCAGCACGTGATGCAGCTTGGCGTCCCCCACAAACAGCCGGTCGTTATCATCCATCGCCAAACCCGTGACCATGGCTAGGTGTGCGTCTTGACCGTTCTTGATCAGTTGCACGTCGCCGTTTTCGGAGAAAATGAAAATTGCTGCCACGCCCTGGTCTGCCGCGTAAATATTCCCCTTGGAATCCGCGGCCACGCCATACGGGCGTATCAACTGGAACCCGATCTTTTGTTGCGCGTCCTTAACCTGCTGGTCGGGCTGCGCGCCTGCCAGCCGGTCCATCCAGGATTGCTTCTTTTTCTGCGTTGTTTGCAGACCCGCCCAGTCGATTTTTTGGCCGGTGTAAATACTCAGGAACCTGATCCGCGTAATAGCCGGAGGATTCGGCCAGATGATCTTGCTGAGATCGAAGTAGACTTTCTTGTTTTTGTCTACCACGCCTGTGGCATTTGCCGCGTTCTTGTTTTTCTTCTGCGCGTGAGCCGGAGAGCTACCCAGGGCGAGGACAGTCACCACCGCCAACCCGATGAGAACCTTGAGCGACGGCTTCAAATTTGAGCGATGGATAGACATTTTCATTACTCTCCTCTTACCGCAGCGTCATGGTTCCTTCCGCATGACAGGTCTTGCAGAAGGCCATATTGGGTTCCTGATCCTTGACCAGCAGCGCGCTCTTCGCCGAAGAGTGCGGCTGATGGCAGCTGAGACAGGTCAGCTCACTCACCGTCTTTGTTTTCGCGTTGATTGCTTTTCCCACAGGGTGTTCATCAGTGGGGTGGCCGATGCCATACTTCAGCGGCAGGACCGGCACCTTCTTGAAGTAATCCTGAGGCAGCTTTACCTTGCCGTCGAAAATGGTAATCAGAGGCTGATCCTTCACTGGCTTCGGCTCGGGGGCATCCGGTCCATGACATTCCAGGCAGAGCGGATTAATTTCTTTTGCCCGCAGTAAATGGGGGTTTTCGCCGCCGTGTGGCTCATGGCAGGTCGCACAACCTTGTTGAAAAGCGGGCTGGTGCAAGTGTGCCTTCTTAAACTCTTCCGCTTGTTCGCTGTGGCAGCCGAGGCAGACTGAAACTGCATCCGGCTTGGGGAATCCCGGTGAACGCCCTGCGTGCGGATTGTGGCAATCGGTGCAATCGCCCGCTGCGGCCGGGTGTTGGACCTGCGCTTTAGCGATCTGGTCCGGCTTATCAGAATGGCAGGTAACGCACAAATCTTTGGCACTAGCCTGGGTCAGGACAATTTTGCTGTCCTTGGCGGGCTGATGACAGACGTCGCACTGCTTCGACGCGAAAGGATCATGCAGGAACGCTTGCATCAGCTTCGGGGATTGCGACTGATGCGGATCGTGGCAGGTCAGACAATCGGCAGCGCCGAAGGGCTGTCCCTGGTGTGCTTTGAGCAAACCGGCGTCTTTGGCGTCGTGACAATCGGCACAAAGTGTGGGGGCATCCTTCACCAGGTGGAAATCAAACTCGCGCTTGCCCGGTTCACCGGTCTTGTGCACGGTATGGCAAGTTTCACAGCCCATATCGAGCGCCGCGTGACGGCTGCCTTTTGCTGGAACATTCAATCCCTGCGTGTGGCAGGTGAGGCAGAGATTGTCCTTCTTGTCCCCCGAAGTCATCTTCAGTAGCTGGTTCTTGTTGTCGGAGCTATGCGGATCGTGGCAGGTCAGGCAATCGCGAACGGCTGGCGGGTGAACTCGTCCCTTGATCTGCGTGGCATCTTTATCACTGTGGCAGGTGAGGCAGAGTTTGTAGGGGGTCGCAGTGATTAGTTTGACGTGGGTGACGTCCCTGTTAACGCGAATCTCGTGACAGCTCATGCATCCCATTGCCATCGCCGAATGCACCGATTTGCCCTTGGTCTTATCTTCGTGGCAAGCGATGCAGGTAGACGGATCCGCCTTCGGGTCGAGGGGTACAGGATGCTTGGCCGCCGAGGCTGTTCTGGCGAACGTGAGCAATGTGACGAGGCAAGTCAAGAACCACTTTGTGCGCGACCCACTGAGGCTCGAACTGGATCTGCCCAAACCCACCGCTGCCACTACCTCCCACTGTGGGAATGCACGAACCTGACCCTTCCCGCACATCTGTAGCGTTTTTGAACGCCTAACGTAAGCACCTGAATCGAAATGTCTTTCGTCTTGGATTTCGGGCTGTTGAAAATCGCAGCAGTGGCGAAGTTCATCAGATTGGGGCTTCTCCCACACTGGGATTGGTGAAATGACGCAAGTAATGTCAAGACCTTCTGCGCTATCTTTCTGCAGCCTTGAATCAAAACCTGCACCCACCATCCACCTCACTCTGACATTCGATACCCCCCGTCTGGCAGCCACTATGATTGACCTCACATCCAGTTGTGATCTTCATCACACAGTCGCGTCGTGCCTGCCTCTAGAGTGAAACTGATGGAATCGAGGTGCTTGGATCTGCGCGAAATGACTGCTTGCCTCGCTGAAGCTTGGGTCATATCGCCCAAAAATCGGCTACGGATCTCAGGGTGCGCAACAAACTTCTATATACAAATTCAACAAGTTCCCCGAACCGCTTCCGGTGGTCGCGAACGTGCAACAGATGAACCGCGAGGAAGGGGAAATTTATGGCTGCAACAATGATTCGCCGAGTCTGGCAAACGGTCGGGGCAATCAAAACGGGGGTCATTTTGCTGATCGCGACGGTAATCGTCTCGGCGGCCGGAACGCTGATCTTGCAGCGCCCGGCAACTGATCCGGAGGAAATTCAGCGCGCTTATTCGCCACAGATGCTTCGCCTCCTCGATGCCCTGGGCCTGACTGATGTATTCCACGTTTGGTGGTTCGTCGTTCTGCTGGCTCTCGTCAGCCTTTCCATCGTTGCAGCATCGATCCAGCGCTTCCCAAATGCTTGGAGGTTTTACTCCCGTCCTTATAAGAGTCCGGACGAAGGTTTCCGGAAGGCTCTAGTGGTGCAAGCTCAAGTCACGATTCCCGATGAGGAGGCCGGCTTGATCGCGGCGGAGCAGGTGTTTCAGAGAGCGGGTCTTAAACCAGAGCGCATCGTCAGGGAGAACAGCTTTTCGTTATTTGGGGAGCGGCACCGAATTTCGGAAATGGCTGTGTATCTCGTACACGCCAGCCTCCTGCTCATTTTCCTCGGCGGCATCGTAGACGCGCTCTATGGCTGGCGAGGTTTTGTTTCCCTCACCCGCGGACAACAGTCAAACCAGGTGCTACAAAACGGCAATACCCGCAGCTTGCCCTTTGCGGTTCGTTGCGACGGCGCAGGACAAGAGAACTACGCCGACGGCACGCCGAAGCGCTGGTGGTCAAAGCTGGTGGTGATCGAAAACGGCCGCGAGGTTCAG
Organism: Terriglobales bacterium; assembly: GCA_035623255.1. Classification (GTDB taxonomy): domain Bacteria; phylum Acidobacteriota; class Terriglobia; order Terriglobales; family Acidobacteriaceae; genus JAFAGX01. The sequence goes on along the minus strand of DASPTU010000010.1, from coordinate 48,743 downwards.
CGGAAAGAGATTGTAGTCAATGACCCGCTCGTGTATCGAGGAATCCGCTTTTATCAGGCAAGTTACGGGCGTACCGGAAAGATCGATAAGTTGGTTTTGAACGCCAGGCCCGCAAGCGGTGAAACACCAGTTAAAGAGATCGCGTTGGGGCCGGACGAAACGCAGCATCTGGACGAAGACACGACCGTGCGGCTGGCCGAGTTCATCCCGGACTATGTGGTTCAAGACGGTCAGGTCTACGCGCGATCTAACGATCTGGAGAACCCCGCTGCACACCTGATCGTCGAATCGAAAAAGACGGGAATGCCCGTCAATGTATGGCTACCGCCAATTCCCGGCTTTGAGCAGAACGCTGCCTCTCCGTATCGATTCGAAGGGAAGGATGTCCAAATGGCCTACTACACCGGCCTCGAGGTCTCCCATGAACCAGGGCAGTGGTCAGTTTGGGCGGGAGTCATTCTGATGGGGTTTGGCTTGGCTTTTGTTTTCTATATTGTCCACGTGCGGGTTTGGGCCGTGCCGGTACGGGATGCATCGGGGCACTTGACGCTGTGGCTGGGAGGCTCAGCCAATAGAAACAAAGACCTTTTTGAGCAGAGGTTCCGGAAACTGATTCAGGAAGTCGAAGCAGAGATCAGTCCAAAGGCGGTAGCGAGCGTTGCGGAGCACGCTACTTCATTAGCGGGAAGATAACTCGGGTTATGGAGGATCTTTATGGCACGTGCAAGAACTGAGCAGCAACCGGCGGCTAGCGGCACGGCGCTGCTGGTAATGGTGGGGCTGGGCATCGTCTTCCTCCTTTTCATGGCATTTCTCAATGTGGTCAAGAGCGGGAATCTGCTGAGCGAGTCGAATCTGCTCTACGCCGCACTGATTTTCTACGCTGGAGCGGGAACGCTCTATCTGGGCTTTGGTGTTACGGGTACGCCATCCTATATCCGGTTCGCCTCGCTGGCGACCTGGGCGGGATTGCTGGCGAACACCGGCGCGGTTGCGCATCGCTGGTATGAGGCCGGCCATCCCCCGTTCGCAAGCATTTACGAAATGCTCCTGAGCTTCGTTTGGACCCTGGCGGTCCTGACGCTGATTGCGGAGAAAAAGTACGGCGTGAAGGTCATCGGCACTGTCACCATGCCGGTTGCGATCGTGGGTGTCATATTGATGCAGCTGCTACGCACCGAAGTCCATCCGCTCGTTCCAGCCCTGCAATCGACTTGGCTGCATGTGCACGTGACTTTGGCGATGCTCGCCTATGCTGCCTGTGCCTTGAGTTTTGCTTTAGCGATGATGTTTCTGATCCAAGATGACGTAAAAACTGAGACATTCCTGACAGCAACCAGCTTGTTCTGCGTCGGGACTTACGCTGGCGTGCTTACACGTTTTGAGAAATGGGGCGGCCTGAACGTGATTGCGTGGAACCCGCAAGAGAAATCCGAGATCTTCCTCTCAAAGGGCGTGCGTCTGTTTGTAACGATCCCTGATCTCGGCTGGTTGATGTTGATTGTGCTTGCAGGAGTGGCTGTGCCGCTGGTGCTGTACCTGATTTCCCGCAAGACCGGCAATCAGAGCCTGCTGGACATGGCAAACCGCGCCGTGTTCGTCAGCATTCTGCTTCAGACCATGGCGCTAGCGTTCTTTCTGCTGCGGGCGCGGGATGGCCAATACGCCTCACTGGATGCCGAGGGCCTGTATCCGACCAGCCTGGCCGCGAGTCCGTTCATCCTGTCGGGGATAGTCGGCGGAATCTTCGTTTCGCTGCTGTACCTGCTGCTGCTTTGGCGCCGCGCTGATCTGGAGCGCATGCTTCCGAGCGCAGAAGAGCTTGACCGCATTACATATCGCACAATCGCCATTGCTTTTCCTTTGCTCACCCTGATGATTGCTGCCGGCGCCTACTGGGCGAACCGCACCTGGGGTTCGTATTGGAGCTGGGATCCAAAAGAAACCTGGGCAGCGATTACGTGGCTCATCTACGCCGGCTACTTGCATATGCGAATTACTCGTGGCTGGCGAGGCCGCCGCGCAGCGTACTTCGCAATTCTCGGCTTTGCTGTCGTGATGTTCACATTCTTTGGCGTAACGTATCTTCTGCCCGGATTACACGCGTATGCCTGATGCTTTTGTAAAGTCCGCTGCCGGGGCGACTCCGGCGGTGACGGGGGCAAGATCCGATTCGGTTAATCGGGTTCCACCCGGCGATGCAAACCCAGTAAATGACGCTGCCTCAGAACAGGCTGGCGGGTTGGGCCTGAACTGGCAAATCAAAGCTGTCCTCCCCATTGTCTTTGTGCTCATCAACGGCATGTTGCTGTTCACTTTGGCTACGGTTTCCTGGCAGAATCCACAACGCCACATCGTGCTGGTTGTCGCAGGCGCCGGCGCAATTGCGATTTGCGCCGCTTTAGTCATCGTTCTGACCTATTTCATTCAGCGGCCCCTGATCGAATTGCAGGAAAAAATCAGCCGCGTCGGGGATGGGGACTTGAACGTTGCAGTTCGTTTTGCCAGGCGTGATGACGAAATCGGCGATCTCGGCCGCAATTTCAATCGTATGGTGACCCAGCTTCGTGACAGCCGAGAGGAGATCGAGCGCTTGCATCGTACGCAGATGTCACGTGCCGAGCATCTGGCAACACTCGGTGAGGTGGCAGCTGGCCTCGCACACGAGATTCGGAACCCCCTGGCGGGAATTGCCGGAGTCATCGATATAGCAGCCCGGGACCTGCCCGCCACCAGCCCGGCCCGTCTCGTAATAAAAGATGTTCGGCAAGAGATTTCGCAAATCAACCACATCATTGCCGATCTGTTGCAAACAGCCCGCCCCCATCCACCCGAGATACGGCGCAGCGATCTGAATGTCACGGTCGAGCACTCGGTCATGCTCGCCCGCCAGCAGGCCCTTTCGAAGCCCATTGAAATCACTCTGAACAAGAGTCCTGAATTGCCCGAAGTCGAGCACGATAGCGATCAGATTCATCAGGTATTGTTGAACCTGCTGCTGAACGCCATTCAAGCTATCGAGGGAGCCGGCAAAATCGTAGTTGCGCTCGAGTCTCGCAAGGAGTTAGTTGCAATCTCCGTTTCAGACACCGGCAAAGGCATACCACCACAGGATCTGCCAAACATTTTTCGCCCGTTCTACACTACGAAAGGAAACGGAACCGGACTTGGATTGTCGTTGGCGCGCCGCATCGTTGAGGAGCACCACGGAAAGATTGAGGTCATCAGTTCCACCGGACAAGGGACAAAGTTTACGGTTTTGCTGCCCATCGAGAAGAAAACAGCGGCAGCGGCTGGGTTCCAGTCGGGATAGTTTTATACAGCCATCATGCACCCTTACGCGATCCTGACAAACCGGAAACGATCAATTATCGCGTTAATCCACTCCATCATTTTCGCGTCGATTGCCTTCGTCAGCATCCTGCGGGCGGCCCGGGTTGCGCCGATCTGGAACAGGAACCCTTCTTCGACCTCGGCGGTAATCGCGCTCACGATTTACCTATTAGTCTCGTCCGTATTGCTCCTATTGTTTCGGGTGTCCCGTTCTACTGTTGAGAAGCTGTATTTTGGATTTTGTGCTAGCAGCGCCAGCGTGGGACTGGTTCGAAATATCGTCGGCGATGAGAACCTGCCTACAGGGCAATACTTTAGGCTTCTGATGCTGCTCTGCGCAGTGTTGACAGGCCTGGTGATTCTTCGCCATCACTCCAGAGTCATCCCAAGTATAGAAAGTGTTTGCGACTGAGCGACCAGAGACTCCTTCTCGGCCGCTTGCGCCATGCGCCAGCTCCAAGCGACAATATATTCACTATTGCGGTGAGGTGGCTCATGCTTCGATTCTGTTTCTTGTGTCCCATTGTTTTGCTTTTTTCAGTTCTGGCTTCTGCCGAGCAGATTCGTGGCGACTACATCGAAACCCGGAGCGCTGATGTCTATACGGGGCAATGCTTCGCCAATGGCGAGGTAAATCTGGTGGGTAACCAAGCCATCCTGGCATGGCGCGTCCGGAGCGGAACCTGGGACGGCGTTCCGCTCGATGGATTAACTGTCGCAGCCGCCATTGAAGCCCGCGCCACCCTCGGCGATCCTTACGCCAATCCTTATCCGGCGAAATCCGTTCTTCTGGTGGATGATCAGGCCACTCAGCAACAACAGGCGGCTTTGATTGCCTTCGTCCACCAAATGGCGGGCGAATTAGTCCGCGACCCCCAGCAAGTTATTTCCGCCCCCATGGAACTGGTTGTGAGTCCCGAACATCACGGGGTTGCATCATTCCGCGCGGGAAGATTCGCCACAGTACAAACTCGTTCTCTCAACGACACGGACCACCTTTGCGGCAATGAAGAGACTTTTTATCCCCCACTCACCCCGGTTTCTCATTCCATGCCCGCAGTAGCCCTGACTGATTCTTACCGCGGCCCGGGCCTTGGTGTGGATTGGGAAACCCACGGCAAACGCAGCGCGTTTGTGGGGACGTTTGCGCGATAAACTTCGACCCACGTATCCTCATCATTGACCTGCCAGCGGCAAACATGCAGGATTGAATTCGTAATGCGTACTCTCACGGCACTCGCCCTGCTTTTTAGCCATTACCTCTGCCTTGCTCAGACGGGGAAGATTGAGCCTGTTGGACCGCCGACCAACTCGGCCGTTCCGCAAGGCGTTCAGGCTGTCCTGGAGACTTCCGGGCATCATCTATTACTCGAGGATGGCAGTGTCGCATGTGACATCTGGTTGCGCAAAGGCACACCGGTGCAGGCAAAGAAGGACGTCGCGGATGCTCTCTATCCAGAGCTGGCGGAGTCTACTTTAGTCGGTCTGATTTCATTCCGCAAGGATGCGATTGACTATCGCGGGCAAGCAGTCAAGTCCGGTATTTACACGCTACGTTACGAGCTGATACCAGACGACGGTAATCATCTCGGAGTTGCACCCTATCGCGATTTTGTTTTGTTGATCCCTGCGGAAAGCGACCCTGATCCGAATGCCAACTTCAAGTTTGACGAGTTGGTGAATCTAAGCCGCAAGGCGACAGGCACTCGCCATCCCGCTCCGCTCTGCCTGACGCAGCCAGCCAGCGCTCCAGGTTTGTCCAGAAACGAAGAAGACCACTGGATTTTTACATCCACGCTAAAGCTGGACTCCGGCAAGGAACTGCCGTTTGCATTGGTGGTACGGGGAACCGCTCCGCAGTAGGCTGTCAGCGGAACTTGAGCACCAGGACAACGACTGTGAGCACAATCATCATCACAGTTCCAATCGTGTAAAAGTTCGCTTCCAGCCAGCCCTGCCGTTGTTCATGTGCCAATCGGGCAAGAAAACCGGGCGTCGCGTTTTCGTCTTCTCGAGTCCCCGCCTCTTCGCAATCCAAACATAGCTTCCTGCCGTCGGAAACCGGAAACCCACAAGCTTCACAATTGTGAACTTTCGGTGTGGCCGGCGTAGGCCGGGCTTCGGGGTGTGCCTCCTCAACCCCATTCTCGGGCGCAGAAACGATTTCTGAAGAGATTTCAATTTCTCGCGCCCCTGCAATCTCGATCTCAGCGCGTTTTGCCGCATCGGCGTGTGTCAACGCCGTAAGAATCATCTCAGCGGAATGCTCCAAAGCTTCACCATCTTCATCGTCAAATGCATTCGTTCTGTCGGCCAGCAGTTCGAGTACTCCGATGACTTCCGACTCTCGGATGAGCGGCATTACCATGATTGCTTTAATCCCAAGACCCCGATAGCTCGTCCCCTGGCTGCTGATGGCATTTCGCGTGTTGTTGCAGCAAAAGATTTGCTCGGCGATTATGCTTTGATTGATCAATCCGGAGTCTGCTCTCAGAGGCGCGCCCAGTTCCGTGGCCATCGGTCCCGCGCTTGCCTGGCAAAGCAGTTCGCCACCTTGGCGTAGTCCAATAGTCGCGGCCGAGGCCTGGGTAAGGTACTGCATCCGGTTAGCTAATAACTGAAGACTGGCTTGCAGATCATGTCGTGCCGTTTCTGCCAACAACGGTTCTGCGGTTCCCAAGATCAATATTTGGACAGTTTCGGAAAGGCTCCGACTTCTGGCCTCGGACGAAAGTCCGGCATTCTCCGGCACGGCGGGACTGATAGTGGAGTGCGTATCCATGGCTAATAACGTCTAGAGAAATGTTATCGCGGAGCCCCGCAGTGAGGAGAAGCATCGTCAGCGCCGAAGGTTCTAGACCAAAAGTTTACGGAACCCCGCAGGCAGGGTTATTTTTTCTTGGCCGGAAGATACTTCTTGTCAATTGAAGCAACCACGACGTAATTCGGATCCACCATTTCATTTAAATGAATTCTGGCGACTTCGGATAGAAGTTCGTAGGCATCGAACTCCGACAATCCGTAGTCCTGATGAATCCATGAAACCAGTTCCGTAAACGCGATGCGCAAACAGTCGTCGAGCGGTCGATACGCGCCCACAGTCATGATCGCATTTTCATTCTCGAACCTCGGCCAACTGATCTTCTGACCCTTGATCACACTGACCTGCACCTTCGCATGCAGCGGCACCTCGATCGCGGTACCTGCAACTTCCCCATCTCCCATGGCGGCATGCCCGTCGCCCATATAGAGCAAGGCCCCTTCCACGTTGACGGGAAAATAGACAGTGTTCCCGACACTCGCCTCCGGAGAATCCATGTTGCCGCCGAATTCCGCAGGGACCACCGAACTGCGTGCTTCGCCTCCCGCGGGCGCAACCCCGATGCAGCCGAAAAACGGGTGCAGAGGAATTTTCGTGCTGAACTTTGAGTCGAGTGCCTGAAATGTTGCCGTATTAGAGGCGTGATCGATGGGATAGAACCAGATCTTCTCTGGCAACGGCGCTGCCAACATCGGTGTGTAGTTGGTAGGGCTAATCGCGCCAAATCCCGGTGCAAATGCGCCCAGGCCGTGATCGCTGTCTACGTCGAGTTCAAGAATTTTCACCGCCAGCGTATCGCCGGGCGCCGCGCCTTCAACGTAAAACGGCCCAGTCAGCGGGTTGTCTCCTTTGCTCATGCTGAGCGTGTCGCCAGGCTTCTGAATCGCATTGCCGAAGCAGTCCAAAGTGTTGGTATCGAGAATGTCTCCGGGCTTGAGACGTGCCACTGGGGCCACAGACGCATACACATATTTCACACTGTTGATAGTGGCCTGATATTTCACCACGTTCTGCTGCGCTTTACCGGCTGCGTTCAACCCTGCAAGCAACTCCAACGTTAGCACTACCGACCTAAGCGTCATGACAGTTTCCTTTCGGTCTCAAAACTGTTGGAATATCTCGCGTCATCATCTTGGCTTAAGGTACGAACGCCAGCCACAGCGAGCCCACCAGCAAGGTTGCGACCGTAATCGGTAAGCCTACCCGGAAATAATCCCGGAATCCAACCTCAATTTCTGGTTTTGCGGTTTCAACTACGATGATGTTGGCGACGCTCCCGGTAATAGTCAGGTTTCCCGCCAAAGTGGAGGCCATCGCTAAGGCCAACCATGCCGTGTGCGGATTCGCAAAACTGGGAATCAACGATTTCAGGAGCATAACCGCAGGCACGTTACTAACTATGTTGCTCAGAACGGTGACGGCCACAACAAACGAGGCGATATGCTGGAGATTCAAGTGCTCAGCTAATTCGAGAAGCTTTCCCACAAGGCCGGCGTTCTCGGCTCCTCCCACAATCAGAAACAGACCGATGAAGAACACCAGCAATCCCCAATCCACTTCCTCATAAAGTTTCTTCGGCTCGATAGTTCTGGTTATGAGCAGGGCAGCGGCTCCCAGGGCCGCCATCATGGCTGGCGGAACACCAACAAAGAAACCGATGACGACCGCCGTCACCACCATGGCGGGTTTTACCAGGCGTGAAATATCCAGCGGAGGCAGCGCAATTTTTTCTTCGGTTCGAAGCAGAATGGCGGATTTGCGAACATACGCCCAATGGAGGACGGCCCAATCCAGAAATAGTCCCAGCACTGCCACCGGTCCTAATTGAAAAAGAAACTGCCGGTAGTGAATGCCGGAAAACGATGCAATGAGCATGTTTTGCGGATTCCCGGTAATGGTTGCCACGCTGCCGATATTGGAAGCGGTGGCGACGGCTAAGAGATAGGGCATAGGTTGCAATTGCATTCTCTTAGCGATGCTCAGCACAAAGGGCACCATCACAAGGCACACGATGTCATTGACGAAGAACGCCGACAAGAATCCCGCCGTAAAGATCACAGCCGGTAATAGCTGCGCCGGGTGAAGACGTTCCAACACCACCGCTGCATTCCACTCGAAAAAGCCGACCAAATGCAGGTTACCCACGATCAGCATCATGGAAAACAACAGCACGAGGGTGGGGAAATCTATGAACCGCAGCGCGTCCCTGGCCTGCACTATGCGGCAAGCGATCATGGCGACTGCACCAATGATCGCCGCGCCAGGACGGTCGATCTTGAGGCCCGGAAACTTACCGATGGCAAAACCTAAATAGCTGGCGAGAAATATGATATAAGCGGCAACGTGTTGGGCATCGGACAACACATCCGGGGCGAGCAGGTGCATGCCGTAGCAGCATAGCAGGGTGGTTTGCGGACCGAAAAGCTGAAGCAGCTCTCATTCAATCGGCAGCAAATTCTGCAGTCTGACCGAACCGGTGTTGTTCCTCGCTGTGAATCTCGCGTGCGTTCCCCTTTCGCGTGGCTACCAGAACGACCCCGGCTACGATCACCGTAGCAGCGATAACGGTACGTAACCCAAGTACTTCATGGGCCAGCGCCCATCCGAGCAGAACCGCAATCACCGGATTCACATACGCGTAAGTAGAGAGCATCGAGGGCGAACTGACTGAAACCAGCCAGGTGTACACCGTGAAGGCAATGATAGAACCAAACACAATTAGGTACACCAATGAGAGGATGGATAGCCTGGTGAGGGATTGCACGTGAAAGCTGCGAAATTCTCCGCCCAGAAAACTGACCATCAGCAATAAGAATCCCCCGCAGATCATCTGTATGGCCGCAGAAAGGATTTTTGATGTCGGCAGCTGCACCTTTCGGGTGTAGCTCGTTCCCGCTGCCCAAAGCAGTGCGCTTGACAAGACCCCTCCTGCCGCCAGCAAATCCAGCCTTTGCCCCAAGGCGTCAGAGCCGATCAGCAGAGCGACACCGCCGAATCCCAGGAGTATCCCGGCCCATGCCTTAAGCCCCAGCCTTACTTCAGTCCCATCCACCCGCGCAAGCATGACGGTCCAAAGTGGCAGTGTCGCGCACAACAGCGCTGCCAGCCCTGAAGGCACTCTCTGTTCCGCCCAGGCAAGCACACCATGACCACCCAGGAACAGCAGTGCTCCCGCACCGAGCGACCAGCCCCAATGCTTAAGTTCCGGTGCCGGAGTACCCCTCGACCGCACCCACGCGAATACAGCAAGTCCCGCCGTGAGATGACGGATCCCCATCATCAAGAAAGGGGGGATAGTTTCCACAGCATAGCGGATACCCAGGTACGTTGAGCCCCATATCAGATAAATCGCCCCAAAACCCAAAATTACCTGCGCGAGCCGAGGTCGGTGGTGATGGACCGGTTGGCGGGGAGAACCAAAGCCGACCTCAACTGCTTCCCCGCTTCGAATCAAGGCCATGATTTGCGAGGAGTGATCAATAAGCATCTCAGTCTCACCTTTTACTGCGTTTTTGATGGTTAGAATAGTAATCTGAGGAGTATAACTTGTCAAGCTATTTTTACTGGTTATATATAAATGGTGTAAGCTGACATCGACGATGTCGCAACTAAAAAAGTCGCTCTTCGAGTTCACCGCAGGCAACCTGTGCCTCGATTTCGCAAATACCGTGGATAATCGCAGTAACGACAATGCCATCGAACTTCTCACTGACTATTCCCGTCTTGTACGCTGGAGTGAGGAGTCCGGGGCAATCAGCAGGAGGACGGCCGATAGCCTCAAGGTGTTGGCGAAGGATTCGCCGGGCACCGCACAACTAGCAGTTCGTCGCGCTATCCAGCTGCGCGATGCGATTTACGACATCTTTGCGGCAGCGGCGCAGCAGCGTGTGGTGCCCAGAACATCCTTGTCCGTGCTCAACAAGGTTGTCCAGAATGCTCTGACGCACGCACAACTGGCGCACACCAACCACAATTTTTCGTGGGAGTGGATCACTCCGGAAAGCTATCTCGACTCGATGCTTTGGCCGGTGGCTCGCGCCGCGGCCGAACTGCTCACGTCCGAAGACCTTTCCAACGTTCGTCAATGCGCATCAGATACCTGCGCCTGGCTTTTCCTGGACAAGACCAAAAATCATCGCCGTCGTTGGTGTGATATGAGCACCTGCGGTAATCGCGATAAAGCCCGACGCTACTATCAGCGGCAAAAGACGGGATAAGGAAGATCTCTTTACTGGGTTTCTTCGCGACGCCGGAGCCACTCCAGAAACATCTGCTCCAACGGCTTGTCATAGCCCATCATGACGTGGCGGATGGTATGGCCGCTGACAAAGTGGCAAACCTCTTCTGCCAGATTCTTGGCGTGGTCCCCGGCGCGTTCCAAAGATTGCGTCATGAAGATCACTTGCAGGCTGGCCCGGCGCTCCAATCCTTCGGGATTTTCTATATGCCGAAGGAAAATGAGGTTCCGCAACCTGTCCATCTCGGCGTCGGCACGTAAAACCTCGACTGCTTTTTTCACGTCGCGAGACGAGAAAGCTGTACCTACATCGTCGAGCATCTTTTCGAGTATGGTCGCCATCCGGGTCAGCTCACGTGTGTCCTGTGGATCAAGTTGGCCGTGCGCTGCTTGCGCGCTGCTTGCGAAACTCAACAAGAGATCGCCGATGCGCTCCAGTCCAATCATGAATTTCATGCAAGCGAGCAACTCACGAGCTTCCGTATCCGTTACGCGCGTGATGGCGATGGTCACACCGTCATCAATCTCTTGGTCAAGCGTGTCGAGCTCTTTCTCTTTCTCGCGCAAACCGCTCAGAAGAGGTGCCGACCCGGTCGCAATACCCTCAGCCGCCGTCGCGGCTGCTTCCTTGGCTACTTTGCAGGCTTCGATCGTACGGGTGACCAAGTGCGCGTACGGACGCTCGGGAGCCGGTGTGTTGGCCGCGACGCTACTCATATCGGCATCTCTCTCAGAAACTAGGGGCAGAATTCCCGGTTGATTTCCGCGCTTGGCATTCTGAAGCACGATAACAGCATAAGTTTTGCGATCGTCAGGCAGCTGTTAAAGTTCGGTAAATTCTGGAACGTTGTCCTTTGACGATTTGACTTGCTCTGTATCGGTCGCAAACGGCAGCGTGAAGAAGAACACCGAACCGTGATTGAGTTCGCTTTCAGCCCGGATAGTGCCCCCGTGCGCCAGCACGATGTGTTTTGCAATGGCCAGCCCAAGACCCGTACCTCCAGATTCGCGGGAACGCGCCTTATCTACACGGTAAAACCGTTCAAACAGCCGGGGGAGATGCTCGGATGGGATACCAGTGCCAAAATCGCGTACGTAGAATCGCACTCCATTTTCCGCCGGTTCGGCGCCTAACACCACGCGCCTTCCCGAAGCTGCGTACTTTAGAGCATTGTCGATAAGGTTCGAAAAGACCTGATGGATCGCCTCGCGATCGGCTTCGACCGAAGCTTGCGCGGAATTCTCCACCTGCAGTTCGATGTCGTGCGCGCGGGCTTTTTCCTGGAAGCTTTCCACCGCATCATCCAGGAGTTCGCTTGGTGCTGTTGGCTCCACTTCGAAGCGATGCTCGCCGGACTCCACTCTTGCCAAAGTCAATAAATCTTCAGTTAACCGCGACATTCGGCTCGCATTCTTACGAATGATCTCCAGGAACTCGCGCGTATGGTTGTCTTCCCCCACTGCATCCAGCAATGTCTCGGCATACCCCTGAATCGACGTGAGGGGTGTGCGCAACTCATGAGAGACATTAGCAATAAAATCGCGGCGCGTCTTTTCCATGCGCTCCGTCTCAGTCAGGTCTCGTAATACGGCGACCGCGCCACCTCCAGGCATCGGGGCGGCCGTTATGTCGAAAATTCGCCCCGGAACCACCGACGTAGCGCGTCCCGTAAGAGCCTTACGCATTTCGTTGGCTCCGCGAATCACGCGGAGGAAATCCGGATCCCGCACGGTTTCCACCACGGGAGCATTCAAACGAGTGCGTTGCAGGTTCTCCATCCGCTGATTGGCCCATCGCACCCGGTTGTCCGGTCCGATCGCAATCACGGCGTCTTCCATGCTATTCAACAGAATCTCCAATTGGCGCTGGCTGGTCCGCAGCGCGGCGAAGTTGGTCTCCAGTTGACGCGCGGTTTTGTCGAGGGCCGAAGCGAGTTGCCCAATTTCATCACCAGAGCCTTCAGAGATTCGTGCACTGAGTTCACCCGCGGCGATTCTTTCAGAAAACTGCACGATGAGCTGCAGTCGGCGCGCCGTCAACTGGGCGGCTGCTCCTGCGATCAGCAATGCCGCCAAAAAGGCGATCGAGGAGCCGAGCAGAAGGGTGTTGCGGCTGCCTGCCATACCGGCGTCGACGTTCGACAAAGGATATGCAAGCCTTACCGCCCCGCCGGCAATGGGCACCGCTGCGTAAAGGTATGGAACTCCCAAACTCGCGCTCTTACGCTGATCAACGCCTACCCCACCTTTTAGTGCTACAGAAAATTCCGGTTCCTGTGCCTGATTGTTCAGGGAAGACGCTTGCACTTCGGAATCCGCAAGGACCTGTCCCGAGGCATCGATGATTGTGGCACGGGCGCCTGCCGCCTGTGCCTCTTGTGAGGCGATCTCCTGGAGCGTCATGCTGCGATCACTGTTGACACGATCAGCGAACATTCGGGCTTTCTGCCGAAGGTTGCTTTCCGTGCTCTCACGCAGGGAATCTTCCCAGGCGCGGCGGATGGAAATGTCCAGCGTAGCCGTGCCGGCAAGGATCACAAGGATAAAGGCCGCAAGAAGTTTGAAGAAAATCCTGTTTCTCACTTCGGAGCCTCAAAACGGTAACCAGCACCGCGTACAGTTTTCAGATAGCGCGGATTTTCAGCGTCGGGTTCAATCTTCTCGCGGATTCGCCGCACATACACGTCAACCGACCTTGGCGTCACGTATGCGGTGTCCCGCCATACGGAATCGAGAAGTTGGTCGCGACTAAAAACCCGGCCGAGGTGGCGGGCGAAATAGTCGAGCAGGCGGAACTCGGTTGCCGTCGTGGTCACAGGTTGGCCACGAACCGTCAACGTCATCGCGCTGGGATCAATCTCGATATCGCCAACCCGAATCGGCGACTGGGAAAGAGGTCGCTCAAAGCGTCGCAACACCGCCTTCACTCGAGCCACCAGCTCGCGCGGGCTAAAGGGTTTTGGTATGTAGTCGTCCGCGCCAAGTTCCAGCCCCAGAATACGATCGGCTTCGCTGTTTTTGGCGGTCAAGAAAATGATCGGGATGAAGGCAAGGGACTGGGTGCGCCGAATCTGCCGGCATAGCTCCAAGCCATCTCTGCCCGGTACCATGATGTCCAGGATAAAGAGGGTGGGTCGCTGTTTTTCCGATTCAACGACCACCGTGTGACCGGTCAGAAAGAGTTTTACTGCAAAGCCTGCGGCTTCCAAATGATGCCGCACTAGCCGCGAAATATCGGGGTCGTCCTCCACTACATAAATGCTTGCTTTCACAGAGATATTGTAGCCGGGCGGCTCAAATCTTGTGCTCATTGTAACCAGATTGAAACAATTAAACGATTGATCTGGAAAACCCTTAAGCCGGCCTCGTTTGAATGAGCAGGTTTCCGTGGGCGTCTGGCCAAAAACTCTTACCCGCGGGGATGACCGTTGTTGCGCTGTACTCGGTTACGACCGCCGGCCCCCTAAGCTTCTTGCCTGGAGCCAGCGACTCCCGCGCATAAACCGTGCTCCGCACTTTTCTTCCACTTAAGATAATCGCAGCATTCTCCTTCTCTCCACGCCGGGAGGGCAACCCGGATGGAGGGTCGGCAGCTACGCCACTCCTCACCATCTTCGCCTGTGAGCTTTCCATGGTCGCTCGCAAACGCAGGGTCACCAGTTCGATTTCATGCTTCGCGTAGCTATAACCGTAGCGCCGCTCGTGCTCACGGCGGAACGTAATGTGCAGGTCGCGCGTGTACGGAACATTAAGTTCATATCCTTGCCCTCGATAGCGCACATCGATGCTGTAGCGGTATGCGATCCGACCACGCCAGCCCTCGACCCGGAAATCGTGCTCTGCCTTCTGTCGCAGCCAGCCAAATTCACGATCAAGAACTTGTGATGGGAGTTCCTCGAGAGAGCGCAAAAGCACAGTTCTTGAATAATCTTTAACCACGTCGCTCACCAGAATGCCAAAGGCAGAAAGTGCTCCAGGCAGTGCCGGCAGCACCACCATCGGTATTGCCAAAGCCTCGGCCAGCTCACATGCATGTAAGCCTCCCGCTCCACCGAAGGCCACGAATGCAAATCCTCGCGGGTCATAACCTCTCTCGATGGAAACCACACGAATCGCTTTCTCCATCGTGGAGTTGACCACTCGGATAATTCCACCGGCAAACTGTTCAACCGTTAGTCGCGAAGCATTTCGCTTTAGCCATTCCTTCACGAGGCGGCGAGTCCGTTCCAGATCGGGGGTGAATGTTCCTCCGAGGAAACGATCTGCGCGCAGTCGTCCGAGGATCAGGTTGGCATCCGTGACGGTGGGCTCGGTACCGCGACCGTAACAGATCGGACCGGGATCCGCCCCGGCAGACTCTGGCCCAACTCGCAAAGCCCCAGCGGTATCGAAGCGTGCGATTGAGCCTCCGCCAGCTCCCACCGTATGAATATCGAGCATGGGGACAGCCGCTGGCAGGCCGGCTATCTCTGATTGAGTGCCCGGTTTGACGAGGCGATCGACTAGCGCCACATCAGTCGAAGTACCCCCCATATCAAAAGAGATGATGCGCTCGAATCCGCTTCGTCTTGCCATTTCGGCTGCGCCCACTACTCCTCCCGCCGGTCCCGAAAGCAGTGTTCGTACAGGTTGCCGATTTGCAGCCTTGAGAGTTGTTATCCCGCCACTGGACTGCATAACGAACACAGAAGTCTTGTTATTCTCACTACGCACTCGCCGTTGCAGGTTGTTGAGGTACTTTTCCATGATCGGCTGTAGATACGCATTGAGCACCACTGTGCTGGTCCGCTCATATTCGCGAAACTCCGGCAGAATCTCATGGGAAATCGACATTGGGACTCGCAGCTTTCTCAGTGCCTTCGCAATGTCTCTTTCGTTCCGAGGATTCGCGAACGAAAACAGCAAGCAAACCGCAATCGCGTCTGGTTTCGTTTCGCCTACAGCATCAACGAGCTTGCGCACCTCCCGTGTGGCGGGTGGGCGGAGGATCTTCGCATCGGGTGCTGTCCGCTCAACCACACCAAAGCGCCTTTCCAAGGGCACTAACGGTGTAGTCCGATCGAAGAACAGGTCGTACAGTTTCGGCCGGGCTTGACGGCCAATCTCAATCACATCCTCAAATCCGGCAGTCGTGACCAGCGCAACGCGTGCGCCCTTGCGCTGCAATATGGTGTTTGTCCCGACTGTTGTTCCGTGCAGGAGAATGGCCGGACGCATTCCAATCTCTCGCAACCCTTCTGCGATCGATCGCGACGGGTCGTCTGGGGTGGAGAAAACTTTGACTATTCGCAGTTTGTTTTTCTCTATCCAAACACAGTCGGTAAATGTACCGCCCGTATCGATCGCAACACACGTCTGCCGAGATGGAGGACCAGGTTTCATGCCGTACAACCGGAACGCTAGGGTACCATCCAGGGGCGGCCGTCTGCTGGTAACGCGGCCTTCTCATGCGGGGCCACCACCGGAAAACCTCGCAACACTCCACTACAACCTCAAGAACAACGTTGTTCTTCACATCGACCTTGAACTGTGTTTGTGCAGTGTTTCCGGAACCGAGAAATTTTTTCCGCAGATTTTTTTTCTTTCCGCCGAATTGACGTGACAACTTTTCGCGCTCCGCGTCCATACCCGCAACGTTGGAGCTGTTGTGGGGTGCGAAATGACATTACAGGCCTTGACACGCATGCTGGTGGTGTTGATTGCAATTCCGTCCGCGACGGTTGCGGGTTGTAACGCTGAAGAGTTGTTCGACGGTCGGACAAAAGCACCGGAAAACTGGGCACGACTGCTCCAAAGGGCTGAGAACGGTGACTCTGAGGCGGAGTTTCGGGTTGCATTAGCTTACGAGGTTGGCCTGGGTGTTCCGCGCGACTACAGCCAGGCCGCGTATTGGTACAAGCGGTCAGCTGACCGCGGCAACGCCGGCGCTCAGACCAACCTCGGAGGTCTGTACTCGCACGGATTAGGCGTGCAACAGAGTGACGCGGAGGCGATTCGCTGGTACATGCGCGCTGCCGCTGCGGGCCATCCTACCGGGCAAAACAACGTAGGGTTCATGTTTGCAGAAGGTCGGGGCGTTTCGCAGAGCAACGACACGGCCGTGTTTTGGTATCGCAAGGCCGCCGATCAAGGATATGCAGGAGCGGAAACAAACCTCGGATTCATGTATTCCAGTGGAAGAGGGGTCCCCCTTGATCTTACGGAGGCAACCAAGTGGTACAGAAAAGCCGCGAAACAAGGTTTTGCCCCGGCGGAATTTGAAATAGGCCGGATATACCTGCACGGAACTGGCGTGCCTCGGGATCTTGCTGAATCGGTCAAATGGTTTCGCAAAGCTTCCGACCACGGCTTGCCATCAGCGCAGGCTCAACTCGGTTTCGCATACTCGCACGGTGAAGGCGTTTTACAGGACTATTCCCAGGCCGAGAAGTGGTATCGCATGGCAGCGGCGAATGGCTCTCCAGAAGGCCAACATAACCTGCAAGTGATTCTCGCCCGGCGTCAGGGAGTTCAGGCAATGGCGGGTATGAAAGAGGAAGCAGAATCGGACGCCTCGATGAGTGCGCCTTCAGGTCAGCCAGATACGAGCCAGACCTTACCTTCGGAGCCATCGTCATTTCTTGGGCGAAAAGGCGAGCGCGAGTAGCGTTTTCTGTTCCATTTCGTGCGCCTTAGCCGAACCAGTCGCCGGGCTGGGGCTCGCCGAGCGTTTTACCGAGAGAATCGATCTCTCCCCCGCGATGTGGCGCAATCTGGGGAGCATATAAGGAAGCGCACCCATGTTCGCGGGTTCTTCCTGGACCCAGACAATTTCGCGAGCACCGGAATGGCGGTTGAGTTCGGCGCTTAGTTCGGCCTCAGGAAATGGATAGAGCTGGTCTACGAAAACAATCGCAGTCGACTTGTCGTTCCGCTTTTTCCGCTCTTCACGTAACTCGTGGCCAATCTTTCCCGTACAGAGAAGGACTCGGCTTGCACCTTCGACCTCGGTGTCGGGCACGACCTGAAGAAATCGCTGGTGAGTGAAGTCTTCTATAGGCGAGGATGCATCCGGATGCCGCAGCATACTTTTCGGCGTGAATACCACTAGCGGTTTGCGCCAGTGAGAAAGCGCCTGCCGACGCAGCAGGTGAAAGTACTGTGCGGCATAGGACGGCTGACAAATCTGAAAATTGTCGCGCGCGGCAAGCTGTAAGAATCGCTCGATGCGGGCGCTCGAATGTTCCGGTCCCTGACCTTCATAGCCATGGGGCAGCAGTAGCACCAAACCGGAAAGCAGTCCCCATTTATCCTCACCCGCGCTTACAAACTGATCGATCACCGCCTGCGCGACATTCGCAAAGTCCCCGAATTGTGCCTCCCATAGGACCAGCGCCTCAGGATAGTCTCGGCTATATCCATACTCGAAGCCCAGCACTCCAGCCTCAGAAAGGGTCGAGTTATAAATGTCGCATCGTGCTTGATCGGCAGAGATGTTCTGCAAGGGCACATATTCGTGCTCGTCTTCGATATCCACCAGAACTGAGTGCCTCTGGTTGAATGTCCCGCGACGACTATCCTGGCCGGTCAACCGTATCGGAATTCCTGCCTTCACCAGACTTCCGAAAGCCAGTGCTTCAGCCATCCCGTAATCGACTGGCCGCTTACCCTCGCCCATCTCAGCCCGTTGCTCGAGCAACTTTTTCACTTTGGGATGGATATGAAAATCGGCCAGGAAGCTGGTCAGCCGTTCCGTAATGTCGCGTAATTCCAGCATCGACAATCCGGTATCAACGGCGTAATCCGGCTTGTAACGGCCTCCTTCGTAGCCGTCCCAGTAAGCAGGCAGATCACGCATGCTCGGCTTCTTGGTAAGCTCAGCAGCCTTCTGTTGCGCATTTTCGTATTCTTCGCGGACCGACTGAACTCGCGACTGCACACCCTCGGCGCCGATATCCTCCGCGTAGATTTCCCACAAAGGTGGATGGTCCTTAATCGCCTTGTACCGTAACGGTTGCGTGATGGTGGGATCGTCGACTTCACTGTGACCGTGCCGCCGGTAACCAATCAGATCGATGACAACATCGTTGCCAAATTGATAACGGTATTCGGTTGCCAATTGTCCAACTCGAATGACCGCGTCAACGTCCTCGGCATTGACGTGGAAAATCGGAATCTCTTGGCGTCGCACGAGCTGGGCGGAAAAGCGCGACGAATGTGCCTCTTTTGGCACAGTCGTAAACCCGATCAGATTATTGGCGATGATGTGGATCGTACCTCCGACTGTATAGCCGGGGAGATCAGCTAAATTCAGCGTCTCCGCAACAATTCCTTGTCCTGCAAAGGCGGCATCCCCGTGCACCAGCAGTGGCAGGTATTTGATCTTGCCCGCTTCGCCGGCGCGATCCTGCTTTGCGCGGGTGCGCCCGACGGTTACCGGATCCACCGCCTCCAGGTGGCTGGGGTTTGAAACCAGGTGAATGTGAACCTTTCCTCCTGTTCGCGTCACGTATTCCCCGGTTGCACCCATGTGGTACTTCACATCGCCGCTGCCCAGGACGCTCCGCGGATCTACGTCTTCAAAACCTGCGAAAACCTCTTCTGGTGCGCGTTTTGCGACCTGAACGATCACGTTCAGCCGGCCCCGGTGGCTCATGCCCATCACTAACTCCAGCGCTCCATGTTGCGCGGCAACTTCCAGAATCTCGTCCACCAGGGGAATGAGTGCAGTTGTGCCTTCCAGAGAGAACCGCTTAGTGCCGAGGTAACGTTGCTGCAACACCAACTCGAACAGTTCCGCGCGAATAAGCTGATCTAAAGCGGCTTCCTGATCGACTGGCGGCTGGGGCCCTTCCATATGCTGCTGAATCCAATGTCTCCGCTCGGGATCAGCAATATGCATGAATTCGACGCCGATCGTTCCGCAGTAAACCTGACGCGCCTCGCGCGCCACTTCACCGTAAACCTCCAGCTCAGAAATCTTCGCCGGACGCAAAAAGCCTAGTGGATCGAGATCAGCTTCGAGATAGCCCCACCGACGGAACGCATCGAATATGTGCTCGCGCTCGGCCTCGTGAACCTCAGTCGCAATTGCCGTCGCGTTTCTGACCCTCTCAGACATTGACATTCTAAGAATACTCGATGAGAGCATATTCGAGACAGATTCAACCTGAGCGATACGAACCGTAATTCGGCGCTCAGCGCCTGCTCTGGTCTGAGTTATTCCTCCAATGCGAGAGCCGGAATTATCCACAGTCTCGAACCAGCGCCGCCACTTTCGCTATTCCATTGAGCCATTTACTTTTCTGCTTCGCAAAAGTCGTAACCATGGCAGAAAAGCTTACAGGGCAGGACATAAGTTTCATCGAACTGCAAACTGCCGTTTTCTGCGTCGAATGTGAGTTGATCAGCAAGAACAACACCCCCAATTGCTTCCGTTGCGGCAGTAGGGCGGTGCTAAGCCTCTCGCGCATTCTGGGAGGTTCCCTGCGAGGACAGCAGACTGCGCACGTCATTGCCGACGCTGAGTTAGACCGGCTGGTGCGTGAGCTATTGCAAACCGTGCCGTCGTCGGTATCCGAGGAACGGGTACCCGCTTCCTTCAGTGCCCTCGCACCGTCGCGCCATCATGCCCGCACACTGAACTCACACGTAGCCCCACCTGTGCCTCACCGTTCCAGCGTGGGACCGGAGTTCCACTCCGACGAGATCGAACTGGAGCCCGCTATTAGCGTAATCGCCGAGCGCGCCCAAGTTCTAACTGGCGCCACCGGGGCGGCGATCGCGTTGCGCCATGGCGATGAAATCGTCTGCCGTGCCCGCGCCGGACGGACTGCGCCCGACTTGGGCGTCCGCTTGCAGACCGAATCCGGCATCTCCGCCGACTGTGTTCGAACTGGTGAAGTTGTCTTGTGTCACGATGCCGAGCGAAATCCCCGGGTGGACCTGGCCAGTTGCCACCGCCTGGGAGTGCGCTCGATCCTGGCTGCTCCGCTGCGTCATTTCCGTCGCACCCTGGGAGTCTTTGAAGTCCTCTCCGCAGCCCCCTACGCCTTCGATCATCGCGATGTGGCAACGATGCAGTTGCTCTCCAGCATGATGGTTGCCGCCATCGCCCGGCTCTCCAATCTGCGAAGCGCAAACCAGCGATAACTTTCCCGATTCTTCTTCTGCTTCAGGCGATCCATGCTGAGTTAATATGGAGCAAATTTGTCATGCAAACTCCCGGGCCCAATCCTGCCCACATCGGCTTGCAACCCCCAGTTCATTCTGATCGTCGCCGACGTGTGCGGCACAAAGTGCAATTACCTGCTTATGCTAGCCTCGGCGACAGCCCCACTGATACCGCACTCGATCTGAGCGAGATCATCAACCTCAGCGAAGATGGGATGGCGATCCAGACTTCGTCCCCGCTCAAAGTCGACCAGCATGCAACTTTCGTTCTGGATCTTCCTGAAATTAAGGCCACCATTCGTACGGATGGGAAGGTCGTCTGGACGGGTTCGTCGGGCCGCGCCGGAATTCAGTTCGCAGGCATGCCTCGCGATTTGAGCTTCGAGCTCAAGAAGTGGCTGTTCGCGAATGCAGTCGCAGGCTGGGTCAACCGCGCGGCGGAGGCATCCGGGAACGAGGACGTTGCTACTCAAAGCTTGCCTGACCTGTCGGGTGTGAGGGCTGTCGAGAGTTTCGAAGCCCCCGCCGCGGCAGACCATAGCGTCATACTCACAGGTTTGGAGGCGGTAGACCGAGAAGTAGAGGCGTTGGGAACCGATTTGGATGCAGCCTTGTACCTGCTGGTGCGTCGGGCCTTGGCTTTCACACACGCCGACGGTGCCGCTATCGCTCTCACCGAAGGTCAAGATATGGTCTGCCGCGCCACTTTCGGCCCCTCGGCTCCTTCGGCCGGCGCACATCTCAAAGTTGGCTCCGGTTTCTCCGGCGAATGTGTCCGCACCGGTTTGTTACTTCGTTGCGACGATTCTGAAACCGATGAGCGGGTAGATCGTGAAAGTTGCCGGCACCTGGGAATCCGGTCAATGATCGCGGCGCCGATTCGTTGGGAGCTGTCCATCATCGGACTGATCGAAGTTTTCTCGGCGGAAGCGCATGTATTTAGCGCAGAAGCCGAGCTTGTACTCTCACGCCTGGCGGAGATCACCGCGGAAGCGGTGCACCGGGCCGGATTTGCGGAGGATGCATCGTCTCCAAGCTCGGGCCGCTTGGATGACGAATTCTCACTGGAGGAATCCCCTGACCCGTCCCGGTTTAAACTTTACCGTTTCCGTAACCTGCTTCTCTTCGCGGCTGCACTCACTGTCATCGCGGTGGCTCTGTGGCTAATAACGTCCTGGGACAATGCAGGATCCCACGTGACATCTCCTCCGGCTAGCCAGTTAAGAAGCAGTTCGTCGCCTGCGTCTGATGGTGCTGCTGCAGTTGAGAACTTCGAATCGCTTCGTCGTTTAGCTGACCAGGGAGACCCAACCGCCCAATTTGCCGTCGGAGTTCGATACGCGACCGGAGATGAGGTCCAGCAGGACTACGCCGAGGCTGTCCGTTGGTTCACCAAAGCGGCGAACCAAGGCCAGGTTGCCGCACAGGCGACACTTGGTGCCTACTACTGGGCCGGGCGTGGCGTAGCTCCCGATTTGACTCAGGCCTACTTCTGGTCTTTTCTGGCGGAAGCTGGGGGCGACGAAGCCAGCAGATCACGCGTAGCCCTGCTCGCCTCCCGGCTGAGCCGCGCCCAGATTATCGCTGCGCAAAAGCAGGCCAACGACTGGTTCAAGCATCACCAGGCCGGCAAGCCCTCCCCAGAGGTCCGTTGACCCTCGCAAACTTGGATGAACCCCAATCCTAGCGGAGTTAAAATACTAGCCAGAGGTGTTTGTTTGCCCACGCTCAAAGAGATTGTCTATGAGCACGTTCGCGAAGGGGATCTATACGAGAAGCTCGACCGCAATCGCGTACGTTGTTACGCCTGCGGCCACTGTTGCCCCATTTCCGATGGCCAGCCCGGGGTTTGCAAGGTTCGCTACAATCGCGAGGGCACTCTGTATGTGCCTTGGGGCTACGTCGGCGGCGTTCAGTGTGATCCCATAGAGAAGAAGCCCTTCTTCCACGCGCACCCCGGTGCCCTGGCTTACAGCTTCGGAATGTTGGGATGCGATCTGCATTGTTCCTATTGTCAGAATTGGGTGACCTCGCAGGCCCTGCGCGACCCCACTGCAATTTCGCCTCCGCTTGAGGCATCTCCCAAGGGATTAGTTGAAGATGCGCTCCGGCAGGGAGCTAAGGTTCTGGTCAGCACCTACAATGAGCCGCTGATCACCAGTGAGTGGGCTGTCGCCGTCTTCAAAGAAGCCAAAGCTGCCGGCCTGATGACCGGTTTTGTTTCCAACGGAAATGGCACGCCGCAGGTGCTGGAATATCTCCGGCCATGGACTGATCTCTACAAGGTCGATCTCAAAAGCTTCAGCGATCGGCATTATCACGAACTCGGCGGTCGGATCGGGCCAATTCTCGACACGATCCGCCGTCTCCACGAGATGGGTATCTGGCTTGAGATCGTGACGCTTCTCATTCCCGGCTTCAATGATTCTGAGGATGAGCTTCGAGGCCTGACGGATTTTCTGGCCAACATATCGCCCTACATTCCCTGGCACGTAACGGCTTTTCACAAGGATTACAAGATGGATGATCCCGACGACACGCGGCCAGAGGACCTCTTACGAGCGGCGGAAATCGGCAAGAATGCCGGCCTGAAGTACATCTATGCTGGGAATTTACCGGGCATGGTTTCCGGTTACGAAAACACAAATTGCCATCGCTGCGGCGAAATGCTGGTCCGCCGCTACGGCTATTTCATTAAAGAATATCGGCTCACGCCCGAAGGAACCTGCCCATCATGCGGAACGGCGATTCCTGGCCGCTGGGCGCGGAAGTTTGATGGCCAGATCGCCGATCGCCCCTTCATGCCTCGTCACCGATCGAGCCTGGTCACTATGGACAACTGAAAAAGGCAGGTTTGTCGGCCTACAACGTGGGCTTCCTTTCCGAAATCAGCTTCCGGATTTTCTCGACGAACTCGGTTGCCGGCATGTCTTCCGTCTTTTCTTTGCCGCGACTCCGCACATTCACTTTGCCTGATTCGGCTTCTTTGTCCCCCACCACCAGCAGGAACGGAGCTTTTTGCAGCGCATGCTCGCGAATCTTTGCATTCATTTTTTCGTTGCGAGAATCGACATCGACCCGAACTCCAGCTGCTTTAAGTTGATCGGCAACCTTATTCGCGTATTCTACGTGTCGCTCGGCGATCGGGATCACGACCGTCTGCACCGGCGATAGCCAAACCGGAAATGCTCCCGCATAGTGCTCAATCAACACACCAAAGAATCTCTCGATCGAGCCGAACAGTGCCCGATGAACCATGACCGGCTGCTTGCGAGTGCCATCCTCCGCCACATATTCCAGGTGAAAACGCTGCGGCAGATTAAAGTCGACCTGGATGGTCGAAAGCTGCCAAAGCCGCCCAATCGCATCCACAAGTTTTATGTCGATTTTGGGACCATAAAACGCAGCTTCGCCGGGAATGGTTTTGTAATCAATCTTTCGCCGCTTCAGCACGTTTTCAAGCGATTGCGTCGCCGAATTCCATTGATCCGGGCTGCCGACAAAGTTCTTCTGATCCTCCGGATTCCAAGTCGAAAGCTCGGTCTGAAAGTCATCAAAGCCGAAATCTTTAAGCACATCGAGCGCAAAGTCGAGACAGCCCTCGACCTCACTCTCAATCTGCTCGGGCGTGCAGAAAATGTGCGAGTCATCCTGCGTGAATCCGCGGACTCGCAATAATCCGTGCATGACTCCCGACCGCTCGTACCGGTACACCGTGCCCAGTTCACCCAGGCGCACCGGCAAGTCGCGATACGACTTCAAAGAATCCTGGTAGATCAGGATGTGCCCCGGACAATTCATTGGCTTGAGCCGGTACTCGGCGTCATCCAATTCCATGACGTCGAACATATTCTGCGAGTAATAGCCTTCGTGGCCGGAAGTCGCCCAGAGCTGCCGCCGCATTACGTGCGGCGTGTACACGAGCGAATAGCCGCGCTTGATGTACTGATCGCGCATCCAGTCTTCCATCTCCTTGCGGATGATGCCGCCTTTCGGATGCCAGAAAATCAGTCCCGGCCCCGCCAATTCCTGAATCGAGAACAGATCGAGCTGTTTTCCCAGCACGCGATGGTCGCGCTTCCTGGCTTCCTCCTGTTTATGGAGGAACTCGTCCAGGTCTTTTTTCGAAAAGAACGACGTGCCGTAAATGCGCTGCAGCTGCGGATTCTTCTCATCTCCCAGCCAGTAGGCGCCAGCGATATTGATCAGCTTGAACGCCTTGATTTTTCCCGTCGAAGGTATGTGCGGCCCGCGGCAGAAATCGGTGAACTTGCCAGTGCGATAAATCGAAATCTTTTCATCGGGCTTGGTGAATTGCTCGATGAAGTGGCATTTCATGAAATCGCCGTCTTTTTTGAACTCCGCCAGACCTTCCTGCCGCGGTAGGAACTCGCGTGCATAGGGGATATTCTGTTGCACCAACTCCTGCATCTTCTTTTCGATTTTCTCCAGGTCCTCGGGAGTGAAAGGAGTTGGACGATAGAAATCGTAAAAGAAGCCGCTTTCCGTGGCCGGACCATGCCCCAGCTTGGTTTCGGGAAACAACTCAAGCACGGCAGCCGCGAGAAGATGCGCCGAAGAATGCCGGTAAACTGGCAATGCTTCTTGATCTCTGTCCGTCAGTATGCGCAGATCGGTGTCTTTTTCGAGCGGCCGCGCGAGGTCGATGAGATCGCCATTCGTTTTGGCCACCAGTGCGGCATCAGCTAGTCGCGGACTGATACTTTTAGCTACCTCAAGGGCAGTCGTCCCCTTGGGGACCTCCTTGGAGGTCCCATCGGGAAGCTTGACGTGAATGCTGTCTGACATGAAGAGAATCAAGTATAAAACAACCTTCGCAGGCCTTCTTTACGGATCGGGCGGCTCGGCGAACAACCTTTTTAACTTGATACTTCCCGTTTTGGGAAGCCACTGTACATAAGGGACTCAATTAGAGTAGAAGAGTCCTCGAAGGGTGATAGTTGTGCGACCGAGTCATGATCGGGATTCTCGAGCAACCGATCCCAAGAATGGAGCGATGACTCATGCCTGTATCACAGTTCATTAATCACTACCGATGCCCTGACGACGGCACAGAATGGAGTATCGTCTGGGACTGTATGTGTGACGACCGCTGCCCGAACTGCAACCACGAGATTGTTCCCCACAAAAGCGAGGACTCCCCCACTCCGGGGGAACTGAAGTCGATAGGCTCCAGCCAACAGCCGCTCTTTCGGCGAATTAGGGGCAATGAAAGACCCGGGCGAGATGACGCCCGGTTGCCTGCTCGCTGTCTACCAGACCACTGGCCTAATGGCTATTTCCGCACCACGTATCGTCCTGGGGTAACAAACTCCAACATCCCCATGTTGCGCAAGATTTGGAGTTGCTGCCTTATCTTGGGTCGAACGTTCCTATTGCCAGGGTGTAACGCCTTGAGATCGTGCTCGAATTCGTAAAGCTCTTGCAACGTGAACTGACCCTTTCCTAGGCGACGGACCATATTCAGCACGTCGACAGTCCAGCCCCTCATTGAGGGCGGAACTTCAGCCAGCTTACGGACCCGCGAAAATTCCTCGCGCACACGCAGCTCTGGTATAGCAACCCCGTCGGCAACAACAGCGACCTTCCCGTCGCTAGGTATCTGGGCCAACAGTATGTTGCACCCGACCCAACCGGCACGCTCTGCGTTCGGGCCCAAGGGGCTGCGCTTCTCGATGACGCTCTTCGTGAAGAAGACACGGGGAATCAATAAGAGGTTCTCGACCAGCCAAGTGCTGGAGTATTGAAGAACGAGCAGATTTGGAGTCTTATCGGCGCCTATGGCACGCAACATGGCGTCGTATCCGGCGTCGGGAATTTTTCTCGGATTCCAGCCTCGCCGACTCTTTAATTGGAATAACTGCTTACATTTTGGACAAGCAAAATCGACTGCTGGCGTATTGGCCTTTGTCTGCTCTAGGTGGTCAGAATCGCAAGCCGGACAGTATAGCTCCCGTTTGCACCACTGCTCGCTTAGCACCCGTGCAATCTGAGGACCGGCCTTGTACGCCCGTGCGAGATCGACCATGCATTGCAGGTTCATCGTTCCGGCCTCACTCATCTACCAGCCCACCTTCATCCCCTTATTCTGCTCGTCGAGCCACTTCTTCAACGGGGCAAAGTAATCCAGAATTGCGCTGGCATCCATTTCTCGTTGTCCGGTCAAGACCTCGAGTTCGTCAGGCCATGGTTTGCTGGCTCCCATCTCAAGCATCTTGTTCAATTTCGCACCGGCTGCCTTTGATTGATAAAACGTGCACTGATGCAAAGGTCCGGTGTAACCCGCTTCTTTGCACATCGCGCGGTAGAGCTGAAATTCCAGAATATACGCCAGGAAATACCGCATATAGGGCGTGTTGCTGGCTACGTGATACTTGGCGCCAGGGTCGAAATCCGCTTCACTCCGCGCAACCGGAGGCACCACTCCCTGATATTTCAGCCGCAGCTCCCACCAGGCTTTGTTGTAATCGGCAGGAGTGATTTCACCGGAAAACACTTTCCACCGCCACTGATCAATCAGAAGCCCGAACGGCAAGAACGCGACTCTGTCGAGCGCTGTTTTCAACAGCAGCGGAATATCTGCTTCCGGCGAGGGTACGTTATTCAGCAATCCAATTTGTTTCAGATATTCGGGCGTCACCGCCAAGGCGATTGTGTCCCCGATGGCTTCGTGGAAACCGTCGTTGGCGCCAGTCTCGAAAAGAAACGGCTGGCTGTTGTAGGCGCGCTGATAAAAGTTGTGTCCCAGTTCGTGATGAATCGTAACGAAGTCTACGTCGCGAATCTGAATGCACATTTTCACCCGCAAATCGTCTTTGTTGTCGATGTCCCATGCGCTGGCATGGCAAACCACGTCACGATCGCGCGGCTTCGTGAACAGAGACCGTTCCCAGAAAGTCTGCGGCACTGGTGCAAATCCCAAAGATTTATAAAAATTCTCGCCGTAGTGCACCATGCCTTGAGCGTCGAGTTTCTTGGCTTGCAGCAGCTCGGTTAAGTCGAAACCGCGACTATTTTCTGGCAGACCAAGCAGCGGAAAAATGTTGCCCCATGCCTGTGCCCAGGGATTGCCCAAGAGATCAGCTCGTAGAGGCTTGTCGGGCGGAACAACGCCGGGACCGTAATGCTGCGACAATCGAGCGCGCACGAATGTATAGAGCGAGAGATACAGCGGGCGCACCTGTTCCCAGAGCCGGTCCAATTCAGCGCTAAACTGCTCGGGTGGCATGTCATATCCCGCACGCCACATCGCGCCGACGTCTTTGAAACCAATTTCGCGCGCACCCTGGTTCGAGAGCTCGACGAATCGGGCATAACGCTGCCGCATAGGAGCGCCCACCTTGTGCCAGCCGACCCAAAGATCTTTCAGCTCATTCGGATCGCGACTCGTATCCATAATTTTTTCGATTGCCGTGATGTCGAGGCAATCGTCGGGTTTGCGGCAGTACTTGCCTTTGCCGTAGTCACCGTCGAGCGAAGAAGCAATCGCGGTCATCTCTTTGCGCAAAACCGGATCGTGAGGCGCGGGAGCGGCTAGGCTGAGCTTGAGCAGCATAAATTTCCGTGCCAGCGCGGTTGGCATCTGCAATCCATCGAAGCGCTTCGCCTGATCGACCAGTTCGGTTGTAGCGGCCGTGAGCTGGTCCTGCCCGTCGGCTGACAGCGCCTCAGTATCGTCGGTAATGAAATTTTGCTTTACCCAGTCAGCTCGTGAAGCCTTAACCGTAAGTTCGTTAAGCCGTACCTCGGCCTGCTTCATGAATTCGTCAGCTGCAGTGATGGTCGGCTTTGCGGAACCTTGTGCTTGGGCTAGAAAAGGCACCAACAAGAACAATGTAAGAGAACGGAGCATCATGAATTCCTCCGGCGGAGATTATGAACCAGAGGAAAGAAAATGTCAGTGTCGGTGACAACACCTGCGAGTGGTCAATTGGAGTAAAGCAAATTTCACCGATAATACAAGTCTTCCAGCGCCTTTTGCACTTTTGCCGACAGGTCTTCCATGTGATGTAAATCACATCCGCTGGTTGAAATCGGTCCCCCGACTCGCATTTCCAGAGGGCGGCATTTGATGTGATATGTGTTCATGGGAAGCAACTCGTAGGTCCCCACCAGCGCCACCGGCACGATGTCGACCTGCGCCTTGATCGCCAGAAAAAACGCCCCGGGAAGGAAAGGACGGATCCGTCCGTCGGGCGTACGTCCACCCTCGGGAAAAATTACCAGTGGCATGCCCGCCTTGAGACTTTTTAAGGCCGAGCGAATGCTGGCAATTGAATGTGAGGGCGCCTGTTGGTTGATGCACACCTGGCCCGAACGTTTCAGGTGCCATCCGATCACCGGGTAGGAGAGTAGCTCTTTTTTGAAAACGATTCGAAACTGAAACGGCAGATACACATAAAGCACCGGAATGTCCAATGCGGAGGCATGATTTACCGCATAAACGTGGGGCTTCGACATGTCGATTTTGTCCAGCCCACTAACTGTCACCGGCGAGGAAATTGTCTTCATGATCAGTTGTGACCAGAATCGCGCAAACTGATGCAGGATTCGCTCTTTGTCCCCGAATAATGAAACCGGAACTGAAACTACTCCACAAACCACGGTGTACAACCAGATGAGTGGATCGAAGATGAAGTATGAACGGAGACGGCTAAAAAAACCGTATTTGGCCGGCTGTGTTCGAGGTTGATCCCGGATGGAAAGACCGCCAGCCTCAACACTTGAGTTTGGCAGCGCCGCCGAACTTCGAGATTCTTCTTCTACCGATGAATTCACTTCTGGCAATTTTAAACTTTTACCTCCAGTTGCCTCATGGCCTCACCCACAATGTAGATCGAACCGGTAACCACCACCACGAAAGGCTGGCTCAAGCCAGCCACCTGAGCGAGCGCCTCAGAAACACTCTCAGCCGATGTGATGTTGCTCGAAACCCGAACGGCAGCCTCCCGGATCTCCTCCGCCGTGGCCGAACGCGGATTATCCGCCCGAGTGACGATGACTTGCTCTGCCAACGGAAACAAAATCTCTGCCATTTCGCCAATGGCTTTGTCACGCATAGCGCCGAAAATAAACGCGAGTGGCCGATCCTCATAACACAACGAGAGACTGGACCGCAGCGCCCAGACACCTGCGGGGTTGTGAGCAACATCGAACACGTATTCGGCGCTTCCGCCCCGCGAAGGCACAACCTGAAATCGCCCCGGCCAATGCGTCTCGCGAATTCCGCGCTCAATCGCTTCCGGAGTGATATCAAAACCCTGCTTGCCTGCTTCGTCAGCCGCAGCGATCGCGAGCGCCACATTGCGCAACTGATGCCGTCCAAACAGCGGGCTTTCCACCAGGATTTGCTTGCCCATCACCTGCAGCGGATAGCGAGATAACGGGCAGAGTTGACTCTGGGTGTTCGGGTCGAAGTATCGTGTGCTGCCCGGCGAGACCGGTGGTACATAAGGTACAGCACTGACCGCTTTCGCACCCATTTCAAGGATCACATTCCCTAGGACATCGTTTGCTTCCGGCAACTGGGGCAGCGTGACCACAATTCCGCCGCGCCGGATGATTCCCGCCTTCTCTCGAGCAATCTCGGTCACCGTATCGCCGAGGAATTTTTGGTGATCCAGCGAAATGTCCGTGATAACGCTGACACTCGGATCCACTACGTTGGTCGCATCCAGCCTGCCGCCCATCCCGACCTCCAAAACACCGAAATCCACCTTGTTCTGGGCGAAGTACTCGAACGCGATCGCGGTCAGCATCTCAAAAAAGCTCGGATGCCAGGGCAGTTCCCCTTCTTCCACAAGCCGCTCCGCCGTCCGGTCAACCACGTCATGCAACAACGCGAAATCGTGATCGGCGATTTCTTTGCCGTTAATGCGAATCCGCTCATTGATCCGCATCAGGTGGGGTGATGTGTACAGACCGGTGCGCAGGCCGGCGGCCCGAAGAATCGAAGCCAGCGTTGCAGCCGTCGATCCCTTGCCATTGGTTCCGGCAATCAGTACCGCGGGAAAGCGCTTTTCGGGATTGTTCAGCGCTGCCAGCAGCACTCGCATATGCGCCAGGTCGAATTTACGCTCGGGTGCGTGGGCCAACTCGTGGCCCAGGGCGTACATCCGTGCGATTGCCACTTGGTATGAGCTTTCGGCCATGAGCTTGCAAATATCAGCTTTTAGCTTATCAGTTTCGGCTTGTTTGGCTAGATATGGCAGGTAGTCGGTAAAACGCGGGCATCTAGAAGGGAAAACAGCAGCTTAAGCGTGACAGACAACAGTACACCTGCCCACCGCTGTCGTACGGGGTTGCCGCTGTCGGGCCAGACTCTTTTCCCGTTGCGTAGAGCGAAGAAATGACTCACACCAGCGCAAACGCCTGTTCTCAAGAGTGAGGGGGCATTCCCACGCACTTCTGAATTGCCCGATACTCGGGTTAGGAGTGCCGCGTCCGCAGAACGTGCACGTAGGGCTATAATGGCGCGACCCGAACGGCGTTTATCGAGAGGAAATTTGGCCGGTAGAAAATCGTTCCGCCGGCATGGCGATGGCGGGATGAACGAGGCTATCCGGACCGGATACTCGCCTTCATTGCACGGTGGTGATCAAGGCCCTTGCTTTACACCTAAAGGGAGGTAACGCACCATGAGCAGCATTCGTCACTGTGTCTCCAGGTTGGAAGCATTCCGGCGCTTGCGCTTCAATTCTGCCTACCGCGATTGCGCTCGCAACGTGGTGATCCTCGGCAGTCTGATGTTGTTCGCCCTGCTTGCGGTGATGGTGCGTTCAGCGAGTGCGCAAAGCGCTAAACATCCGATGGACGGGTTGACCGCGCCGGAGCACTGGACCGTTTATGACACGCTGAAAGGCTCAGGCAAAGTGGACGCAAACACGCGCTTCCCGCTCATCCAGTTGAAAGAGCCGCCGAAAGAGGAAGTGCTGGCGTGGAAGCAGGGACAGGCTATGCGGCGAGAAGCGTTAGTGGTCGTCAAACAAGGGCCGCAAACGTTTGAAGCGGTTGTCGACGTCAGCGGCAAGAGAGTGGTTTCCTGGACGGAGATCCCGGGAGTGCAGCCCAACCTTGCCGAAAGCGAAATAGAAGAAGCCGGGATTGATGAAGCCGTCAAAGCAAATGCCGACTGGCAGGCGGTTATGAAACGCAGGGGCATCACCGACTATCTTACGGTGCACTGCGACGGCTATGGTGCAGGCTATTTCGCTACGCCCGAGGAGCAAGGACGGCGACTCATGCGCGTGCACTGCGCCGACATACACGGCGCCTGGGAGGGCTGGGGACGGCCGATCGAAGGCATTACGATCATGTGGGATGTGAACGAGAAAAAAGTATTGCGGGTGATCGATACCGGAGTCGTGCCCGTGCCGCAAGCACCGGCAAATTTCGATGTCGGATCGGTGGGGGCGTTGCGCGAGATTCCAACCGCGATTTCGGTGCAGCAACCGATGGGGCCGAGCTTTCGCTTAGATGGCCAGACGGTGAGCTGGCAAAAGTGGAATTTCCATTTTCGGATTGACCGGCGAGTGGGATTGGTCGTGAGCAATGTTCGATATCTCGACGGGGACAAGCTCCGATCAATTCTTTATGAGGGCTCACTGTCGGAAATGTTTGTGCCGTACATGGATCCGGACGTAGCTTGGTATGCCAGGACATTCTTCGACGCCGGGGAGTTTGCCGACGGATTCTCAAGTTCGCTCGAGCCAGGAGCAGATTGTCCGGAGAATGCGGTTTATTTTGACCAGGTCTACGCCGACCACAAGGGAATTCCCCAGTTGAAACCGAGGGCGGCCTGCCTCTTCGAACAGTCTGCAGGGGACATCGCTTGGCGACACGACGGCAAGGTAGTGGAGAGCAGGAGAGCGCGCGATCTGGTGCTGCGCACGATCGGCACGTTTGGGAACTACGATTATGCATTTGACTGGGTGTTCCGGCAGGATGGGACGATTTGCGTGCGCGCAGGCGCCACCGGCCTGGATGAGGTGAAAGGAGTGAAGGGCCATACGGCCGCCGATTCTGCTGCGCTGAAGGAGGACACTTACGGGCGATTTATCGCGGAGAATACCGTCGGCGTAGACCACGATCACTACTTTTCTTACCGGCTGGATTTCGATGTGGACGGAACAGCGAACAGTTTTGTGCGGGACCGGCTGAGCGTGAAGCGGTTGCCGGCAAGTTCGCCACGCAAAAGCTTGTGGACGGCCGAACCGGAAGTAGCCAAGACGGAACAGCAGGCAAAACTGCGAATGAGCATGGAACAGCCGGAAATTTGGCGCGTGGTCAATCCTAACGTGAAGAGCCCCCTGGGATATCCGGTGAGCTATGAACTGATGCCGGAGGACAACGCCGTTTCCTTGTTGGTGCCAGAAGATTATCCTCAGCAGCGCGCGGGTTTTACCGATTATCAAGTGTGGGTGACGCCTTATAACGAAAAGGAACGCTACGCGGCGGGTGATTATCCCATGCAAAGCAAGGGCGGTGACGGATTGCCGACCTGGACAAAAGGGAATCGCGAGATCGAAAACACGGACATTGTGCTGTGGTACACGATGGGCTTCCACCACGTGCCGCATTCGGAAGATTGGCCGGTCATGCCGACAATCTGGC
Organism: Terriglobales bacterium; assembly: GCA_035623255.1. GTDB lineage: Bacteria > Acidobacteriota > Terriglobia > Terriglobales > Acidobacteriaceae > JAFAGX01. Next base: position 15,567 of record DASPTU010000010.1, on the reverse strand, counting down.
ACCAGTTTGAGCTGCGCCCAGTCAATTTTTTTGCGCGCAATCCCGCGCTGGATTTGCCAAAGCAGCCCTGAAGCGCTCAATACCCCAAGTTGGATACCGGCCTGTGTCCACAAAGGGAAGCTGTCACGGCTTGCGCAAATCTTCGACAGCTTCTTCAGGCAGCCGCTGGAGTCATGAAATCCAAGGCGCGTGCAATATACGGTTTCATCTCTTTGCGCGGAACCACGGCATCCAGCATGCCATGTTGCAGGAGGAACTCACTCCGTTGAAAGCCTTGCGGCAGCTTCTGCCGAATCGTCTGCTCGATCACCCGAGGGCCGGCAAATCCGATCAAAGCACCGGGTTCAGCGATATTCAAGTCACCGAGCGTCGCGAAGGAGGCGGTCACACCTCCGGTCGTCGGATCCGTAAGAACTGACACGTAGGGTACCCTTGTCTCGTCCAGGCGGGCGAGTGCCGCTGAAATTTTGGCCAACTGCATGAGGCTCACCACCCCTTCCATCATGCGGGCCCCGCCAGATGCCGAGACGATAATCAGAGGGGCTTTGGTCTGAATCGATTGCTCAATCGCACGCGTAATCGCCTCTCCTACCACCGCTCCCATACTTCCGCCGATGAACGCATACTCCATAGCGCTCACAATCACCGGTCTGCCGTTCAGCTTGCCGCGGGCGTTTATCACTGCATCCGTCAGGCCGGTTTCAGCTTTAGCCTGTTCCAGGCGGGAAGCGTAGGACTTCAGATCCACGAATCCAAGCGGGTCGGTCGAGGCGAGATTGCTGTCAAACGTCTCGTATTGGCCCTCGTCCAGCAACAGCGCCAGCCGCGTTCGCGCGTCGATCCGGAAATGCCGCCCGCACTTTGGACAAACGTTAAGGTTGTCTTCCAGATCTTTTTTCCAAATGATTTGCCGGCATTCGTCGCACTTGACCCACAGCCCCTCGGTGCGTACCTTCTTCTCGCCAGAGGTGTCCAGTTCTCCGGATTGTCGCTTGAACCAAGTCATATGATGGTAGTTGGTAGTCAGCAGCTAGTAGCTAGTTAACACCCCCCTACTCGCTACTAGTATTCGATTCCCCTCTGCGCCATCACGCCCTTCTCATAGGCGTGCTTCACCTGCCGCATTTCCGTCACTGTATCAGCCAATTCAACGATTGTCGGATGCGCATTCCGTCCCGTCAAGATCAGGTGCACCATCTCCGGCTTCTTCTGCAGCGTATTCACCACCTTAGCCGGATCCAACATGCCGTAGCTGATGGCGTAGTTGATCTCGTCCAAAATCACCAAATCCCAACTTCCAGATTGGATGGCTTGTTCGGCCTCGGCCCACGCCTGCTCGACCAGACGAACATCTTCTGCGTCAGGTTTTTCGGCTCCAACTTTCACAAATCCCCGACCCATCTGTTTCATCACGAATCTGTCGCCGAAGGCCTGAACCGCATCGAGTTCCCCGTAATGCCAGGACCCTTTCAGAAACTGTAACATCAGCACACGCATGCCTTGCCCCACAGCTCGTAATGCCGTGCCCATTGCGGCCGTGGTCTTGCCCTTCCCCGGCCCAGTATTCACGATGATCAAACCACGACGCACATCTGACATGTTGGCCGGCCTTGATTTTACCTGTTTCTGGCTTAATGCCCCGAATGGTAGGGATGCCCTTTCATGATCGTGAACGCGCGGTAAAGTTGCTCAAGCAACACGACTCGAGCCAGCTCATGAGCAATTGTCATCTTGCCGAGTGACACAAGGAATGTCGCAGTATGCCGAGCCTCGTCGCTGAGGCCATCCGCCGGGCCCACTGCAAACAATAGTGGCGACGAGGAACCCTCCAAGTGCCCACGGAGCCAGCTTGCGAATTCCTCCGATGTAAGTTGTTTTCCGCGGGCATCGAGTAGTACTAGCGTGTACCGCCCACGTGCATCACGCGAGCAGAGTTTCAGGAGAGCAGATTCGTCCTTGAGCGTAACCGCTTCCACATCGGAGAACCGCCCAAGTCGCTTCAGATATTCATCTGTCAGCATCCGGATGGCCGGTTCTTTCGTTTTGCCGATCCATGCGACTTTGAATTTCATCGTCGAATGAAACCATTAAGGACTTGCTCGTGCGCAAGCTTTACGTCTCCGCTCAAAGCCCCGCACGTTGAATCTACTTTTTTGTTCCCGATGCGAGCACAACCACGGCGCCGAAATTAATCGTGTCTCCTTCGCGATAACGGTTCACAGCCTGATGAACCTCAGCATTTATTTCGTCCCATTTCCCCGCCGGCACACGCTCCAGAAGCTGGAGGAAGGGCGTAGACACGGCGCGCGCCTGCTCCCACACCTCCTCAGCTGTACCCGGCCAACTCCACCGAACCTTCTTCGTTTGCTCGTCAATCTGCTCGAACCCGGCATCCCTCAGGACCGAGGAGAGACTTCCCGGCTTGGAGAATTTGAATGGATCCGGCCCACCGGGATTCAATGCTGGACCTCCCACATGCCTCGCAACAATGCCCATGGTGCTCTGCCAATAAGGTTGTTCGAATGGCCCCCAAGCCAGAAAGCAAGCCCGGCCTCCGGGCTTGAGCACACGATAGACCTCACGAAGCGCCCCAACCACCTCTTCGAAAAACATTACCCCAAATCGGCTTGTCACCAGATCAAACTTTTCTTCCGGGAAAGGCAACTGGTGGGCGTCGGCCTGCTGAGTCGAAACATTGGTAAGTCCTCGGTCGCGGGCTCGACCGGTGGCAATCTCCAGTAGCTCTGAACTCAGATCTAAAGCGGTGACATGCCCCTCGCGTCCAACTCGCGACGCGATCGTAATCGCAGGCTCTCCTGTGCCGCTAGCCAGATCCAAAACCGTCATGCCGGTTTGCGGTTGAGCATAGTCGACAAGCGTGTTGGTGACGTCGCGGCCCATGGCCGCTGACTTCGCCTTCCATCTTTCGGAGGCAATGAGACGGTAGGACGATCCCCACTGCGGTGAAGATCTTTCACTTGCACTCATAATTGCTGAATTAGGCCCGTTTTCGCGGTGCGCTTCGCCGAGTAGCCCGCCGAGTTTTAGCGCCCGTCAGATCTGATGATTCCAGCCTCTTGGCAGACTTCCAGAGCCGCTCCAGATCGTAAAATCTGCGCGATTTCTCTGAAAAAATATGCACTACGAAATCCACGTAGTCGAGCAGCACCCAGTCCGCCTGCTTGTAACCTTCGACATGCGTCGGCCGCATGCCTGATTTCTTCAACCGTTCTTCCACTTCGTCGGAAATCGCCTGGATCTGTCGTGGGTTGGTTCCGCTGCACACAACAAAGTAGTCAGTAAATGCCCCCGATCCTTTCTCCAGCTCGAGTATTGTGATTTCCTCCGCCTTTTTTTCCTGGCAGGCATTGATCGCCTCTGCTACCTGTCGCTTCACATCATTTTTCTTCATGCAGTCCTGGTCCGCAGCCTTCCGGACATTCGTGCTCCATTCTAATCGAGGTAACGATGACCAAGTCAGGCCATGATCCGCGGTTAGTGAGTGTACAACCCCATCTTCTTGATGTACTCAGCGACGCTGGCGTCCACATACTTGGTCAACGCGCGTTTATGGGCCACGGCTTCACGAATCGCGGTTGCTGATATGTTCTGCTGCACATTTTCCAACAGGTGAATTGTTGCCCCGGGCAGCACCAAATCTCCCTTTGCCGGTTGCTTGGAAAAAGGCTTGGTCACCTCGGCTTTGGGGCGCAGTGACTGCGGCAAGGCATTCGCAATGTCAGCTAAGGAATATCCGGGGCGGCTCGCAACGATGAACTCGCAGGCGCGCAGCAATGCTTCCGCTTCATGCCATTTGGCAATATCACGAAAGGCGTCGATACCGATCAAGAAAAATAATCGGTCCGCCCTCTTTAACACTGGTTGCAGCCGCCGCACCGTATCGATTGTGTAATTGGCCCGTGGAACACCGCGGCTACCCTCACCCTTCCTTGCCCTTACTTCGGGTAGCACCGTCTCGGGTCCTTCAAGCAAAGAAGGTAAGAAAGCCTTCTCGCCCATTGTCGCCAGCACCACCATGGCGTAACGGTGCGCGTACGCGGTCCGCTGGGTCTGCTTGTGCGGTGGAACGTTGGCAGGAACGAAATAGATCCGTCCCAGTTCGTACCGCTCCCTTGCTGCCCGTGCCAAGGCTGTATGTCCGAGGTGAATCGGATCAAACGTCCCGCCAAACAAGCCGATATTCATAGGATTTGGAACGTAATCCTAATTCCAACCGCACCTTCGTTACCAGTATTGGTTCGGAATACAGAAAAACTCCCCGGCGCGACAATTCACATACTCCGTTGTTGTACATTCAGCGCACGCCATCGTCCTGATGGGCTTGTCCTTCTGGCCAGCGCCCACTTAGCGGTTCCCGCATGTACTCCTGTAACTCGCGGGGTGCGCTTGCGGGAAATAAATTGAATTTGTATGCGGCTCCCCCTTTTCCGCACACGACACATTTCTCCGTCTCGGGCACCGGTTCTCCGATACGGCGTCGCTGTGCTCAGCGTCATTCTCGCGTTAATTCCCGCGCTGATGCTTTCCGATCTGGTGGAAAGCCGTTTACTGGTCTTCGCGGTCGCGATCATGGTCAGCGCCTGGTATGGCGGCTGGAAGCCAGGACTGGTCGCAACCTCATTCGCTTTGACCGTCAGCAGCTATTTTTCTCTCGCCGAAGGACACTCGCCGGCCGAGTACCGCAAAGCCATCATACATCTCACTCTTTTCGTTTTCGTTGCGCTGTTGATCTGCTGGTTCAACGCCGCGCTCCGCTCCGCGCAGGAGGGGTTACGGCGGTCGGAAGTCAATTTTCGTTCACTCGTGACCAATGCTCCCTACGGAATCTGCCGCTGCGACGCCGCCGGACAGCTACTCAGCGCAAATCCCGCACTGGTCTCGATGTTGGGCTACACCTCGGCCTCCGAACTCGTGGGCCGCAGCCTGCCTACGCTCTATGCTGAGTCCCAACAGTGGTTCACAGCGGCCGATTATTTTCGGTCCTCCCAGCGCTTCACCGGGCTCATTGCCGAATGGCTTCGCAAAGACGGTAGCACGATCTTCGCGCGCCTCTCCGGACGCACTATTCACGACGAGAAAAATACAACCTTCTTTGAGCTATTCGCCGAAGACATAACCGAGCACCGTGTCCTCGAACAGCAACTCCGGCAGGCTCAGAAGATGGAAGCCGTTGGTCGTCTGGCTGGCGGCATCGCTCATGACTTCAACAATCTTCTGATGGTCATCTCCGGCTACTGCGAATTCCTGCTGGAACGCATAGGCCCGGACCCGGCCGTGCGCGGTCCAGCTCAGGAGATCGCCAAAGCTGCAAAGCGCGCTACCTCGCTGACCGTTCAGCTCCTAGCATTCAGCCGCAAGCAGATGCTCGCGCCTAAGCTGCTCGATCTCAACGGGGTGGTAACTGAAAACCTGAAACTGCTCACTCGACTCATTGGCGAAGACATCGATCTGGTCATGATTCCGGGAAGCGAGCTTGGACTGGTAAAAGCCGATCCCGGCCAGATCGAGCAGGTGATCATGAACCTGGCGGTCAACGCCCGCGATGCCATGCCAAATGGCGGAAATCTTGTCATCGAAACCGCCAATGTGCGGCTGGACGAAAGCTACACCCGCACCCATGCCGGAGTAGAACCCGGCGAGTACGTCATGATCGCGGTCAGCGATACCGGCGTTGGCATGGATCCCGACACCCAAACGCATATCTTTGAGCCGTTTTTTACGACTAAAGGCAAAAGAGGGACAGGATTGGGGCTCTCCACGGTCTACGGCATCGTCAAGCAAAGCGGCGGCTACATCTGGGTTTACAGCGAGCTCAATAAAGGAACAACCTTCAAGGTCTATCTCCCTCGCGTAAGTGCCGCGGGAGAAGCTATAGCTCCGCAACCGCCTGTGCTGCTGTCCCAAGCCGCGCACGGCCAGGAAACCATCCTCCTCGTAGAAGACGAGAGCACAGTCCGCGAACTCACTCAGCAATTCCTGCAAGCGCAGGGGTATACCGTGTTTGAGGCCGCCGATCCCAACGTTGCACTGCAAATTTCAAGCGCCCATTCCGGTCCCATTCACTTGCTCCTCACCGACGTGATCATGCCGGGGATGAACGGCCGCGAGTTGGCCCAGCGGATCACCGCAGCTCGTTCGGAAACTCGGGTACTGTACATGTCCGGCTACACCGAAAACGCTATCGGCCACAATGGCACGCTCGAACCGGGAATCAACCTTTTGCAAAAGCCTTTTACCCTACCCGCACTCCGGGCCAGAGTACGACAGGCGCTTGACACACCAGTTGCTCAGGAGGCCGTCATGTCGGCAGCTTCAACCGAATTATCCTCAGCAAGACGAAACCCAGCGCCCTTTCGCGCACAACGATTCAAGCTCAACTTGCCCTTGCGATACCGTCAGCTTGGGCAGCAGGACTGGAGACTGGGAACTACGGAGAACATCAGCCGCTCCGGCCTCTTGTTCCGTGCGGAAGAACCAATCGCTCCGAGCGCTCAGCTTGAGATCAATCTGGTCTTGCCGGCGGAGATCGCGGGCTTGGCGTCCACCGAAGTGCTGTGCCGAGGCGAGGTCGTGCGTACCGTCGCCGCCGAAACTCCCGCCATGAGCCCCGCTCTGGCGGCAAAAATCCTGCAATACCATTTTCAACACGGTACCCAGGTAGGCGAGGCCTAGCCAAAAGTCCATAACTGGAACCAGCGAGATCGTCCGGGTTGCCCCCATTTTGGCGCTCTTTGGAAGTTGGATACGCTCGCATGGCCGCTCTAGGCCGCTGTCGACATGCTAAAATTGGTTTAGTTCCTGCTCCGATGCTCCCAGACGTCCAGAACCTCATCGAATTGCAGAAGGTCGATCGGGAAATCCTTCGCCTCAAAGAGGAAATTGCTGCCTTACCAAAGCGGGTAACGGCGATTGAGGCCAAGCTGGCCGGGACGAAGACCGCGCTGGAGAAGGCAAAAGCTGCCATCAAAGGTGATGAAGCAGCCCGCCGCAAATACGAAACCGCGATCCAGGACCTGCAGCAGAGAATCTCCAAATACCGCGATCAGTCGCTCGAAGTGAAGACTAACGAGCAATATAAAGCGTTGCTGCACGAGATCCAGTTTGCCGAGCAGGACATCCGCATCAACGAGGACAAGATCCTCGAACTAATGGTCAACGCGGAAGCACGGGAAAAAGATGTCAAGGCGGCTGAGCGTGAACTCAAAGAAGAGACCGCAGAGATTGAAAAGGAAAAAACCGAAGCTCGCCGGCTGACGGCCGAAGACGAAAAGCAGTTAGCCGAGTGGACCGCCACGCGAGATACCCTGCGCTCCGGCGTCGGTGCTGATCTCCTCCGGCACTATGATCGCGTGTCCAAGCACCGGGGCACGGGTATTTCCGAGGTGCAGGATCACAAGTGTCTTGCTTGCCAGGTAATGCTTCGTCCTCAAACCTACAACGAAGTTCGGGCAGGAACAGACGTGGTGTTCTGCGATTCCTGCCAGCGGATCCTTTACCACGATCCCACCCACGACAAACCTGTGGAAACCGTCGCCGCCCCAAAGCGCCGTCGGCCTCATCCCAAATTCGAGGCGAGCCAGGCCTGGTATTATCGGTCCAATTTTGAGGAGCATGGCGAAGTTTTACTGGCCTTTATCAATGACCAGGGACGTTCGCGTCGCCGCGTCTTTGACCTGGCTACTGGACGCGAAATCGGAGACATCCTCGAACGCGAAGGCGAGTACCGTCTGGCTTTTCCCGAAGACCTGTCCGACTCCATTCGCTTAAATGGCAATTGGAGCGAAGAGGAGTTGGATGAATGGGGAAGAGAGCTGCCGATGGTGATCCTTGACCTTCTACACCGCGATCTCGACCTGGCGCGCACCGAGTCAGACGCGACGCACACCCACGCTGGGACTGTTTCCTCCGAACACAGCGCGGCCAGCTAACCTATCGCACAAGAACGCCGCCGCCCGAATACTCCTAATGGGTCACGTAAGTTGAAAAGTAGTAAACCAGCACGCCAAACAGCACCAATCCAGAAATGCCATACGCGGTTAAAACCCAGACGCCTCGGCAGCTTTGCGAAAGTTGCGTAGGCTGAGAATTGGCCGTCGCTGTCGAGGAATCACCCAGGGCCCGATCGTCCATGAAGTCCTCCGATTCGGAAATGTGACGGGAAAGCCGTCACGCAAAACCCCACACTGCCAAAAGGCAGGCTTGTGTTCACGAATGTTACTACGAAATCTCGACGATGCAAACCCAGAAAGTGCTCTAAATTGAACGGCCAATATCGGCCATATTCCCCTTCCGCCATAACTTCCCCAAATCCTTCCTATTGCGTCTGTGATCTTCATCGCAGACGGGAAGTGGTTCCTGCCGTAAACTGACACGGATGGCTGCTACAAAGCCGGCAGGCAGGGTCGAAAAAAAACCGGTCCAGGACCGCGCGCACGACGTTTTCCGCTCCGAGGACCATCCTCTGAATGCCATGTTTGCTCCCCGCAGCGTGGCTGTAATCGGAGCCAGCGAACGCCAGGGTGGCATCGGGCGTGCTGTGGTTTGGAGCCTTGTCAGCAGCCCATTTGGCGGAACAGTCTACCCCGTCAGCGACAAGCATGCGAGCGTCCTGGGGATCAAAGCCTACCCGCACATCGCGTCGATTCCTGAGCGGGTGGACCTGGCCGTAATCGTCACGCCTGCCGCTATGGTTCCCGGAATTGTCTCGGAATGTGTTGAAGCCGGTGTGCGGGCCGTCATCGTGATTTCCGCTGGATTCAAAGAGCGTGGTCCAGAGGGAGAAGAACTGGAACGCCAGATTCTGGAACGCCTGCGAGGCACTGGAATTCGTCTCCTGGGCCCAAATTGCCTCGGCATCATGAATCCAATCAGCGGCTTGAATGCAACTTTCGCTCCCCACATGGCGCGGCCCGGCAATGTGGCATTTATCAGCCAGAGCGGCGCCTTATGCACTGCAGTGCTGGACTGGTGCCAGAAGGAGATGGTGGGGTTCAGCGCATTTGTTTCTGTGGGATCGATGCTGGATGTTGGTTGGGGTGACCTCATCGATTACCTGGGCAATGATCCTCGAAGCCACAGCATCGTCATGTATATGGAATCGATCGGTGATGCGAGCAAGTTCCTTTCGGCTGCGCGCGAAGTCACCCTCAGCAAACCAATCATCGTGATTAAAGCCGGACGGACGCAGGCGGCGGCTCACGCGGCTGCATCGCACACCGGCTCCCTGACTGGGAGTGATGAGGTTCTGGAAGCTGCCTTCCGGCGCTCTGGGGTGTTGCGCGTCAATACCATCGGCGATCTGTTTTATATGGCCGAGGTCCTCGCCAAGCAACCCCGGGCGCGTGGCCCTCGCCTGGCTGTCGTCACTAATGCCGGTGGCCCAGGAGTGCTGGCAGCGGATTCCGTGATCACCAACGGCGGGCAACTCGCCGAGTTGTCCGAAAAATCAATGCGCCTGCTCAACGAGCTTCTGCCGCCTCATTGGAGCCACAACAACCCGGTTGACATCCTGGGCGACGCTCTGCCCGACAAGTATGCAAAGGTGGTCGACATCGTTGTGAACGACGCGAATGTGGATGGCATCCTTACGGTCCTTTGCCCCCAGGGAATGTCGGAGCCAACCCAAACGGCCGAGCGCCTCAAGAACTATGCGCAAAGCACCGGCAAGCCGGTAATTGCCAGCTGGATGGGAGGACCCGAAATGGCCGCGGGCATAGACATCCTCCACGGCGCAGGCATTCCCACCTACCCTTTTCCTGATACCGCGGCCAAAATTTTCTGTTACATGTGGCGCTACAGTTACAACCTGCGTGGCTTATACGAAACGCCCGTGTTGCGCGCAGGTTCTGAGGCGGGAACCGATCGTGCCCGCGCCGAACACATCATTCGCTGCGCCAGGCATGCCGGACGCACGATTCTCACCGAAGTCGAGTCAAAACAGGTACTGGCATCTTACGGAATCCCAATCGTCGAAACCGTCATTGCCACCAATGAGGACGAAGCTGTTGAGCATGCTCAGACGATTGGCTACCCCGTGGTCTTGAAGTTGTTTTCCGAGACAATCACACATAAGACGGACGTCGGTGGGGTGCAACTCAATCTGAATGACGCAGACGCGGTTCGAGCTGGATTTCGCCAAATCAGAGACTCGGTGCGCGATAAGGCTGGTGCCGGGCATTTCCTGGGCGTGACGGTACAGCCCATGGTCAAGCTCGATGGATACGAAGTGATTCTGGGCAGCAGTATTGACCCACAGTTTGGCCCGGTATTGTTGTTCGGAGCGGGCGGACAGCTAGTTGAGGTTTTCAAAGATCGCGCTTTGGCTTTGCCGCCGCTGAATACGACTCTCGCCCGCCGCATGCTCGAACAAACGAAAGTCTTCGAGGCGCTGCAAGGAGTGCGCGGCAGAAAAGCAATCGATCTAGCTGCTTTAGACGAGTTACTCGTTCGTTTCAGCCAATTAGTCGTGGAGCAGCCATGGATCAAGGAAATCGATATCAATCCCCTGCTGGCCTCCCCCGAGCGGCTCTTGGCGCTGGACGCACGTGTGGTCGTGCACGGGCCGAATGTTCACGCCGACGAATTGCCGCGCTTGGCGATCCGTCCTTATCCCTCGCAATATGTCAAACCCTGGACCATGAAAAACGGCGAAGCCGTGACCATTCGCCCGATCCGTCCCGAAGACGAACCTTTGCTGATCCGCCTGCACGAGGCGCTTTCTGAACGAAGCGTCTATCTGCGCTACTTCCAGCCTCTGAAACTAAGCCATCGTACGGCCCACGAGCGCCTGACCCGAATCTGCTTTATCGACTACGACCGTGAAATGGCATTAGTTGCCGAGAGCAAGAGGAAAGACGGCACACCTGAAATCATCGCCATCGGCCGCCTCAGCAAGTTGCGGGGACGGAATGAAGCTGAGCTTGCGGTCCTGGTGGATGATCGTCATCAACACCTCGGACTCGGCACAGAGCTATATCGTCGCTTGATTGATGTGGCCCGTGACGAGAAACTGGAGCGCGTCATCTCGATGATCCTCTCCGAAAACCGTGACATGTTGACCATCTGTGAGAAGCTGGGTTTCGAATTCCAAAGCGACCTGGAAGACGGCACGGTCCGCGCGGAATTGCGCCTTTAAACCCGCGACTACGATAGGCAAACCAACCTCCACCTACCCTCGTTCGGCTATAATCTCCCGGTTCCATGGCTCTCAATCCCGGCACTCGGATCGGTCCCTACGAGATACAGTCGTTGCTCGGCGCGGGTGGAATGGGCGAAGTCTACCGCGCTCACGATTCCCGTCTGGATCGCACGGTGGCAATCAAAGTCTTGCCGGCTTCGTACTCGGATGATCGTGATCGACTCCAGCGGTTCGCTCAGGAAGCGCGCTCTGCTGCGGCCCTGAACCACCCCAACATCCTGTCGATCTTCGATATTGGCGATAACCACGGCGCACCATATGTAGTCTCGGAGTTGCTGGAAGGTGAAACGCTAAGAGATTGTCTGAAGCGTGGCGCGCTTCCCCTGCGAAAGGCTATTGACTACGCACTGCAGGTCGCGCGCGGACTATCCGCGGCGCACGAGAAGGGCATCGTGCATCGCGACTTGAAGCCGGAAAACCTGTTTATCACCAATGACGGCCGCATAAAAATTCTTGATTTTGGCTTGGCCAAGCTGACCCGGCCTGAGGCAACGCGGGAAAGCGGCGATGCACCCACCGTCCAGGCAGCTACTGAACCAGGCGTAGTCATGGGTACAGTCGGCTATATGTCACCCGAACAGGTTCGGGGAAAAGCCGCTGATGCCCGCTCCGACATATTTTCGTTCGGCGCAATTCTCTACGAGATGATTTCTGGCAAACGCGCGTTTCACCGTGAGACCGCCGCCGACACGATGAGCGCCATTCTTAAGGAAGAAACGCCAGAACTTTCCGAGACCGCCCGCAATGTGCCTGCAGGCTTGGAGCGGATCGTAAGGCACTGCCTGGAGAAGAATCCATCGCAACGTTTTCACTCTGCCGGCGATCTGGGTTTCGACCTGGAAGCCCTGACCGATCTTTCCTCGGTCAAATCAGGCGCGCAGGCCATTACCGAAGTCGGGTCTGGGATTTCCCGCACCTGGCTGCGCTGGGGTACTGCGATTGTCGTGGCAGTGGCGATGCTCGCTGTCGGCTGGTGGCTTGGGCGAGGTAGCGGTGCGGCGCCGCCACCCGAGTACAAACAGCTCACATTCCGTACCGGTTCAATCGGTAATGCACGTTTCACGCCCGACGGCAGCATTGTTTATGACGCGTCGTGGGAGGGCGGTGATCAGCAGCTCTACATGGCACGTATCGATGACACCGGGTCGCGCGAACTGGGAGTCAAGAATGCCGAGTTACTCTCTATCTCGAAAAACGGTGAACTCGCGATACGCCTGAACACAAAATACGTCGGCGGCTACGCCCGATTCGGCACGCTGGCTCGTGTGCCATTGAGCGGAGGCACGCCGCGAGAGGTTTTGGACAACGTTCAGGACGCGGATTGGACTGCAAACGGCGAGAGTATGGCGGTAGTACGCTTCATGCCTGAAACCAGCCATTGGCGCCTGGAGTATCCAGCCGGGCATGTATTGTTCGACAGCATAAATTGGATCAGTCATCCCAAGATCTCGCCCGATGGCAAATTGGTCGCGTTTTCCGACCACGAAAACCCTGGCGGAGATGATCAAGGTTCAATTGCGGTAATCGCCCCAGGTGGCCAGGAAAAGAAGCTCTCATCCGGTTGGTCGTCCATCGAGGGCATCTTATGGTCGTCCAGCGGAGATGAGGTTTGGTTCTCCGCCTCGAATACGGGTAGTGCAAACAATCTGCGCGGGGTTACGTTAGGCGGCAAGCTCCGCACCATTGCAAATGTACCCGGCGGAATGTGGATACAGGATATTCGCGGGGCCGTCGCCTTGATGGTCAGGCATCAGGCCCGGCTGGGCATTCGCGGCATGGCTCCCGACGGGAAGGAAGAGAAAGAACTCGGTTGGCTGGGGTGGTCGGACCTGCGAGATATAAGCCGGGACGGCAAAAAAGTCCTGTTTGAGGAAGAAGCCGATGGCGGCGGACCGAACTATACCGTTTTTCTCCGCGACATCGATGGCTCGCCGCCGGTGCAGATCGGAAGCGGAGTAGGCAGGGCAATTTCGCCCGATGGCAAGTGGGTGGTCACCATTCCCACCAAGACTGGCCCACTTAGCCTGGTCCCGACCGGTGCCGGAGAGGCAAGGCAGCTAACTCACGACACTGTCAGCTATGGTGAAGTTCGCTATCTTCCCGATGGCAAACAGTTGCTGGCCAGCGGAATTGAGCCAGGGCATGGAGCGCGGGACTATCTCATCGACCTGAACACTGGCAACGCCAAACCCATCACGCCTGAAGGAACATCCGGTGTGGTACTGTCCCCTGACGGCCGCAATACGGTAGTCATCGGGCCGGACGGAAAGTGGGGTGTCTGGCCTCTGGACGGCAGCGGGCTGAAACCAATTCCCGGACTCGATTCAACCTATTACCCAACCGGTTGGTCGCCGGATGGCGCTTCCGTCTATGTGGCAATGAACCAGCGAAATGCCGGAGCGGTCAAGATCTACAGCGTAAGCGTCGGCACTGGAAAGATGGATTTCTGGAAATCATTTGGTGGTGACCTTAAAGTTGGCATTGCCGCCATCGGCGGTCTGGAATTCTCCCCGGACGATCGTGCTTACGCATACGTCTACGATCAAGTTCTCTCCGAAGCCTACGTGGTCAAAGGGTTGAAGTAGGTTCGGTATCCGCCACAAAACTTCCTACGCCGCAGTTTTTGGTCCGGGCAGACCTTCCGCCACCATCGGCAGCGAACGCGGGCGCATCCCGGTCGCGCCGAAAATAGCGTTGCTGATCGCAGGTGCCAGCGCCATGATTGGGGTTTCGCCAGCACCAGCAGGAGCCAGATCCTTGCGGTCCAGTATGGTCACCTCGATCTGTGGCATGTCGCTGAAGCGGGGCACGCGGTACTCGGCTAGGTGCGGATTCAGGATTTTGCCGTTATCGAAGTGAATGGCCTCAAACAGCGCCCCGCCCAGGCCCATCATGATTGCACCGCTGATCTGGTTTCGCAACCCGTCCGGATTCACGACAGCCCCGCACTCAAATGCCTCTGCCACACGCGTCACGCCAACCTCGCGGTCTTTAATTTCCACTTCGGCGCATGTGGCGACATAACTGCCCTTCTCAAAGCCGAGCGCGATGCCGAAGCCGCGCGTCGGAGAGTTTTTCTGTCCTCCCCAACCAAATGTTTTCGCAGCCGCTTGCAGGACCGCGCGCGCCCGCGGATCAGCTAAATTCCTCATGCGAAATTCAAACGGCTCGAGGCTCACAAGCTCGGCCAGCTCATCCATGTGCACTTCCCGCGCAAAATGATTCGCTGGCGCGGCCAATCCTCGATACGAACCTTGCCGCAACGGCGGATCAGTGGGATGAAACTCAATGTGCTGATTGGCAATCGCGTAAACGGAGCGCAGTCCGGCGGGACCGGAATTGTAATTGTGGAACTCCCACGCAACAATGGTTCCGTCCTTGCGCACGCCGCTTTTCACGTCAATTACTCCGGCGGGCCGGAAGTACGCCCACGTGAACTCTTCTTCACGTGTCCACACCAGCTTGACCGGTTTTCCGGCAGCTTTGGCCAACCGCGCAGCCTCGATCGCTGCCTCGCCGGTATGCTTGCCGCCATAAGCCGCTCCGGTATCCGGCATCAGGACTCGAACTTTGTCTTTGGGAATTCGAAAAGCTTCTGCCAGTTCGTCACGCACAGCAAATGGGCGTTGCGTGCCCGTCCATACCGTCAATTTTCCGTCCCGCCATTCTGCCACTGCCGCACGAGGTTCCAGCGGAACGTGCTGGATGTAGGAAATCGTGTAAGTCTGCTTAAGAGTTTTGTCAGCTGAAGAGAATCCCTGCTCGATCGATCCAGACCTGAACTCCGGCGGTCCTCCGGGGTTGTCGCTTTCAGTAGTTGCCGGTTTTCGGACATCTTGGAAAAGCGTGGCTTCGGAAGTCTGCGATGGGGCAGACCACTCGGCCCGAATGGCTTTTGCGGCTTTCAGAGCGGTTGTGGCGTCCACCGCCGCGACGCCCACGAAATTCCCGTCATTTACGACGATGACGCCCGCCATTTTCTCAGCCGCGCTAACATCGAGCGATTTCAACGTGGACCGGAATGCCGACGGACGAACTACCTTGCCATACAGCATCCCTGGAAGAGAAATATCCGATGTGTACTTGTGTTTACCGGTGACGAACGCCCGGCCATCGATCTTTGGCGTGGAGGTACCTGCAATTTTCCAATCAGTCGGCGCTTCGAGCGCCGGATCATCGTTCATCAGCTTCACGAGTTCCTGGCCCTTGGTCAACTCGCCATAGGAGACAGACTGCCTGGACCGCGTGTTGGTAATTCTTCCGTTCTCGGCTACGAGCGACGAACGATCAGCGCGCCAGTGCTGAGCAGCCAAATCGATGAGATTCTCACGGGCAGCCGCCGAAGCGTT
>DASPTU010000009.1:0-5968 GCA_035623255.1 Terriglobales bacterium | reverse complement strand
AATGCAAAAGCCGACTTACCACCCGTGGCTTGTCGCAACCACGTGCGGCAACTCGGCCGTCTCTGATTCCACTTGCGGTCCCGTCCTGCTGGATAGAGACCCGTGGCTTTCCGTCCCCTGCTCACGCAGGATTTGGCATTGTGCCCGATTAGCACCGCAAGCACGGGATGTCAGTGGTCGCTGTCACGATAGGGCGTGATGCCACACATGTCTTCAGTGCTCTTGTCAATTCAGGCGTGTTGGCCAGTCATGAACCTCCTAAACGTACTGATAGACGAATGGGCATCGGTGTGGAACAAGTTAAGCAATTTGTCCATAAAGAGATGAGTTGGGGCTCACACATTGAGATTCGACTAAATCAACGAATTGCCCCGTGTAGGGCGAGAGGACCTGCTGCGTGTTCGGGAATTGGTGGGAGGCATCCCCGTCAGACGACTTCTGCGTCAGAGGGACCTTGATTGCTTCGCATGAAAGTGAAGAGATAATGGGGGCAAGTGAGAAGTGAGTATGCGGCGGAAGCCGACAGCGGCTGATCTTGGAATTGATCTGGCCCCCGGGAAGGAAGAAGAGCTGTTTAAGTGGTTCATGGCCTGCCTGCTCTTTGGGAAGCCCATCCAAACAAACATTGCCGAGCAGGCCTACCGCCGACTGGTCGCCGCGCGGTTACTGAATCCTGACGCCATTCTGAATGCTGGCTGGAACGAACTCGTTCGCCTCCTCGACGAGGCGCACTACGTGCGTTATGACTTTTCCACGGCCACGAAACTCATCAAAATCTCAGAAGAACTAAAGCGGCGCTACGGGAGTGTGACCAATCTTGTCGCTCAGTCAAGGAGCCTGCGAGAATTGTCTCGGAGACTCCAGGAGTTCAAAAATGTTGGTCCGGTGACTGCGAGGATCTTTCTACGAGAGGTTCGCCCTTACTGGTCGCTTTCTGGGCGCCAGCAAGAAGTCAAATCCAAAGGAACAAGCACTTGAGTCGACCAAATGGCAATGCGCTCGGGGCTAACGTATGAAGCGGGCTGAGGTTCGCTTCTATTCGGAGTTGAATGAATTCCTTGCGCCTCAGAGGAGAGGCCGAACAACCCCCTATGCTTTTGCCGTCAGCGGGTCCGTCAAGGACCTGATTGAAGCGCTGGGCGTGCCGCACACAGAGGTGGACTTGATCTTGGTCAACGGCGAATCCGTCGACTTTTCTTACCGTGTGAAGAATGGCGACAGGATCAGCGTGTTCCCACAATTCGAAACCATGGACATTTCGCCGCTGGTGCGGCTGCGACCTCAACCGTTGCGTGAGTCACGCTTTGTCGCAGATGCGCATCTCGGGCGACTGGCAGCCTACTTGCGAATGGCGGGATTCGACACAGCCTATCGCAGAGATTATGCGGACGAGGAATTGGCCAACATTTCGGCAAAAGAAAAACGGATCTTGCTGACCAGGGACCGCGGGTTGCTAAAACGGAATAGGGTGACGCGTGGCTACTGTGTGCGGACGACCAATCCGCGAGATCAGTTCGCCGAAGTGCTACAACGCTTTGATTTATCGCGAGCAGTCACGCCATTTCAGCGTTGCGTGCGCTGCAACGAATTGTTGGTGCCGACGCACAAGGAGCTGATCAGCGACCGGCTGCAACCGGAGACGAAGCAGCACTACGAGGAATTCACTCGTTGCCCCGCGTGCAACCGGATCTATTGGAAAGGCTCACATTACCGTCGCATGAAGCGATTTCTCGAGAGCGTCATCGTGCCGGAGAGAGGTGTATCTCGTGGCTGAACCGTTCTTCACGCCACGGCAGAGTTTCGCGCCGAGCTACCTGCGATTGTTCGAATCCGGCGAACTCAGAGAGCGCGCGAAGCTTGCGCTTGAAGCACTTTCCAGTTGCCGGCTGTGTCCACGGGATTGCGAGGTGAATCGTCTGAACAACAAGGCAGGCGTCTGCAAGACCGGACGCTACGCGACGGTCAGCAGTTATTTCGCCCACCTTGGAGAAGAAGACTGCCTGCGCAGAACACGCGGATCCGGCACGATCTTTTTTTCCTGGTGCAACTTGCGCTGCGTTTTTTGCCAGAACTACGACATCAGCTGGCTCGGGGGCGGGTGTGCCACCTTGCCAGGTGAACTGGCGGAAATGATGTTGCAGTTGCAACGAATGGGATGCCACAACATCAACTTTGTGACGCCCGAGCACGTTGTGCCGCAGATTCTTGAAGCGTTGCTCCCGGCGATCGAAAAGGGGCTGCGGCTTCCACTGGTCTATAACACGGGCGCCTATGATTCCCTTGAGTCGCTTGAGTTGATGAACGGCGTTGTCGACATCTACATGCCTGACTTCAAGCTCTGGAATGCAGAAACGGCCCGACGTTATTTGAAAGCACCTGATTATCCGGAGACGGCGCGGCGTGCAATTCTGGAAATGCACCGTCAGGTGGGGCCATTGACTTTCGACGAGCGGGGAGTGGCCATTTGTGGCCTTTTGATCCGCCACTTGGTCATGCCTGGGCTCATCGAGGAGACGAGGCAAATCCTCACGTGGATCGCTGAGGTATTGGGACCGGACACGTACGTCAACCTGATGAATCAATACTCGCCCGCAGGAAAAGTCGGGGACGCCGATTACGTAGAAATCAACCGCCGGATTACCTCAACCGAGTACGAAACGGCCTTGGACGCTGCTCACACCCTCGGGCTTCGCCGCCTGGATCATCGCATGCCACGCAGGCGTCCTGCGGCCCATCTGTAATCCGTAGAGGTTTGACGGAAATTGACACTTCCTTCCACTCTGAGAGGAATAATGGAAAATAAGATGAGTTGCATAGAACAAGCTGAGGTGACCGCCGTTTTTTGCCGGGGGAGTAAAAGAGAAGTTCAGCCATTTTTTCTTTGGAACAGGCCCGATAAACGCCGTTTCCTGTTTCTCGGGAGGTAGCCTGAGCGCTTCGTGGAGGGATTTGGAGCCCAATCGTGGAATCAAGGTTGGATGCCTACATAAGAAGGAATTGCGCTCCTCGCGGCGTTCTTGTAGACAACCCCGCCCTTCATCACAAAGACGACTCGCCGCACGGCCGTGATGTCCTTCAACGGATCTCCATCGAGCGCAATGATATCCGCTTGCATGCCGGGTAAGATCGAGCCGATCTGGTCGCCCAAACCGAGTGCTTCCGCGCCAAGCGAGTTGGCGGAAACCATTACCGTCATCGGGTCCAGACCGCAATCCCGGACGCGGTCGATGATTTCCTCGGCATTGCGTCCATGCGCCCCCGCCACGGCGTCGGTGCCGAAGACTATCTTCAGGCCAGGAGTCCTAGCTGCGTGTTGGACCAGCTCGCGGTCTAGCGGAAGTATCTTCTCCATCGCCGCAAATCCCTCCGCCGTGTAGCCGGGTGTGCCGAGATATTTCTCCTTGTTCTGCAGATAATTCTCGATGACCAATCCGGCCTGAGGATCCAGGTACGTGCCCTTATCAGCCATCAGTTTCAGGTCGTCGTCCGTGGCCAGGGCACCGTGTTCAATCTGGGTGCAGCCAGCGAGAGTTGCGGCACGGACCGCCTCTTTGTATGCGTGCACGAGCGTGCGCAGTCCTTGTTTCTTCGCTTCGTCACAGGCGGCGCCCAGTTGCTCCTTCGACAGCGTCATTCCTCCTCCCTGGCGAATGGACTGGGATGCGAAGATTTTGATCACGTCCGCGCCGGCTTCCTTTTGCTTTCTCACAAAAGCGCGAATTTCCTCCGGCGTCCCGGTCTGCTCACCACGCCCAACGAGCGGCTCCGCTGCCGTCAGGATACGCGGGCCGGGTAGCAGCCCTTTGGCAATGGCGTCGCGTAAAGGGAGGTCAGTCGGCGAGCCCGGGCTTTGAATCGTCGTGAATCCCGCCATCAGCGTCACAAACGCGTTGGAGGCCGATTGATACGCGGCCTCTTGGGTCGTCGCGTTCATGCCCGCATTCTTCCCGTCCGGGCCGAAATTCCAGGTGATGTGTGCGTGCGCGTCAATCCAGCCCGGCAACACCATTAAGCCGCGAAGATCGTAATCCGCCGGCCCAACCGATGGGCCGACTGCGACTATCTTTGAGCCCTCGATCACAATGCGGGTGTCGCGCAGAATATGACCCCTGCCATCAAGCATTGTGCTCGCAGCAATTACGATGCGTTGGCTTGATTTAGGCGTCTGAGAAGAAACTTGTGGCGCAAGGGCGCAGGCGCTAAGGACGCTCACGAAACAAGAAATGGCTTGCGCAGTTCGCATGATCGGTTCTCCCTTGGCTCCACCTGAAGTGCGAACCAATGCTGTGATTCACCTGAACCTGAATTCTCAGAGTGGAATTCCCTCGAGTGAATTGTAGGCTCTGACCCGCGGCCTGTACAGGGAGCGCGGGAACGACCAACTGCTTTTTAAAGCAAGCGTTGCTTGCTGCGCCCTCGCCTTAACGCCGCCTTTTGTGATGGCTGGCGTCGTTAGAGATTGAGTGTCGACCGCGTTTATGAGTTTCGGCGTCACACGGCCAACGCGCCATGGAGCCCCGCTGCTTCCTGCTCCGCTTAAGTGAGACATGCGTGTCAACGCAAAGTAGAAATGTCCTGTTTTTCGCAAGGTAGAAATGTCCGCCTCCAGGGTTTTCTCCAAGGGTGTTCGGGAGGTACATGGTATTTGGGTTTGTACACCTTCCTGGTTGGGGCTGTTTGTTTCGTAAGTCCTGGAGGCCGTAGGCCGCAAGGACTTACGAAAGCCTGCGTCGGCGCTGGACAGTGCTCGAGGCGCAGGTAGCGTTTGCGGAAGCGCAGCCAGTGCGACCCATCCAGCCGTCGTTCGATTTCCACCGCTGCCCCACGAAGTCCGGCACAGACTTCCTCCCGCGGCACTCTCCAACGAACTCCTTCCCAGCTGACGGTGAAGTCCTGGGCTACCTTCCGTGCCACCCGTACGCTCAAAATCTCCTCCAGCCGCTGTTCGCGGTCCAGTGGCCGATGCGCATTCCGGGCATTGCGGGCTACCACCGTGAAACGCTGTTCCCACTCGGGAAGGAAGTGCGTTTCCAGAAAATGATTGGCCGCTGCGATGCTGTCGATTCCCGCCAAGCGCATCTCCTTCACCAGGCGGTCTTGTAGAGTCCCAAACAGTCGCTCGATGCGTCCCTTGGCCTGTGGACTGTGCGCGGCGATCCATTCGATCCCCAGTTCCCGTAAAGCCCGTCCGAACTGCGAAAGGGCTTCTTCACCACGCAACTGTTCGGCGATCGCCGCGGCGCCACTGCGATGGCGAAAGATGCTGTGCTTATCGGTGTAATGCGCCAGCGGTCGTCCGTAGCGCTGCAACCAGCCCCCCAACGTGCGTAGGTTTTCTTCCGTGGTGTCGTGTTCCACAAAGCGGGCCCATAGCCGGCTGGTGGCATCGTCGATCACCGCGATCAATTGACAAGCCGGGCCGCGCTCCTCCAACCAACGGAACGAGGAACTATCCTGCATCACCATCTCCCCAAAACAGGCCCGTCGTTCGCGCCACACATGGACCGTCTTGACCCGCTGTCGGCGCGCACGCCATATCCCCGCCCGCACCATCCACTTCCGCAGCGTCTCACAACTGACCTGCAAGCCCTCTCCCGCCAGATGTTCGGCGGCCAGCGTGGGTCCGAAATCCGCATACCTCTGGCGCATCCGGGCAAGAATCTTCTGCTCGAACGAAGAAGCCAGCCGACGGTTCGAAGGACGGCCGCGTAACCCATGAACTACCGCAGCATCACCACGCTCGCGCACCGCTGACAGCAGTCGCCGGACGTGACGGTCGCTTACCTCAAGCCGCTTGGCAGCCTGTACCTGCGTCAAATGCTTTTGCTTTACCTCGTGTAGCACTCTCAGTCGGTCCCGTTCTCGCTGGCTCAAAGCAATACGCTCCGTCTCCATGGGCCCCCCAGACACCCATAAAAGCGGACATTTCTACTTTGCTCAAACCGGACATTCTCATTTTGCAGCGACA
>DASPTU010000008.1:0-33088 GCA_035623255.1 Terriglobales bacterium | reverse complement strand
TATCTAAGTATTCGTTTTCACAACCTGCCAAGAAGTTGCTATTATTGCGAATCAATTCTTCCAGGGTTTAAAGGGCGCGCCATGTCAACGGGTGGACAAAATCTCAGATCCTTGCGGGAAAATCTTGGGCTGACTATGCGGGATGTAGAAACAGCGAGCGCTAAAATCGCGGAGCGACACGGGAACGAGGAGTTTGCCATTCCCCCCAGTCGACTCTCTGATATTGAAACCAAGGGAATCGTTCCCAATATTTTCCGGCTGTACTCGCTGGCGGTGATCTACAGAAGAGATTTACGGGACGTGATGCGCTGGTATGGCATCGAGCTGAACCGCGTCGCGACCGACTTGGATCTCGTCACGCCACCCAAGTCTCATTTTTCGGATGCCTTGGCGAACCTTTCGAATGTGCAAGTACCTGTCCGCCTCGATCCCAGTTTCGACCCGTGTCGCACGGCGAACTTCGGTCGTATTGTCGAGCAGTGGGGGTTCGTTCCCCTGGCGTATCTGGCGCAGTTTGCTTCATTCCAATTCACCTACGGCTATATCGGGAGTGAAGACTGGACCATGTACCCGATACTGCCGCCGGGAAGCTTCGTGCAGGTGGACGAATCCAAGAACAAAGTAGCGGATGGAGGATGGAGATCGGAATACGAACGACCGATCTACTTTGTGGAAACTCGCGATGGGCATATCTGCTCTTGGTGTACCCTCACCAAAGAGGATCTGATTCTGCAGCCCCATCCACTCTCGCCTGTTCCTCCTCGCGTGTTGCGCTACCCGCAGGACGCGGAAGTTATTGGTCAAGTCGTGGGGGTTGCCATCAAGCTAGGGGACTGGCGTCCGATTTTCCCGTCTTCAGCAAGCTCGAGAGCGCGTGAAGCACTGAACTGAGGTGCCGACTCGATCCCGCCCCCGGATTGGGCGGCAGCAGCTCAGAAGTGTTGGTTGAAAGTTTCTCTAGGTAAGTTTTTGGTTCCAGTCCGGCTTCCTCACTCGACTGCTGCACATCCTTCTGCAATTTTCGTATCGGAGTTGTAAGGAGGCTGGAAAGTTCAGCGCGATGCGCATCCGCCAGCGCCCGACGGGCCCGCAGTTCTCCGTAGACTCGGTTAAGTCCCCAGTGGGAGTAAGACCCATCCTGCTTTCGCAGGCTTGCGAAATACTCAAGACGTCGCAGACACCCATTGATAGCTTTCAAGGTTGTCGACTGCAAGTCTTCGAAAGGTGTTAAAAGAGGCATCTGTGTTACATTTTCGGAACACGAAATTTATCGGCGCACGTTAAGCCGTATCGCCCCCCCGCAGGCACATTATCACGGTTCAGTCCACGCTGAAAAGGAGAATACACCGTGAAAAAGTGCCTACTTTGGTTTGCTGTTACTTTGTTCCTCGCTACTATTTCCGCCCCGCCGATCGTGAAGGCAGAAGGACCGATCCCAAACTGCACACCCCAAGGATGCACGAAACCGTAACGAGCAAGGAAATTTTCGATTGTGGGCCGCCTGCGAAACACAGTATAGTGCTGCTGGTGGCCCATCATGTTAGCTCGCCTTTGGCATATTTTGTGGTTTCTTCAGGCGGGTCTGTACTTGGCTCTTTCTCTCGCTTTATTTACACGAGGCGCTAACCGGAACTTCCCCGTTTTTGCCTTCTACGTGAGTTGGATGGCGCTAGAAGGCGTAATTTTGATCCCTATATACTATGCCCCATTCACAACCGGCGATCAGTATGCCATAGCCTTTGCGACGGGTATTGCCGGCGCGACGGTGCTGCGTTTTGCCATCATTTACGAAATCTTTACTCGTCTTCTGAATCCCTATCCAGCCCTGCGGGACGCGGGTGTGAGCGTATTTCGGTGGGCGACCGTGGCTCTGTTGGTGATAGTGATCGCGCTGGCCTGGTTCGTTCCAGCTGCCGGTGCCAGCCGCGTCATGTCCGTTTTCTTCCTGCTCCAAAGAACCGTGGATGTCTTGCTCTGCGGGTTATTGCTGTTTCTTTTCGCATTCTCCGGCTACTTTCATCTAAGCTGGCGCAGCTATCTCGTCGGGATCTCCTTAGGTCTGGGGGTGCTCGCCACTGTGGGCTTGGCTACGGCGTCCATCCGCGCACAAATTGAGCCTCTGACACGCAATCAAACGGCTGACATTATGGAACTCATCAACCAGAGCGCATACACATTTAGCGCGCTGATCTGGATAGCTTATCTATTCTTGCCAGAGCGACCCCGAGGCGCCACTCCTACGCGTTTGCCCAAGCACGATCTAGAAACTTGGAATCAGGAGTTACAGCGATTTTTACATCAATGACGATTTCCATCATTTTAGTTATTTTTGGCGTTTTCACGTTGCTGTGGTTAATTCGACGTGCGAAGGGACAATACCTCACCACTAAACTGGAGGATCACCCGGCACGGCAAATCCGTTTGGTCGATGTCGAGGCCTTCCGTAACTTGGTTGATCCTGCCGAGGAAGAATACTTGCGCATCCAATTGCCTCCAGCCGTGTTTCGCAAAATTCAACGCAGGCGTCTTCGCGCGGCAATTGACTACGTTTCTTGTGCAGCACGCAATGCGGCCCTTTTATTAAACATTGCGGAGGCTGCGCGCCGGAGTTCCGATCCGGCGACTGTGGCGACTGCCGAGAGGCTCATTGATAATGCGATTCGGTTGCGCCTTTATGCTTTACGAGTGATTCCCCGGTTATATATTGCTATGCTCTTGCCGATGCGAGGTCTGACAGCGGTTCCGTTCGCCGATCGTTACGAGCAGGTGGCCCGACAAGTGATACTTCTTGGCATCCGCTTTCCAGCGAGTCCAAAGTTCTAAGAAGCAGAGCCGGTGTTCAGTGGCTAACGTGCGTGCGCAATCCGGCAACTACCTATACAGACGCGAGGCAGGAGTTCCACCCTCAGCGTACTTAACCTCTCAACACGAAACAATCAGGTAAGTGCAAAAATACCCGCAATTTGTCTATGATGGAGATATTCCCACCCGAGGATGGAGATCAGCAGAGTGCCTGAGGCTCAGACAGACGGACTGGAAGTGCTCGAAACCCGCGAATGGCTGGATTCTCTGGATTACGTGCTTTCGAAAGGTGGTCCGGAACGCGCCGGCCGGTTACTTCAACAGCTCTCGCTGCACGCGCGCCGCGCCGCTGGAGTAAACCTTCCCTTTACCGCAACCACGCCCTACCAGAACACGATACCCTCCGCTCAGCAAGCACCGTTTCCTGGCAGCCAGGAAATGGAGCGACGGATTAAGAGCCTCGTGCGCTGGAACGCTTTGGCCACGGTCGTACGCGCCAACAAGATTCAAGAGGGAATTGGCGGACACATCTCGACCTATGCGTCGGCCGCCACCCTGTACGAAGTAGCTTTCAATCACTTCCTCAGAGCTCAAACGGAAACCGGTGATCGCGACATTGTGTACTTTCAGGGGCATGCGGCACCAGGAATGTACGCCCGTGCCTATCTCGAAGGCAGAATTCCGAAACAGAAGCTGGAGAACTTCCGCCGCGAACTTAAACCGGAAGGTGGCCTGTCATCCTATCCCCATCCCTGGCTCATGCCAGATTTCTGGGAGTTCCCAACAGTTTCGATGGGCCTCGGGCCCATCCAGGCCATCTATCAGGCGCGTTTTATGCGCTACCTGGAGAATCGCGATCTAAAGCAGACGACGGGAGGGAAGGTTTGGGCATTCCTTGGTGATGGCGAAATGGATGAGCCAGAGTCCCTGGGCTCGATTACCCTGGCTTCCCGCGAAAGGCTCGACAATCTGATTTTCGTCGTGAACTGCAATCTTCAACGTCTTGATGGTCCGGTCCGCGGAAACGGCAAGATCATCCAGGAACTGGAAGCAATTTTCCGCGGTGCCGGCTGGAACGTAATCAAAGTCATCTGGGGCACCGACTGGGACATGCTGATTCGGAATGATCGCGATGGTTTGCTGGTCCGGCGGATGGGTGAAATCAGCGACGGCCAATATCAAAAATATTTTGTCGAGAGCGGCGCATACTTCCGCCAGAATTTCTTTGGCACCGATCCTCGCCTCCTAAAAATGGTCGAGCACTATTCCGACGAGCAACTGGCTCGCATGCGCCTGGGTGGTCACGACCCCATCAAAGTGCATGCGGCTTACAAGGCTGCCGTGGAGCACGAAGGCTCGCCCACGATCATCCTGGCGAAAACGATCAAAGGTTATGGTTTGGGGGAAGCTGGTGAAGGTAAGAACATCACGCATCAGCAGAAAAAGCTGAATGACGACGAATTATGGATGTTCCGCTCTCGCTTCGGCATTCCGATTCCCGATGACAAACTGCACGAAGCGCCCTTTTACCGTCCTGCTGATGACAGTCCCGAAATTACCTACATGCAGGCCCGCCGCAAGCAGCTTGGCGGCTACTTGCCGGAACGAAAAGTGCGATCAAAGCCGATCGCCCCAATATCCGAATCGGTATTTGAGGAGTTTTACAAGGGAACCGAAGGCCGCGAAGCCTCGACAACGATGGTGTTCGTGCGCCTCCTATCGAAACTCTTGCGCGATCCTGAAATTGGTAAGTTGATCGTTCCCATCATCCCGGACGAAGCCCGCACTTTCGGCATGGAGGCATTGTTTCGTCAGGTTGGTATTTATTCCAGCGTGGGTCAGCTGTATGAGCCTGTTGATATGGATACTCTGCTCTACTACAAAGAAGCTCTCAACGGGCAAATTCTTGAAGAAGGAATCACGGAAGCTGGTTCGGTGTGCTCCTTCATAGCCGCAGGGACGGCCTATGCAACTTACGGCATCAACACGATCCCGTTTTTTATTTATTACTCAATGTTTGGATTTCAACGCATCGGAGATCTTATCTGGGCCGCCGCTGACATGCGCACCCGCGGATTCTTGATCGGGGGCACCGCGGGACGGACCACCCTTGCAGGAGAGGGCCTGCAGCACCAGGACGGACACAGCCACGTATTGGCTCTTTCGGTTCCGAACCTCCTCGCCTATGACCCGGCTTTCGCTTATGAGATTGCCATCATTATTCAAGATGGAATCAAGCGCATGTACGTGGATCAAGAATCCATCTTTTATTACCTGACTGTTACCAATGAGCCCCTGCCAATGCCCGCAATGCCGGAAGGCAATGAAGTTCGCCACGGTGTTCTCCAGGGCTTGTACCGATTCAAGGCTTCCGACAAGAAGGACGCGAAACTCCGCGCGCAGCTGTTTGGTAGTGGCGCCATCATGTATGAGGTGCTCAAGGCGCAGCAGACGCTGGAAGAGAGATATGACGTCGCCGCGGATGTTTGGAGCGTGACCAGTTACAAGCGTTTGTATTCTGACGCCATTGAATGCGAACGCTGGAATCGATTGCACCTGGGCGAATCTGCGCGTGTGCCTTTCGTGACCCAATGCCTCAGGAATGCTCGCGGAGTGTTTGTCGCGGCATCGGACTACATGAAGGTGTTACCGCAGTCGATTTCGCAGTGGGTTCCAGGGCGGCTGGTAGCTCTGGGTACTGATGGTTTTGGGCGCAGCGAAAGCCGCGCGTCGCTCCGAGACTTCTTTGAGGTCGATGCCAAGCACATTGTGCTCGCCACTCTGAATGAGTTGGCGCGCGAGAAGGAGATAGGGTGCGACGTTGTTCAACGCGCGATTAAAGAACTGGGAATCAACCCGGAGAAACCGAACCCGGCAAAAAGTTGATTATCGCGTTCTGTGTGCCCAGTGTCCTCTGTGGTTGCTTTCGAGGCCACGGGTTGAGACAAATGGGGCAGAAAACAAAACGAAGAAGAGATGACTGAATTCAAGCTCCCGGAACTCGGCGAGAACGTGGATCAAGGCGATCTTGTTCGCCTGATGATTGCGCCTGGCGCCACCATTACCGAGGGCCAGGCAGTCATGGAACTCGAGACCGAGAAGGCAGTTGTCCAAGTCCCCTCGTCGGTGAGCGGGACCGTAAGAGAAGTTCGAGTCAAGGAAGGCCAGAAGATCAAGGTCGGCCAGGTAATCTTCACCGTGGACAACGGAGTTAGCGGGGTGGCACGGGCGCCAGCCCCAGCCCCAGCACAACAGGCTCCTGCGCCCTCGATTGGGCCCCCAACCAAGCCACCAGAGATACCTCGTGCCACAGCACGTGACGAAAAGCCTGCCTCGATGCCCCTCGGCCCTGCCGAGTTCAAGCTCCCCGAGCTAGGGGAGAACATTTCGGAAGGCGATCTCGTGCGGCTGATGATTTCTCCGGGGATGAGAGTCTCAGAAGGGCAACCGGTTATGGAATTGGAGACTGAGAAAGCGGTCGTCGAGGTCCCATCCTCGGTAATTGGTGTAGTAAAGGAAGTTCGCGTGAAGCAAGGTGACAAGGTCAAGGTCGGCCAGGTCATCTTCACGCTGGAAGGAGCCGGTGCGGCAACCGCAACTCCTAAACACAGTCCGGTGGAGCATGTTTCTGGCCAGCATGGTGCGCGCCTGGCATTCCAGGCAGCGATCAAGGCAGAAGGCAAGACGGAAGAGCAGGCCCTTCCGCCTGACCAACCCCAGGCGCCGTTGCCGGCCTTCGTCATGCCCGCACAGCTGGGCAAAGTGGCCGGCACAAATCATGGCGAACCCGTACCCGCAGCTCCGCACGTGCGCCGGTTGGCGCGAGAACTCGGAATCGACATTCACGAAGTGAAAGGAACGGGTACCGCCGGACGTATCAACGAAGATGATGTCAAGGCCCACTCCAAGCAGTTGCTGTTGTCGGCCACGGCTGCCGCGCTGGCACCGGCCGTGGATCACTTTGCCCAACCAGAGCTCCCCGATTTTGCCAAGTGGGGCAAGATCGAGCGGGTCTCGATGCGGGGCGTGCGTCGCAAGACTGCCCATCATCTGTGGGAAGCCTGGCACACCATTCCTCACGTCACGCAAAATGATCGTGCCGATATCACAGAATTGGAGCAGTTGCGCGCCCGCTTCGGCCCAAAGGCCGAGGAAGCGGGCGGCAAGATGACCGTCACCGCCATTGCCTTAAAGGTCTGCGCATCCGCCCTGCGAATTTTTCCCCAGTTCAATGCCAGCATTGACCTGGCAAAGGAAGAGATCGTCTACAAGCAATACGTGAATATCGGAGTCGCAGTAGATACCGACCGCGGCCTGCTGGTTCCCGTGATTCGGGACGTAGACAAGAAAAACATCGTCGAACTGGCAGCGGAGCTTACGCAGCTGTCCAAGAAGGCACGAGATAAGAAGCTGACGCCAGCCGAAATGGAGGGCGGCACGTTTACTATCACGAACCTCGGCGGCATCGGCGGTACCGGCTTCTCGCCGATCGTGAACTATCCTGAAGTAGCGATTCTCGGTCTTTCCCGCTCCAGCACGGAGCCGATCTGGATCAATGGAAAATTTGAACCGCGGCTGGTTTTGCCGCTTTCACTCTCCTATGACCATCGTTTGATCGATGGGGCGGACGCGGCCCGATTCCTTCGTTGGATTGCCGAGGCTTTCGAGCAGCCGTTCCTGCTGTCAGTTCAAGGATAAAAGGGGCGGGGCGTTCACTGAGCTGCGAAGGCGCTATCGTCGGGCTTCTTGCGTGGCCCCAAATCGGAATATTTTTCCCGAAGCTGCTTATGGGCGCAGGGCATACCGTCGGGTTGATTCTTCTCTCAGGCAGCACTTTAAGCGTAGGGGCAAATGCATATGTGTTAATATCTTGGGGCTGACGTGAGACTCAGTAGTCGGTCCTCCCCGCCGAAATTTTCACCAAATTTTGTGCTTCCATTTGCATCAAGTTTGGTGCAATAATGCTGGCCCTTGAGTTGCTCTGATAGAAGTATCAAATTCCCGAAATGCAGGTGATCGTGGCTATGTGGCTGCAAAAACTCTCATGGGGGGTGCTTCGCATACTTACCCCGCTTGGGCCGCGTTATGTGAAGCCTTCATTCTGGCAGCGGCTCTATCTCTTCTGGATGTTTCGCAATTTCCATACGCTGCCGGTGAAAGTACTCAGCACGCGGCAGCAGAGGTGGATCGACGCGCTTTGCGCCATGCACGGGTTCGTGGCGCTGGACCGTCAGGCGTCAGACGTCCCGTTGCTGGGAACCCTGGAGCAGCGTCCTCCCATCGCACCTCAATCTCTTGCGGCCTCGGCTGCTCAACGAGTGCCCGCTGCAGTGCGACCGTTCGCAGCTGACGCACAACCGCGGACCTAGGCACCGATTGCCGGCAAAACTTTATCCTGCTGCACTGAGAGTTGAGCTAGAGCGCAAATAAAAAGGCGTCCTGAACTTATCAGTTCAGAACGCCCTGGCAGCCCTCCCCCAGAACTGCCAAAATTACAGAGGCGATACTAAGCGTCAGCTGTATTTGTGTAAATGCCACTTTCGTAACGAAGGCACCAACCGCAGTAACTGCAGACCAGCAATCGTTAGTAACAACTGTGTGGTGACGCGGGAGCTCGTTGAGTTCTCTGAAGCGTTTCTAAGAGACCACTTCTGCCTTTCTCACCCCGTTAAGTAAAGGAAGCCATTGGTCCAACTCTCTCAGTGCCAGTTCACATTGAAGTTTATGTCTCTCCTGACGGTCTCGAATCCTTCTGGCAAGAAGCGGCAGGAGGTCAAAGGTGATATTCGCGGGCTGAAACCGATTCGGGTCGGCGTGGGTGATGTAGTGAGTTAATGACCCCAAGGCCGTGGGACGAGGAGGCGCTATCGGCACGCTGCCGGTCACCAACGCCGATGCGGACAGTCCGGCGAGCAGCCCTGTCGCCACCGATTCGACATATCCCTCGACGCCGCATATCTGGCCCGCAAGGAGTATCTTTGGCTGGGTTTTCAGCTGCAGCGTCTCCAAGAGCAATGCGGGAGCATTGATATACGTGTTGCGGTGAATCTGTCCGTAACGCAGGAAATGGGCGTTCTCCAGCCCTGGAATCAAACGCAGAACTTTTGCCTGATCGCCGAATCGCAAATGGTTCTGAAAGCCAACAAGGTTATAGGAATCGGCCCGCAGATTTTCCTGCCGCAACTGGACGACCGCATAGGGCATTTTCCCGGTGTGCGGATCTCTCAACCCGACCGGCTTCATCGGGCCGAAGCGCAGGGTTTCCCGTCCGCGTCGCGCGATCTCTTCAATCGGCAAACAGCCTTCAAAATAGTTGAGCTTTTCCCATTCGCGCTCTTCGACAGGCTGTGCGGCAACCAGGGAATCGTAGAAACGGTCGTATTCCTCTTTCGACATCGGGCAATTAATGTAATCCGCAGAGCCTTTGTCATAGCGCGCCGCGAGGTACACCTTCGACATGTCGATGGAATCAGCTTCGACGATCGGACTGATCGAGTCGAAAAAGTATAAGTGGGAAGAGCCTGTGAGCCGGCCAATCTCCTCAGAGAGTGCATCCGAAGTGAGCGGGCCAGTGGCAACAATGGTTAACTGATTCTGATCGATGCGAGTGACCTCTTCACGCCGGACCGTAATCAGCGGTTCTCGCAAGATTGCTTTCGTTACCCCGGCGGCAAACATTGTGCGATCTACCGCCAAGGCATGTCCCGCTGGTACCGCACATTCACGAGCAATCTGAATGAGCAATGACCCAGTCCGTCGCATTTCCTCCTTCAGCAACCATGGCGCGGTGTTCTCAGTGTCAGATTTTAGGGAGTTCGAGCACACTAGTTCGGCAAAATCTGCCGTCTGATGCGCCTGAGTCGAGCGCACAGGCCGCATTTCGAACAATTCAACGGATATACCCCTCCGGGCGCACTGCCATGCTGCTTCTGATCCAGCTAAGCCGCCTCCGATGATGCGCACCGAAAACATGGCTAGTCCAATTCCGCTACCCTGAGCCTCATGTTCTTCGCAGACATTAAGAGATGAACCAGATGAGCTCTCATTCTCCAGCCTATAGGATCATCCTTGCATCTCCCACCCGCCGGGTGACGTGCTCGCGATCAAGGTATTCCAGCAGAGGGATGGCATACTTTCTGGTCACGCCAGTGAGATCCTTAAATTGTGCGACGTCGATGCGTGGGGACCTCGCCTTTTGCTCTGCCATGCGTTTGCGCAATTCATTCAGCGCGTTCCTGTGGAAGAGCAAGTCTTCGGAAACTTTCACCAAAACCTTATCCCGCAGCAGCAGTGCGACAATCTTCTGCGCCCGTGCCTTATCCACCTTCAAGCCTCCGAGTACTTCTTTCATCGCGGGCACTTTCAGGCCAGCCGAAGCAAATGCGCCTTCAATGATCTTTTGAGACTCCGTCTCTTCTTCTTTCATCACCACGCCACGTCCGGGCAGCTTCGCGATCTCGCCCGCAACCTCAAGCCCTCCTGCCTTTACCGCAGCATCGAAAACCTGCGAAAAAACGTCCTGGGAAACGCGAGGAAAACGAGTGCGGAGTGCTTCCCTGCTGATACCAGGAACCAGCGGATTCTGCCGGTGAAACGCATCCACGGTGGAGATGATCTCTTTCTCGATATCATCTAGCGCAGTATTCAGAATGAGGCATTCGCCCACCTTTGAGACCTCTGGTAAGGAAGCTACTAACCCCATGATTCGTTGTGGCCTCCACCCCGTGCGCGCAACGATTTCTGCCAGAGGCAGCCCGTGTCGCCCTGCTAGCTGGATGCGCCCAAGCAGCGCGTTCCCATCCGAACTAGCCAGTTGATTCAAAAATTCGAAGTAATCGCGGCTTTTTTGCAATCCTCGCAGCGGCATATTTTCCAGCACCGCACCACCGCCAATCGTTAGCACGGGGGAAAACTGGCGGATGATAAAACGATCGCCCGGCAGCAACATTGCGGGGTCAGCCAATAGAATCCGAGCAAACGATTTTTCCCCGGCCGCGATTTGCTTTTCTCCAAATGGCACCACAGTAGCAATTGTTTCCGCAGTGTAAGCGTGGAAGTGCACGCGTGCCCGCTGCCTCAACGCTTTGGCGGAGGGCAATAGCGAGAGCTCCACATCGAGTCGTGTTGTAGGGTGAAACGTGCTCGGCGTGCCCAGCATCATGCCGCGAGATAGTTGCTCGTTCGAGACGCCCACCAGGTTTAGCGCCGTCCTTTGACCGGCAGTGGCCTGATCTGCTGGCCGTCCATGCACCTGCACACCACGGACACGAACGCGTTGGCCCTGCGGGAAAACCTCCAATTCGTCTTCCTTGCGCACCGCACCGGAAATCAGCGTCCCAGTGACTACCGTACCAAAGCCCTTTATCGTGAAAACGCGATCGATGGGCAGACGCGTAAAACTGTTGGAGTCCCTCGCCGGACTTTCAGCAGCGGCTTTGACCAGAGCTCGCTTGAGTTCCTCGATTCCAGCTCCTGTCAGCGAACTTACCGGGATGATAGGAGCCTTCGAGCTGTCCAAAAACGATCCGCGCACGAAATCCTCAACCTCCATCCGCACGACTTCAAGAGTTTCGGGATCGACAAGGTCGGATTTGGTCAGCACCGTGATTCCGTGGCGCACGGAAAGCAGGCGGCAGATGTCAAAATGCTCGCGAGTTTGGGGTTTGATCGATTCGTCGGACGCAATAACTAGCAGTACCAGATCGATCCCACCGACACCGGCAAGCATGTTGCGCACAAAGCGTTCATGCCCTGGAACATCGACGAACCCGAGACGAAGAACTTCTCCGTCGGCAGCGGGCAGCTCGAGGTGGGCAAAACCGATGTCGATCGTGATGCCGCGGCGTTTCTCTTCCGCCAGCCGGTCAGCATCGATTCCCGTTAATGCCTTTACCAGCGCGGTTTTTCCGTGATCAATGTGGCCGGCTGTGCCGATGATGGCAGACTTCATGCATCCTGAATAATACTAAACAGACTCCCTATTCATCGCTTCCTCCTCATGCGACAATAGAACTTCCCGATGCATACGGTTGCCGCCCCAGCCATTACTCCGGAACTGGTCGAGGAACACGGCCTCACGCCCCAAGAATACGAAAAGATCAAGCAACTTCTTGGGGGACGTGAACCTACGATCACCGAGCTGGGCATCTTCAGCGTGATGTGGAGCGAGCACTGCTCCTACAAATCGTCGCGTGTTCATCTGAGGCGCCTGCCAACCCGCAGCCGCCAGGTGGTTCAAGGGCCAGGCGAAAATGCAGGCATCATCGACATCGGCGACGGCTGGGCGTGCGCTTTTAAAATCGAGTCGCACAATCACCCGTCATTCATTGAGCCATTCCAGGGAGCAGCGACCGGCGTTGGCGGGATCCTGCGGGACATTTTCACCATGGGCGCAAGGCCTGTGGCCATCATGGACTCGTTGCGCTTCGGGCCAATCCGGGCTGTCGAGGGCGCGCCCGCCACACAAGCAGAGATCCACAAGAACCACTCCCTGCTCGAAGGCGTGGTCAGCGGCATCGCCTCCTACGGAAATTGCTTCGGCGTGCCGAACCTTGGCGGCGAGACAAAGTTCGAGCCCTGTTACTCAGGAAATCCGCTGGTGAATGCATTCGCACTTGGGCTTGTGCGGCGTGATGAGATCTTTTATGCGCGAGCAGCCGGTGAAGGCAATCCTGTGATCTATGTGGGCGCCAAGACGGGCCGCGATGGTATCCATGGCGCGACCATGGCCAGCGAAGAGTTCAGCGAGGCGTCCGAGGCCAAACGACCCAACGTTCAGGTTGGCGACCCGTTTCTCGAAAAACTCTTGCTCGAGGCCTGCCTCGAAGCCATGCAAACCGGTGCGATCGTCGGCATTCAGGATATGGGCGCTGCAGGGCTCACCTGTTCCACCTGTGAAATGGGTGCCCGCGGCCATGTAGGAACTGAAATAGAACTGGACCGCGTCCCACAGCGCGAAACCGGCATGACTCCATATGAGATCATGCTCAGCGAGTCGCAAGAGCGCATGCTGTTGGTTGCGCAGAAAGGCCGCGAGCAAGAGGTTTTCGCGATATTCGAGAAATGGGGCCTCGACGCCGCCGAGATCGGGCGCGTCACCAACGATGGAAGGATGCGGGTTCTGGAGCACGGCAAGATCGTTTCGGAGATCCCTAACGAAGCGCTTACTGATGATGCTCCGGTTTACCAGCGCCCCACGAAGCGGTGGGAACCTTCAGTCTCGCGGGAGATGCCCGATCACGTGAGGCTCGGAACAAAGTCCGACCTCACCGACGAGCTGAAGTGCTTGCTGGCCAACCCCAACATTTGCAGTAAGCGCTGGATCTGGCAACAATACGATCACATGGTTCAGACGAATACGGTTGAAGGCCCGGGCGCAGGTGACGCCGGCGTGATTCGCATCAAAGGTTCGCAGCGCGGTCTGGCAATGGCGCTCGACGGCAATAGCCGCTGGTGTTATCTCGATCCTCAACTCGGTGCCATGCATGCCGTCGCCGAGGCTGCGCGCAATGCGGTCTGTGCGGGTGCGACTCCAGCGGGTGCGACCAATTGTCTCAACTTCGGGAATCCTGAGAAGCCCGAGATTATGTGGCAGTTTTCGCGAGTCATCGATGGCATAACAAGGGCCTGTGAGGAGCTGGATATTCCCATTACTGGCGGCAACGTGAGCTTCTACAACGAAACCCTAGGGGAAGGAATCTATCCCACACCGGTCCTGGGAGTAGTTGGAGTGCTCGACGAGGTTGACAAAACTGTGTTTCCGCATTTTCGCGAGTCCGGACGGTCGATCATTCTGCTGCGGGGCTCCAGTCCAGGCGATCTCACGGATGCTGAGTCGGAGTTCGGTTCTTCCGAATACGCCAAGGAAGTTTTAGGAGAGCTTTGGGGTTTTCCCCCTGCCCTCGAAATCGAGCGTGAAGCCGCGCTGCAGAAAGCCTTGCTTGAGATGATTCAATCTGGTCTGGTCGATTCTGCTCACGATTGCTCCGATGGTGGCATTGCCGTGACCTTGGTCGAATCAGCGCTTCGGAAATCTGTCGGAGCCAAAATAGATTTGACTTCTGATGCACTGCCCCCTGAGTTCATTTTGTTCGGAGAAGATGCCAGCCGGGTGGTGATCTCTTGCGACCGCGCTAATCTCGATCGAATCAAACAAGTAGCGGCGAAATACGGCATCTGGGCGGGCGTGATCGGAGAGACCACTGCGGAGAATGTGGAAATTTTCGTGGACGGGCGGACCGTGGTGTCTGCTCGAATCAGCGAACTGCGCGAGGTCTACGAAAACGCGCTCGAAGCGGCTCTTCGCACCGAGCCCGCGTTCGCATCGCATTGACGGCGTCAGAGGGTCTGACGAAAGACGAAAGCATTTATGTCCTTGAAAAGATCAGTGGATAAATTTCGCGAGGAATGCGGCGTGGTCGCGATCTACGGTCATCCGGAAGCGGAGAAGCTCGCCTACCTCGGTCTGCATGCCCTACAACATCGCGGTCAAGAGTCCGCCGGAATCGCCACCTCCGACGGCATGACCTTGCACTGCCACAAGGCCATGGGTCTGGTCGCCGACATCTTCGTGGAAGACGTTCTCGCTCAGCTTCGGGGAATTTTGGCCATCGGTCATACTCGTTATTCCACGGCAGGCGATTCCGCGCTACTCAATGCCCAGCCGATTCTCGTGCAATCCAACAAAGGAGCGATTGCTCTCGCCCACAACGGCAACCTTGTAAACGCGCCGGAAATTCGCAGCCGGCTTGAGAGCCAGGGATCGATTTTTCAGACCAACAGCGATACCGAGGTGATTGTTCACCTGATCGCTCTGTCAAAGGAGCACACTCTGCCCGAAGCGATCGCCGACGCGCTTCGCAGAGTCGAAGGTGCATTCTCCCTGGTGATGGTCAGCTCAGATCGAGTCTTTGCTGCGCGTGACCCGCGCGGGTTTCGCCCGCTCGCCATGGGAAAAATCCCTGGTGAAAAACAAGATACAGTGGTCTTCGCCTCGGAAACCTGCGCGTTTGACTTGATTGGTGCGACGTTCGAGCGCGATGTGAAACCGGGCGAGCTCATCGTCATCGGACCGGAAGGAATGACGTCTCGCTCCTATTCCTCTCCGCAGCCACAATCAAGTTGCATTTTCGAGCACGTTTATTTCTCACGCCCTGACAGTATCGTGTTTGGACGAGCGGTTCAGGAGAGCCGCGAAGAACTCGGCCGCCAGCTCGCCCGTGAGGCTCCAGCCGATGCAGATATTGTCGTTCCCGTTCCCGATTCCGGTGTCACCGCGGCCATGGGTTACGCGGCCGAAAGCGGTATTCCATTCCGCTTCGGGCTGATCCGAAACCACTACATCGGGCGCACTTTTATCGAACCCAGGCAGAGCGTTCGTGACTTCGGCGTGAAGTTGAAACTGAACCCCGTGCACAGTCTGCTGGAAGGGAAGAGAGTGGTCCTCATCGACGATTCAATCGTCCGTGGTACTACCAGCCGCAAGATCGTGCGCATGGTGCGCAATGCGGGAGCAAGAGAAGTCCATATGCGCATCTCATGCCCGCCAACGGTTTCGCCATGCTTCTACGGGGTAGACACTCCCTCGAAGCACGAACTGATTGCCGCTAACAAATCCATCGACGAAATTCGCCAGTTTATTGGAGCTGATTCTCTTTCTTACCTTTCGCTCGATGGTTTGAAGAAAGCCTGCGCCGACGGCGAAAGAGTCACTTACTGCACCGCCTGCTACACCGGTTCTTATCCTACGAACTGGGTAGACGTGGAAGAAATCCAGCCCGCAAGCGTGCGACGCTAGCTTCAATCTCGCTTGGAACGCCTGTTTTGAAGTGCCGCAGGATCAAGAACTCACCGATCCCTGATTTGCAATTGCTGAAGTTTCGCGATATACGTCTGTTTCCGCCATGACCATGAAAAAAGCGCTCTTGGGTTACTCTCTTTTCGTTCTTGCTCTAAATCTTGCCAACGCTTCTGACAAACCAAAGCTGACACTGGATGAATTTTTTAACTCTGTGGGTTTCGACTCTGTAAATGTATCTCCTGACGGCCGCGCCGTTGTGATCGTGACCGACCGGGCCGATTGGGATCAGAAAATCTTTCGCACCGATCTCTGGCTTTATCGCATCGGGGAACACGGTGAAGGATCGTTAATTCAGCTCACGCAATCCGGCCACGAGCGTCATCCAGAATGGTCTCCTGACGGGCGTTGGATTGCCTTCATTGCCGAGCGAAAAACGCCAAGCACACGGAAGACCGACTGGGACGAGGACTCGCAAGACGAAGACGAAACTGCCCATCTGTACTTGATTTCGCCGACAGGCGGCGAAGCATTCCCTGTGACTCGCGGTACGGAGGATGTTCACGCGTTTGCCTGGTCTTCTGATTCAAAGACGCTATATTTCGCCACACGCCAGCCGTGGACGAAAGAGCAGAAGGACGCCTACAGAAAAGAATGGAAGGATGTAAAACAATACCGGGTCGCCGAGCGAGGGGACACAATTTTCAGTCTTGATGTGGCTGATGCCATCGCCCGCAACGCCGGGAAGCCGACCAGAGTCTCCGAGGATACTGACAACACACCCGATGTTACGCCCGGTTCGCACGCGGTCGCCCAGCCTCCTTGGCGAGTGAATGGTATGGAGGTGTCGCCGAATGGCCGCCAGTTGGCTTTTCTAACCGAATCAATTTCTGAGCGACAGGAGAGAATTTCGGAATTCGAAATCTACACCGTGGATTTGGGTAATGCCTCCCCGGATGGGCCGCCGCATCAGGTTACTCATAACGAGGCGCTGGAAGACCATATCCATTGGGCGAAAGACAGCAAACACATCTTTTTCGGGGTCGAACTGGGCTCTGTGGAAGGCAAGTATCTGGATACTCAAAACCGTCTTTACTGGGTCGATGCAGATACGGGTAAAACTGAGCGCTGGGGCAGCGGCTTTAACGGTTCGATTCAGCATTACTCCGTTGATTCAAGCGCAGGCGTTGTGGCCGCTGGCCGCGTCGGCACTGAAGTTCAGGTATATTCACAGGGCACTCCTGGAGATCGCTTCGCAAAACAAGCAGGTCTGTCGGGCACGTACGATGTAGTCGCATCAGCGGAGCATTCTCCGCGAATTGCTTTCGCGTACTCGACGCTTGAGAAGCCAGTAGAAGTTTATCTTGCAGACAGCGTCGATAGCCTCTCAGAAGCGCGCCCGATTACCTCGTTCAACCAACTATTCACTGAACGGGACCTTCCTAAGGGGAAACCATATCGTTGGACTGCCGATGACGGCACCAGCGTGGAGGGAATGTTGATGTATCCGCCGGGAAAATTCGAAGCTAAGAACCTCCCCATGTTCGTGTTCATTCACGGCGGCCCGGCCGATGCCGATGGGAATCATTTCGAGGCGGACTGGTATCAATGGGACCGGTTGGCTGCGACTCAGGGCTGGCTGGTTTTCGAACCGAACTATCGTGGGTCTACCGGTTACGGCGACAGATTCCTGGAGCAGATTGTGCCGGAGATCGTTTCTCGCCCGGGTAAAGACATTCTGGAAGGCGTCGATGCACTGGTGAAAGAAGGAATCGCCGACCCCAATCATCTGGCAATTGGCGGCTATAGCTACGGTGGTTACATGACTAATTGGCTGATCACCCAAACCCCTCGGTTCAAGGCTGCAGTTACCGGCGCCGGGGCTGTGGAGCACGTTGCAAACTGGGGGAATGACGATACGACGCTCGATGACGCTTATTTCCTGGGGGGAACGCCGTGGGAAGCTGCGCAGCGCTACCACGATGAGGCCGCCATCTTCCAAATGGAGAAAGTCCGCACTCCTACCCACATGGTCGCCGGCGCAGACGATATTCGCGTTGCCGTCGCGGAAGATTACTTGCTCGATCATGCTCTGCACAATCTCGGCATTCCGAGCACGTTGTTGATTTTTCCCGGCGAGGGACACTCGCTCGACAGGAATCCATGGCACGGAAAGATCAAAGTGCGAGAAGAGCTAAAATGGCTCGCGAAGTATGGCGGAGTTGGCAACAGTCCGTAGGCTCGGCATCTTAGTGTGAGCCCGGTTTTCCGCCCGCGTTTGTGAGCTTGGTGACCGCGGAGCGGGTCGCATAGTGTGCTAATCCCTGGTAAAGGGCTTCGGCAACCCGTTGTCGATAGCTTGAGCTCTGCAGATTGTTTTCGTCGGTAGGACTGCTCACGAAAGAAATCTCCGTAAGAATTGCGGGCATAGTGGTTCCTGTCAGTACAACGTATTGCGCCTCTTTCACGCCACGGTTGGGTAGTCCAGGGTTTTTCTGCGCAAGTGTGTTGTATAGAGCGTGCTGGACGCTTGCCGCCAAGCGGTGCGACTCCCGCACTTTTTCTCGAATGTCGACGCTCGTCCAACCGACATTTTGCGGGTCGAGCTCAGCTTTATCATCATCCGACAATCTTGCTTTCACTGATGAATAGGTGTTTGTGTAATACGTCTCCACGCCGCGTGCTGACGGGAAATCGCTGTAATTGGCGTGGATTGAGATGAACAGGTCGGCTTGCGACAGGTTCGCGATCTCTGTACGCCTTTCCAGCGCGACATAGCTATCATCCCTGCGTGTGTAGATAACCTCTGCTCCCAGCCGGCGCTCTGCTAGCTTTCCAAGGCGGCTTACAATATCGAGCGCCAAATCCTTTTCCATTAAACCTTGCCGTCCCACGGTTCCCAGGTCCCATCCTCCGTGGCCGGCATCGAGAACGATGCGGAGCTTGGGTACAAGGCCGCTGGCCTGCGCCGTCCCATTGGACGCGGTCTCCGGAGTTGGCGTGAACAGGTTGAATCTTGTCCTTGCTTCCGGTTTAGCGCCAATTTTCGTGAGCTCGACCACAAGACGATATGGGTTCATCTCGAGACTTACGGAGAAATTCGAGGCGCCCTTCGTTTCGATGACAATCCTCGTGATTCCGAGTATGGGCTGGGCGACTCGAACCCGTTGGATCAATGAATCGTCGATGTCAAGACTTTTTCCAGACAGCTCCGAAGCCAGTCGCGTTTCGTGAAGATCAAAGTAGATGCGTTCGGGATTGGCTAAACGATGAGCTTCATACTGAACCTGATCTTGTAAATCAATCACTACTGAACTCGAGTCCGCAGATGACCAGTGCCGAATCCCTGTGACTTCAGGCAACGTAGCCAGTTGAGCAGGCGTCGCCGGCTTTCCCAAATCCTCATCGCCCGCGGGTGCCATTTCCTGGCTAAATTCTGGAGTCTTGACCGTGACCGGAGCTGACGGTTGCGGAGTCACTGCGGCCGTTGGCCGTGGGGCCGCAGTGGAGTCAGACGACCGCATCCTCCACCAGAGTGCGGCTCCAAGTGTCAGTGCAACTAGAACTACAGCAACCACAATTCCCAGCCCAGGTCTGGCCGATCGCACTGCGTCGTCTTGAACGAGCACGGGTGGTGGGGCATTTGCCTCAATCGAGTTTTCATCAGAAACTTCGCGGCTGAACGGTTCAGCAGCGACCAGCGGCTCTGATACGGCCGGGATTTCCTCCTTCCGGCTTACAACTCGCTTTGAAAGTTCCGCGAAGCGCTCTTCTTCTTCCGGCCGCATGGCCGACAGAATTAGTTCTCCCAGCAGGCTGAGGCTTCGAACGTCGCTGTCATTGAAGCCATAAGGTTCGGTGGAGAATGCCTCGATCAAACCGACTACAGTTCGCTTTGCGGAAAGCGGCACCGCGACCATCGAACGCGCCCCCAGCCGTCGGCAGGAGTCCGGATCAACGCGCGCGTCATTTTCTGCGTCATCGCATCGGACGATCTGTCCTGACACCAGGCATGCGCCGGAAAAGCCCGAATTAAGGTCCACACTCATGCCATGATCCGGGGCCACGGTTCCGGCAGAAGCTCGACACACGATGGCACTCTCTTCGGCAAGTGCGATGGCGATACCGTCGGCACCCGTAATGGTGAGCGCGCGGTCTGCAACCAGCTGCAGCACTTCGTCGAAGACGAATTCTTCTAGCTGCCAGGATTCCTTCTGGTCACTCTGCCGCTCCTGGACTTGTTGGTGCAGGGCGGAAAAAGCGAGCAGAGCTTCCAGCGCGCCGCGCCCCCCGCGGTCCTCCTGCGTTTCGCCGGTGGAAGCTGACTTGGGGATGGCAGCGTGGGCGACGGGAATCGACTCCAAATCCGGATTGGTGGGAGTCACGCTCATCGGAGTAGTGGCGAACTCCTCAGGCGAAACCATCCTACAGATGTGATGGAATTTGTCAATTCACCAATCTGCCTAAGCGCTTCGCCTTTAATACGTTGGCGCGCATCTCTACCTCTAACTTATCGTCATTCGAGCGCCTTCACAAGAGATGCTGGAGGCACCAAGGTGGAGATTCCGCCTTGTTCTTTGGTAAGCAAGCCCTTTGTTGTGAGTGCATTACATCGGAACCATTGCGTGCCCTCGAGATTCGTCATATCCTGAGCAATGGGAACAACTTACCCGGTTTTCTGTGAAGTGAGTGAACAAAAGAAGAGTCGTTGGTTTTGGCCCTGGGGATTGCTAGCGACAGGGCTGGCGGGTGCTGGGGTTGTAATCCTTCGTGGTTGCTGGCACCGTAAAATGAGTTGGCCGGTACGGGCGCAAGGACACTCCTACCAGGTTTGTCTCGGATGTGGCATTAAGCGGCTCTTCGATGAGAGCGATTTTCGCGCATATGGACCTTACAGTTACGACCTAAATCGGCTGATCGCCTGGGACCAGGCCAAGGTCCACCCTCCAAGAGAGCGCCGTACGGCATCCTGAAAAGAGGAATCAGCGGAGTTACTCTCCTCCGGGGTTCCCCAAGCTACATTCAGGAGACGGTGTCAGTCCTCACGGCCTCATCGCCACCCCCGGACAAGCTTGCACAGACACATCCTCGTTCCCATCGGCACAAGCTCCGTTCATTGGCCTACGCCAAATCGGAGCCCGGGAATGGTGGCATTTTGCGGGATATCAGCGACGGCGGCATCGCTCTGCAGTTACTATCCCAGCTTCCCCCTAATCAAACGGTTCATCTTCAATTGGACTTGCCCAGTCCACGCCTACACTTCGAGGCCGACGGCCGTGTCGTTTGGTCGGATTCGCTGGGCCAAGCCGGCATTGTGTTTCTAAACCTCGCTTCACGTTCGCATCGGTTACTAAAGGAGTGGCTGTTCACCCAGATTCTCGCGGATGCCCATCGAATCGCCGGCGACCACACGTCCGAGTTACTCTTTTCCTCCACTTCACGGCCGGCGATCTGCCTCGATCCGAATCTTGTGCCATCTGGATTCAGGAGTTTGAAGTTAGAGAGCATACGTCTCCTTTGGTTCGACGTTTCTGCTTTGTTCTTTTCCCGCTTTGTTGATGGGACCGCTCTACTTTGCGCAGTTTTGCTATTCAGCCTTATGGTCTGGTTTCTCACCGACGTGCTCCCATCGTGGCCGATTACCTTGGCTTTCCTTATGGGCGCCGGGGTAGTCTTTGCGACCGTCTACTGGGCCGTCTTCGCGATATGGTTTGGCTCCACCCCAGGGACGCGTTTGGCGGAATTGGCTGGCGGGGAACTGAGAAGTGGGCGATGCCTGGTCGACGCCGACGTAGCTCGTTTTCGATAGGTCAGGCAGGAACGTCGGTCTAGCGATCCCTACGACTAGTTGGTCAAGTACTGCTGCGCAAGCCACAGCTGAAGGGCACGCGTCTTACGCGGGGGTAAGCCAACGAATCGGATTCCCGCGTTCTTGCCCCTGTTCCAGACGACGTCGCCTTGCGTTCTTAAATTCACCTTGCTTCCGGGGAGTGTAAACGCCACACTTACTGCCCCGGGCAAGCTGTCCGCACTGTCCGTCTGAATTGCCATTCCACCTTGGCTAAGGTTAAGAAGATCGGCGACGATGCGCTTGCCACGCCCATAGCTCACATGGACGGGGACATCCAGGGGGTGCCGGTGATAACGAAGTCTTCCATTCAGGATCAGATTGCGTGCCGCAGAAAGTTTGCGCACGGCCTGTTCGACTGAGATCGGCTTCTCAAAAACGAAACTGGCATCGGCGGAACTGAGCTGTCGACGTTGCGGGCTGCCGATGATTAGCAGCGGCACAGTGTTCATTTCCTCCCTGATCCCCACCAGAAACTTAGCCGATCCATCCAGATCACAATCGACAATTAAAGCATCAATCTTCGACTTAGCGAGTTTAGCTGAAGCGCGTTCCACTTCCGGCTCGACATCGACTTGTACGTGCAAGCCGCCAAGAATACATTCGAGCACGCTGATTTCCGGCCAGTCGCGTGAAACCACCATGGATGAGAGCGTCATTCCTTCACTGTAGTTTCCGGCGCTGGCAGGCTATAGATCACGAAGGTAATGACGAGCGGTCGACTACGATACAGCGCTCTTATTTTGGGCGATACCACTCGATTGTTCGGCGCAGACCCTCTTCGAAATCTACTGTAGGTTGGTACCCGAGGTGTTTCTTTGCCAGCGTGAGATCTGCCAGAGAGT
Organism: Terriglobales bacterium; assembly: GCA_035623255.1. Taxonomy (GTDB): domain Bacteria; phylum Acidobacteriota; class Terriglobia; order Terriglobales; family Acidobacteriaceae; genus JAFAGX01. The sequence goes on along the minus strand of DASPTU010000008.1, from coordinate 10,797 downwards.
GCTTGACATCTCCTGCCCGCTCCGGCCCGTAGAGCACCTCGCCCGAGTATCCAGTCAATCTCTTGAGCAGACGGGACGTTTCATTCAAGTCGAAACGCGACCCTGTCGCGACGTTAAGAACGCGCCCGGCAACTTCTTGCGCCGGTGCACGGCAAGCGCTCAGATTGGCATTAACCACGTTCTCTATATACGTGAAATCGCGGCTTTGCCGTCCATCTCCGAATATCGTCGGCCGTTCGTCGCGCAGCATTTGAGTGATGAACTTGGCCAATACACCGGAATATGTGGAAGTCGGATCCTGGCGAGGGCCAAAAACATTGAAGTATCGCAACGAGACAGTCTCCAGCCCGTAACATCGCCAGAACGAAGCCATGTAATATTCTCCCGCCAGCTTGGCAACTGCATAAGGGGAGATCGGGTTCGGAAGCATGTCTTCGCGTTTTGGCAAGGTCGGAGTATCTCCGTAAGCAGATGACGAGGCTGCATACACAATGCGCTTGACTTTGGCGTCCCGCGCGGCAATCAGCAGATTGACTGTGGCATCGATGTTCGCGCGATTGCTTTCCAGCGGGTCCTTGATAGAACGCGGTACCGAAGGAATAGCAGCTTCATGCAGGACGAAATCTACACCGCGGCAAGCTTCCTGAGCCGCTCTCACATCAAGCAAATCCGCCTCGTGAAAATCTACTCTGGGCAGAATTTCGCGGATGTTTTCCATATTGCCCGTGGAAAGATTGTCGATCCCACGCACTTCGTCGCCGACTGCCAGAACGGCCCGCGCTAGAGAGGACCCAATAAACCCGGCGATACCTGTGATGAGGTAAATAGACATCAGCTGCTAATAATAGCGGAATAAGCCTTCGAATGACTCGGACGGAGCTACTTCACGGATACTTCCAGGCGGGTTACTTGCAGTTGGTTTTGGTGAGCTTGCGCGGCTTCCCGAATCTCGCGCCACAGCTCGTCGCGCCCGGCACCGGTTCTGGCAGAAAACGGAAGCAACTTGGCTTGTCGGAACCCTTGCGTGAGACTTTGCAGAGCCTTACTGAGCTGGTTCCCGGATAGCCGATCACTCTTGGTGCCCAGGATCACGAACGGCCGCCCAATACTGGAAAGGAATCTTAGCAGCTGATCATCGCTCTCTTGAGGCGGCACGTTCGGGTCCACGAGGACCAGGCAAAGCGCCAGCGAGGGCCGATACTTCAAGTAGGGCTCAATGAAGTCCGGCCAGCGGCTGGAAATTTCGCGCGAAAGCTGCGCATAGCCGTAGCCCGGGAGGTCCGTAAAGATAAGCTCCGGCTGCGGCTTGCCAGCCCAGCGCAACTCGTAAAAATTAATGCTGCGAGTTCGTCCCGGGAGTGAGCTCGTCTTAGCCAGCTTCTTGCCCACCAGTGCGTTTATCACGCTGGACTTTCCCACGTTTGAGCGCCCAAGAAACGCGACTTCGGGTAGCAGCGGAGCAGGAAACTGCCGCGGGTCAGTTGCTGCCATCAGAAATCTCGATAAGACGCGCATAAATCAGTTCACACTGAGATACAGGAAGCGCTCAACGGGGCTTCGCGGGATACTGGCTACGGGCTGCCAGCTGCCAAGAGCTATTTGCTCAACCCCAGCGGCCGCTTGTTCTCCACGTCCTCTTCTCGAATCGGCCGGAGCTTGTGCCAGACGAAAAGGACAAATGCTACTGCCACCCCAATCCCCACGCTGATGGCAAAGAACCATCGATATGCAGGGAAGGTAAACAGCAGGACCGCGACTACGCTAACCGCTACGATGAGTCCAGCAGTCCCCTTCAGAGAAATGCCGGAGCGAACTGGTGGAGAATCGGGCTCCATACGAGGCTATTCTAATGCGAAACAGCCAGAATATTAGCGGGATTGCTTCATGCAATTACTGATGTGCTGCGGGACCTTCGGCTGGAGGCGTGGGCAAGGGTGCGATGGGCTGCGCGGCATCAGGTACGACCTCGACCATAGACATCGGTAGCGGCTGCTCCAAAGCTAGAGCGAGCACTTGATCCATGGTGTCTACGAAGTGCAGCTTCATCTCGCTGCGAAGATTGTCAGGAACCTCCGCCAAGTCCTTCTCATTCTCCTGGGGCAGAATAGCTTCGAACAAGCCGGCACGGTGCGCCGCGAGGAGCTTTTCTTTAAGCCCCCCAATCGGCAGCACTTTGCCGCGCAGCGTAATCTCGCCGGTCATCGCCAGATCGCGCCTCACCGAAATCTTGCTCAAAGCACTGGCGATTGCCGTGGCGATCGTGATCCCCGCCGATGGGCCGTCTTTCGGAATTGCGCCTTCCGGGACATGCACGTGAATATCGATGTTTCGATAGAAATCCCGAGGCAATCCAAGTCGTTGCGCTCTAGAACGCACATAGGACATAGCCGCTTGCGCGGATTCCTGCATAACGTCGCCGAGTTTGCCCGTCAGAGTCAACTTGCCTTTACCATCTACAACCGTGGCCTCGGTGCTGAGGATCGATCCTCCGACCTCCGTCCATGCCAAACCCGTAACCAGGCCTACTTCGCTCTTCTCGTGGGCGAGTGTGTCGCGGAACTTGATCACGCCCAGGAAATCGTTAACGTTTTCCGGAGTGATCACGGTGTTATAGTTCTGGCCCTCCTTGACGACTTTGCGGGCGATTTTGCGGCAGACATTCCCTATCTCGCGCTCGAGGTTGCGCACTCCGGCTTCCCGTGTATAGGAGCGGATCAAAGCGGTAATCGCTTCATCGGTAAACTTGAGGTTCTTTTCCGTGAGCCCGGCCTGGGCCATCTGTTTCTTGATGAGAAATTGCTTGGCAATTTCGATCTTTTCCTGCTCGGTGTAGCCGTGCAGACGCAGCACCTCCATGCGGTCCTGCAGCGCCGGCGGAATAGTGTGCATTACGTTGGCTGTAGCGATGAAAAAGACTTGCGATAGGTCGTACTCGACGTCCAGGTAGTGATCCACGAACATGAAGTTTTGCTCGGGGTCGAGTACTTCCAGCAAGGCGGCCGATGGGTCACCGCGGAAGTCCATCGACATCTTGTCTACTTCATCCAGCATGAAGACAGGATTCTTGGTGCCCGCCTTCTTCATCATCTGAATGATCTGGCCCGGCAATGCGCCAATGTAAGTGCGCCGGTGCCCGCGAATTTCCGCTTCGTCTCTCACTCCCCCTAACGACATGCGCACGAACTTGCGGCCCGTCGCTTTGGCGATCGACATTCCCAGCGAAGTCTTGCCGACTCCCGGAGGCCCAACAAAACACAGGATCGAACCCTTCGGATTCTTGACTAACTGGCGAACCGCCAAAAACTCCAAAATTCGTTCTTTAATCTTCTCCAGCCCGTAATGATCTTCGTTTAGCACCTTTTCGGCGCGGCTCAGATTGCGAATCTCTTTCGATCGCTTTTTCCAGGGCACAGCCAAAAGCCAATCGAGATAATTGCGGGAAACCGTTGACTCGGCCGACATGGGGGGCATGGCCTCAAGCTTTTTCAACTCCTGAATCGCCTTCTCCCGCACCTCATTAGGCATGCCCGACGCCTCGATCTTCTTCTTGAGTTCGTCGAACTCGCTCTTCTCACCCCGCCCCAGTTCCTTCTGGATCGCCTTGATCTTCTCGTTGAGGTAATACTCTTTTTGCGCGCGCTCCATTTGCCGCTTGACCCGCGACTGAATGGTGCGATCCATGTTCAACTTTTCGATCTCGATATCCAGCACGTCGCCAATGCGGGTCAAACGCTCGGCCGGATCAAAAATCTCGAGCAGTTCCTGTTTTTCTTCAATTGAAAGCTGCAGATTCGCAGCGATGGTATCCGTCAGTTTCGCCGGATCTTCCATGCGCACCGCGGCAATCATCGTCTCGTAGTTGAGGGACTGACAGAGCTTCACATACTGCTCAAAGAGTGAGGTGACCCGCTGCATTCCGGCTTCAAGCTGAGGATTGGTTTCTGTGGTGTAGCGGGCGAGCCGGACGCTCGCCTGCATGAAACCTTCCGTCTCGGTAACCTGAAGAATCTTGCCGCGCTCAATTCCCTCAACCAGCACCTTGATATTGCCGTCGGGGAGCTTCAGGCTTTGCACAATATTGACGACAGTGCCGACCTGATAAATCTCATTTGGCTTGGGCTCATCCACACCGGCGTCATGCTGCGTGGCCAGGAAGATCTTCTTGTCGGCAGCCAGCGCCTCTTCCAGAGCGCGCACGCTCGATTCGCGCCCCACCACGAACGGGGTCATCATGTAAGGAAAGATGACCACGTCCCGGATTGGCATCATGGGCAGCTTCTTGGTTTCAAATTTCTCTTTCGCTGCAGTCACTGAATCTCCAAAAATAGCTCCTGGCTTCTAGCACTCGGCCTCGACCACTCCGAACATTACACCACAAGAGCTAAGAGCTAGAAGCCAGGAGTGAAAAACAACTTATCCTGCCTTTTCCATCATAGCCAGAGAAGCGCTACGCTTTTCAACCATTTCCCGAGTTACTTCGAATTCTTTCACCTTCTTCTGGCTGGGTAAGTTATACATCAGTTCGAGCATCAATTCTTCTAGAATCATGCGCAGGCCGCGCGCCCCCACTTTTCGGGCCATCGCCTGACGCGCCACAGCGCGCAGGGCTTCCTCGCTGAACTTCAATCGAACGTTCTCAAATTCGAACAAGCGCTGATATTGCTTCACGATAGCGTTCTTGGGCCGAGTCAGGATTTCGATGAGGGCAAATTCGTCCAAATCCTCCAGCACGCCCACAACGGGCAAACGCCCAACGAATTCAGGGATCAGCCCAAATTTGATGAGGTCTTCGGGCTGCACGTCGCTGAGCAGCTCAAAATTCCGCCTGGTTGCAGTAGCTGGTTCGGTTTCCGTTTCTTCTCCCGCTTTGAAGCCTAGAGACTTCTTTCCCACTCTCCGGCCGATGATCTTCTCCAGGCCAACAAAAGCCCCACCACAAATGAACAGGATGTTGGTGGTATCGACAGGTGTGAATTCCTGGTGCGGATGCTTACGGCCCCCTTGGGGCGGAACGTTGGCAATGGTACCTTCGAGGATCTTTAGTAACGCTTGCTGCACGCCTTCTCCGGAAACGTCGCGCGTAATCGAAGGGTTCTCGTCCTTCCGCCCGATTTTGTCGACTTCGTCGATGTAGATAATTCCGGTTTGCGTTCTGCCCACATCGCCGTCGGCTGCCTGCAGAAGCTTCAGGATGATGTTCTCCACGTCTTCGCCGACGTATCCGGCCTCGGTTAAGGTGGTGGCATCCACGATGGCGAAGGGAACGTCCAGCATGCGAGCCAGGGTCTGAGCCAGCAGAGTCTTGCCGGTGCCGGTCGGGCCGATCAGCATGATGTTTGATTTGGTGAGTTCGATCCCGTCGCTGGTGCGCTGGCGGTTCATGTAAATGCGCTTGTAATGGTTGTAAACCGCAACCGCCAGCTTCTTTTTGGTTTGCTCCTGACCGATTACGTATTCATCGAGGAACGTCTTGACTTCCTGTGGCTTGGGCAGAGTGTTCGGAGCGCTAGCCGCGGGAGTAGCGGCGCGATCATCTTCAAGAATGGAATTACAGACCGCGACGCACTCGTCGCAGATGTATGCCCTAGGGTAGTCGCTTGGCGATGAGATCAGCTTCGCAACTGCGTCCTGCGACTTATGGCAGAACGAACAGCGTAGTATCTCCTCGGTGCCACTTCGGTTTTTCACTCGGCTCTTCTCCTTCTTTGGCCTAACCTCCCGGCTGCGACAGCGTCCTGAGCCCCGGGGGGAGCGGGAGAGATCGTTGCGCCGAGACTTCCACTTCTGATCGGCGAATGCCGATCATACCTTCTCTCTCGTCTTGTAGATGATATCGTCTATGATTCCGTATTCCTTAGCCTGCTGAGCGTTCATAATAAAGTCGCGCTCTACATCCTTTTCTACCTTATCCAGCTTCTGTCCGCTATGTTTCGCAAGTAACTGGTTTGTAATTTCCCGCATCCGAAGGATTTCCCGGGCATGGATATCAATATCGGTGGCCTGCCCGGAGAGGCCGCCCATCGATGGTTGGTGGATTAGAATCCGCGAATTGGGCAGGGCCAACCGCTTCCTTGCCTCCCCTGCCGAAAGTAACAAGGCAGCCATACTAGCTGCTTGACCGATGCAGATTGTTGTGACGTCGTTCTTCACGTATTGCATAGTGTCGTAGATCGCCATGCCCGCCGTAATCGACCCGCCAGGCGAGTTGATATAGAGCTGGATGTCCTTCTCTGGGTCTTCCTGGGCCAGGAAGAGCATCTGGGCGATCACCAGGTTGGCTATATTGTCGTCAATTGGTGTACCAATAAAAATAATGTTGTCCCGCAACAACCGGGAATAGATGTCGTAGGCTCGTTCCCCGCGTCCGGTCTGCTCAATGACCATTGGTACCAGCATCTTCGCTCCTTCCCGGCTCTCACACTCCGGCCCCGGCCAACTCTGTTGTGGTGGGATCGGAAGCGGCCAACTACGTCTGATGATACAGAAAATCGAGGGTCTTATCGTTGCGGATTCTATTTCGGATTCTATCCAGCGCCCCATCACGTGTCAATCGAGCGCGGATTGCGTCCGGCGTCTGTTTCGACTGCTTTGCCAGCATCTCGACCTCGCGATCAATCTCCACATCGCTGACCTGAATATTTTCCGCCTCGGCGACCTTGTCCAGCAGCAGCGACGCCTTTACCTCCTGTACCGCCTGCTCCCGCTGGCCGGCGCGCAGCCGATTCAAATCCATTTTCTTAATGTCTTCCGCCTTCATACCCTGGGCCGCCAAAGCGCGCAATCCGCGGTCCAGCCGTAAGTCGATTTGTCTGTCGACTAATCCTTCTGGCACCTCAAAATCGTTGCGCCGGACCAGTTCAGAGACAAGTTTGTCTTTGGCCTCCCGCTCGGCTTCATGCTTCCGGTCGGCTTCCATTCCTTCTCGAATTCTCTGCCGGACTTCATCGAGATTGCGGAATTCGCCCAGCTGCTTGGCAAATTCCTCGTTCAGTTCAGGCAGATTCTTCTGCTTGATAGCGTTAATCTTGACGCTATAAGTGAGAGTTCTTCCTGCCAGTCTTTTGTCGGAGAAATCCTGCGGGTAAACCACGTCGAAGGTACGTTCATCCCCGGCTGAAGCTCCTCGAAGGTTCTCCGTGAACTCCGGCATCGTGTTTTTCCCGCCGATCTCCACCAGAATTTCGTTCATGTGGACCGGCTTACCTTCCCCATCTTTGGGTTTGCCGTCGAGCGACACTTGTGCGAAGTCGCTCTCCGCCAAAGTGCTTCCTTCAACTGTAGTAAAACTCGCGTGCTGCTCTTGCAGGTTTTTCAGTGCTTCTTCGACTTCCTCATTTGTTACTTTGACCTCGGGTTTCTCAGCCCGAAGCTCCTTATAGCCTGTCACCTTGATTTCGGGCAGAACATCGAAGCTGGCTTTGAAGCGGAGCGGCTCTCCCTCATGGATGTGAAGATCGGTAACTCGTGGTTGCGAAACAGGGATTAGCCCCTGCTTGTCCGTCTCACGGCGAAAATAGCGGGGCACCAGCGCTTCCACAACTTCGCTTTTGATGTCTTCCCTGAATCGCTGACGGATGACCGATGCAGGCACATGCCCGCGGCGAAACCCGGGCAGTCGCGCTAACTTCTGATATTTTTGAATAAGGGTGTCGGTCTCGCGACTGACTTCTTCGGCTGGAACTTCAATCTGAATTTCGCGTTTTGTGCTGCTGCCAGTTTCCGTGGGGCTCACGATTGCCTTTCGAGCGTTGCAACCTTGAGTTTAAAGATAGAGGGCGGGAGCGTCAAACGCAGTCCTCGTTGGGTGGTTGGCCAAAACGGAATGAGACAAATTTGCCCCTAACATTTCTGTTATTTCGTCACCGCGAGTGAAGCCTTCCGAATGTGCATTAGGCTCTGGCGGCTCTTGCGAGTGTTACCAGAAGCCTGAAACTCGCATGACTTCAGACAAGAGACTCCACTTCGCCATAAAACGGCTGGTGAAGGTCGACCTCATCATCTGCCGACGGACCATAAATCGCGGGTACCTTGCCGTCCATGGGACGGATGTAAACAGTGAGCTGGCCGCGATGATGAATGGCATCGAACAGACCTAGCCAGAACATATGGCCCATGCTGGTCTCGAAGTAGACGTGACCGTCCACCACGAACTGAGTTGGCTTTTGACGCCAGCTCGTATCGGCCACCTTCCTCAAGCGCGGCGCCAGGTCTTGGTGGGCCCTCTCGTAGGTGGCGATCATCTCCGCCAGATTCATGGTGATTGGCGGAATCTTCCAGTTGATTTGCCCGGCTTCCAACAGTTCGAACCAGCAGCGCTTTTCTACGACCTGCAACCACACCAGATCAGCCGCCGAGCGCGACTTGGGGTGCGGGCGATAGTCCCATCGGTCGGCGGGAACTGCCCTGAATGTCTTCAAGAAAACCGGGTACTCGTCTTCCCAGCAGCGAATAAAGAACTCACGATTGGTCATAATTGCCTCCTGATTCAAAGATTCACGCGGCGCACAAGATCCTGAAAACGTGACTCGCTATGCAGAGAACTCCAATCCAAGTCCACACCAAGATGAACCATAGCGATGAGGCGTTCCTCGTAGGCCTTCTCCAGCCATTCGAGGGCATGGTCCCTGTCGCCGGCGTGGGCGTAGAGGCGAGCAATCTGGGTGGGTTGAACGTAGGTGAAACGGGACCGCTCGGTTAGCGTTTCCGCCGCCAAACGCATCGCTCCTGAATAGCCCGCATCGGCGTAGCCACGATGCAGGGCCTGCACAACTTCCTTGTCTCCCAACGTCTCAAAAAATGTCTTCGCTGCCGCCACTGCTTCTTCGTGTACGCCCTTTCCATAGTAGGCACTCCATAGACGTAAATGCGCAGCGGGTAGATTGGGTTCAGTCCTAAGTGCCTTACGGAGCTCGGCGATCGCCTCGTCATACCGTCGCAAATAGAGCAATTGCCAGCCGTAGAAACACTGGAAAAAGAAATTGAGCGGATCCAGTTTGAGAGCGCGGTCGATGTGCGTCTTCCATTCTTGGGGATGTCCCCGCGAGATCGCCAAGTCCGACAAGAAGAAGTGGGCATCGGCAGAGTTGGGTGTGAGTTCGGTCGCGCGACCGTACTCTTTCGTTGCTTCATCCCAGTTCCATTCCGCAGCTCTAATCATGCCCATGCTTATATGCGCTTCGGCGAGCGAATCATCCAGCTCAATCGCCTTCAAAGCCGCGGCTTTTGCCTTCGGGTAAGCCTCACGGGGTGGTAGAAGTCCACAATCGCCGCGCGAACACCACACGCCAGCAATGCCCACATAGGCCAAGGGATCGCTGGCGTCCTTGGCCAAGCTGACCTCGAAATACTTCAGCGCCGTATCTAAATGCTCACGCGAGAGTTTGTACCAATGAAACTGGCCCTTGAGATAAGCCTCATAGGCTTCCGGATTGACGCGACGTGCGCGAGTCAACCGCTTCGCTTCTTCAGGTGTTATTGCGACGTGGATCTCGCGGGCAATGGCGCGCGCGATCTCACTCTGCACCAGGAGCACATCCGCAAAATCTCTGTCATAGCTCTCTGCCCACACGTGGGTGTCGGAGCCTGCATGGATGAGCTGGGCCGTAATGCGAACCCGCGCTCCAACTCGCAGGACAGACCCTTCTACAACCGCGTCGACGTTCAGTTCCTCTGCAATCTGAGGCAGGGGTGTTTCGCTTCCCTTGTAGCGCATCACGGAGGTGCGCGAGGTTATCTTCACGTCCCGGAGTTTTGCCAGGTCGCAAATCAAGGTCTCGGTCATGCCATCGGCAAAGTATTCCTGCTCGGGGTCGCGGGAAAAATTGGTAAGCGGCAGCACAGCGACTGAGCGGATACGTTTGGAACGAGGGCGCTTGCGCACGACGCCCGCGGCGACATTTACGGCGGAGGTGGGCAAGAGGAGCCGCCGCAGGTCGACGTGCAACTCTTTCGCCGATTGATAGCGGTTCTCTGCGTCTTTTTCCAGGCACTTCAGAATGATGTCTGCCAGACGCGATGAAAGCCGCGGCTGCAGGCGCCGCGGCGAGGCGGGCTGGGCGTGAAGAATCTGATCCGCGAGTGCAACGGTCGTCTTGCCCTCAAACGGGAGTCGGCCCGTGGCCATTTCGAACAGCGCCGTCCCGGTGGCCCAGATATCGCTGCGGGCATCGATTCGCTCGCCCTTCAACTGTTCAGGCGCCATGTAAGGCAGCGTGCCCGCGACTGCGCGGGTTTCGCTCAGTGTCTCGGTTTCGGCGGTACCACTCACTGGCTGCACCAGTCTTGCAAGCCCGAAGTCAAGGATCTTCAATCTTCCGTCGGGGGTGAGTCGCAAGTTGCCAGGCTTCAAGTCACGATGAATGACTGCTTGCTCGTGAGCAGCAGTTAACCCTTCGGCCAGTTGTACACCGAGGCGAGCAACTTCTTTTTCCGGCAGCGGTCCTGCCGCCAGCTTCTCGCTGAGGGTTGTTCCAGGAACGTACTCCATCACCAGGAAGTCCACTCCTGCCTGCGTGTCGAAGTCGTGAACTGTAGCGATGTTGGGATGGTTGAGCCGGGAAAGGGTCAGGGCTTCATTGCGAAAGCGCTTACGGGCAGTTTCGTCGGAGAGCGTACCCGGAGGCAGAACTTTGATGGCTACGTCGCGCCCCAGGTGCTCGTCTTGGGCGCGATACACTTCCCCCATTCCGCCGGCGCCGATCCTCTCGACGATGCGGTAGTGGCCCAGTTGGAGTCCAACGAAAGCGACTCCGACAAGCGCCTGGCTAGCCATGGGGAAAGAAATCCTTTCCCCTCACC
>DASPTU010000007.1:0-59129 GCA_035623255.1 Terriglobales bacterium | reverse complement strand
GCCTTCGTGCACGCCGGCCCGTTTGGAAATATCGCGCACGGCACGAGCAGCGTGATTTCACAAGAAATGGGATTGTGCCTCGCCGACTACGTCGTCAACGAATGCGGATTTGCCGCGGACCTCGGCGCGGAAAAGTATTTTGACGTCGTCATGCAGCAATCGGGCTTGGTTCCCTCTGCAGCCGTCCTTGTAACTACCGTCAGGACCATGCGTGCCCAGGGTGAAGGCGACTTTGAACGCGGGCTGCCCAATCTCGGCAAGCACATTGAAATTCTCAAAACGTTTGGCGTCCCCATCGTCGTGGCCCTCAATCGCATGCCCGACGACGCAGAGTCCGATCTCCAGCGCCTCGCTTCCTATTGCGACAAGCGTGGCGTCCCCAGCGCGCTTTCCGAGGGCTTTACCAAGGGCGCTCCTGGCGCGAAAACGCTCGCAGAAAAAGTCGTCGATGTCATTGCTGAGCATCCGTCGCCCGGCGTCCATTCGCTGTACGCGCTCGAGGAATCACTCATCGAAAAAACCAGGAAGCTAGCCCAGAAAATCTACGGTGCCACTGAGGTCAATTTCTCCGATCAAGCAAAAGAAATGCTGCAGCAGTTTACCGCGTGGGGCTATGGAAATCTTCCGGTGTGTGTGGCGAAAACTCAGTACTCTCTGACCGACGACCCAAAGCGCCTCGGCGTCCCCACCGGCTGGGACCTCAACGTAACCAATGCTTCTCTTTCTGCCGGCGCCGGGTATGTCGTCGCCATTTCTGGTAGCGTGATGCTCATGCCTGGCCTGCCAAGAGTCTCCCGCGCATCATCCATCGACGTTGATGACTCCGGCAAGATCATTGGCGTGTAAGAATTCCTAGTTGCAAGCCAAAAGCCCTCATCGTGGGTTTCCCTGGACTATGGAAAAGCGCGACGACCTGTGATCAGGATTACAACGTGTCGTGCCCGACCTCACTTTCGCGCCTTTAATCTTGGCGGAAAGTCTTAGCTGGAGGTCGCCTGGCAACGCCGTTTTATGGAAGTGTGTGCGGACGCAGAGCCTGCGCTGAGGATATGACTTTCGCTGACCGAACTGAAGCAGGCCGGATCCTCGCGGCACAGCTTAGCCATTACGCCAACCGCAACGATGTAGTGGTGTTGGGAATTCCGCGCGGTGGCGTTCAAGTGGCGTTTGAGATCGCAAGGCATCTCTCTGCGCCGCTGGACGTTTTCTTGTTGCGTAAACTCGGAGCACCCGGCGAAGAGGAGCTCGCATTTGGCGCAATCGCAAGTGGCGGAATCCGCGTTTTGGACCATGAGACCATCAATGCTCTCGGCATCTCGGAACAAGAAATCGAGCGCGTCACTGAGATGGAACTGCGCGAGCTGCACCGCCGGGCCAGTGCCTACCGCGGAGACCAGCCTCCGCTCGATGTCGTGGGGAAAACCGTCATCCTGGTCGACGACGGCATCGCCACGGGCTCCAGCATGCGGGCCGGCGTCCAAGCCTTGCGCCGATTGCACCCGGCACGGATCGTGGTTGCCGTCCCCGTGGCCCCGGCGCGGTCCTTTGCTCAACTCACCAATGTCGACGAGTTCGTTTGTGTGCAAACTCCGATGTTTTTCCAGGCGATTGGCCAGTTCTATGACGATTTCTCGCAGGTCTCAGACGAACAGGTTCTTGCCATGCTTGCTGGTGCGCCGCTGCTGGCAAGGGAGAAAACCGCGGGAGGTGTAGCCGGGTAAACGGGCAAACCGTGTTGGGAGGTATAACATGAAAATCTTGCTGGCGACCGACGGGACAAAATTCTCCGAGTCAGCGACTCAGTCCATTATAAAAACCTTCGATCCGAAAAATTCCGAAGTGCTCGTATTGCAAGCTGTGGAATCACTTTCGTATTCCACTCCGCCGCAGATGGCACCCGGCTACGCTCCGGAACTGGCGCAGAAGCGGGAAGAGCAGAGGAAAGAAGCCAATGCGTCCGTAGCCGCGGCGGCGAAGACTTTGCAGGCTGTAGGATTCGTGGTGGATACGCGGGTCGTCGAAGCGGATCCGAGAAACGCTATTCTGGATGTCGCCCAGGAATCGAAAGCCGATTTAATCGTGGTTGGCTCTCATGGGCGCAAAGGCCTTCAGAGATTTTTGATTGGTAGCGTCGCAGAATCCGTTGCGCGGCACGCGTCTTGTTCGGTTCTCATTGTGCGGACGCTTCCCACGCGTTGAAGATTCTGCCGACAGTAGCGTACCGGGAGAATCAGAAGCCGTTTCCTGCCACCGGAGCAAGCTCTTCACACGCCACATCAGGTTCTGAAGCAAGCTCTGCCTCGCGCTGCAGCCGGGCAATGTTGGCTCGCAGCCAATTAGCTAAAATCTCGTGGGTTTGTTTTTCCGTTCCGGTGCGGTACAGCCAATCCAGCGTCTGCCCAGATTCGTCGAGAGGGATATGCCGGCAGGGAAAGCGCTCCTCTTGGCGGTCTTTGGGGACCACATGGATCAACGCGCACTCGCTGCACGCCAACCGCCCTGTGGAGTTTCCGTAATTCAGGCAAGTCGGCGAGTCCTGGAAAATGAACTGTGGCCGCCACTGCACTCCGCGGGGAGTGCGGTAGCCGCCATTTTCGAAAAACGCCAACTCGGCCTTCAAAACCCTGAGCAGGTTCTGGTCTTGTTGTGGCATCGTTAGTTCCCCCTCAGGTAATCTGCCGCCCGCCTGAACAGATTGCTGTGACTCAGAGCACAGCCCTCTGTATTTGCTGCCACAGCTCTCCACCTCCCTCTCTTGGGAAGCGCCACGAACTCCAGCCTTCGCCGCACTTTCGCAAAACAGTGACCCCAAACACGTTAACTTGTGACTTTCCTTGCTGCATTGTAAGAACTTTTGGAATTAGCCTGCAATCAGGAACGGAGCGAGGCGGCACGGTGTTTGCCGAAACTCCAAAATCATGACTCACCGAAGGAATCCGGAATCGAATGCCGTGAAAGAGCTTCCCATGAGTGGTCCGGAATTCCTCCCTTTGTGGCAGTTGGATATCGAGGAACTCGCCGGACACAATCTCGAAGCTCGCGGCCGCGAAGAAGTGAACCGGCTTCTACGTTCGGGCTGGTGCCTGCTTCACATCTACACGCTGAAATACGAGGAGGATGGCGTATGGCGGGAGAGGCCCATGGCCATTCTGGGACGTTCGCGGAACGAGCCCGATAATCCCTCGCTCATCTGAGGTTCCTCGCGCCAACCTCTTTTTCAAGGACTCGGCGCGGGCAGGAGGTGCGCTTATGAAATGGTCGCTGCAGATCGCCTACCGGAACGTAATGCCTTCCGCCGCGATCGAAGAATGGATTCGCAGAGAGGCCGAAAAACTCGATACCTTCTACCATCACATTGTAGCGTGCCGCGTCGCGATTCATGTGCCTCATCGCCATCACCGGAAGGGTAGCTTGTACTACATTCGAATTGATCTGCAGGTCCCCGGAGGAGAAATTGTGGTGAACCGGGAACCCGCCCTGGACTCGGAGGCTCGCGTCCTGGACTATCCGGTTGCTACGAAACATCTCGAACTGAGCCCAACCATGAAGAATCTGCACCTGGCCATTAAGTCCGCGTTTCGAATTGCCTCTCGGCGCCTGCAAGACTATGCCCGCAGGCAGCGTGGCGAGGTCAAACAACATGTTCCGGCAGCGCACGCCTTTGTCAGTCAGATTTTTCCTGGGGAAGGCTACGGTTTCCTCACCTCGAATGACGGCCGCGAGATTTATTTTCACGAGAATAGCGTCCTCAACGAAGCTTTTCCTCAATTAGAGGTGGGAACCACAGTAAGCTTCGTGGAGGAACAGGGTGATCACGGCCCACAGGCGAGCACCGTTCGAATGGTCGAAGAGCGCCCCGGCTCACGCGAAAAAAAGCCCGCCTTGGCCTTGGTCCATTGATCGATCTTCTCATCTTGTTTTCCATTGGCCTGCGTACTCCAACCCCGCTCTTAAACCACGTTCGTCCGAAGTCTTCTTTACTAAGTTAAGAATGGAGACTCCCCCGCGAGAATTGATACAATTGTTGCGTTTCTCTGAAGGGTGAGTTCGCCACGTGCGCCGGTTCGAAATTCCCGCGCAGGTAGGCGGGCTTGCCATTCGCGCAGGACATTGGCATAACTAAGGGTTTTAGCGCAGCAGAAACTTTCCGCATAGTCGTACGTCAAACGCCGTAAGAGGGAGTGGTCTGTCACAGTGCCCTTTCTGTCCAGTCGAAACATTAGTTTCTGGTGGCCGATGAATCATCTCGCGGCCTTGGCCGCTGTATTCGCCGTGTTGGCCTCGGGCTGCTCGAAATCGCAGAGCGCGAGCGTTCTCGGCGATGCTTCTCATCCAACGCCCGTGCACTTCTACACCGTGGCCGAGGAAACGGCTCGCCGCCGCATTCAGGCAGTGGGCTCGCTCTACGCGCTTGAGGAGAGCACCCTCAGCTCTCAAGTTGAAGGGCGCGTAGCGCAAGTGCTCGTCGATGTAGGCGACGCTGTGAAAGAAGGCCAGCCGCTCGTCACCCTGGATCCTCAGGAGCTGCAATTTGAAGTGGATCGCCAGCGTGGCATCGTTACTCAGGTACGCGCGCAACTCGGCATCGGGCCGAACGATCCCCCGCCAAGCGATCCCAAGAAAATTGCTTCCGTGCAGCGCGCCGAAGCCGACCTTTTTGATGCCGATCACAAATACAATCGCGCTCAGGAAATGTTTCGGGACAAGCTGATCTCGCAGCAGCAACTCGACGAAGCCGCCAGCCGCTACCAAAGTGCCAGCGCAACTTACGCCGTCGCACTCCAGGAAGTCGATCGCCTCAAAGCTCTGCTTGTTTCCAGCGAGGCCAGCGAAAAGCTCGCCGAAAAAAAATTGAATGACGCCACCGTTCGCGCCCCTTTCCCCGGCGCCATCAAGACGCGCAACGTCCATCCCGGGGAATACCTCCGTGTGCAAAGCCCCGTGATGGTTCTCGTCCGCACCGACACCCTGCGCGCCCGCCTCGCCGTCCCGGAGCGCTGGGCGGGTTGGGTCAAGGAAGGGGTGACTACCGACCTGCACGTCGAGGCTTTTCCTGGGGAAACGTTCCAGGGAAAAATCTCCAGAATCAATCCGGCCGTGGCGCAGGACTCCCGCACTTTCGAAGCGGAAGCTCTTCTCGACAATCCAGATGGCCGCCTCAAGCCCGGTTTTTTTCTCCAAGCCTCCATTCCCAGCGAGAAGGAAGAGAAAACCATCTTCCTTCCCGAGCAGGCCGTCAACTACCGTTACGGTGTTTACAAAGTTTTCCTGATCAGCGGGAATCGCGTTTCAGAGCGTCAGATTCGGCCCGCGGGCCAGACCGAAGACGAGCGCGGCCGGCGCTTTGAAGTCGCCGAAGGCTTGAAGCCTGGCGATCGCGTGGCCGTGGCCATCAGCGGCGATTTGCACGACGGCGCTGTAATACAAGAGCAGCCGGAGAAGAACACGCCGGCGCGCTGAGCCCGGCGAAAAACTCAAGCTCGATCGGTTAAGAGAGCGCCTAAAGAGATGAAGCTCGCCGAAACCTGCGTCAAGTATCCCGTCTTCACCGTGATGCTGATCGCTTTTCTGGTGACCCTCGGCCTTTTTTCCTACCGTGGCCTCGCTGTCGATCTTTTCCCGAAAGCGGATCCCGCTACCGTCAACGTCGACGTTCGCTTGCCCGGCGCCACTCCCGAAGAAGTTGTCACTGGCGTAGTCTTGCCGCTCGAGGATGCAATCTCTTCTGTTAGCGGAATCGATGAAATTAATGTTTGGGTTTCCGAAGGCTTCGCGGACATCACCTGCACCTTTGTCCTCGAGCGCGATATCGAGGGGGCCGCGCAGGATATTCGAGAAAAAGTCGGCGGCGCTATCGACCGGCTTCCGCGCGACACGCTGCCTCCAGTCATCACCAAAGAGGACCCCCAGTCGGATCCTATCATGACGCTGCTTGTCAGCGGGCCCATGAGCCGCCGGGAGCTGACCGAAATCGCCGACAAGCAGGTGCGCCGCGCCATTCAAACCGTCGACGGCGTGGGCAGCGTGGAGCTTAACGGCGGACAAGGCCGCCAGATCCGCATCTTGCTCGATGCTCAAAAACTGACCGCCCACAACTTCACCGTAATCGACGTTCGCGATGCCCTCCAGCGCGAAAACATCGAAGCTCCCGGCGGCCGCATGATCACTGGTCCGCAGGAATTGGGTCTGCGCACGCTCGGCCGCGTTACTTCCGCCGACCAGTTCGGCGAAATCGTCGTCGGCACGCGCGGTGGCACTCCCATACGCGTCCGCGACATCGCGACTGTGGAAGATGGCGCGGAGGAACTGCGCACCTGGTCGGCTCTGTTCAACAAAAACACGCCACCACAGGACGTTGTTTCCATCCAGGTGCTGCGCCAATCCGGCGTCAACACCGTCCGCGTCGCAGACGACGTTCGCAGCAAAGTCGAGGAGTTGCACGCGCAATTACCGCCGGGAGTGCGCATCCAGATCGTCCACGACATCTCGGATTTCATCAAAGCTTCTGTCCACTCGCTAATCGAACATCTTATCTTGGGCAGCATCCTCGCCAGCCTGGTCGTGTGGCTGTTCATCCGCAACTGGCGCGCCGTTTTGATTGCCGCCGTGGCGATTCCAGCCTCCATCATCGCGACGTTTACGCTCATGCGTGGGATGGATTTTTCGCTGAACAACATTACGCTGCTTGCGCTAACGCTCGCCGTCGGCATCGTTATCGATGATGCGATCATCGTGCTCGAGAACATTTTCCGCTACATGGAAGAGAAGGGGAAAAACCGCGTCGAGGCCGCGATCGAAGCTACCAAGGAAATCGGCCTTGCCGTGATGGCCACCACGCTCTCGCTGGTCATTATTTTCTTGCCCATTGCGTTCATGACTGGCTACGCACGGAAGTACGTGAACTCCTTCGGCTGGACCATGGCCATGGCGATTCTCGTTTCGCTACTTGTGGCTTTCACGCTTACGCCGATGATGAGCTCGCGCTTCCTGAAATTAGGAGTAGCGGAAAAGAAGGCGCATACCCAAGGGATTCTTCATAGCATCGAGGAATCGTATCTCAAGATGTTGCGCTGGTCGCTGGCGCACCGGCGCACGATCATTGCGATTTGTGTGGCGACATTCCTCTCTACTTTCGGTTTCTATCATCTCGTCGGACGCGATTGGATTCCAGCGGACGATCAGTCGGAATTGATCAGTTCCTACACGTTACCCGAGGGCACTTCCCTCGAAAAAACAACTAAGCTAGCCGAGGAGATTGCCGGGCAGGTCATCGCGCTCCCAGAAGTGGCACTGGTGCAATCTTTCACTCACGGGCCGACCAATCACGCGCATCTTTTTATCGTGCTGGTGCCGCGGGGAGAGCGAAAACGCACGCACGTTCAAATGGCCGCGGAAGTGCGCGGCATCCTGGCGCACTACCGAAACATGACGTACAACGTGCGTCTGCCCTCTGTTCTTGGCGGCGAAATCTATTTTCCGGTTTCTTCCGTCATTCGAGGCCCGGACCTCGCGGAGCTCGCCGAAATTAGCAAGACGGTCGCCGACCGCATGCGGAAATATCCCGATCTGGTTGACGTCAATCCGAGCCTCAACTTGAACACTCCGGAACTTCAAGTGAAAGTCGACCGGCAGCGCGCCGCGGATATTGGCGTACGCATGACTGACGTGAGCGACGCCGTGCGTCTCTTTTATTCCGGCGAAGACGAAATCACGCGCTTCAAAGAAGGCTCCGAGCAATATCCTGTCACCATGCAGTTGCTTCAGGTGCAGCGCGACAATCCTGACGTTCTCGCTCGCATGATGGTGCCTTCCTCGAAGCTTGGCCAGGTGCGCCTGGAAAATGTGGCCACCATCCAGCGGGGCGCCGGCCCCGCCCAGCTCCAGCGCTACAACCGTGAATTCGAGGTCAGCGTCTACGCCAACGTTGGACCGGGCTATCCCCTGGACCTCGCTGCCGCACATACGGTGCAATCCATTAAAGAAGTCGGGTTGCCGGCCGGCTATTCCTACCTTTTCTCCGGGCAGGTCAAAGTGCTCGAAGAGACCACCTGGAATCTTTTGCTGGCCATGTGCCTCGCTTCGATTTTCATGTACATGGTGCTAGCCGCGCAGTTTGAGAGCTTCACGTACCCGTTCATCATCATGCTCACGCTGCCGCTCAGCGTTCCCTTTGCGCTGTTTTCGTTGTGGATCACGGGCCGCGCATTGAGCCTCTGGAGCGCTCTTGGCATGTTCTTGCTGCTTGGGATCGTCAAGAAAAATGGCATCCTGCAGGTCGACTACACGAATCGTCTGCGGAACGCGGGCATGCCGGTGCGCGACGCGATCCTGGAAGCCAACCGCGTACGCTTGCGACCGATCTTAATGACCACGCTTTCCATCATCGCGGGGCTGATTCCTGTGGCCATCGGGATTGGCGCGGGCTCCGAGCAGCGGGCTTCGATCGCCGTCACCATCATCGGCGGCCAAACGCTCTGCTTGCTGCTCACGTTGCTCGTGGTCCCCGTGGCGTATTCCTACCTCGCTGAACTCGAACAAATCCCGTGGGTGGAGTGGGCCACGCGCCTCGCCGGCCGCGCCCGCAGTTCGCTCCGCCCCACTGACAACGACTGACGCGGTTTGGCCCGAGCCCCCTCCCCCAGTTGCACGCCAGGAAAAAAATAAACAGCTTGGAAGCTGTGGCCGTCAAGGAGCCAGTAAAATTATGTTATGAGTCAAGGCCGTCTGTTTCTAGTGGTCGTACTTCTGCTCTTGGTCGCAGTGTTTGTAGCTGGCGGCGTTTGGCATTTTGCGCTTCATAAACCTTGGCCTTTGTCCTTCAGCCGCAAAGCGTCCGCAGCGACGTCAGGGACCTCAACGAATACGAGCAGTACCACTCCCACGCCTTCTCCGACGGTTGCTGCTTCGGCAAGTTCGCCTGCGGCGGGCGCGGTGGCGCCGGTTCCGCCTGCGCTTTCCGGCCCGCTAACGCTCGGTGACATCCAGTTCGTTCCGCGGGAAAAGGTCGCGGAGACGGGCATGACCGACGGTGCCGAAATCGACCAGACCAATACCAGTTACACGTTTTATCGCGTGGGGCGTTTCGTGGAAGGCCCCGAGAAAGGCGCGGAACTCTTAGAAGCTTCTGTTCAGAGGTACCTCGAAGTCTGCAAAGGCGATTGCGGCTCGTCTCACATCGTGCGCTACATCCGCAAAGGAAACGCGATCTTCCCACTACCCAAAATCTCCGATCCGCAGTCTCCCGACGAAAGTGTAGGGCGGAACGGGTCGGTGGACGCTCGTGCGTTTCAAACCTTGGGTGCGACGCCTGGACACCCGTTAGATTTTTCCGTCCCCATCCTTGGGTATCCCAAGACACTCACGGCCGGCCCGCGAGCCACTCTGGATTTCGCGGAGGAGGGCATCGGCACGCCGAATCCGTCCGTGTTGCAAATGGCCTTTCATGATCCTGTTTACGGCGATGTATGGATGACGAAGCCGGGAATCGGGCCCCAAAAAGCTTTTTACGAGGATTGTAAGGACGTGAACCCTGCGTCGACTGGTTCTGAGGAAGGCTGTCTGGACTTGCCGCCCTACACAGACAACTCTTTTTACTTTTTCCGGCCCGACGGAACGTTTCTGATCTACATGTACCAGCCGGATTTTCATCTGGAAGACCCGCAGGCGGTGACGTGGCGCAATGGGCCGCTTCCTGCTGGTACTTCTTACGTGGATAGGACACGCGTAGGGTGCTCCGATGACAATGTGAATGCGATCAGTGTCGTTTCGCCGTCGGTGGTGAGCGAGGCGGACCTGGTCCCCATCGGCAAGGTAAACGTGACGGGGGACCTTTTATACGGCTTGAAAAACAAAAATCATCCGCTCTACAAGGAATTTTATGCCGACTATGATTCGTCTTTGCCGAGCTGGCCCCCACTGGAAAACGACCAACCAGCCACCACTAGGGAGGCGTCTTACGAAGATTTCCTGAGAGCACGTCCGCTGTTCCTTTGGAGAGACCCTTTCGGCAGGCTGATTCGATTTCTAAACGCGCAGTTCGTGATACCGCAGACGTGCGAGCCGATCCTGTATCTTTACCCAGAGCAAGAAGAGAAAGTGGAAGTGAAGTTGGGAGAAGACATTGCAATCACGAATTCCTACCCTGCATATCACGATGGCTGGCTTGTTTCCGCGCAACCTGACGGCGAGATGATGGACCTGGGCAGCGGCAGGAGATTGCCGTATCTGTTCTGGGAAGGACATTCGTACATTTTGCCGAGAGAAACCAGGGGATTTGTCGTGAAGAGTTCGGAGGTGCAGGCTTTTCTCGAGGAAACGCTTCCACAGCTCGGGCTCAACGCAAAGGAAACAAGCGATTTTTGCAGGGCGTGGTGTTCCAAACTTAATGGGTCGCCGTATTACTTCATCACGTTTCTCGACAGGTCTGTCGTTGACAGGTATTACCCGCTGCGAATCGGTCCCACACCAGACACCACTATCCGCGTTTTCATGGATTTTACACCGCTCAGCAGACCTATTGATGTTCAGCCGCTTTCTCTCGCACCGCCAGTGCAACGGCGTGGTTTCACGGTAGTCGAGTGGGGAGTGCTGGTACGCTAGGATCGCTACCGGGCGCGATAGACACCAAACCAAGTTGCTTAATTTCCGGGATGATACTGGCGTTCGATGTGGCCTTCGAGCTGAGTACGGTAAAAGTAAACTTCGCGCAGATTTCCCGTGCTGTATCTCTCGGCTTCGTCATTGAAGTGCTTGGAGGAGGTATGGCCGCTCTCGCCGCCGGCGGTTACGGCCTTGGCGCGGACTTTGTCGCCAAACTCGACGACGGCGACAAAACTGTTGCCGCTTGTGCCATACCATTTTTTCGTTCCGGGATAAGCCCGTGCGCCGAATGAGGCGAGTGAGCCCCACATGGCCGAAGTAAATCCGACAGGGATGCTCGGCGCGGAATCACTAAACGGCTGGACAATGTCGCCATTCAAGCGCTGGAAGCGATTGATATCGCCCCAAGAGGTTTTCCAGGAGCCAAAATCGGCAACGAGTTTGTCCGAGGCATCGGAGAGCGATTGCAGCAGGACATCCGGGGACGTTTTCGTGCAGATATAGTCGCTCATGTAGATTCCGGCTTTCTTAGCATCGGGACCGATGCGCTTCTGAATGTCTTCGCCCCAGAAGACGGCCAGGGAAGTGGGAACGGAGCCGGTCGCCCAGCGTGTATCCCATGCACGCAAAAGGTCGATCTGGCCGGAGAGTTTTGCTTTCAGGCGACTGTCCGTCGGCGCGTCGTCCCACGCTTTCGCTAAGCAGGGAATGGGTTTCTCAAACCACGTCAGGTAACTGTCGTAGGCCGCCGAGATGAGCGAGTCGACGGTAAAATCCTTCTTGTCCTGCAGCACGCGGATGGCGTGCAGGCCGCGCGCGGATTCGCCACCGGTTTCGACATAAGGGGGATAGTCTTCTTTTTTCGGGCTGCTCGGGCCCGCCGCCGACCAAGGCCAATTATTGGAGTTGTAGAGCCAGCCGCTCTTCGGATTCAGCAAGTGTGGCGTTTCCTCGACGGAAAGAAGGCCGTGCCAGTCGGTTGCGGGATTGCTGCCATCCACCGGCTTGCTCCAATCGAAGCTGGGGTCGCGCCGCGGGATGAAGTTGCCGTGGAAGTAGGCGATGTCGCCGTCGGCATCGGCGAAAATGGTGTTGTTCGAGGAATTGGTGTGCAGCTCCATCGTTTCACGGAAAGGCTTATAACCTTTTGTCTTCGTGCGAGAATACGATTGCGTCAGCGCTTTCACCGGCTCTTGCATCAGCCGAATTGTCAGCCATTTTCCATCGGATTCGCCAATTACCGGACCGTGCTGGGTGCGGTAGACGGTGAACTTCTTTTCGGCCATACCGTTGTCTGCTTTGTATGGGACGGTGATTTCGCTTGTGGCGACAGGCCGTTCTTCCTTGCCGTACTTATAGTAAAAGCGATCGCCTTTTTTCTCGACGGTTTCGAGATAGAAACTGAGCTGGCTCACGCCGCTCGAGGTGTGCATCCAGCCAGCGTGGTCGTTGAATCCCTGATAGACGAAAAACTGGCCCCAGGTCACGGCTCCATAGACGTCTAGGCCTTCCTCGCTTACTATTTGCAATTCGGAGCGGAAGAAAAACGAGGTATGGGGATTGATGAGCAAGAGCGCGTGGTGGCCCCCGGTGTTCGACGGTGCGATAGCAATGCCGTTTGAACCGCGGGGCTCTTCAATTTCGTCGTCATCCTGCGCTGAAATCTGCGGGTCGTGAGCTTTGCCGTAGAAGGCCTCGAGCTGGCTGAGGTTCACGCGCTCGATGTCGCTGCCGATGCTGCCCTCGGTGAACGTCAGTGCCATCCAGGGCTCGAACCGTTGAATCACGCGGGGCTTCACTTCGGGATGCTTCCAGAGGAAGTAATTCAGCCCGTCGGCCCAGGCGTTCATCAAATTTTTTAGCCAGTCCGGGCTTGCGGCGTAATCTTTCTTCATCACTTCGGGGTCGATGAAGAGCTTCATGCGCAGATCCTGGTAGATTTTGGATTCGCCTTCGGATTCCGCGAGGCGTCCCATCGCGTTGATGTAGTTGGTCTCGACGCGGTTGAAATCGTCCTCGGCCTGCGCGTAAATCATGCCGAAGATGGCGTCGGCGTCAGTCTTTCCGTAGACATGAGCAATGCCCCAGTCATCGCGAATGATCGTGACGTTGCGCGTCTCTTGCTCCCAACGCGCTGTTTCCGGGGTCTGGGCGGCCCGAGAGGCAAATGGGGCCGCCGCCGAAAATATGAAAACGAGAACAAACTTTTTCATAAGCAATTCTCCCGGAGCTTATGCCTGTCCGCCCCGGGCCCCTAAATTCGTAGCGTGATCTTAAGGATCTTAAGGCGAAAGCCTAACACATATGCATAGCCCCGCCACTTCCATCGAATGAAAGGGCCGATGCTTCGCATTCAGAATTCCTCTTGACAGGCCCTGCTTAAGAGGTATAAAAGCATCTTTATCAAAGAGAGCGAGCGCTCGCTTTGCTGCAATGGATAAAGCGTGAGGCAGGCGGAAACGAGTGCCCAAGCTGCTGGACAATACGTTCGCCAAGAACAAGCTCAAGATCGAGGAAGCGGCGCTACGGCTGTTCACACGCAAAGGGTTCCATGGCACGACGGTGCGAGAAATCGCGGAGAAGGCCGGGGTGTCCATGGGAAAGCTGTACATCTATTACGACACCAAGGAAGAGATTTTCATCGATCTGGTGCAGCGGCTGGGACAAAAAATCGAGGCGCTTCGCCAAAAGGAACTCATACCGCTGTTGATGTCGCTCGACCCGAGTTCCATGAAAAAGCTGGCGATGACCATCGGGCGAATCGTCTCGGAGAACCTGGATTACTGGCGGCTGATGTACATCGATGTGGTGGAGTTTCGTCACAAGCATTTCATTCACAGCTTTCGAGAAATTGCAGGCGGGCTGCGGACGTATTCGAGAGTGCTGGCACAGACAACAAAGATGGAGTTTCCCAAGGGGGTGGATCCAGCGGTCGCGGTTACCACGATTTATTTGCATTTTTTTACGTACTTTCTGGTTGAAAACCTTTTTGGCGCGAAAAGACACCTGGGGATGTCCGACGAAGAAGCGATTGACCAGATGATCCGGCTGTACCTGAGCGGATTGAAAGCTAAGAAGGGGCGAGTTTAGTTGGGGGCTTAAAGGAGGAAGGGATGAAAGCGATAAGAAGGCTTTTCGTTCTGATGCTTGGCGCGCTGTTGCTGTGGGTGGCCGCGGGGCACGCGCAGACAGCGACAACTGGGCAAATCGTTGGTGATGTCACGGATCCGAGCGGAGGCGCGGTCGCCGGGGCGAAAGTAGTGCTAATCAGCGACGCCGGCGTTAGCCGGGATACGGTTAGCTCGAGTTCGGGGCACTATGCCTTTGCGTTGCTGCCGGCAGGGAACTACCGCCTGGAAATCACCGCTTCGGGATTCGCAGCCGCAAAAGTGGACAGCGTTGTCGTGCGGATCACAGAGACCGCTTCCGTTGATGTGCGGCTGAAGATTGCTTCGGCAAAACAAGAGACCATTACGGTGCAGGCTGCTCCGCCTTTGGTGCAAACCGAGAGCCCCGGACGCGGCAGCGTGATTGAGGAAACGGAAATTCGGCAGTTGCCTTTGCCCACCAGGAATTTCCAACAATTGTTGACGCTCACGACGGGGACATCCGGGCCGGTGCAAAATTCCTCCGAGTTGGGCCGCGGGGCCGCGCCGATTTACGTCAATGGACTGCGCGCCACCTCGAATTCGGTAGTCATCAACGGAATCGACGCGAATTCGATTGGCACGGGATCGACTCCGAATCTTGCGGTGCCGGCCACGGATTCCCTCCAGGAGTTCATTGTCCAAACGAGCCAGTACGATGCGTCGCAGGGGCGCGTGGCTGGAGGCATCGTGGCAGCGATCACGAAATCCGGGACGAACGCCTTCCACGGAGACGCCTATGGGTTTTTTCGCAACGACGCCCTCAACGCAAATAATTTCTTTCTGAACGCGGCGCACACACCCAGACCGCCGTACAAGCGCAACCAGTTTGGAGCAACACTGGGAGGGCCGCTGCAGAAGGACCACCTTTGGTTTTTCATTTCCTATCAGGGAAGCCGTGAGCGAAACTCGACATCGCTGCTGAATTCCATTGGCACTGTGTTCGTTCCCGGCAGTCTTTCGAACGATCGCTCGGAAGCGGCCCTGGACAATCTCGCTAATTCCTACGGAATAGCTGCTTGCACTCCCGTCACTGCCAATTGTCTTCAGAACTTCAATCCGACGGCTGATTTCCTCTTGAAGGCTAAGTTGTCTAATGGGCAATTTGTGATTCCTTCGGCGCCCAATCCAGGTTCGTCCAATGCCCCTGTTGCTGTTCCGGTGGTCGCAAACTCCATCTTTCGCGAAGACCAGTTCAACACAAACCTGGACTATCAGGTATCGGCGGCAAACCGAGTTTCTGCGAAGTTCTTCGCGGCGAACAATCCCGCTACTCAAGGGTTGTTCAATCTTTTCGGGCTCGCAAATGCGCTGCCGGTTCCTGGTTTTGGTGGCACAGCAAATCTCAACCAGAGAGTATTTTCGCTGGACGACACGCACATTTTCTCGTCGCGATTGGTGAACGACGCGCGATTTGGATTTGCTTCCATATCAACGGGTTCGAAGCCGCAGGAGCCATTCACGTCAGCTAAGGTGGGAATCGCGTCGCCTTTGAGCAACCTGTTTCCAGGAATGCCGGAAATTTCGGTCGCCAACTATTTCGATGTGGGCGCCAACCCGTTTTCCGACAACGGAGGATTGGAAAAAACATACACCGCAGGTGACACGCTGAGCTGGCAAAAAGGGCGGCACAATCTGAAATTCGGGTTTGAGTACAAACATCATGATTTGAACGAGACTTTCAACCTTTATACCCGTGGTCAGATTTTTTTCTTAGGCCTCTCCGGCGATCCCTTTAAGGATTTTCTTGGCGGCTTCTCGGTTGGAGGCATACCTCTGACTGGGCTGACCATTATGGGCTCGGGCGTCAACAACCGCGATGTTCGTGCGCACGACTTGGGTGGGTTCTTCAACGACGACTGGCGTGTAAGCGACCGGCTGACGCTTACGCTGGGCGTTCGGTACGACTACTTTTCTCCTTTCACGGAGGCCCAAGGGCGGTTTGTTGGATTTGATCCGACGCAGGTCAAGACCTTGGCACTCCCGGCTCCATTTCCTGCGGGAAGCGTGGCAATCACAGGTGGATTCATCCAGGCCGGCAACGCCAAGAATCCGATTCCAGGAATCCCTCTAGGAAGCTCATCGCTGGTTCCGGCAGACAAGAACAACTTCGCTCCGCGAATCGGCTTTGCCTGGCAGCCCATTTCCAATTCGAAGCGGATGGTGGTCCGAGGGGGCTATGGGATTTACTACGACCGGGCGAACTCGCGCCTGCTTAACAATCAGATCCTAAACTTCCCCTACTATACTTTGGCGCAGGCGTTCTTTACGCCCATCTTCAGCCCCTTCGTTCAGGTTCCACAGCCCAGCGCTTATCCGTTGGCATTCAACAATCCTGCCATCTTCCCGTTTGGCGGCCCGCCCGCGCTGATGACCACAATAGCCGGCGCTGCGGTGGTCTCCGCGAATGGAATCTACCCGGATATCCACGATTTCCGGACACCGTATATTCAACAATACAGCCTGGGGATTCAAGACGAATTCGCCCCCAACTGGATGCTCGATGTGAGCTATGTGGGTTCTGCCGGGAGGAAACTCTATCAGTTGGTCGGCATGAACCAAGCGGTGGTCCCCGCCTTCGGCGCTCCCGGGCCGTTAAGTCCCGGTCTGTCCAGTTTGGCCGTGCAGGGGTTTGGCGTCCATTTGATGCAGAGCTCCGCGAATTCCAGCTATAACTCGCTGCAAGTGGGACTGACCAAGCGTTTTTCAAATGGCCTGCAATTTCTCACTGCCTATACGTACTCTCATTCTCTGGATGATTTCTCCGGCGACCCGACCGGGACGAGCGACGTCGCGGTTGTTCCAGGGAACGAAGTGATTCTCCACAATCACGCTAGTTCGGATTTCGACCGCCGTCATCGTCTGGTTTTCAGCGGGATTTACGATCTGCCGAAGTTTTACAAGGGGGACTCGCACATCGCCCGGCAGGTGGCAAACGGGTGGGAACTCGCCAGCATTCTCACGTTGCAAAGCGGCACGCCGTTTTCCGTCTTGACGAATGACACCGCTTTCGTGGCGGCACGCGCGGACGCCGTGGCGGGATGCAATCCGGTCTTAAGCGGAAGCGTGGAATCGCGCTTGAGCAAGTACTTCAACACGAGCTGCTTCACGGCTGCGACCACGGACTTTGGCAACACCGGGCGAAACATTTTGCGAGGGCCCGATCAGCGGAACGTGGACATTTCGCTCATTAAATATTTCCCAATCATCGAAGGCGTCAAGCTGGAGTTCCGAAGCGAGTTCTTCAATGCCTTCAACATGGTGAGCTTCGAGAATCCCATCAACCTCGTTGCTTCGGCGAACAATGGCCAGATTGTGGCGACTACTACCGGGCCGCGAGTCATTCAGTTCGCTTTGAAACTAAATTTCTAGACTCCGCAGATCCGCGTGAACGCGGTAGCATACGAAGCTACTGCGGAGTGAGGACAGATTGAGCCGGGCAAACAAAGATGAAAGTTTGCTTCGCGTCACCCGAGAAGCAAGAGGCAAAGTGCGGGGCGACGGAGTCGAACTTGCTTTTGGCTATTGGCCAGGGCGGGGCGCGTCCGTGGTTGCTCTGCACGGATTGACCGCATCTCATCTGAATTTCATCGGCATTGCGGAGTGCTTGGGAGGCAGGCGCCCACTACTGGCTTTCGATCTGAGGGGCCGGGGAGATTCCGATAAGCCGGAAGGCCCTTACGGCATGGCGCAGCATGGGCGCGACGTGGCTGCCGCGATGCGGGCTTTCGAGCTAGGACCTAGCATCATCGTTGGCCATTCGATGGGTGCGTTCATCGCGACCGCGCTCGCCTCCCAGGAGCCAAGACTCGTGGCTGGCCTCGTTTTGATCGACGGCGGATACGCACTAAGCACGCCGCCCGGAATCACCGCGGAACAAGCGCTGGGTGCCGCACTTATGCAACGCATCAACCAGTTGCGCCAAAAGTATCCTTCGCGAAAAGAATATCGTGAATTCTGGCGCACCCAGCCGCATTTTCCTCTCGGGGAATGGAATGCATGGACTGAAGCCTTTCTTGATTATGAAGTGGGCGGTGAATCACCAGTGCAGCCGAAGGCGTCGGAAGGTGCTGTCCGCGCAGATCTTGGTGAGGCATTTCAGAGGGAAGCTATCGTGGAGCGATTAAAATCCATTCGCGTGCCGACGATGTTTCTACGCGCAGAGAAAGGCTTCACTCCGGATCAGCCACCGCTGTTTCCTGACGAAATCGCGGCGCAAATTCGAAATTATGTGCCTCATATCGAGGATCACAAATTTGCAGGAACGACCCACTACACGATTGCGCTTGGCCAGTCCGCGGCCGCGAAGACGGCTGATTTGATTTGTGAACTGGCGAACAGAGTTTATTCAAGTGCGCCCGCGTGAGTAGAGTTGGGTCATCAGAGGAAGGATTTCGGACAAGATGGCAAAGGAGGAGTGGATCAGCAGCAGCGCCCGTGGGGCGGGTGGCTCGCGCGACTATAAGCTGTGGGTCCCCAGGACAGTGGATCGCGAGAAAGCCTCACCACTCTTAATGTTGCTCCACGGGTGCACCCATGGTCCCGAGGATATGGCGGAAATCTCGGGGATGAATGAAGTCGCGGAAGCAAACCAGTTCTTGGTTGTCTACCCGGAGCAATCGCGCCTTGCCAATCTGATGAAATGCTGGAACTGGTTCGACCCAAAACATCAATCCCGCGATGTAGGAGAGCCCTCGATTCTGGCCGCGATTGTTGCGCAGGTTTGCTCGCATCACAACGTGGATCAGGACCGAATCTACTTAGCAGGCGTTTCCGCAGGGGGCGCGATGGCTGTGATTGCCGGGGCGACTTACCCTGATCTTTTCGCGCAGATCGCGATTGCTGCTGGAGGGGAATTCAAAGCGGCGACGAGCGTTTCCAGCGCGCTTGCTGTTATGAAGCAGGGAGGTCCAGATCCGGTTCAGCAGGGGCAGGCCGCATTCGAAGCGATGAAGAAGGGCCTTGGGCAAAAGCCCAGGAGGCGCATGCCGGTAATCGTGTTTCAAGGAACTGCCGATACTCGCGTTGCGCCAGTCAACGCTGATCAGATCATCGCACAATGGGGCAAAACGAATGAGTGTCTCGCTTCGGCGAGCGGCGAAAGCGACTTTGCATTGTCGGAAGAGATTATTGCCGGCGAGGTGCCGAACGGCCATGCCTATCGCAAGCACGTTTACAGGGATCAGACTGGCTGCTTGCTGATGGAAAAGTGGATCGTCGATGGTCTGGGCCACGCATGGTCGGGCTCGCCGAAGCCCCATCAATATGGCGATCCTAAGGGACCTAACGCCAGCGCGGAAATCTGGCGGTTTTTCTGCGAAGCTGGTTCGCGCGGAAAGACCTCGGCGGCGCGGTCTGAATTCCGCCAGCAAACTTCACGAGAAATAAGCTCATGAATATCGGCTCCCTTCTTCCCAGGCATGCGCTGCATCGTAAGGAACACACCGCCGTTGTTTTTGAAGATACTCGGCTGAGCTTTCGAGAATTCAACGCGCGCGTCAACCGACTCGCCAATGCTTTCTGTGGTTTGGGCGTAAGGAAGGGAGACAAAGTTGCGACAGTTCTGCCCAATTGTCTGAATTTGCTGGAAACCTATTGGGCTGTTGCCAAAATTGGCGCCGTAGTTGTCCCGCTAAGCCCCCTGTTGCGGGGCAAGGCTCTTGCCGCACTCATTCAGGATTCGGACACGGAAACCATTATCGCGAGTCCAGATTTTGCACAGCCGCTGAAGGAGCTCAAGAGAGAAGTTCCTCACCTGGCAGACGAACGCATCATCCTCACCGGAACGTCTGGCATCGCAGGATTTCAGAACTATGACGAACTAACCGCTCAGGCGAATGACGTTGAGCCCCCGAAAACGGAAATCTCCGACGATGACCTCTACAACATTATTTACAGCAGCGGCACGACGGGTTCGCCCAAAGGAATTGTGCATACGCACTACATCCGGTCAGTCTATTGCATGCTATTTGCATCGACCTTCCGCATGACGCCCGAGAGCGTGGTGCTTCATTCAGGCTCCATTGTCTTCAATGGCGCGTTTGTCACGCTCATGCCAGCGATGTATTTGGGTGCAACGTACGTTTTGCAAAAACATTTCGATCCGCGGGTGTTCGTGGAAACCGTCGAGCGCGAGCGTGTTACTCACGTCATGATGGTGCCTTCTCAAATTGTCGCGCTCCTCAGCTCTCCCCATTTCTCCTCGAACGCATTGAAATCTCTCGAAATGATCGGGACCGTGGGCGCGCCGCTGCACGCGGAGCATAAAGAAAAACTCACTCGCACACTGCCGGGCAGATTCTACGAGCTCTATGGGCTGACCGAAGGATTCATCACCGTCCTCGACAAGAATCATTACGCGACAAAGCCGAATTCTGTCGGCCTGCCACAACCTTTTTTTGAAATGCGCATCATCGATGAACGGGGAAGAGACTTGCCCCCAGGTGAGATCGGAGAAATTATGGGGCGTGGTCCGGCGCTGATGCCTGGCTACTACAAACGCCCCGACTTAACCGCACAAGCGATCGTGGATGGTTGGCTGCACACTGGCGATCTGGGATACGCGGACAAAGACGGCTTTCTGTACTTGGTCGACAGAAAAAAGGACATGATCATCAGCGGCGGCGCGAACGTCTTCCCGAAAGACATCGAGGAAATCATCGTGCAGCATCCTGCGGTGCGCGAGGCTGCAGTTTTCGGGGTTCCCCATGAGAAGTGGGGAGAAACTCCGCTTGCGGCAGTGATTCTGTCCGATTCAGGAGCAGTCAGCGCGGAAGCGCTGCGCGATTGGGTCAATGAGCGAGTGGAAGCCAAATACCAGCGAGTCCATGCCGTGGTGATCATGGAGGAATTTCCTCGCAGCACCGCGGGCAAGACGTTAAAGCGCGTTTTGCGCGAGCCATACTGGTCCACGCGCGATACGAAAATCTAGCAAGCAGTAGTGACACTTCAGATTTGTTGGGCGAGTTGCAGCTGGGAGGCGAGCCGCTAACCGTCGCTACAACCTGCGTCTCTGTAAGGGGCACGATATTCCACCACATCGTGCCCCAACGGCCACCCACCCCGGGTTACGAAAGGCGAGGAAAACAAGCCAGCCACGCCCCTACAAACGCAAAGCCGGTGCGAACAAAACCGCGCTCTAACGCGCGGCGGCAACGAGTTCGGGCTGCGCGGCGCGCGTTTCGTTCACGATGGGAGCGCCAATCAAGTTGCCCCACTCGGTCCACGAACCGTCGTAATTGCGCACACCTTTGTAGCCGAGCAAGTACTTGAGCACGAACCACGTGTGCGAGCTGCGCTCCCCGATGCGGCAATAGGCGATGATTTCGCCATCGCCGGTCACGCCCTTCGAGTCGTACAATTTTTTCAAATCGTCGAAGGATTTGAACGTGCCGTCTTCGTTCGAGGCTTGCGCCCAGGGAACGTTGGCAGCTCCGGGAATATGGCCGGCGCGCTGCGCCGTCTCGGTCATGCCCGGAGGCGCGATGATTTTGCCGGTGAATTCGTCGACAGAGCGCACGTCTACGAGCTTGCCAGGCTGGCGCCCATCGACGATTGCGAGAACTTCGTGCTTAAAGGCGCGGATCGAGTCATCAGTGGCGGAAACTCGGTAAGTCGCAGGCGCAACGTTGGCTGGATCCTTCGTAAGCGGTCGCTTCTCTTCGAGCCACTTCTTGCGGCCACCATTAATAAGGCGAACGTCCTTGTGGCCATAAAGCTTGAGCTGCCAGAAGGCGTAGGCGGCGAACCAGTTGTTGTTGTCCCCGTAAAGAATGATGGTGGTGTCGTTGGAAATGCTGGATGAGCCGAGAAGCCGCTCGAGAGCGGCTTTGTCGATGAGGTCGCGGCGGATGCCGTCCTGGAGTTGCGTCTGCCAGTTCCAGGCGACAGCGCCTGGGAGATGGCCTTGGTCATAGGCAGTGGTATCCACGTCGACCTCGACGAAGCGAGCATTGGGTGCGTTTAGGTTTTGCGCGGCCCAATCGGTGGAAACCAGAACTTCGGGGTGTTTGTACTCGGACATTGCTCTTTCTCCTTTGTATTTGGCTTTGAAACTCTTTGTCACAAAAACAAAAAACCCACCTGCCAAGTCGTTTCTAGCGGTGGGCTTCAAAACTCTTGAGGCTGGAAGAATTCTTAGATGCCCAGCCTCCCCGCGCCAGAAGACACACACATACAACACATGCAACAGATGCAGTTGGAAGCATTCTTCTGAGCGAAAACCAGCATCCGCCTATGCTACACAGAGGACAGCGCTTTAGCAATAGGACTATTGGAGGTTCTCTTGGAATGAAGAAGAGGCCTCCGAATGTCAGTGGATTAGAGGCTCCCGCCTTTGCTCACACAACATATCTTACGCATCTATGCTGTCTGCGAATCGTTGCAGAGGGCAAGCTCGGCAAAATCATGCTCTTCGTCGCGACAAATGTTCTAAAATGAATTTAGCTAGACGCGCCCGTAGCTCAGCTGGATAGAGCGTCTGCCTTCTAAGCAAACAGACGGGCTGCGACGCCTCACTTTTCCTCAATGTTTATGCGGGTTTCTGAAGATTAACCGAAAAGGTGTGTGTTCTGTGCAACCGCTGTGCACCCTCTGCGCGCGGGCAAAAAAAGTGGCGCGCCCTCCGAGACTCGAACTCGGAACCCTCAGATTAGAAATCTGATGCTCTATCCAATTGAGCTAAGGGCGCGCTCGTTTGTCTTTCGGAAAGTTTAGCACGAATCGTATGGGCTAGGTTCGACTCGCCGCACCATTCTTACGTAGTGGGCGGCGTTGGAATGGCTTTCAGCATGTGCACCACGACACTATGAATACTCCCAAGCAGGGCGATCGCTTCGTCCGCCGATTCCAAGGAATCTTCTGGATGAATCAAAGGGTTTCTGTGCAGGTCTTTCAAGTCTCTTAGTGCTGAACGGACTTTCACATCGCCAGCATTGGCGTCTTGTAATGCTTTCAAATAGTCGCCCATGCTTCTTCCAGTTGGTCTTGTAGCGCCATTAGTGACCGCATCATAATAACGATGTAGAACCGACTCGTTTGCTCTGTGCAGGTGAAAACCGGCAGCGGTGTGAAGCTCAAAAGCAATACACCGCGTGCCTTCTTGAATATCTGGGACAGCTTCAGGAACCTTGCTTGGTAAATCTTCAGGAAACAAGACTGTGCCTTGAAGAATCAAATCTGTAGTGTCATAACCTCTCTTTTTCGACACCAAGTACATGTTCATCGTCCCCAATTCAGCGTTCAGGACATGCTCAAATTCCGTAACCCCACTGCTGATGTTATACGCTTCCACGTAATCGATTGGTTCTGGACGATCTGGAACGATGGTTAATCTCTTGATTGTTTCGAGCAACTTATTTCCACAGTGCCAAGATGTCTTCAATTGGAAGACACTCTTGTTTATAAGCCCGTCCAAATAATTCTCCGCAAGAAACAAGGTCGAAATAACGTCGGAAATTTTTTGGTTTGCTTGAATGTCAGTTAAAGGATGCAGAAAATACCCCACCTGATATAAGTAAAAAACCGTCAATTCTTTTCATGATGACTGCAACTCCCGACAGGAAGGCTAACGCTCT
Organism: Terriglobales bacterium; assembly: GCA_035623255.1. GTDB lineage: Bacteria > Acidobacteriota > Terriglobia > Terriglobales > Acidobacteriaceae > JAFAGX01. Next base: position 35,809 of record DASPTU010000007.1, on the reverse strand, counting down.
ATTCAATTACGGGCGCGCTTCTTTTTGTCAGTTTAGCACAACCTGTAGGCTAGGTTCGGCTGGGTGTACTCGTCCAGTAGATTAGTGACACTTTGCCTTTCCGCGTTGGCTTTGCCAACGGACAACGAATTCCAGCGGGGTTAGGTAGTCGAGGGCTTGGTGGGGTCGCACGCGGTTGTAGGTATTTTCCCAGCGGCGGAGTTGGTGGTTTAGCAAGGGCACCTGGTCGTTCTCGGCGTGCACTTCGTAGAACTCCTCGTTGTGGGTTCGATGGGAGCGTTCGACGTGGGCGTTCAGCTTGGGTGATTTGGGCGGCAGCACGAACAACGGCAACTGTTTTTGCTGACAGGCCTCCTCGAACTCTGCAGCGAACTCGCTTCCGCCGTCGACCTGCACCGCCTTGATGGGGAATGGTGTGCGCTCCAGCAAAGTGTCCAGAAAATGCGCGGCGGCAAGCGAGGTCGCACGCGGATGCACTTCCACCACGTCCCAGCGGGAGACCACATCGCGAGCACTGAAGTGCTTGCGGATTACGCCGCGGCGCATGCGAATCTCTTTGGTGTCGATCTCCACCAGGTCCCCTGGCTCAGCAATTCGCCAGTATTTTGGCTTGCGCACGGCCCACGGGCGTTTGCGCAATTTCCTTCGCGCTTGCCGCAACACGGCGGGCCTTGGCGGTTCGCGCAGCACCCCGCGGCGCTTCAGATGAGCGAGGATGCGTCCGAGCATGGAAGTGGACACGCGGCAGTGTTCTCGCTCGAGCAGCACCACAAGCTTGTCTTTGCCCCAGCGCGGGTACTGCTGGCGGAGCGCCAGAACCCGCTCGGCTAATTCCGCAGACCAAGTAGGCTGGCGCACTTGGTGCGGGCGAGGGGAGCGCTCTTCCAGGGTGGTCAGATCGTGGCGGTCGAAGCGCCGCTTCCAGCGATAGAAAGTCTGTCGGCTGATGCCGAAGTGTCGGCAAGTGCGTGCAGCATTCCGGCCGTTGAAGTAGTAGAACAACATCCACTGAAGGCGTCCCTGTGCTGTCCGGCTTAACTTCTTCCCGAGGCTCGCCAGCTGGCGAGCCTCGGGAAGCTCCCACCACTGAATTTTTGGCATCCTGACACTCTATCGAGTGTCACCAATCATTCTGAACGAGCACAGTCAGCCACATTTTTCCAATTGGAGCGCCGCCTCTCGATGATGATCGATCTCCAATTGGCTTCCCAGCTTCCCGTCGTACAGGCACAGGAGTAGGAAAATGTACGAGGATCCCCGGGCCTACAATCCCGCAACTCGGCGGCGCGAAGTTGACAATTTGTGGCTCGAAGCATTTGCTCAGCGCCTCAACTCCTGATTCGTCGCACTGTCCCCTTGCCCCTGGTAGTTCTTACAGTTGGCCAGATTGGGTGTTTTCTCTAGAAATAGAAACCCCTGCCCGTTTGCTCTTATTGCAACTAGCGGTTTCGAGACGGAACTTGACTGATTTGAGGACCGAAATGAAAGAGCCTAAGATCAATAGACAGACAACAGAAGACGAGCTGAAAATCAAACGGAATCTGCTTTTCGAGGAATTCCTTGGGAATCCCAGGAATTCCCGATTGGCAGATGAAATCAGACTGATCGACGACCAGATTGCGGGCCGTTTTCATTTGGGGCATCGATTGAGCTAGGGACTTCTCCTAGCGAGCCACCATTGGCCTGCCGTCACTCTTGGCCACTGTCCCGTATTGAGGTTCGTGGATGGGGCAGTGGCCCAGTTGAGTGCGAACCCCTTAATCAGTAAATCTCTGCCCCAGCTCCGAAATTCTTACGCAACCGAGTTCCTATGCGTCTTCGCCCAAAGTTGTGGGCCTGCGACTATGCTGCGTTACCGTGGTCAGAACAGCGTCTGGCAGTGCAAACGCCGATGAGGGCCGTATTCACCGCGTTGGGTTGTTTCCTGCTGTGCGCTGTGCAGTCATCGGCACAATCGTCAGCCGCCGCCGTAAGTGGCGAAACGCCAGTCGCCATTGAAAAGGGCGTGCAACCGGCGATGGTCTGGAGCGGCCAGGGTCCGGTCGCGCCGGCCAAGATCAAGACGATTGAAATCGGGCTGGGATATTCCTACATGATGCCTACAGATAGTCAGTCCAAGCGAGTGGGATTACAGGGGGCGGATGCCAGCTTCACGATTGGTTTTTCTAGATTCGGCGTGCGTGCGGACGTGGGCTATGTGCGGGCCGGCAATGTCCTGGACACTGGGCGTCACAGCGATGTTCTTAGTTACTTAATCGGTCCCGTTTTCCGTCCCGTGTCCAATCGCAATTATGAAATCTGCATTCATGCGCTCCTGGGTGGTGCGAGAATGACCGGTCCGACCCAAACGAATGGAGGCATAATCCTGGTCGGGGGATGGGCGACTAGCTACGCTTGGGCAGCCGGCGGCGAAGTTAAGTACTGGCTTTCAGATACCTTGGCCATCGGTACAGGAGCAGACTGCCTGAGAACTGCTTACTTCGACCCTTCGCTGAGACTTCGGGGCCAAATTAACCTTAGGACAACCGCAACGATGATTTTCTATTTCGGCAGTCGATCGGGGAAACACCGGCGGGACTCACGGTGACTAGGTCGCCCGAGCGAGCTTCGGCAGCTTTCTGGAGTTGCGCCAGCACCATAAGAACCGCTGAAATAACTTGATCTTCTGAGCATCGTCGTGAGGGCCGTAGCCTACCCGACAACTCCCACTCATGGCGTTCACACTGCGAGTCTAGAAAGGTGGCATCCTCTCAGAGAAAGAGGGCGACTGTCCCGTACAATCGCCCTGGTGATTGTTAACGCTCAATCGCGTAGGCTCGCTACGCCGTCGCGTCCCGCTGGCTAAGCAAGTCCTTTGCCTTTGCCACTTCCGCATCCCATATTTTGAGTTGCTCAGGCGTCAGAAATCTTTCGATTTTCTCCCGCCCAGCGGCCCGATTCTTGACAATGTATTGTGCGATGTCTTCCTTGGAAATATTTGGGTTCTTCTGTCAGTATTCTCGTAGTTGCTCAACTTTGTCCGTCAGAAAGGTCCTGAGCTGCTCTTTCTGGTTGTCAGATAGGTTTAACACTCCGGCGAGCCGTTTCAATTCATTTGCAACGTCGTTGAGTTCTTCAGAGGTCAAGCTGGTTCTCCTTCTGGCTGGATTTCTTTGGATTTCGAGTTGACTGGGAATATAGGACCAATAACCGAACAATCCTGCGCGGCCTAAAACCCTTTCAATCAACCCGCATCCTCAGTCAAACTTTTGCGATGCCTGCTCCAAGCGACGCGATATAGAACTGGCGAGCGCTCCATAGAGCCTACTACCCGCGTAACTCACAACACCTGTCAAAATAACCAGCCCGGCGAATTGAACATTCCTAAGTGCTTGCATGAGAAAGCCGGTGAGCGGCGATGCGGCTCCGCGGCATCTTGCCGAATGCCTGCCCCATGCCCTTGGGCGTCCCGTGCTTCCCATTAAGGATTCGCCGGATCGTTTTTCGGTTAAACCCGGTCTCCCTCACAAGCTGATTGCGGAGCGTCTGCTGGTAGATTTGACAGTTGGCCGTGGATTTCTGGTGGAGACAATGCAAATGCAAATGCAAATGCAAATGCAAGGGAAAGCCATCTCAAAAATAGGTGGTGATCTAACTGAGCGTGCGAGGCGCACGATTGCGAGGAAGTAGCCGGGTATTTTTCCCTGCGAATGACGATACGACGGAAACTAATAAAGCGATTTTCCAACGACGGAAACAGCGTCGCTGCACCGGGGAAGTTCGCCCGGTTTGCCGGTTGGCCGTCGTAAGCGTGGTCGCCGATCAAGGGTTAAGAGGTCTGGGCGAGAAAGAGTCGGCACAAGCGAAGATCCGACGAGTGCTGCTTCATGCCGTGGAGCACGAGCCAAGTGCATGGCAAGAGGACGACCCTCGCTGTCGTTGATTAGGTTTTTGTACCGTTCTAAACAAAATAGATGACTTACAGAACTCGGAACCGTAAGTCACAGGGCAGAGCTTTATGTCTAGAGAGGTGAAAACTATAGATGCTACTCAACATTCTGGCAGCTCCTGGTATGCTGCCTATACTCGCCATCAACACGAGAAGATAGTAAATAGAATTCTCACTAACAAGGGATTTAGCACCTTTCTTCCGCTGTACGCAACCTCTCACAATTGGAAGGACCGAACCAAAGCACTCTCTTTACCTTTGTTTCCGTGCTACGTATTTCTGAAAGGGGGCATAGAGCGCCGCTTGGAGATCATCGCGACGCCGGGAGTATATTGGATAGTGTCAAGTGCAGGCCGACCGGCCGAGATTGCAGATGCAGAAATCGAGGCCATTCGACGAGTTATTGAGTGCGGTACGCGAGTGGAGGCGCATCGGTTCCTAGAATGTGGAAACCGGGTGAGAGTCAAATGTGGGCCCTTAGCAGGAATCGAGGGGATTTTGGTTCGGAAGAAGAGCGTCTCACGTCTGGTGCTATCCGTGGAAATGTTAAAAACGGCGGCCGCGATAGAAGTTTCGGCATTCCAAGTAGAGGCGGTAAACGCAGTAAGGTTAGGAGTTTCTTCCACAGGACATGCCGCCGGTGGGCGACGGACCCGAGAGCCTGAAGCCATCGGGCTAGCCTAAAGTTTCGGCTTTCGCGAATCGAGCGTTGGTAGAGCATTTTTCCCTGCGCCGAGAATGGTTCGAGCTTATAAGCCTAAGGCTCAATTTGCCCAGCAGGGATCCTAATCCAATCAACGGCATCCGAGTTCGATTGAAACAAGTGTGAATGTAAGCGCCTCAGTCGATCATTAGACTTGCAAGCGAGGATGTGATGAGAAAGTGCTTGTATTTGGGAGGAGCAATACTTGCCGCGTTGCCCATTTCCGTGCAAGCGCAGGGGCAGACGCGGAAGGGCACTAGGAGCGAGGAAACAAGAATGCTGACGGCAGGAAATGATGCCCCACAGCCAACGAAGCCAGCGACCGTGGATCCTAATTACTCTATCGCACCCGAAGATGTGCTCATCATCGACGTGTGGAAGGAACCGGAGATCTCGCGCACTGTCCCTGTTCGCAGAGATGGCAAGATTTCTCTCCCATTGTTGAACGACTTGCAAGCAGCCGGTTTGACTCCTACGCAGCTTGGCTCGGAGATCACTGAAAAGTTGCGCGCAAACATCATTCATCCCCAGGTGACCGTCATTGTGGCGCAGATGAGCAGCCTCCGGATTTATATTTTGGGTCAAGTAACCCGGGGAGGCGCCTACCCGCTCGTACCAGACATGACAGTAATGCAGGCGCTCTCCATCGCCGGTGGCTTCACACCATTTGCCAACTTAAAGAAGATTTACGTCATGCGGGCCGAAAACGGCACCGACAAGATATTTCCTGTCAACTACAGGGAAGTCATTCGTGGGCGCCAGATGGAGCAAAATATTCGTCTGAAACCGGGCGACACCATCGTGGTTCCGTAGGGAAAATTGACTAAACCGGTCCGCATTCTAGCCTGCGTATTCGCTGCCGTAATTGTGTGCGTACGCGCAGTCCAAGCACAAGAAGCGGATCCAGCAAAGCCTGATCCGCGCGAACAGCCTGTGGCGCCCTACCTAAGTGCGTTGCCGGCTGGGCGCACCAGTCCAGTGGCTCTGGACTTAGGCACGGGAGTTCAACCGTCGATGGATGACCGCCCATTAAGTGGAGTTCAGGAACAGACACTAGGTCAAAGCTTGGGTGCCCGCAACTTTCTTGTATCGAGTTTCAGCGTTACATCGCAGATGGCCACGAGTTCCTCGGCGTCAGGTTTTGTTCAGCCCACCGCATTCAACTACGCGCTCGGCACTTTGGATTTGAATCGTGTGTCAGGTCGTTCAGAATTGCTTTTGCATTACACCGGCGGAGGAATGTTTTCATCGTACTTGAACTCGGCGATCCAAGACTTGGAATTCACATATACCGCCACGCGGCAGCGCACCTCACTACTCTTAGGTGACGAAGTTAGCTTTCTTTCGGAATCGCCCTTTGGATTTGGAGGTGTCGGGGGACTGCAATTCTTCAGTGGCCCGGGTATCTCGTTGAATCCGATTCTCGCTCCCAACCAGTCAATTCCCACGATTATTGCCCCGCGATTGAGCAATACAGCCGTGGCACAAATAGAGTACAAACTCAGCCCGCGTTCTTCCTGGACCGCCTCCGGCTCCTACGGGACGTTAGATTTTTTTGGCGCGAACTTTATAAACAGCACCCAAGGGCTATTTCAAACTGGCTACAATTACTCACTGAATCCGCAGAGTTCGATAGCAGTGATCTACCGCGCCGTTGGCTTCATCTATACACATCTTCCTCTGCGTATAGGGGATCAGGTGGTGCAGCTTGGTTATGCGCAAAACGTAACTGGTAAGCTGAGCTTTCAAGTTGCTGCCGGCCCGAGCATGGTCTTGCTGCGCGGAATGCTGACAGGTAACGAGAACCAATACTCTTGGGCAGTGGACAGCTCGCTGGATTACAGAATTGACCGTACAATGCTGCTTCTTAGCTATAACCACCTCGTAAACGGAGGAGGCGGAGAGCTTGTGGGCGTTCAGACTGGCCAGACCGAGGCGACCATACAGCGGAAACTGAGTCCGAGATCGCAAGGTTCAGTCTCTGTTGGTTATGCAACCAATGACAGCTTGGTGCCGCTCCCCATTGCCCTAAGCCATCAGAATTTCTCCTCCTGGTACGCCGTGGCCAGGTTCGACCATCAGCTGAATCGGGGAGCAGGCTTTTTTGCGAGCTATGGAGCGCGGTTACAGGCTACGAATGCCCCTGGATGCGCCGCGCGGTCTTGTCAAAGAAATTTCATCAGCCACGCGGTTTCCGTAGGTTTTACCTTCGGTTTGCGCCCAAGAATTTTGCAATAGCCCAAGCGCGACGCACGACAACCAAACAGAAACCATAAAGGCTGAAATGAGGCGCGGAAGCCGGTGAGCCAAATGTCCAACCAACGGAGCTGAAAAACCTTGCGCCACATTCGCAGACAAGATGTTCACAAAGAGGCCAACAATGGCTGAAAAACTAGAAGAGCGGATTCCGCGTGGGTGGGAAGAGTATCTCGCCGTGGTGTTGCGACGACGCTGGTGGGTGTTACTTCCTCTGTTTCTTACATGGCTGATGGTATGGGTAGTAAGTTGGTTCTTGCCGACCACCTATCAGTCCGACGCGTTGATCTCCGCGGAACAAGAAAAAGTATCCGACCAATACGTCTTGGAGAACGTCAACGTAAATCTCCAAAATCGGTTGCAGAGCACAACCCAGCAGGTTTTGAGCCATGCCAGCCTGCAAGCGATCATAGAACGCTTCAAACTTTATTCTACGCCGCCCCGGTTTAAAGGTTTCTTCAGGATCAGGGATCCCGTCGATCGGATGAGAGACGACATCAAAATTGAGCTCGTGGGATCGCCGGGATATCGCGGAGAGTTTGTCACATTTAAGATTGTTTATTCAGCTGACATTCCGCAACTCGCGCAAAACGTCAATAGTGAACTAACGTCGCTGTTTATCAATGAAAATGCCAAAGCTCAACGGGAGCTCTCCGAAGACACGACCGCCTTTCTTGAAAGTGAGCTGGGTGCGGCGCGGGTCAAGATGGAGCAACAGGAGGCTGAAGTCACGACGTTCAAGGCCAAACACGCTGGGAACCTGCCCGGCCAGTTGCAGAGCAACGTTCAAATCCTAGCCGGGCTGCAAGCGCAGTTGGCGAGCACTCAACACGCATTGGACAGTTCGAAACAGCAAAAAATTTATCTTGAATCACTGCTGCAGCAATATCAATCGGCACAGGCGAGCTTTGGCGCAGATTCGACTATCATATCTACACAGGTACTCAACCAGACATTACAAGACCTCCGACTGCAATTGGAAAACTTGCGCAATCGCTACACGGACACCCATCCAGACATCGTCGCGCTACGAGATAAGATCGCCCAGACCGAGGCTCTGAAGAAGCAGACCGAAGCAGAAATCGCTTCTAGTCCTCAGGCCGACAAGCCCAAAAGCGCAGTCGACTTTTCTGCCGCCGAAGGAGTGCAACGGGGTTCACCCACCGCAATCATGCAGCTGCAGAGTCAGCTCAAGGCCAATCAAATGGAGATTCAAAACGAAGAGGAGGCCACCAAGGAACTTGAGGCACAGACGGTCGTATACCAAAGTCGGCTGAATCAAACGCCGGAAACAGAGCAAGAGCTGGGTGTGGTCTCTCGCGGATACGACGAGGCTAAATTCAATTACAACTCGCTTCTTCAGAAACAAACGCAATCCCAGCTCGCGACAAGCCTCGGAAAGCAGCAGCAGGGCCAACAGTTCCACATCATCGATCCGCCAAGGTTGCCGGACAAGCCTTCCTCCCCGAATCGTTTCTTGATCAGCCTTATGGGCCTGGCAGCGGGCACTCTTCTAGGTTTCGGTCTTGCCATTTTTCTTGAATTAACCGATGTTCGCTTCCGTCAGGAGAAAGATTTGGAAGGTATTCTTTCTACTCGAATGCTGGTCGGCATTCCTCGCCTGAGTACCCCTCGAGAGGATCATTCCCGGCTCATTGCGCAATATGTGGAACGGGGCGCATTGGTGGCAGTGGTTTTGTTGATTTTTATAGGCAACCTCTACACGTATTACAATGCATAAGTAACGTTATTCTCTTCAGGAAAAGTAATCTCTAGTTAAGAATGCAAATCAAATGAGCCGACTATTTGAAGGTTGGGACAGAGCGACAATTCAGCAAGGTCAATTGAACACTGCTCCACCGGACTTGGTCCCGGCCGACCTGATTTCTCACGGCCCCCCCGAAGCGGACAAGTCGTCGACCAACACGATAACGTCGCCGGTCGGGTCTGCGGGAACGGTCCAGCTTAAGAAGCTTTTTGAGATTGAGAGGGCTCGATCGGTTATGGTGCAGCCACCGCAGACATCTCGTTTAGTCTCATGGATGACTCCCAATAGTCTCGGCGCGGAGAAATTTCGAGCTCTTGCGGTTCGGTTGGACAACATGCGAAGACAGCACAAATTACAGTCTGTTCAGATTACCAGTAGTGTAATAAGCGAAGGTAAGACTTTTGTCGCAGCGAATCTGGCAGTGACACTAGCCATGTATTCCGGTGCTAGAACCCTTTTGATTGAAGGAGATTTGCACAGACCGACACTCGGAGCAACTTTTGGGCTGAAGGATTTGCCAGGGCTCAGCGACTGGTGGTCCAGACGCAGCCAAGACCTGGGGCACTTTCTGGTCCGGCTCACAGACAAGCCCCTATGGTTTCTGCCGGCCGGGAAGCCTTGCGACCGGCCCTCAGAAATCCTTCGTTCCGTTCCATTCTCGGAGGCGTTTGCAGACGTAGCCGGCCGAGTCGATTGGGTCATCGTCGATTCCACGCCCATGCTGCCAATCATCGATGCCAACCTCTGGTCGCGATTGGTAGATGGAACGCTCCTAGTGATCCGCGAAGGCATGACACCTCTAAAGGCCCTCAAGAGCGGCTTACAGGCCCTCGACAACCCGAAGCTGATCGGCGTGGTCGTCAATGAGGCTTCCGAATTCGATCAGGCCAACTACCACGGACAGTATTACGGTGCTCGAAAGCACTTAGGACAGCTTTCGGAATAACTTAGGTGACCTTGAGGCTGCGCGGAAATTGATAACACATACAGACAACCTTCTCGCCTCCAGACACGAGCTCTTCGGCAAAAGTCGGGAGAAAGATACATCACCGGACAATCCGCAGACGGGCGCGTGGTTCGCGGCCTTGTCACTCCTCACTTTGGTGGCAATCATGTATGCCTCTGTCTTTGCCTCGCTGGTGCGACAATGGCGGGACGATCCTAACTATGGCCACGGATTCTTTGTTCCGGTTTTTGCCGGCTATGTCTTGTGGCACGAGCGCCATCGATGGCACTCGCTGCCTCTGCGTCCGTATAATCTCGGTCTTGGCGTCATCCTATTCGCAGTCGGGCTGCGAGTTCTTGGGATGCTCGGCGGGGAGTTGTTTATTGCTCGATTGTCTTTGGTGATCTTGATCTCAGGGATCGTCTTGTTTCTGGCCGGTCGCGAGACGCTGCGATCCATTGCATTTCCGATAGGCTATTTGCTTTTCATGATCCCCCTGCCAGCAATCGTCTATTACCAAATGACACTTCCTCTTCAGTTGTTTGCATCACGATGGGGGGCGGTCGGTCTAATTGCGCTCGGGATTCACACCGTGCGAGAGGGGAATCTGCTCATTCTCCCAAACTGCACGCTCAATGTCGTCGAAGCCTGTAGCGGGATCCGCTCCCTGTTCTCGTTGCTAGCTGCGACGGTCGCTTTTGGGTACTTGGCGCGGTCGGGTTTATGGAAACGCACGGCGCTGGCGGTGGCGGCCATTCCCATTGCGATCATGAGTAACTGCCTGCGTCTCGTTGCAACGGGCGTGCTAAGTTATTTTTTCGGGCCCGCCGTGGATTCCGGCGCAGTTCATTTGGCACTCGGCCTGGGTTGCTTCGCGCTGGCTTTTCTTTCAATCCTGCTGGTTCACAGATTGCTCAGTCAACTCTCCTTGTATCATAACGCCACGCGGGGAACTTTGTGATGGCCCTGCGCACCGGCATCGTCGCGCTGATTCTGCTCGCAGGAATCTTCGCCACGCGTAACACTAGACCGAGAGAAGCTACCTTGCCCTCGCGTCCATTGCGCGAATTTCCATCCAAGATCGGTTTACTACATAGTGAGGAGCGTCCCTTCGAGAGCGACATTGTGCGCGAAATTGGCGCGGACGCTTATATCAACCGAATATATCTTGGAAGCGCTCCCCCGATTGAACTCTATATTGCCTACTACCTGGACCAGCGTTCCGGCGACAAAATTCACTCTCCTAAGAATTGCCTCCCGGGCTCCGGGTGGGAGCCAATCCACTCCAGCAACGTCGAGATTGGTTCCGTGCGTGGGGTTCCCGTTCTGGCGAGCGGATACCTAGTGGCACAGGGAACGAGCCGATATATGGTCCTCTATTGGTATCAGTCACATGGACGGATCATCGCAAGCGAATACCAAGCCAAGTTCTGGATGGTTGCTGATGCATTGCAAAACAAAGCGACCGACGGCGCAATGATTCGCATCTGGACGAACGCAAATGATGGAGAAATAAGTGCCCAGGCGCGCGCTGCGGAATTCGCGCACCGCGTCTATCCTCAAGTCGCTGAATTTCTTCCAAATTGAGCCTCTCGAATCGATGTAAGTTAACATGTACATTATATTATCTACGGAATTAAAAGGGACGGAAGCTTTCCTTGATTTTGACCAGGCAATGCTCGGCCACCTCTCTACGTCGAGCGGAAGATAGACTTTAGGCTCAATTCCGAGTCATTTCAGATAGAAGGACGGTGCGCCCATGAGAAACATCAACTGGCCCCTGATTACACTCTCCAATTGGACGGCATCAAAACGGGAATTGAAGAGTTTGCCCAAGCGCTTGATTCTTGGGCTTACCCTCGTCGTGGCACTCTTGAGCTGGGGTTGCCCGAAGCAAGATCCACTGCGGGCTTTCAATCCTCCACCTCCCGTCGGGCCGGGGCCAGCGCCTGTTCCGGAGCCGGCAACGGCGCTGTTATTTGGCACAGCACTCTTGATCGCCGGAGCAGTCGCCAGGCGTCGGAACCATTCAGAACATCATTAATAAGTCGCTCTCGTTGGTATTGCGCGGAAACTCCGTTCTCGTTAACTCCCTCAAAAGCCGGAGCGTCGCTTGATCCGTTTCCTGCACGCCTATATCCCGAAACGTACGCTTATTCTGGGAATCTCCGAAGCCTGTTTGGTTTCTGTTGCCCTTTTGGGTTCCGCAGTGGTCCGGTTGGGCCCCGAGAGAACCAGCTTCATGCTTACGCATGATGACGGCTTTCTGAAAATATTGTTTGTGTCGGTAGCTTTTCTGACTTGCATGTACTGTTTTGATCTCTATGACTCCGCTATCGTAAGTAATCGGCGCGAGGCAGTTGTTCGTCTCATCCAAGTCGTTGGCGTCGCGTATATCGCGTTGGGTCTCCTCTACTATCTGTACCCGCCAATGAAATTGGGCCGTGGAGTTTTTAACATTGGTCTCCTATTCGTTGGGTTACTACTGCTGCTCTGGCGAAGGTTGTTTTCGGCCATCAATAGCACGGCGAGCCTTGCGGAACGCGTGGTCATTTTAGGAGAGGGCTCGCTGGCAGAGTCTCTGATACATGAAATCAAAACCCGCCCGGAGCTGGGAATTCGCATCGCGGGCCGCGCCCGAATGCCCTCAATCGAAGAGCGATGCGACAACCGCGACCGAAGCGAAATACCGCTCACTCCCCTGCAGACCTGCTTCAGCGAGGAGTACGGCGTCGGTCGACAGATCCGCGGCATAGACCGCATCGTGGTAGCTATGGAGGAACGGCGTGGAAGGCTACCTGTTGAGGTGTTGCTAGCGCTGAAGAATCACGGCGTTCGAGTCCAAGATGGATATGACGTTTATGAATCGATTACCGGAAAAGTCCCTATCGAATCCATCAGATTGAGCTGGCTGCTGTTTTCACCAGGCTCGCATTCCTCACGGCTTTTTCGAATTTACAAGCGGTTCGCTTCCGTGTTGATTTCGATTGTCGGATTGTTACTCAGCTTGCCGCTAATTCCATTCGTCGTTCTAGCAATCAAGTTGAGCTCGCCGGGACGGGTCTTGTACTCGCAGAATCGCGTGGGACGGGATGGCGTAGTGTTTCGCTGCTACAAATTTCGCACGATGTGTTCCGACGCCGAGGCAGAGACAGGGCCAACCTGGGCCTCGCGCGGCGATCCTCGAATCACTCACGTTGGCAAATTCCTTCGTAAAACACGCATCGATGAGATTCCGCAGCTCCTAAACTTGTTGAAGGGCGACATGAGTCTCGTGGGTCCGCGGCCAGAACGCCCTGAGTTTGTCGCAGCGCTCAGTCAGAAGATTCCTTACTATCAATTGCGGGAATCTGTGCGTCCGGGAATCACAGGATGGGCCCAGACCCTTTATAGGTACGGAAGTTCGGTTGAGGACGCCAAAGAAAAACTCTGCTATGATCTTTATTACATTAAAAACAAGTCAGTGGGGCTCGACCTGCTGATTGCTTTGAACACCATCAAGACTGTTCTTCTCGGACGCGGCGCTCAGTGAAGCCAGATCTTGCTCCTGTGGAATGGCTGTTCCGCGATTATCATAAAACGGTCAAAACCAATTCATGAATGAGTTAACTAAGCTTGAATACGTCGAATGAAATTGTCGCTTGATCATGGGATTCGCGCTCACCATCGTGTATATCGCAGTTACGATCATCTCTCCAGAGCAATTTGGAAAGGAATGGGCTACCTATCACGCGTTGATATTTCTCGCCGGGATAACTGCTTTAGCCTCCATTCCCAGCATGTTGACCTACAGGTATTGGGAGTCGTCCATCCAGACATACTTGCTTCTCGGATTCATTGTGGCAATTTCCTTGTCGCAAGTGGCTCATGGATGGCTAGGCGGAGTCTTCGAAAGCTGGCGGATGTTCCTCCCAAGCGCGGCGGTATTTTTCTTTATCGTCGTAAACGTAACGACAATTCGAAGGCTAAAGATTGCGATCGGGGCCGCAGTTGCGTCCTGCCTATTTGTCGCTGTGGAGGTGCTCTGCGGATATTACTTAGGCTTTCAAGGAGAAATGTTCATCTTGCGAACCAATATCTATACTCCGCAGGACGAACTGATCGGCCAATTGGCTCGAACTCGAGGTGCGGGCTTTCTCAGCGATCCGAATGATCTTGCGCAAATTCTCTTGATCGCTTTGCCGCTTACCTTTGTTGCTTGGCGGCGAGGGCGAGTGGTATCCAATTTCTTTTTGGTGCTCCTACCTGGGGCCGTGATGCTATGGGCCACGTATTTGACGCACTCTCGCGGGGGATTGATCGGACTGGCCGCCGTGGCACTCATGGCAGCCAGGAAAAAACTGGGCACAACAGCGTCCATGGTTCTAGCCGCCACACTCATCTTTGGCATGTTGGCGCTAGACTTCACAGGTGGTCGCGGAATTTCCACTGCTGACGGCACCGACCGGCTGGAGGCTTGGGCGAATGGACTGGAAATGTTCAAGAGTTCTCCGTTATTTGGAATCGGATTCAATGGTTTCACGGACTTGTACGAGATCACGGCCCACAATTCTTTCGTACTATGTCTTGCCGAGCTTGGGCTGTTGGGAAGCACGCTCTGGGTGGCATTACTGGTGACAACCACGACGAACCTAAACCGGTTGATCCCCGTGCAAAGGCAGCCGGGCAAGCTCTTTGGGCTATTGCCCCTGTTCGAAGCGGGCTGCATCAACAATAACGGTGGCTTCAGGAGAACCGCAGTACTTTCGGAAGGAATCCTGGTTTCGAAATACTTCTTGGCCTGCGAAGCGCCGCCGGCTCTGATTCCGATTCAGGCAACGGCAATAACGAGTTGTAATTCTGCTCTTTCGCCCGGCGTGCCACAGCTCTGGATTGGGACGATGCGCTTGGCCTTGGTGTCTTTTATTACGACGGCTTGGTTTTTGTCGCGCAGCTATACGACAACCATGTACCTCGTTCTTGGACTGGCCACCGCGATGATCGCGCTTCAGAGAGGTAACGGCAAATCAGCGGATCGCACCCATTGGCTATTCTCTACGATTACGACCGAAGTGGCGCTGATCATCGTGATATACGGCCTAGTCCACTTCCGTCACTGAACCCTCGCAGATCGAAACAATAGGCAGACGCCGTTACATCGGCTTTGATTCAGCAGCAGGTGATTCCAAGTGTTCCAACAATCAGGCTGAACAGTCGCGTGGATGCGGCTTTTCGGCACCGTAATGCGCTTCCAGCTCTGAGAAATCAGATGCAGGCCATCCATATTTATACCTATGCTTTCTGGTGTGCTGCAGGCCTGATGCTCTACACCTTCGCGGGATATCCGTTGTGGATGTACTTGCGTAGCCGTCTGCACCCTAGGCCACAGCAGCAAGCACCTATGTTTCCCACGATCAGCATTATCCTCGCTGTTCACAACGGTGCAGCACTGTTGCGCCAGAAAGTGGCGCACCTTTTGTCGCTGGATTATCCGCACGATCGAATGGAAATAGAAATCGTATCCGATGGATCGACCGACGGCACGGACCGTATCCTGCAGGAATTCCGCGACCCCCATGTCAGGTCCATCAGATGCCCTGAGCATAGAGGCAAAGCCGCCGCCCTGAACCTAGGGATGCAACGCGCCACCGGCGAGATCCTATTGTTTCTTGACATTCGTCCCTGGATTGAGCGCAACGCCCTGCGATTGTTGCTCAGCAATTTTGCTGACCCTCAAGTCGGATGCGTTGCCGGCGAGCTAGTATTGCGCGATGAGGGGCACAATTCAGGCGCTAAGGCCGTTGGGGGCCTGTATTGGCGATACGAGCAGTGGATTCGCAATTGCGAGGCGAAAGTTGATTCGCCGCTGGGTGTCTACGGCGGATTTTATGCCGTCCGCCACGAGTTGGCCAAGGCTCTGCCAAACGGAATCATTCTGGATGACATGCTGCAACCCCTCAGTGTCATTCGCCAGGGCTACAGGTCAGTTCTGGACAATCGCGCACGAGTCCATGATATCTGGCCCAAGAATTTGCGCGGAGAATTTCATCGCAAGGTGCGTACGCTAGCTGGCAACTTCCAACTTCTACAGCTAGCGCCCTGGTTGCTCTCGCGGGAGAACCGGCTGCGATTCGAGCTGATCTCCCATAAACTATTGCGCCTGCTTGTGCCGGTCCTGCTGGCCATAATGCTGGTCAGCAGTGCGTTGCTGGCGAATCATTCTTTCATTTACGCGGCAGCGCTGGGATCACAGATCGGCTTCTACGCCCTTGCCGCTCTAGGAGCGGGGAAGGGTATTCCGGCTTTGACGCCAATAGGGGGCGCGGCAAGAGCCTTCTGTATGTTGAACGCTGCCGTAGTTGTGGGCTTCTATAAGTTTCTGTTCACCAGAGGACCGCTTTGGAAAATTTGGACTTTCGGAGCACCCAGTTCATTTCCAACTGGCAAAAAGGGCGCGGATTCGAGACTCAACGATGGTCAGCCTGAGCATACGTAATTGACCTCGATAACCGAGGACAACGCAATGAGATTGAAAGTCGTCGTGGTTACGTCGATTTTCCCGATACCGACACAGCCTTACCGCGGTCACTCTGTCTATGAGAACGTTCTGGCACTCTCAAAAAATATGGAAGTGAAGGTCATTTGTCCTTTCCCGCGGTATCCTCGATGGTTTAAGCCGCGTTACGACTATCGCCACCCTGACTTGCCTTGTTCTCCACCGGGCGTGGAAGCATGCTACTTCGAGTATCCAGCTCTACCTGGCGTGACCAGGTGCATAAACGGCTTGGTCTGTGCAAATCGCCTCGAGGCCTATTTCCGTGAATACATGCCGCACCTGGCTTGCAACTTCTGGCTATATCCGGACGGCTACGCCACCGTTGCAGCGGCGCGCAAGTTCGGGATTCCAGCAGTAATTTGCTCGATAGGCTCAGATTTGAATCGCATTGCCGATCCAGCTTCTAGATGGTTGACGCGGCTCGCAATGAAGCGGGCATCATTCGTCGTAACCAAGAGCGAGGACCTGCGAGATCGAGCCATCCGGATGGGTATCCACCCCGGCAAGGTCAGGACGGTCCGAAATGGCTGCGATCCGGCAGTATTTCACCTGGCGGACCGCGGCGCAGCGCGCGCGGAACTAGCCGTGGACGACCAGGCCGAATTAGTGTTGTTCGTGGGGCGTTTGGATGGCAAGAAGGGTATCTTCGAGCTGCTCGAGGCCTTTGCTTCGCTGGCACGCCGCCGCCCGAATCTCCAGTTGGTTTATGTTGGAGATGGGATCGGTGGCGAGCATTTGCGATACAAAGCCAAGTACCTCGCACTAGAGGACCGAATCTCTCTGGTTGGTTCCTGTTCTTCGCACAAAGTCGCAAGGTGGCTCGCGGCCACCAATCTGCTTGCTCTGCCCAGCTACAGCGAGGGACAGCCGAATGTTGTTATCGAAGCACTCAGCTGCGGACGCCCTGTGATTGCAACCGACGTCGGTGGAATCCCCGAATTGGTCAATGAGACGTGCGGGATTTTAGTTGCTCCAAAAGACTGGCGCGCTCTTGCTGAGGCAATTGAAACCGGCATGGAACGGAGTTGGGATGAGCACGCAATCTGGAACCAATTTCACCGCAGTTGGGATGAAGCAGCCGAAGAATTGCTTGGAATCTTCGAGCAAGCAATGCGCCAACGAAAAGAGAAATGGCAAAGACCGGTTAAACCAACTTCCGTGATGAGCCGGTGAATCGATGACCTGAAAGCAACCGACATAAACATGCGACTCATCCACAATTCACAGATTTGGGGCCCATATTACCTCAGACAGCGATTGCACCAAATTACGCTTCGCGCCGCGCCTCTACTTGAGCGTATTTGGGTAACCGTCGCGGACCATTTCGAACCTAAATGGCGGAGCCCTGACCTGACCACCGCACAATCTCGAGTTGCCTTGTGGCGTTCTTCATGGCCAGCGACCGCGGAGCGCTGCAAGCGCGACTCATTCGGTAACACTCCTCGGCATACGTTTTTTTTCCCGCAGGAAGAATATCACCCGACCTTAATAGAACCTCTGGCAGAGATGGCACGCGCAGGGATAGCAGACGTGGAGGTCCATCTTCATCATGATGGCGAAGGTCGCCAGAATTTCGTGGACCGCATATCAAGCTTTTGCAGCATATTGAACAGAGAGCATGGCCTGCTGCGTAGGCGGGAAGGGAACATAGCGTTTGGCTTTATCCACGGCAACTGGGCCCTCGATAATTCGCGACCAGACGGCCGGTGGTGTGGCCTCAACGATGAAATCCGAGTGCTTCGAGACCTGGGATGTTATGCCGATTTTACTATGCCGTCCGGAGATTCTCCCACGCAAGCTCGTCTGGTAAACACAATCTACTATTGCAATGGTGATCCCTACAGACCGAAATCGTATGATAAGGGCATTCCCGTCATCGCTGGCGGTAGCGTCGAAGGCGATTTGCTGATTATCTCTGGTCCTCTGGGAATGCGCTGGAGAGACCGTTGGCTCCCGCGCCTCGAAACTGGCGAACTTCGCCCCGGCAACTTGGCAACACCGTATCGCGTCAGGCGGTGGGTGGAGTTAGCGCCGCGCATTGGAGGCGATACCTTCATAAAGCTGTATACGCACGGAGCCCAAGAGCGGAACTCCTCTGCGTTATTGCACGGCGTGCTAGAAACGGCGTTCAACTTGTTGGTGGAGGAAGCGAACCGGCGAAATTGTTCTATCCACTTCGTCACCGCCTGGCAGATGTACCTCGCCATCGAGGCCATCCGGCAACGTCGCGATCCTTTGCTCGCGGCCCAAGGCCGCTGAAGTACGGGCTGGCTTAGGTAACGGGAGTAAATGGGACTTAAGATTGGCATAGTTGGCTGCGGGAAAATTGCTGACCGGCACGTGGCAGAGATCCAAGAGCTCGGGGGCCCACGTGTATTGGCGATCTGCGATCTGGAGCCGATTCTAGCTGAGCAGTTGGCACTGCGCTTCTCCGTTCCGTATTGGTATACGGATTTCGACCGCATGCTCTCCGACCACAGACTCGATGTAATTCATATCGCTAGTCCTCCGCACAGTCATTTGGCGCTGGCGCAGAAATCAGCTGAGGCAGGTTGCCACGTTTTTATCGAGAAGCCGCTGGCGTTGAACGCGACTGATGGGCGACGCCTGATCGAGTGCCTGGACCGAGCCAATCGGAAGATGACGATCAACTACTGGTACAACTTCGAAACGCCTGCTCTCGCTCTTAAGGAGTTCGTTGCAAGAGGGAACTTAGGAGACCCAGTGCACGTCGAGAGTTATTACGGATACGACTTGGCAGGCGAATTTGGCCGGGCGTTGTTTTCCGATGATCGTCACTGGGTCCACCAATTGCCTGGCAGATTGTTTCAGAATGTTGTCGATCACGCGATCAATAAAATTACGCCCTTTCTTCCCGATGGACCCATGGAAATCATCGCCCGTGGGTACCGCCGGCAGAAGATGAATAACGACCGTACGGATGACATTCTCGACGAACTTCGAGTGATGATCCTTGTCGGCGGCATGTCCGCGTACGTTACTTTCTGTTCGACTGCTCAGCCCGTGAGCCATTTTATGCGCGTGTACGGCACCAAAAATACAGCACATATTGATTTCGCGCTCCGGAGCATGTTAGTCGAGGAAAAACAGACAATTCCTGGTGCATTGGGTCGTTTGTTGCCCTCGTTTAAGTCCAGCTTGCAGTCTCTAACACAGGCGACGCACAATGCGCGCGAGTTTGCTGGGTCGCGTTTTCAGTTTTTTGCGGGAATGAACCGGCTGCTGTCGCTGTTTTACGAGAGCATCTTGCACGACACTCCAGTGCCGATCCCGTATGAGGAGATATTGCGCGTATCGCAGATTATGGATGAAATCTTTACTCAGGTTTATCCGAAGGCGCCAGCATGAGGGTGCTGGTTACAGGCGCCGGCGGTTTTCTGGGGACGGCACTGATCGAGCGTCTCATCGTCCATGGCTTCACCGACATACGTTGCAATGTGCGCAGATGTGCAGAGATTCCCAAGCTGGATGGGTTTTTACAGCGACATGCGCACATTTCTATGGAGTATTGCGTAGGGAACTTGAGGTACCGAGAAGACGCCGCACGAGCGGCGGATGATGTGCAGCTCATTTTCCATCTCGCCGCTGGAAAGAAGGGGACTGCCGCAGATCTATTCCTTGATTCTGTTGTAGCTTCCAGAAATCTCCTTGAAGCCGTTGCGGCGCGGAAGCCGATGCGTATCGTTCTGGTGAGCTCATTCGGTGTCTACGGAGTGGCTGGACTCGCCCGAGGGGCGCTGGTGAATGAACAGTCTGCGCTCGAACCCCATCCGGAGTGGCGTGATCATTATTCGTATTCCAAGCTGCGCCAAGAACAGTTGTTCTGGGAATATCAGCGGCGAAACAGCTTCGAACTAGTGGTCCTGCGTCCGGGCGTTATCTATGGTCCTGGCGGCAGTCATTTTTCCAACCGCGTTGGGTTGAGGGTGGGCAAGTGGCTGTTGCATTTCGGTGGGAACAACTTGCTTCCTTTGAGCTATGTCGAGAATTGCGCCGAAGCCCTTGTGGTTGCCGGCAAGCATCCGAGCACTGCCGGCCAAGTGTTCAACGTCCATGATGAAGACTTGCTGACTTGTCGCCAATACTTGAGATCCTACGAGAAGGGTGTCGCTAAGATCCGATCCATTTCCTTGCCTTACTTTGGGGTGCAATTGCTTTCATTCATGGCAGCAAAATATCACCGCTATTCAAAAGGCCAGTTGCCGGCAATCCTTACACCGTACAAGGCAGCAAGTCTGTGGGGCGGAAATCGCTTCGACAATTCCAAGCTACGTTCCATCGGTTGGAGGCAGCTAGTGACGACGGCAGATGGTTTGAAACGGACGTTTGCAGCGTTCAGAGCCGGGTTGAGCGCGGCTAGCGTGAAAAGCTCAGTTCCGCCGATCCTAGCGACGAAGCCTGCTCAAGCGAAAGCTAGGTCTAATGATCTCGTAGCCCCGGAGCCGTTGGGGTAGTGGTCCAAGAACAGGCGCAGAAGCAAGCAGAGTTGCCGCCTCTTCGGACTCACACACTTCAACTCCGTCAGAGAGGAAGAATGTACCCTTCCAATTCTACACAGCCTCGCAATTCGGAGGAGTTTGCCGTAGGCGCTACACTGGCCCAGAACTCCTATGGCAGCTTAGAACCTCTGCTCGCAGCATTCTGGTCTTTGTCGAAGACTGGGCGACCCTGCAAGTTGATCATATTTGCAGAACACGATGCTCATCAACTCGATGGTGTGGCGTCACTTCAGGCGCTACCCGCGGACGTTCGCTGGGTGCCTAACGAATTGCCCACGCGTGAATTACTTGAGGGATGCGATGTGTTGGTTTCGCTCCAGTATGGGGTACCGCTGTTAGTGCTGCAGGCCCGGTCTTTGCGCATCCCAATTATTACGACGGCTGTCCGCGTTCCAGAAGCCCTCCAGAATCAGCGGACGGTAGTTTTTATTCATCCTGGCGATAAGTACGGGTTACAGGAAGCGTTGCTGCGGCTGGCTGAGCAGCCTAAGCAAAGAGCGTTTTTTGCCAAGGACGAGACTATCTCGAAGTACTACAGCCATAGTTACTTGTGGCGTGAGGATGGTCCGACCACCAGGAACATGCCTGCGTCGAAAGGGCGCGCGCTGATTAAGAAAGCCCTGTTTGGCATCATGCCCAGCAAACAATTGCTGGAGCACGGGAACAGGCACACGGCGCAGATTGCTCTGACGATCGATGACGGCCCGGATCCAGCCTATACCCCGCGAATACTGAACATCCTTCGGGATCGCGGAGTGAAGGCTACATTTTTTGTAGTGGGGGGAGCCGCCGAGCAGTATCCGAAGATCGTGGCGCGGATGAAGGAGGAAGGGCACGAAGTAGGCAGCCACTCCTATAGCCATCCGTATTTCCATCAGCTTTCCTGGGAAGGCGCGATCCGGGAGATCAATATGACCCAATGGGTCTTGGACCGTATCTTGGGTCAGGAATGCAAGTTGTTCCGCCCTCCCCACGGCAAGCTGTCACTGCGCAGCCTCATCCCGGCTTGGGCGGCTGGGCAGCATGTGGTGATGTGGAACATCGACTTGAAGGATTATCGTGCTTCGGTGGGGGAAGTGGAAGCACAATTGGATCGAACCTTCTTTTCTTCTGGAGATATCATTCTCTATCATGGTGTTAATGAGGCCTCACTAAGAGCCTTGCCCTATGTAATCGACGCCGCACTAGACCAGGGTCGAGAGGCCGTCACTATTTCCGAGCTTATTCGGCACTAGGTTTTAGGGGCGCCGAAATCTCTACAGTTTCTTCCATGCGATTCAGATGAAACCCTTTCTCTTTGCGCGCGCTTCGAGCCAGCTGCACTCAGGGGTTGTGCCGTTCTCAACCGCACCGCTCTTAACTAAGAATAAGACTCCTGTTTTGAGAATCACTACTAAAGCCCCCCTGCTATTAAGATTGGCAAAAACTATGATCCGCTGGCGCATCCGGGGCGGTGACCGACTTGTGGGAATCGTTGAAAGATTGGGGCTCCTCAATGTGATCGTCCAATATCCGCTGGGCCGAGGCGTGAACTTCAGCGTGCCGCTATTCCGAGCCGACACATGTTGGGATCGACATGATGTTGATCAGTACGAAAGACGACTGGTTCATTCCTTTTGTCGCTTGCTGGAACCCTTATCTGACGTCGTTTTATTCGACTGCGGAGCTGACATTGGAACCTTCTCAGCGCTCGTCTGCTCGCAAACATCCCGCGTCACTCGAGTCATGGCCTTCGAACCAAACCCGGATGTAGCGCAATTCATGAAACGTAACTTACTCCAATTGCTGATTCCGTCGGAAGCGATCACCAAGGCAGTGGGTTGTTGCAAGAGCACCGGCCGTCTGGAGGTTCCGGATTATGACAACTCTGATCATGCTCGCTATTTAGTTCTTGGGGATGGCGCTCTTGAAGTCGTAACGATCGATAGTTGCGCTGTTCGAGGCGGCGACATTGCAATCAAGGTTGATGTGGAGGGCGGCGAACTAGAGGCACTCAGGGGCGCTGCAGAAACTATTACATCAGCAAGAAATTGTGTTATTGCTGTGGAAGCCAATCCGCGAGTCGCAAGGCGCACCAAGCGAGACCCGGTGGAATGCCTAAGATTCCTCCAGTCCTTGAGACATTTTAAATTTGAAATTGCCGAGACTGCGGAATCCCCATTGATATCGTCTGCTCTGATTACGGAGGGGCAGAAGAGAAACCTTAATGTTATCGCGTGGACCTAGTCTGGCCGCTCGCCTGGTTTCGCAACTGGATGCGACTGCATGCTCTAGCGGCGCTTGCTCAAAGCGGAAAAGTCATTTCTCAAAATTAGCGCCTCAGACCTGATTTGCTCCAGCTAGCTTAGTCCCCAGGATGTACCGCTCGCTTCTAGATTCCGCGCATTTTGATGGAGCTGGCGAAATTCAAGCATTGCTTTGACAACTTTGACCGTCCCCTCACCAATAGCGACGTCCCGTAGCGCCAGAGTAGTGGGCCGCAATTTCATCTTCATGGGCCTGGAAGTAGTGATTACTCTGGTTTGCACGTTATTGACGACCGTAGTCATTGCGCAGGTTATAGGGCCGACGCGCCTCGGATATTTTAATCTCGTGTTTTGGCTGACGTCCATCACATGCTCGGTGGGTTCCTTAGGTATCCCGCTGACCACGTTCAAGTACATGGGCGAATTTCTTGGTGGCGGCCGAAAGGAGCTTGCGCGCGCCGTATTCTTCTACAACTTCTGGGCCCAGCTAGTGATTGCATTCGTGCTGGCATCGCTTGGGGTGATTGTCGTTTTCGCCATCGTTGACCCTGCGTATCGGTCCTGTTCCCTGTTGTTGGTTTTGAGCATGGTGCCCAACATGCTTACGTTCGTACCTTCGCAGGCAAACTCTGCGGCCGAAGACGCAGCACTCAATACCCGGGGCGCCTTGGCTGGAACAGTCGTCTATGTGATTGCCGTAGCGGTAAGTCTCCTGTCCGGATGGAACCTGGTGGGTATTGCCGCGAGCGTACTGCTGTATCGCTCCACAGAACTGGTTGTAAAGATCATTCCGGTGCTTAAGTCGATGAAAACAGTACCGCCAATCCCCCTGCCACCGGAAGTTCGTCAACGAATGTTTTCCTTCTCCGGTCTAAGTACGTGGCTCATGATTTTGCAGATCGTGATTTGGGACCGGTCTGACATCATTTTCTTAAAATTGCTGCAATCTGATATTCGTCAACTTGCTTTCTTCTCTGTTTGCTTCAGCGTGGCGGACCGGGTCATGCGAGTACCCCAGACATTTGCCAATGCACTGGCGGCCACTCAAATGGCCGAGTACGGGCGCGACAAGGATCGGCTGTTCAAGTCGACCTCGCAGGCATCTACCTACGTCCTTCTGGGAGCGCTCCCGATGTTGATTGGGCTCGCTTGCATTGCTGGTCCTTTTGTACGGGTACTGTATGGGCCCCAATACCTGCCCGCGATACCAGTTTTTGTGGTGGTCGCACTTCTGAGCATTCCAAAGGCGGTGCTGACGCCCGCTCTGACTTTGCTGTACTCCGCTGAAGACCTACGATTCATCCTCAAATGGAGCTGTATAGCGGCAGCAAGCAACGTATCGCTCGACCTTGCGTTGATTCCAGGCCAGGGTGCAATTGGTGCAGCCTGGGCGAATGGCATTGCACAGACGTTCGCGGCTTTTGCCATTTGGGGGCGTGTCCTCGTTCGCTATCCCGTCCGGCTCGATATGCCTGCTCTTCGTAGGCTTGTTGGCGCGACGCTTGCCATGGCGATCGTAGTACTCGGAATTGTAGCGCTGCCTCTCAGCGTCATCTTGCAATTGAGCATTGCGGTGCCCGCAGGTGTGATCGTCTTCGTAGTCACTAGCCGCATGTTCATGGTGTTGCAGAAGGATGATCGACAGCGGCTGCTCGTACTCTCCTCGTTGCTTCCCACACCAGTCGGTACTCCATTTGCCCGGTTGGTGGATTTTCTGGTTCCTAAAGCGACCGTTGCGGAGGTTTCAAGATGAGTTACAAGCACATAGGTTCTCGTGGATAGCATCATGAATCTAGCAAGCTCCATGATTACCGCTTCGGCACAAGCTGAGCGGGAGTCTGCACTGAATATCGCGCATGTCGGTGACAGCATGGAAATGGGCGGGTCGGAAAAGCTGACGGCCACGCTGTGCCGATTGCAACGCGAGCGAGGTCATACGGCCTCAGTCCACTGCCTTTATCAACTTGGCGTGCTAGGTGAGGAGCTGCGGTCCGAAGGCTTTGAGGTAATTCTCCACCACCCTTCCACCTTTCTTCATCTGGCGCGCTGCCTGTACAAATGGTTTCGGCGCTCTCGCCCCGACGTCGTGCATTGCCACAATGCCACATCGGCCATCATCGCCGCGCTTCCGGCACGTCTTGCTCGGGTGAAGACGGTCATAGTGACCCGGCATGGCTTGGTTAAGCCACCTTACCAGATGCGCCGCGAGCTGAAATTTGCCCTTGCGTCACGGTGGTGTGATTGGATCGTAGGAGTCAGCCAGGCTACGCGAACGAATTTGCTGGCGGCCCCATTCGCAGCGCGCGACAGGATCATCCACATCTACAATGGCGCTTGTCCTTCGGATATTCGGGCTGTCCCTCGACCGACAACTGGCTTTACTTTGCTGTCCGTCGGCCGCTTGGTGCCGCTGAAGGATCATGTCACGCTATTGCAGGCCCTCGCAATCACGCGGGACCTTCGCTCTGACCTTCAGCTATGGATAGTCGGAGGTGGACCACTTGAATTCGCCCTGCGAGAGATCGCTGGCCGACTGGGGCTGAATGAATGCGTCACCTTTTTCGGTGAGCAGGCTGATATTTCCTCATTTATAGTTGCGGCAGATCTCTTTGTCAATTCCTCTGTAAGTGAGGGTCTCCCCGTATCGTTGTTGGAAGCAATGTCGGTTGGATTGCCGGCAGTGGTCACTGATGTTGGGGGTATGGGCGAGATCGCGCGTTTGTCCGGAGCTATCACACTTGTGCCACCGTCAGATCCTAAGGGTATGGCAATGGCATTGTGTAAGGCAGTCGCGCAGCGGCAGGAACTTCCTCAAATTGGGCAGCTGGCCAAGCTCTGTTACGAACAGTATTTCAGGCCGGAACGAATGTTCAATGATTACATGGACCTATACAATTGCCGGAGTCCCAACCAGAGGTTGCACTCCAGATAGAAGCTGTTCCCCTTCATTCAGCCAGACTAGCACAACGTTTTCGCTGAAGTTTTGAGGTTCTGGACCGTGCAATTCGTCTACCACCATCGCACTATGGGCCGCAGTTCTCAGGGCATGCACATTCGCAGCCTGGTGGAAGCCTTGAAAGCAGATGGGCATGAGCTGACGGTTTCATCTCCCCCGGGCGTTGATCCACTCAAGTTTGCCGGGATGATGCCATTCTTGCGAAAAGGGGACCGCGCCCACGGTGTTCAACGTATTTGGAAATACATAAGTCGTGAATGCCCGCAGTTCGCATTTGAAGTTTGCGAGCTTCTTTACAATCTGTTTGTCCCATTTCGTTTATTGCCGGCTCTATGGCGCCAACCGGACGCTGTTCTCTATGAACGGCACGCTTATTTCATGTTCATGGGTGTGCTGCTGGGGAAGTGGTTAAGGCGAACTGTAGTGCTGGAAGTGAATGAGCTCTCGGGATTCAAGCGAGCTCGTGGCTTGATCATGGAGCGTGTCGCGCGCGCAATCGACAGTTGGGTGTTCTCGCACGCGAACCACATTCTCTGCGTGTCTAGTGTCCTCGCGGACGAAGTTCAGCGGCGTGGCGCCTATAAACAGTGTGTACAAGTCCTGCCTAACGCCATTGACCCGAATCGATTCCGCTGCCGAGGAGCCGGGCAAGCAGTCCGGGCAAGCCTAGGTCTCGAGGGCTCCATCGTCATCGGTCACGTGGGATTGTTTTATCTTTGGGATCGCCTGGATGCATTGATCAAGGTAGTGAAGAACATCCGCGAACGGCATCCGGAGATAAAAGTATTGCTCGTGGGCGACGGTCCCGAGATGGACAACCTGAAACAGTCAGTACGCCGATTGGGAATGGAGAGTGCCGTTATTCTTCCAGGACCAGTGCCGCGCGATGACGTGTCGGCGTACATCGATGCGATGGATATTTGTGTTCTTCCCAATTCCAACGATTTCGGATCGCCGATCGCCCTGTTTGAGTTCATGGCTATGGGTAAACCTTGCGTGGTCCCAGACTTAGGGCCGATACGCGACGTAATTGATAACCACGTCACGGGAATCATGTTTCCGCACGCCGACTATGCTGCCTTGGAAAAGGCGCTTCGACGATTAGTCGAAGATCCTGCGCTCCGCACTCAGATCGGTGCTCAGGCACGACAGCTTGTGCTCGAGCGTCACACGTGGACTGTGAACGCTCGTTTCGTCGTTCAGTTAGCTACTGGCGGAATCCCGGCAAAACCATTTGGTCAGTTGGAACAACTGGATTGCGACAGCGATTAAGTGGGAAATGGAATTTGTATGTCCAAGGACAAGAATTACCGTGTCGGATTTGTTGGAGCAGGCTACATAAGCGAGTTTCATGCGAGTGCCGTCAAACGAGTGCCGAACGCGCGAATTGTTGGGGTCACCGATCTTGTGACTTCACGGGCCGAAGCTCTGGCTGCTCGCTTAAGGCTTCCAAAAGTCTTTCCTTCGATGGAAACCATGATCGAGGAGGGAGTCGATGTGATTCATATTCTTACTCCACCCGAAACTCATGCTGAGCTGACAATCGCTGCGCTCAAAAGTGGCTGCCACGTGTTGGTGGAAAAACCCTTGGCAATGGATGCGCGGGAGGTCGACTGTATCTCTGACGCCGCTGCAGCATCCCACAAATCTGTGTGCGTCAACCATTCTCTGTTGTACGACGGCTTCGTATCGAAAGCACTCGGCATTGTCCGCTCAGGAGCGCTCGGAATTCCACTGACTTTCGACTACTTCCGCAGCAGCGAGTATCCGCCATACCGTGGGGGACTGCTGCCAGTCCATTATAGAAAAGGTGGCTATCCCTTCTTGGACCAGGGTGTACATGCGGTGTATCTCGCAGAATCTTTCTTGGGCCCAATCGAGGAGGCCAACGCCTACTATGGAACACACGGCGGCGACGCCAACCTCCTGTTTGACGAGTGGCGCGTGTCCGCCAAATGCCGAGGTGGCACCGCAAACATCCAGATATCATGGAACGTAAGGCCTCTCCAGAGTTGGTTCGTCGTCCAAGGGACAGAAGGCGTGCTCCGAGCAAACCTCTTCGCAATGTGGGTGACTCATGCCCGACGACTCCCGCTCCCCAAAGCGCCTGCACGTGCTTTGCAGGCAGTGAGTGAGGGTCTCAGCATTTGCGCCCAGGTTCCAGCTAACGTCATTCGCTTTGCAGCCAAGAAGATCAACCAGTACGATGGCTTGCATTCATTGGTGGCCGCGTTTTATCGAGCATTGCAGTCGGGCACGGAGATGCCAGTGACGGCCGAGCAGGCACGTTCCACCGTTTATTGGACAAACCGCGTGTCTCAAGAAGCCGACGGCGCGAAGATGAAATTTCAAACGCAATTTCAATGTACTGGATCAGCCAAAATTCTCGTGACCGGGGCGACTGGCCTGATCGGGCGACATCTGGTGCAACGGCTTCTGCAAAAGGGAGAGCGCATCCGCATCTTCGTTCGACGGCCGCCGACGGCTCAGTTCATGAACGACACCAACATCGAAATCTTTCATGGGGATCTGGGAGATCCCGCCGCCGTGGACGGAGCCGTAGCCGGCACGGAAATTGTCTACCACGTGGGCGCGACCATGATCGGAAATGCGCACGATCATCAGCGTGGTACCGTCTGCGGCACGCAAAATATTGTCGATAGCTTGCTTCGGCATCATGTACAGCGACTTGTGTACATCAGTTCACTTAGTTGTCTGCACTTGGCGGCTGCGGAACCCGGCGCGGTGGTAACAGAAGATTGGCCGCTCGAACCATTCCCAACAAAGCGGGGAGCGTATTCGCAAGCAAAGATCGAGGCCGAAAAGATAGTGCGGGATGCGGTTCGAGATCGCGGTCTCCGGGCGGTACTGCTCCGGCCCGGAAGGGTATTCGGCCCGGGGACGATGCTAGTGACCCCCGAAGTCGCCCAGCGTGTGGGGAATGTCTATTTCATCCTTGGCGATGGCACACGTGAACTGCCGTTGGTGTTTGTCGAAGATGTTGTCAATGCGATCGAACTGGCGGCCGAAAAAGGCAAATTTGACGGCAGTGTTTTTCACATCGTAGATCGAACCCATATCACACAGAATCAACTCGTGCGCGATTACATCCTGGAGAACTCAAATGGAGCGAAGGTGCTCCACCAGCCGGTGGTTATTTTATACGGGCTCGCACTTTGTTTGGAAGTTCTGTCCAAAGTTCTAAAACACTCGGCCCCGCTTTCCATTTATAGGCTCAAATCCGCGTTGGCCCGCGTGCAGTTTGATTGTAGTCGCGCAGAAAAAGAGATTGGCTGGCAACCGTGCGTTGGCATTGCGTCCGGCCTCCAGGAAACAATGGCGGCCGAGCGGGCCAACTCGAGCAATCGCATTCTTGAGCGTGTACACGCAAGCTGACTCACTAGGTGGCATCACTACGTAATAAGGACGCAACCAGAAGTATTCTGGAGACCTCCATGCCTGTAGAAACCGGCAAAGTCGCCATCTCGGAAGGACCAGAGCAAGCAAGATTAGCCGACGAGGCGCGGTTTGCGGATCAAGCGTACGCTCGGCATGCACATGAGCTGCACCTCAACCAGTCCTTCTTTAAGAAGTACGCCGAGCCACAAGATGATTGGGATTGGCGACAATACGGGGCCAAGCTTCTCGGGCCTGTTAAAGGCTGCAGCGTCCTTGACTACGGTTGCGGGCAGGGTGAAGAAGCGGTCTATCTCGCCAAAATGGGCGCCCATGTGACCGCGATCGACATTTCTCCTGTTGGCATCAGGCTTACGGAGGAGCGGGCCAGACTGAACGGTGTGGGCGATCGCGTCAATGCGAAGCTAATGCGTTGCGACCCGACTGAATTTCCGGATGAATCCTTCGATATCATCCACGGATTCGGAATTCTTCATCATGTCGGCTTGCGAATCGGCCTGATGGAAATAAGACGGCTCCTCAGACTGGGTGGCCGCGCATTATTCTTCGAGCATATGGGGAATTCCAAGGTGATCGAATGGCTGCGTCCGAAGGAGCAGCATTACACGAGAGGCGAGCGCCCGTTGACATGGAAGGAGATCCAGGAAATTGGACCGGCCTTCTCTCGAATGGTGGTAAGACCGTTCCACATCGCTTCTCGTTTGCGCAAACGTATCCAGATGCTGAACCGGCCGGTCGTCAAACGTTTTGATCACGCTGTACTCAGCGCCCTGCCATTGATGAGGCACTTCGCTGGCGGTGTCGTTATATATCTGGAGAAATGAGAGATGCGTCGGCCCAAAGCAGCTCTCGCCGCCAGCTCAATTTGTTGCTTGATTCCCCCTCAAATCATCACTCAATTCCACTGAGCGGGATGCGGTTAATGATGACCACTAATAGGGATACTTATTGCCAGACCGGCCCACTGTCCGTGATCGTCATTCCCTGAACGGCCGTGGCCAGCGCCTTTGTGGACCCAGCCGCCTTGATGGCCCCGCCCGACGAGGCGATCCCTTTATTAATTATTAGACTGTTGTTCGCATCAAGGGTGATCGTAAACGTGCCGCTCGAGGGATTCCCTGGAGTTGAGTCGACAACTCCCGGAGTCAATGCGCTGAAACCAGCCGCATCTCCAAGTTGAATGGTGTAGATGTTGTAGCTGACCACGCTGCCCGGATTGGAGTTATTTGCCTCAATCCGATACTGCCAGTTGGCTGCATTTGCGCCATTCGCGTTCTCAGCGACGACAACAATTGTTGGAGCAGCTGGAACCAAGGCTGTATAAAACGCTTCCTGCGTGCCGTCAATGCAGGCGATCGTTGCGGACCCCACTGTAGGATTCGTTTCGCAGTGGCTCACGAAAGTAGTGGCCGTCGTCGAGGCATCGCTTTGCAAGCGGTCCACGACCATCAGAACATTGATTGCCCGGAAGTAAATAAGTTCCCGAACGGCTGAAACCACATGCGGATTCTGCCGGGTTGGATGCCCCGAATCGCATTGGTTGTTCTGGTAGACCAGCGTCAGGTCAGTTACGGCGAACGAATAATTGGGTTGCGTCTCCAGTCGCTTGACGACGCCGGGCCCGTCCGAGCATCCCTGCACATTGATCGATGCTTGACCGCCTACGACTGGGATGTTATGAGCGAATCCAGCGAAAGTGTCGGAGGTTCCAACGCCGTTGTATCCAGCGACGAATTCGCTGTACCCCGGCGTCTCACGGATGATGTTGACGCCCTTGCGGAACACCTGGAAGGACCCCGCGTCCCAATGCCCGTGCCCGCCGCCCCAAGATTGAGCAGTACCGCTGTTGGTCCCCTGCGTTATGCCCATCTGCCAGAGCATCGAAGTTGCGTTCGTCGTCCAATCGCTACGGGAATACATGTATTGAGCACCAGACGAGTAGTAATCAAGCGGCAAAGTTGAGTACGCCTGCGATGATCCTCCTGGGTCAACGGACTTATGAATCGGTCCAATTGCAGGATTTACAGTAGCAATCCATTGGCGGGCCAATTTGCCAACGGCGATGCCGGGAAACTCGTTCGCAGCCGCCTGCATAAAATCGCCGTAATACTGACTGGAGGCTCCGCATCCGCCGTGGCCATCCGGACCGTTGTGGCTCTGGTATCCACAATTACCTCCGCTCGCCCAAAGTTCGTCGTCGGCCCAAGTGAACATGTCTGTCAAGCCGCGGCTCGCAGTAGTGGTCGGCATGGTGTTGTAGATGGTCTGGAATACGCCCGACTTAAAGGCCGTCGTTTCGGTCCACAGATCGCGCCCGAGAATCGCAGAGGACGCTAGAGCGAACGCGTAGTAGTCGAGAGAGTATCGTCCGTACTCACCGCCGCCCTCCTGGTTGTGGAGGGCGTAACCCTTCGTCCCGTTCTTTCCCGTCCCCGTTGGTGAGACGAAGTTCAGAAGATCGTTCCACCGGTTCTGGATGCCGTACTGCAAATTTGCATTTGCGTTTGCGTTATCGTTGTAGCTGGCGATCCCGAAGTCGAAGTCGTTGCGGAACTGCCCTGCGAAGTAGTTACTGGCGGGCATCCCGACGTTGCCCCACGTCTGGATCACATTGTCTTGGTTTGCCTGCCAAGCGCTCCAGTTGGTGTCGATTGACGATGCTTGTGCAGGGGTAAGGCACTGAGCCTTACCACATCCCGGAGCCAGCCAGTCGCGAACCATTCCGGTGATCCACTCCCCTTCGCGCCTCATGTCGTCGCAACCCGCGCCGCTTGAGCAAGTTGTCGTGAACCCTGTTGCATCGGTTATGACTTGAGCGCATGCCCCGGCGACGTTCATGACGAAGCACGTGAAGGCCATATCTTGATCGTCGAGTGCGCCACGAGAAGACGGTGTATTCAATCCCGCATAACCTGTGCTTGCTACCCATGCCTGCGCGGTCTTGACCCGCGAGGCTGTCCAAAACAGTCTTGGGTGGCTTGCAGGAATGGTAAGACCGTAAATCGCGCTCGTAGAAGTCGCGCTGGAGATTGATAAGAAGGCTGAGCCCGCCTTGGACGGATCCGCGGCACTAGTCGCTGTGACCGTAACAGTATCGGGTGAAGGAACCACCGAAGGAGCTGTGTACAGTCCTGCGCCATTGACGGTTCCGCAGGCTGCAGCGCTACATCCCGCTCCTTGCAAAGTCCATGTCACGGCCGTATTCGAGGTCCCCGTCACAGACGCGTTGAACTGTTGAGTTGCCCCTGTTACAAGAGAGGCGTTAGCTGGCGTCACGGTGACTGCAACGACGGGAACAATGGTCACGGCACTTGACGCTGATTTGCTTGGATCCGCTATGCTGGTTGCAACCACACTCAGACTTGGGGGTATAGGCGCCACGTTTGGCGCCAAATAGACAGCCGCCGACGCGCTGGTTCCGAGTGACCCGCAGGACGAGCCGCTACAGCCTGCCCCAGCTAGAGTCCACGTAACCGCGGTATTCGTCGTTCCACTTACGGTCGCCGTAAACGTCTCCGTTCCGGCGGTGGGAACGGAAGCATTCGTTGGGCTGATGCTCAGCAAAACCGCTGCCGCAGCAACCACGCTGACGCTTGCAGACGCTGACTTGGTTGGGTCCGCCACGCTGGTAACTGTCACAAGAACTGTTGCGGGCGAAGGTGCATTTGCCGGTGGCGTGTAGAGCCCGCTTCCGGAAATTGTACCACACGCGGCACCATTGCAACCCGCACCTGTCACCTTCCACGTGACTGCGCTGTTTGAAGCTCCCGTTACCGTAGCTGTAAATTGTTGAGTGGCTCCTTCAGCCACTGTTGCGCTGCTTGGACTCACACTTATCACTACAGAGTTGGCTGGATCCTTGGGGCCCGTAGGACTTGAGCTTGACAGGCCCCCGCATCCTGAAAGGGAGAGGCCCTCAAAGAAAACAATGAGCAACGTAAGTCCAAACTTTTGATACCGCGGGGAATAACTCATATTTTAACCTTTTGCTCCGGCTTGTGCCTAGAGCTCCGTGCCGCAAAGCGGCGCGCGCTCGTAGCTACAGGGGATTCAGGGGTGGAAACAGAACAGTACCGGGCGGGGTTAATGCTTGTCGTTGCTCAGGGGCAACGAAGAGGGGGTGGCTTTTTGGATACTGAGGTCGGGACCGGCTATGAAGGACTGAAAAGAAGAATCTACCGGCTAGGTATCACATCGAAGAGTAGTATTCGCGCAAGAAGAGGACTATGGGAATATGGACCGAGCCAACGATTTACACATGATCCACCACGCCTGCGGAGAGGCGGGCTGAATCGCAAGTCGTCGCGCAGCTGGTTCGATCGCGGAACGCGGCCTTCCTCTGGCAAGATGACCGCCTGCCCAACGACGGTAGATGGCCGCCTCTTGTTCGCGCACCCCTTTTGCCCCAAGCAGATTGGCGTGGCGATAGACTACTTTGAGCATGCTCACGCAATCCTGATCGTGATCGCTGTTCGAGAGGGAGCCTGGCTGCTGCGCATATGTCGCGAGTGGCTCGGGTACGAGGTAGACGTCAGTGGATGCAACCAGTCTAATCCAAAGATCCCGATCCTCGGCCGGCTCAAGGCCCGAAACGAAGCGCTGATCGGCTAAGGCTTTTTTCCTCACAAGCAAGACGCTCGTCCAGAGATTCATGGCGACGTGGAATGCCTCAGAGGTGCTTGGCTTGAATTTTCTACCAAAGAACGCCGGTCGCGAGATCTCGGCCATGCGGCGTGGCTGACCTGGGGTTTCCGTGAACCATCTGCCGCCAATTAGCCCCACGCCTTCTGAAAAAGCCAATTGCTGTTCGAGTTTTCGCGGCTCCCAGTAATCATCGGCGTCTAGAAATGCGATCCATTCGCACTGCACGTGCTCAATGCCCAGATTCCTTGCGCTTGCCGTTCCCCCGTTGGGTTTACGGATCAGCTTGACCGAAGAATCAAACTCTTTGGCTATCCTCCCCAAGTCCTCAGGGCTGCCGTCGTCGATCACCAAGATTTCGTCCGGTCGAACCGTCTGCTCTATGGCGCTCTTCACGGCACGAGCAATGGTCGCACTTGCTCGATAGTAGGGGATTATTACACTGACCGTCTCCTGGTTCATGGTCTTCTTCGATCCTTATCCTGCTTGTCCCAGCCAAAGCCTGTAATAGAAGATTCGGCGTTTGATAGACTGGACCATCGGAACTGAGACTTTCACTGCTAGATTAGGTAAGCGTCGGGCCTCCACCGCGAACTGACACAGCTCCCGGATGACCTTTTCTTCGTCAAACTCCAGAACCTCTACAGCTTCGAAGCTGCCAGACCAATCCAAAGTTACGATGGCGTAGCGCGGGTTGATCCGCCGGTCGGGGGATAGGTGGGTGACGATGGCATTCTTGACCGAATGCAAGAGGTGTGGCTTGTGCCGGAATTCCAATCGGTTTTGGTTTCGGGTGACCAGCCACCGGTGGTGGTAGTAACCGGCATGACGCGGATTCTCAATCCCCTTGGATTGCTCGACCACGCGGGAAGGAACTTCAATATAGCCGGCTTTGGAGATTCGCTGCAGTTCGGAACAGACCCATATTGGGTCGCGGATGTCTTCTAGCAAATGCGAACAAGTTGCAAAATCGAACGCCTTATCCGCTATAGGCCAGGGATGGCGGTCACAAAGGTCAATTTGAATCCATCGATCTTTGGAATAACGCGGTTTGATTTCGAGCTTCTCGTGGATGTTCCCGTCGCTGCCCCCTCCAAGCCTTGCGTACGGCATCGCATCAATCACGTAGTCCGCTCGCGGGAACGGAGCAGCCCCGCCCCCAACGTCTACCACCGTCGCGTCAGCGGGGATGGTCTCTAAGAGGCGCCGAGCATTTTCGAAGTCCATAACACTGCCTCAATTCTACTTCAGCTCAGCGCCCAAGGACGACCATAATATTTTTGTAGTCTAATTCATCGTGAGCAGCCCTGCTTACTGTCAGATTTATCAGCAGTAATAGTTACTAGGCTGACAGACTGTCTGAACTTACAGTGGCCGAATGCCTAGATCGATGTCCCAATTGGCGGCTAGGTGTCTCCTCCCTAGGAGGTCTAAGTGTCATTCTTAGCATGGATTGTTCTCGGCCTGATTTCAGGTTTCATCGCAAGTAAGATCGTGAACAAATCTGGAGCCGGAGCCATTATGGACATTGTGTTGGGAATCGTCGGCGCTGTAGTTGGCGGCTGGCTCTTCAACACAATAGGAAACGTCGGGGTGACCGGCTTAAATCTCTACAGCATCCTAGTGGCTGTCGTTGGTGCAATCATCGTTCTGATTATCTATCACGCATTGTCCGGCGCTCGTACTCACGGTTGAGCAACTAACGCCCACTCGCGGGTTCTTGGCTTGGCACATTCGACTGGCTTCCAACGCCTGATTAGTTGGGTTTCCGGAGAAGTTCGTAGTGGCACCAACTTGATTGCATAACAATGTCGGCTCCTGGACCCGAGTAGACTGCGGTTGCATAACGACCACAGGCTCGGGAGAAAGGAGCCGAACATGATGTTAATAGGC
>DASPTU010000006.1:0-19658 GCA_035623255.1 Terriglobales bacterium | reverse complement strand
GGCGGCCAGACCGTCCGCGATCTGAACCGCCAGCTTCAACAATTCCGGCAACCCAAACGCGCCTGCTGTCGCGGTTATCCGGTCCCGGAGGGTCTGGCCTTCCAACAATGTCATGACAATGAAGGGCTGGCCTTCGTGCTCTCCGAATTCGTGAATGGTGCAGATATTGGGATGGTCGAGCGCGGATGCGGCGCGCGCTTCGCGCTCAAAGCGCTCCAGAGCTTTCGCGTCGCTGGCGATTTCCTCCGGAAGAAACTTGAGGGCCACGCGGCGCCCAAGTTTGAGGTCCTCTGCCTTGTACACCACCCCCATGCCTCCGCCACCCAGCACCTCTAGCACGCGGTAGTGAGAGACTCTCTTGCCACTTAGGCTTGAAGCAGACGGTTCCGGCACCGGTGCAACCACAGCGGATGGTGGAGCGGCCGGGATCGCATCCAATCGCTCGACCGACACCACCAGTCGATAGCCGCGGCGCGCCACCGTCTCGACGTATTTTGGATCCTCGGCCGAATCTCCGAATACCTGGCGCAGCTTATTGATGGCTGTGTGAATACTGTGGTCAAATTCCACCACAGTATCGTTTGGCCAAAGCTTCTTCTGGATCTCCTCACGGGTGACCAAACCACGATGTCGCACCAACATCAGCAATATCTGAAAGGGTTGTTCCTGAAGACGGCGAGCTTTCCCCTCCCGATCACGCAGCTCGCCCGTTTTCAAATCAAACTCGAAGGCCCCGAGCCGCATGCGCTCTGGGAGGGCGGTCTCCATAGTAGCTAATACCTTGATGCGGAAGTTTACCACTGGCTCCGGGGCGGCACATACAACTTCCACAGCAGTCGCTTTGGTGGCACGGAGTGTGCCCAAGAGTCAGGAAGCCTCGGGCTAATCCACTTCGCTTCAGCCGCTGAGCCGGATGAGACTTAGTTGAGCGCCAAATGAGCGCTGGTGCATTGTCCTGGCCGGCGAATTAGGACAAAGATAAGCCCCAACGTGGGGCCACCAAATCAAACGAGGAGGATTTATGAAAAAGCAACTGTTTGCGCTGCTCGGACTGGGCCTGCTGCTCTCCGCCGCATCGGCCTATGCCCAGACCATGGCCTATGCCCACACCATCAACCTAAAGGTGAATGTCCCTTTCAACTTTGTCGTAACGGCAGAAACGCTGCCTAGCGGCGAATATACGATTCGATCTGAACCCAATGTCGAACACGCCCTGAGCATCAACGCAGCGGGGCAAAAGTCGAGAGTCTTCTTGGCAACACCGTCCCTGTCGCTAAAGGGCATGAAGGCCTCCCAGCAGACCAAGCTGGTTTTCACCCGCTATGGCGATCAGTATTTCCTTTCCGAGATCTGGATGGCGGGAAATAGCGTAGGGCAACAACTCCCGAAGGGCGGCCGCGAATTGGAGATGGCGCAGAACAACACATTTCAGCAAGTGGTAGTTCTGGCGGAAGGGCACTAGGGCAGGCTGCCAGCATTTCTCAGCTCGCGTGGGGCGAGATCGGCTCCGAGACAAGAAAGGCCAGTGAATCCGAATATGAAGAGCTGATCGCTCAAAGACACAGTAGAGCGTATGAAATTCTAAAATGGAAGAACCAAATTATCACGATTGAGCGAACATACACCGGAAGAACCGGCAGATTTTCTGCTGAGATGAAAGTCGTGGGATGCAACGCTTTCTACGTGACACTTTCCCAGGCAGATATCGTTTGGTGGCGTCAGGAATTGCTGAATGCGCGATGCTCCGAGATGGACGGAGCGGTAACGATATGGATCAGCCAGATTCGACTGCAACCGAGTACGTTCGCTCGGAAGACACGCGCAAACACAAAACCCATATGTTTGCTTCATGGCCTTTGCGACGGTGGCTCACGCGTATCCCTTTAGCCTTAATTTCATATCATGCGAACATCGACAGGCAAAAAGACAGCTGCTGACGTATTGTATTCACGGTGCACTAACGCATTCACAATTGCTTCTCGAACTGCGCCTTCCCACGGATATTCTGAGACACTGCGCCGGAGAGAGCCCTGATCCTTTCAGCGCAAGGGATCTTGTGATGGCTTTTTCGCTTTGCGCAAGGCTCAAGCGTAACAAAAATTGTGCTCGCGGACGTGTCCTGGGTGAATGCAGACTTCTCCAAAATTGAAAATTCACCATGATCACCACTTCCATAAGCACCTCTAACCGCTTCATTCGTGGTAAGGATCACGATCCGTCGGCGCTCGAAGCGTTCAGAGGGAAACGCATCGCCGGACATCGTTACCTTACCGATCCCGACGCGGTCTTTACGCTGGCGGATGCCGGAATCATCAAGACCGAGGAACTCGGATCGGATCAGGTCGCGCGCGGAGGCAGGAAGTGAAGCCTCGTCGACCGCCAGGTAAACGGTTTCAAAGGTATCTGGAACGAGGAATCGAGAAGCGCGATCTTCAGTCCTTAATCCTGGATGAAGACCCGGTGCCCGTTCTGCAACAAGACCATGTGGCGAGCCGGCAGCATGATTCGAAGCTGGTAGCGCCGGTTTCAGCGAAGGCCCATCAGCGTCTGGAAAGGAATCGAACGGCGGCTGGCGTGTGCAGGGCTTATGAGACCCATGTAGTAAAGCGAACCATCCAGCGCCTCAGGTCGAGTGCTGTCTTTGATGAACTTCAAGCGGAAGCGAAATGGCGATGGGCTGAAGATCTCGAAAAAGCTCTTGAAAAGAATCACTTCCATTATGAATCCAGAAGTAAAAGATCTCGTCCTTCGCGTTCACACAAGGGTCGAAAGCGCGAGGCCAACTAGGTCTCGATCACGCGATCTCTTTGACTCGCAACTGCCAAAATGGGCGGAGCACGCGCTAGTAATTGATTGCGAGACGACCACGGAAGAGCTCGGACAAAAACTAAATTTCGCGTTCTATCGCAAATGCAAGCTAATCGATGACGAGTACAGAACAATTGAAGAGGGCATTGTCTTTGCCGACGATCTCGTGAAGCGTTTTGGTGAAAAAACACTTAATTTGCTTCGGAAATTCGCAGCCACTAACGGCCCAGACACTATCTGCGGTCGCTTTGCGAAAATGCAGATCTGTTCGCGCTCGGAATTTGTGAAAAAAGTGTTCTTCCCGTCGGCGATTCTGAAGAACGCGGTAATCGTGGGTGCTAATCTCGCATTTGATCTGAGCGTGCTCTCAATCGCATACCACGAACATAAGACAGAAAACGGCTTCTCCTCAGAATTAGCTGCTCGCTACAAGAGACGCGAACAGAAACGTTATCCCCGCGTGCGAACAGTTCCGAAGAACTCGCGAACGGCGTTCTTCGATTTGTCTGGTGGCACAGGTCCTTACAAGTGCGGTCGGAAGAATCGCGCGAGATTTCTCGATGTTCTGACATTTGCGTTCGCGATGCGAAATACGCATTACAGCCTGAAATCTGCCTGCGGGAAAGACGGTTGGAACGTTGCAGGCAAGCTGGATCACCAACCCACAGGGAAAGTGACGTTGGAAGAAATCAAATATTGTCGTGAGGACGTTGCAGCAACACTCCGACTACTGAACGCACAACGCCAGGAATTCGAGAGTTTGCCGATTGATCTTAAACCAGAACGGTCGGGTGCAATCCGCTGTTTTCTAAAACCCCACTCTGGATTACGGGCCCAGATCTTGCAAACGCTGTCTTGCATAGTCATCGCATAAAGATCGTTCGCGCGATTCGGCTCGTTCCCGTTGGCGTTCAGAAGGGACTAAGAGCAGTTACAATTGGCGATCGCGTGATTGATCCGCGACGGGAAAACCCATACGTGACGTGGGTTGAGCTCAAAGAAGTTTCATCCGGGCCAACTAAACAATTTATTAAAGTCTTGCTTAACTCCGGTGTTTATGGGCTGGCTGTCGAACTCAACTTGAAACGCTACAGCAAGAACAGGCCGAAGACGATCCGTATTTGGGCAGGCGACAAAGAACTGCCTCCCATAAAGGACACGAAAGCTGAAATTCCCGGCCAATGGTATTTCCCGTGGATTGGAACTCTGATAACGGGTGGCGGACGGTTACTGCTCGGCATTTTAGAAAAGGAGGTTACAAACGCGAAAGCAAGCTTCTTGATGACCGATACCGACAGCATGGCGGTTATTGCGAACGAACACGGAGGATTCATTCTGTGTCCGGGTGGACCGCACAAAATGTCTGATGGCAGAGACACGGTAAGAGCACTATCACGTTCGCAAGTGGAAGAAATCACTGAACGAATGCAAAAGCTCTCGCCTTACAGCGCAAAGATCAAGTTATTGAAAATCGACAAAGCCAATTTTGATCGCAAAGGTAAACCGCATCAACTATTTGGGATCGGATATTCCGCAAAGCGATATTGTTTGCGCACGAAAAAAGAAATCATTAAACCGAGCGAGCACGGGCTTGGGCCGTATTTCGTTCCCGCATATAAAGATGATGAACGATTCTGGAGGCCCGACGATTGCTTGAAAGACGATGTCTATCTCCGTTGGGTAAAAGAACTATGGGAAGTTGTTCTGGGAGTGCGCAAACGACTCCCAAAGTGGGCGAATTACTACTCGATGCGCAAATATGCGGTAACTACGCCCAATATCCTCACGAAATTGCGGCGTTTGAATCGCGATGCGGCAAAACCGTACTCGTTTTGCATTGGACCAATTGCCTCATTTGGAGGCGATACGAAAGTAGCGGCGTACTGCGAGAATCCAGAGCTTTGGCAAACTTGCGAGTACATCTCGTTGAAAACTGGTCAAAAAACACGTTTGAGCAGCCTTGCACAAGATTGCGAAGGCGACGAAAGCTTTGTAATCGATGATGTTCCGCACAGACTGAAGCACGTGATCGGGAATTATTCGAAATCGATCGAGCATAAGAGCCTCGCACCGGATGGCTCAAAGTGCACGAGCGAAACGCGAGGTTTATTGCGAAGACGCCCAATTAGGGCGAGCGGCGTATTTCATTGGATTGGGAAAGAAGTCGATCGCGGCACGTCAACTGACCCCGAATACTATTCCGACGAGCCGCTCACTCGATATGGAAAAAGCGGGTTTCGCTTTCCCGAGATACTGAAACATTATTCCGCTAAGCAAATCGCTGCGCGCACAGGATTGTCGGAGAAAACGATTCGCGACGCGAAAAAGAACGAAACGCGAATTCAGGAGAAAACAGCGGTGAGATTGATATGGTGCGCACGGGTTATTTCGCAGACCGGAACAGTGTGTGCACGCCTGCAGCGCGAAATGCAGATTTCACGAGATTGTACGCGCGTTGACAGGAAATGCGGGAAGTCAGAAATGCGAGCGGTGATTTCCGAGTAGCATAACTCATCACCGCTCCTTCCTCACTTCTGGCTTGTTGCGACGCGACGTTTCAATTCTTCACACCAGTTGAATACAACGTTAATTTGCGTAGCCGCCTCCTCTCCCATCTCACTGGATTTGAGCATCAAGAAGCGCTGGCCATCGCGCGAGACATCATAGTTCGGAGTGGTTGCAGGGGACAACAGGTACGGTCCCTCGAATATCATGCGAGGCTTGGCCGTCGTGAAACCCGCCTGCGTAGAGATTTCAACGGACATCATCTTGCGTCCGTCACGATAGAAAAGCTCTCGTCCGGTGGGGTTCCAAACTGGCTCGGTACCTCCGTCTGTGGAAATTTGCCACTTCCCGCCTGGACCCGGATACGGCTGGACGTAAACTTCGTAGCGGCCCGATTCATTTGAAATGTAAGCCATCCAGTGCCCGTCTGGAGAAAACTGTGGGATGCTTTCCGTGAATGGCGTACGCAGAAAAGGCTGTGACTGGCGATCCTTCAGCCGCAAAACCCAGAGGTCGTATCCGGTGGTCGGATTTATTTCGCCATAGGCCAAAAGTTGGCCATCGGGTGACATAGACACAGGAAAATGGACGAACTCACTGTTGGTTAAGCGCTCCAACCCGCCGCTGCCGTCGGCATTTTGCCAATAGAGATTCGGGGGCCCGTCTTTGTTGGATTGAAAAGCGATGCGCTTACCATCCGGAGTCCAAACTGTATTGAGGTTAAGAGTCCCGTCGAATGTAAAGCGAGTCAAGGTTTCCCGGGAAAGATCGTATAGCCAAACCTGCGACTCTTGCTCCGTAATTGCCACACCTACCTGTTTGCCATTCGGGGAAACCCGAGGGAATACATAGGCGCGCGCGGGGGCAGCCAAGAGTTGCTCTTCTCCACGGCGATTGACCCAGACCAGCTTGCGTTGATCTGAATATGAGGCTCCGGAAATATAGACCAGCGTTCCCGTATCGGAAATGCTGTACTGAGCGGCGCCGCTAGTTGTGGAATGCAGGACGCCTTCCACGACGGGGACTGCCGCGCCCGTTATGGTTAGACGCTGAGGATCGAAAGGCGTAGCCACCAAGTTTCCCCCTTGCACATAGAGCAAGTGACCCGAGGCGGCATAGCGAGGATGAATGACACCTTTCACAAGGGTTCGCCTTTCAGCGGTGCCCACGGTTTCGACAACAAGCTGTCCAGTATTCCAATTAAAGGTATTTGGGCCGGCGGCGAACAGCAGGGCTTTGCCACCGG
Source organism: Terriglobales bacterium (assembly GCA_035623255.1). Classification (GTDB taxonomy): domain Bacteria; phylum Acidobacteriota; class Terriglobia; order Terriglobales; family Acidobacteriaceae; genus JAFAGX01. The sequence continues at coordinate 13,099 of DASPTU010000006.1, read as the reverse complement.
GCATGAACTCTGGTCGGCGATGGCTGACTTCCCCTTTTTCGATCTTGGTCAAGGGCTGCGGCACGCCTCCAGCTTCCGACACCTGCTGGATCGTCGAGACCTGCAGCGGCGAAAAGGCAATCGTTCCCAAACTGCCCCAACTAGCCCCAAAGGATTGTGCGGCATCGCTGAGGGATACCGCTGCGCCTCCGGTGATTGAAATCTTCTTTAGTTTTTGACCCGCAAAGAAACCCAGCCATTGGCTGTCTGGAGAGAAGAAAGGATTAACAGCCCCCTCAGTGCCGGGAAGTGGGCGGGCTTCGAGGCTATCCATTGCTCGCAGATAAATCTGTTGGATGCCACCCTGAACGGCAACATACGCGAGCTGCGTGCCATTAGGCGACAGAGCCAACGCCGCTTGATTCAGTCCAGCAAGCCGCTGCCCAGGCGGCAGAGTAATCATAGTCCGACTGACGGGGAGCGGCGGAGCACGCTTCTCGTGCCAAACCACAAAGCCCGTGACAGCCGCCAGAAGAAGAGCCAAAGCACTCCAGAGAGCGGCTGCGAGCCAACTCGCCCCGAACTCTTTCGCTGGGGCTGTGGACGGTGCTGAGAGTTGGGAACCACCTTCGGCAATCCACTTCAACTCACTCGCCAAGTCACTCGCACTTTGCCAACGTTCTTCAAGAACTTTCGCTAGGCATCTCTTCACAGCGTGATCGAGCGAGGGCGGCATCATAGGCTTAACGGAGCTAATCGGAGCTGGTTCTTTCTCCAAGATCGCGCTTGCCACGCTCAACTGGCTCTTCCCTCCAAACGCCTTCAGCCCCGTCAGCATCTCGTATAGCACCGCCCCCAGGGAAAAAATATCGCTTCGCGGGTCGACTTCTTTCCCCTCAACTTGCTCTGGCGACATGTATTGAAAGGTTCCGACTATCGTCCCTTCTTCCGTCATCGGAGAGCGTGGTGTCGCCTCTGTGAGCGTCAGGGCGCTCGCCAGCGGCGCAGCCGGTTTGGCGAGGCCGAAGTCGAGAAGTTTCGCGCCGCTCGGAGTGAGCATGATGTTGCCGGGCTTCAGGTCGCGATGAACCACACCGCATAGATGCGCCTTATCGAGCGCGTCAGCGATTTGCGCACCGTATTTCAGCGCTTGTTCGAAGGGCAACGGCCCTTTCTCCAGGCGCTTCGCTAACGTCTGGCCTTCGAGACACTCCATCACCAAATAGTCGGTTCCATCTTGATGGCCTACGTCGTAGAGCACGCAGATGTGGGGGTGATTCAGGCTGGAGATGGTTTTGGCTTCGCGCTCGAAGCGCTCTTTGCGAACGGGATCCGCGCAGAATTGCTCGGGGAGAATCTTGATTGCGACGCTGCGCTCAAGCCGGGTGTCACGCGCGCGGTACACTTCGCCCATTCCTCCTGCGCCGAGCGACGACTGAATTTCATACCGCCCGAGTTTGGTTCCAGGAGACAGGGCCATAGGTGCGTGTCATTATAGGCTCATAATTCTGCCCAACAACACCGCTCGTTGACTTGTCGTACCAGCAGTCCTAACATTTCAGCGCAATGATTGGCCAGACCATCTCCCACTACCGCATCCTCGAAAAACTCGGGGGAGGCGGAATGGGGGTAGTCTACAAAGCTGAAGACATTAAACTGAACCGCTTCGTTGCCCTGAAGTTCCTTCCCGATGATCTTGCCAATGACGCACAGGCCCTCAGCCGCTTTGAGCGGGAAGCCAAGGCTGCCTCCGCCCTGAACCACGCGAACATCTGCACGATCTACGAGATTGACGAGTCCGATGGGCGAACCTTCATCGCGATGGAACTGTTGGAGGGTCAAACCCTTCGGCACATGATTTCCGGGAAGCCGTTGGAGATCGACACGGTGCTTGACCTCGGCATCCAGATCGCGGATGCCTTGGACGCGGCACACTCCAAAGGGATCATTCACCGGGACATCAAGCCCGCGAACGTCTTCGTCACAAATAGAGGTCAGGCAAAGATTTTGGACTTCGGCTTGGCGAAGGTCACGCTCAAACCTGAAAGCGTTGCTCTGAGTGCCCCAACCATCGAGTCCGAGGAACATCTGACAAGCCCCGGCAGTGCATTGGGCACTGTGGCTTATATGTCCCCGGAGCAGGTTCGAGGGAAGGAACTCGACGCACGTACCGATCTTTTCTCCTTCGGAGCGGTGTTGTACGAGATGTGTACAGGCACGCTACCATTCCGGGGCGACACGTCGGGTGCAATGTTTGATGCGATTTTGAATCGTGCGCCAGCGTCAGCCGTCCGCCTGAATCCAGATATTCCAGCAGGGCTTGAGCACGTCATCAACAAAGCACTGGAGAAAGATCGAGACGTTCGCTGTCAGGCTGCCGCCGAGTTGAGAGCCGATCTGAAGCGGCTGAAGCGGGACACGGAGAGCGGGAAGAGCGCAGCTACCGGGGCTGCCTCTCCAGTCGGTCGGAAGCGAAACCTCTGGCTTAGAGTCGGTGGCCTACTTGTTGCGTTGGCGGGAATCTTGGGGGGTGGTTATTACTGGCTTGCCGCGAAGACCACACCGTTCCAGAAAACCGAAATCACACAACTAACCACCAGCGGCAGGGTGACGTTAGCGGCCATCTCGCCGGACGGCAGATACGTGGCGTATGCCACGGGTGAAGTTTCGTTCGTGGGTGGGGAAGCTATCGGCTGGGAACCTGTGGACAGGCAAACTCTTTGGGTGCGGCAGGTCGGGAGTGGAAGCGATGTACAGATTGTCCCTGCCGCCGACGTGCGTTATGGCGGACTGACTTTCTCACGCGACGGAGACTTCCTTTATGTTACGCAGGGGGAAAGAAGTGGCAGTTCACTTGGAGTCCTCTACAAGATGCCCGTGCTGGGAGGAACTAAGAAAAGGCTGATCGCCGATGTGAACATTGGAAGGTATTTTGTTAATCCGGTGTCGCTTTCCTCGGACGGGCAGCGGGTAGCGTTCCTGCGGGACTCCCAAGCGGGGAACGAGACGGCACTGATGGTAGCAAACGAGGATGGCAGCGGAGAGAAGCAACTGGCCGTTCGCAAATGGCCTAACGACTTCGGAAACAGCGTTGCTTGGTCACCCAACGGAAAGACCATTGCCGTGGCGGTTGACAACTTCGAAGCAGGTGTCACGTATGCGACTTTGGTTGAAGTGTCCGTCCAAGGCGGGGCAGAGCGCCCTCTAACCCAGAAGCGGCGGCGTTCGGTTGAGGATTTAGCATGGGTTCCTGACGGCCGGGGGTTGGTCGCCAATGCCGCAGAGCAGCTGGAGGGACTGGCACCAATCGTGTACGTCTCGTATGCGAATGGTGAAGATCGCAGGATTACCAGCGATTTGAACTACTACGGCAATGTCAGCGTAACTGCCGATTCCCGCGTTGTAGCGACGGTGCAAATGGAATGGCCGTTCAATGTTTGGGTCGCGCCTATGGCGGCATTGGATAGTGCCAAGCCGATCACATCGGACGGTCGTGGGGACTGGCCGACGTGGAGCCCGGACGGCGGGGTTGCTTATTCTAACTATGCGGACGGTAACATCTGGCTGATAGGACCAGATGGAAGCAATCGGAAGCAGTTGACATCGAAGGCTCGTGGCTTCAACCCTCGGTTTTCACCAGACGGCCATTACATCGTTTTTACTTCGGACGCCTCGGGGAGTGTGCAGATTTGGAGAATGGACAGCGACGGCAACAACCCCAAGCAGTTGACCGACAGCCCGTTTCAACTGGTGTCGCGCTCGGACTGTTCGCCGGACGGAAAGTGGGTGGTTTATAGCAGGTGGGGCTCGGAGAAGGGAGTCTGGAAGGTCTCCATGGAAGGCGGTAATGCGGTTCGGCTGAGCGATACAGATGCACATGTTCCGACGGTCTCGCCTGACGGGAAAATGGTCGCTTACTCCTACGAAGACGCTTCGGCAAATCCCCCGCGTGGAATCGCAATCATGGCGTTCGAAGGTGGGTCGCCGACGAAGCGTTTCGATATTCCGCATGGAGAACTAACGGCCTTCCGGTGGGCCGCTGACGGTCGCTCGCTTCTTTACAGCAAAAGCGAAGGCGGGGTCTCGAACCTCTGGAGCCAGCCGATTGCGGGAGGGACGCCGAAGCGGATCACAAATTTCAACAGCGAAGAGATTGATGATTTCGACGTGTCACGCGACGGCAAACGGCTCGTTATGAGTCGTGGCACGCCAAAACAAGACGTGGTGCTGATCCACGATGTCAGGTAACGGACATCCTGTCCTCAGGCAAGCCAAGGCCGAGTACGCGAAGCTGCAATGACGGTCTCCGCTCAGATTGAATAACATACATATCGTGACACGATCTACTTCGTGCGAGCTCCCTTTGCTCGAATTTTGTCAACTGTTACGGGCGCGAGAGGGATCAATGCGCTCGCAGCCGCATGAATACTGGCGATTTCCAATTTTTGGCAAAAGTGAAACGGTAGAATTCATCCCCAACCCTTTACACCCCCAAGCAGCATTGACACTATCTCTGCGCGTCCCTAGACTGGACTGGCTTATCATAAGTAGCGCGGTATTAGTCAACTAAGGACACGACATGGGCTGGTTGCAAAATCGGTTTGAGAAGAATTTCTTAATCACAACTGTGGACTATGTTTTCAACTGGGCGCGGAAGTCCGCACTCTGGCCCATGACGTTTGGCCTGGCCTGCTGCGCGATCGAAATGATCGCCTCCTCGACGGCGCGCTTCGATATCGCGCGATTCGGCTCGGAAGTGTTTCGTCCCAGCCCGCGGCAGAGCGATCTGATGATTGTGGCGGGTACGGTTACGTTGAAGATGGCGCCGGTGGTAAAACGCATTTACGACCAGATGCCTGATCCCAAGTGGGTGATCTCAATGGGGGCATGTTCGTCGGTCGGCGGCCCGTTCAATACCTACGCGGTATTGCAGGGCGTCGACAAAATCGTACCGACGGATGTGTATGTGATCGGCTGTCCGCCGCGTCCGGAGAATCTGTTCTACGCGCTGCTGAAGCTGCAAGACAAGATCGATCAGATGACGCTGGCGAAAAAGCCCACCGAGGTTCGCCTGGAGCCGAACATGGTGGAAGCGTTTAAGCGCCAGGTGATGATCGCACAGACCTTGCAGCCGAAATAGCTGTCAGCACTCAGTCTTCGGCCATGAACTTGGATTATGTTGCTCGGTTAGCTGACTGCTGAATGCTGTATGCTCGTCAAACTCACCACCGAATCCGAACTTCCCAGTCCCGGCCAGGCCAAAGAGTTTCCCTGCGGGAGTAAGGTTGTCTGCATTGCCAATGTCAATGGCACCATTTCCGCCATGGACAATGTTTGCCTGCATCGAGGCGGGCCGCTGGGGCAGGGAATGATCGAGAACGGCAAGATCCTTTGCCCGTGGCATCTCTGGGAGTGGGATCCAGTTACTGGTCAAGCCACGCATGATCCCAATGCGAGGATCACGGTTTATCCGCTTAAGATTGAGGACGGCGATGTGATGATCGAAATTGAGGCTTCACCCGGCTAGCCCAGATACTTCAGAAACTCTTTCGGCTGATTCTCAAATCCCGGAAACACCTGGTCCAGCGCCTTGTTCCCCAGGTGACGATAGACCGTTTCTCCCAGCACGAGGCGGAAATCTGTGGTCAGCGCGAGATCGCGTCCTTCATACAGCTGTGACTGATCGAGTCCCGGCCAGCGTCCGTAGACTCTGCCGCCTTTGACAGGGCCTCCCATCACGAACATGACGTTGGCATGACCGTGGTCAGTGCCGCGGTTGCCGTTCTCACGCGCAGTGCGGCCGAACTCCGACATGGTCACTATGACTGTGTCTGCAGCCAGATCGCCGAGATCGATCCAGAAGGCCGCCAGCGATTGAGAAAACTCGCGTAGCACATTCGCAATCTGTCCTTGCGTGCTGCCTTCATTGACGTGATGGTCCCAGCCGCCGATGTCAGCAAAGGCAACTTGCACGCCAAGGTTCGCTTTAATCAGCTGAGCCAACTGCTTCAGACCGTCTCCGAAGTGGCCTTTGGGATAGTTCGCGCCAGGGGCGGGCGAGTACTTTGACGGATCGGCCGCTTTCAGCATTTTCACCGCGTCGAAGGTTTCTTGACCGGTGCCGTGCAATACAGAATCTACCGACTGCTCGTACATGGCTTCGAATGAACTGGCGACCGGAGCCGAGTTCGGATTCTTGCCGCCAACGCCGAATGCATTAATGTTGCTCACCGCCGCGACTGGCTCACTGCCAGAAAGAATTCGTGGCAGAGAAGGCCCAAGAGCGATCGCGCGAAATGCGGAATTCGAACCGGGCAGGGAACGAAGGCTGCGATTGAGCCAGCCATCTTCAGTCGCCTTTATACCCGGGGTGCCGGATTCCATAAAGTCCTGCGCGTCGAAATGCGAGCGTGTCGGATCAGGCGAACCGGCTGCGTGCACGATTGCCAGGTGCCGCTGTCTCCACAGTGCTTCGAAGGCGGAGAGGGAAGGATGCAGGCCGAAAAAGCCGTCGAGATCGATCACCTGATTTCGCGGAATGGCAATCGACGGCCGCATTGAGTAGTACGCTGGTTCGCCGTGTGGAATGACAATATTCAGCCCGTCGGCTGCGCCTCGCTGGAAGATCACCACCAGCCGTTTGTTTCGTGAATCGATTTCGGCAGCGCCGTAGGCAGCACGAGCGAGAAACGATGGAATGGCAGCGGTACCAACGACCACCAGCGCGCTATTGCGAAGAAATACGCGACGAGTGATGGACATATCAAAAACTCCCGGCTACCAGCTCTGGTTTTTCAAAAGCCACCGGCTGGCAGTTATCTTCTCTGGAACTCTGGTGACCCTAGCAGTAAGCCTTCAATGACACCGACATTCGGCGGACGGGCTGGATCATCATATTTACGCTGACTGATATCCGGATCCTGTAGCCGTGCGGCAATCACGTCATGCGTCTGCTTCGAAACGTCCTGCGCCAGCAGACTCTTTTCCAAAACGGCCAATGCTTGCTCGGGATCAGGAGGAATTTCAGGGCCAAACAAGCGGCCACGATCAACCAGAGTACCTTTTAGTTTTCCCGCCGCGAGTGTCAGGGCAAAATTCATTCGCGCAAGCAAAGCTGACGAGTTCACCCACGCGTCGGATTTCATGGAATAACCAGTCGGCGGCTGAGCTCCGTATAATGGCATTCCCATGTCTTGCAATCGTCGCACGATCGGCATGGGATCGTTAACATCAGCCCCGGTCGCACGCAGGCTCGACGCTACGAATTCCAGAGGCGTTTTTACCTTGGCGCGATATTCCTCGTCTGCCCAAAATTCCGGCGAGTCCAGCATAGTCTTCAACACTTCGCGGATGTCGCCATCCTTCCTCAAAAACGTTGTTGCCATGCGGTTTACCAGGTCCGGCGGAGGGTCGTCAGAGACGAAGCGCACAGCCAGCTTCGTGCAAATGAATTTGGCGGTGGCGGGTTGGTGGGCCAGAATGTGAAGCACCTGCCATCCTTCCCTTTCGCCGCCGGGCTTGATGCGATGGCCGAGCACGGTCTTGTCTCCGGGGTCATGCTTGCGTTCGTCGAAGATGAATCCGCCGCCTTGTCTCGGTTCTTTCAGCGTCCATCCGGTGAAGACGCGCGCTACCTCAGTGACATCCTTCTGCCCGTAACCGCCGTTGACACCCAAGGTGTGCAGTTCCATCAGCTCGCGGCCATAATTTTCGTTGAGGCCTCCGCGTTTTGCGCCAGCCTGGCGCGGGGGTCTGTTGGTTTGGCGGAATTTACGCCGCGTGTAGATTCCATTGGCAAAATCAGAATTCGGGCCGACGCTCAGCCAATTGTCGAGATAAAACAACATGGCCGGACTTTGCGCCGTCGCCACCAACAGGTCCTCGAACTTTCCGAAAGCATGGGGACGGATGACGTCGCGTTCGTAGCTGGTCAGGAAATAATGGTCGGCGCCTTTTCCGATGAACACATTAAAGTGGTTGAACCAGAAATCGGTCATGACCTCTTGTAGTTGGCGTTCACTGTAGACTGCGCGCAGCAGTTTGGCCTCCAACAGTTCGTCGGCGACGACCTGTTGCGGATTCCTGAGAGCCTGCAGGGTTTCGCGTTGACGTGGAGTCATCCCAGCCAGCAATTCATCTGCTTCAGGTTTCACTTGGCGGGCCACGTCACGCTGCTCATCCGGGGGCATGGCGAGAACAGCCTGGAAACGCCGGTCCGGCGACATGGTTAGCAGCGGTTGCAACTTTTCATCTGCGATCATCCGGTCTTGCTTCGATTCAGCCTTGTTCATTCCGCCGGAATCGGTTTTGAAATCTCTGTCATTCGCTTGGGCTTCCTGCTTGCGCTCCAGCTTCTCCTCGTAGCGCTCAAGTTGTGCTTCATAGATTGCACGCCTGACCCGATCAGACGGAAGCGATTGTTTGCCTTCCGCAATTGCCTTGATCAGCGGCTCGGGAGGGAAGTTTTCCACCAGTTCGCGTGTGTTCATGCGCAGTGACAGATAGGCGGCCAGGCGCGTTTCGAGTGCCGTGTCATCAATCTTTTCCGGATGGAGTTGCTGCTGAATCCAGCGATCCACGCCGAGAGCCATCACTCGCTCGGGATCGCCAGGTCCGGGTCCGAAGGTTAACCGGTTCAAAGCATGGACTGCGCGTTTCCGGTCTTCCATTCCAGCTGCGCCAGAATTGTGCTTGTCTTTGTTGTTTCCGACTGCCCATTGCGAAAAGACAGAAGATCCTAGGAATAGAAGAACCAGAGCTGCGCGGCGCGGGTTCAGCTTCATAGAAACAACCAAAGACCTTGGGTAGTGAACCCACAGCTGCGGTGAAGGTTGCTCCAGGTCGTCCGATTTTGGGCGATTACTATCAAGCAGTTACACGCGGCCAGTTTAGCCGAAGGAAAAACGGTAGCGGTTTCCGTTCCCAATCTCCAAGTGGAAGCCAAGGGTCAAGGCCATAAGCCGAGGCTACGTTAAATACAGCTTTCCGTGACTTATCTTGTGCTGCAGGCTGGCGGCGAGGTGGTCGATGTCTGCGGTTCCGATGCTTTCCGCGGTGCGAGCCTCAAGAAATGGCGTGCGGTTGCTTCCAACAGTGTCGCGGCGTACCTGCAGCAACAACGCCTGGACCGCGTTGGGGTCGAATTTCTGCGGTGTCAGCCGGACGATCTCGCTCAAAGTTGCGCCTAAGGAGAGGGGCTCGCGATATGGCCGTTCGCTTGTCATCGCGTCAAATGTATCTGCCAGGGCGACGATGCGTACCGGCATGGGCACATCGTCCAGCACAAGCCCGTCAGGATATCCCGATCCATCCGCTCGCTCGTGATGCCAGCGGACGATCTCCGGAATTCTGGGCCAGGGGAACTGGACACTGCTGACGATCTTGTGCCCCACAACGGTGTGATCCGCCATCTCTCGGAACTCTTCGGGATCCAGCGAGCTTGGTTTTCCGAACAGTCGCTTATCCACTGCAACCTTGCCGATATCGTGCAAGTATCCGGCCGAGCGCAAGGCTCCGATTTCCGGGCTCTCAAGACCCATGGCTTCGCCGATCGCGGCAGCGTAACGCGCGACTCGCAGCGAGTGGCCATGAATGTTTACGTGCTTAACGTCGATAGCGGTAGCGAATGCTTCCAGCGCGTTGTCATAAAAGCCGTGCAAAGAAGCCATCAGGCGCAGATTCTCAGAAATTCTCTGAGCCAGCGTCTGGGAAAGCGCGAAATTGTGAACTGCAAGGGAGACATAGTGGCACAGCAACTCGAGGGCATCCATTTCGCTGGCATCGTAGAGCGAATCGCCTTCGCGACGTCCCAATACGACGATTCCAACGAGTTTGCTCCCGACCTTCAATGGAACAATGCTTTTGAACAGTTCCGGGGCGACATTTCCATTCGCACTCAGGAATTCTTCGTACTCACCGTGCGCAAGCACGATCACCCCTTGAGCCGATGCCAGAGCATGGACGTGTCGAGGGAGCAATGGAATGATCGCCGGATCGGGCATCAATGCGAATCCCGTCGAAGCGACGGAAGTCAGCAGAGAAGGTTTGTCCGTATAAGTAAAGATGGCAGCTTCGCGGGCGCCCCCCGCTTGCTGCAAGGCGGGGAGCATCGCGCGTGCTGATTGAGGAAGCTCGCGCTCAGCGGTGATCGCAGGGCCGAGATCGGAGAGCGCTTCTACGGTGCGTAGAAGGCGCCGCAAATTGTCTTTCTGCACCGGCAACGGGTTGGCCAAGAGCAAGAACCAGAGCAATTCGAGGGTAACACGCATGCAACTGGCCATCTTGTTGGTTAGTTTGGTGCCGTGTCGTGACCAGAAGATAGTCGGGCGGAACTAATCATCTTTGGCGACGGGACTGGCCAACTCCGCCTCTTCGTACAGAGCTTCAATTTTTTCGCGATAGCGCTCTTCGACAGCCCGGCGGCGGAGTTTCATGCTGGCCGTAAGCGTTCCATTTTCCGCCGAAAATTCATGGGGAATGAGCAGCACTTTCTTTAGCTGCTCGTAACGGGCCAAGTCGCGGTTTACCTCCGCCACAATGCCTTCGTACAACTCTCGCACTCGCAGGTGCGCAACCAACTCTTCTCGCGATGAGAACGGGACGCGATTCGCCCGCGCCCAGTCTTCAAGCAGAGGAAAGTAAGGCGCGATCAAGACAGCTGGGAACTTGCGCTTATCGCCCAGAATCACGGCTTCCGCCACCAGCGCATTGTGCTTCAGAGAATTCTCCAGCGGTTGCGGCGCGATGAATTTGCCTCCTGATGTCTTGATCAAGTCCTTTTTTCGGTCGGTAACGGACAGAAAGCCCTCATCATCGAGGTTGCCGATGTCTCCGGTCTTGAACCAGCCGTGGCTGAATGTATTTTCAGTTTCCTGTGATTTATTCCAGTAACCTTTGAACACAGACGGGCCGCGGACAAGAATTTCGCCGTCTTCGGCGATGCGAACCTCGACGTTACTGAGCGGCTTACCGACTGTTCCCAGCTTGTGCGCCGTAGGAGTGTTCACCGCAATCACCGGAGAAGTTTCGGTCAGGCCATAACCTTCGTGGATACGAATGCCCATGTCGGCAAACCATTCGGCTAATTCGCGGCCCAGCGGAGCTCCGCCGGAGATGAAGATTTCGGCCCGCCCGCCCATTCCAGCGCGCACTTTGGAATAAACCAGCCGGTCGGCCAGACGCCAGGCAATTGACTTTGGAGTTTGGCCTGCCGCAATTTCATGTCGATGATTTCGCCCTACGGATTTCGTCCAGCGATAAATTTGTTGTGCCGGGAAGCCTTTCGCTTTCTGGTCCACTTGTCCATGGATTTTTTCGTAGACGCGCGGCACCGCCACGAAAATTGTTGGCCGCACTTCCACTAGCGCCTTCGGAAGTTGATCAAAAAATGATACGTAAGCCAGGGTGACTCCCCGGTAGAGCAGACCGAGGTCGACGTTGCGCGCAGTTACATGGGAGAGCGGCAAAAACGACAAGCTGATATGGCCGGGATGAAAACCCAAAGCCGGCAACCACGCGCTTATGTTCGAAGCAATATTGTTGTGGGTCAGCATGGCGCCTTTGGGAACGCCGGTTGTGCCCGAAGTGTAAATAATGGTTGCGAGGTCGTCAGGCTCAGCGCGACGGGCCCAGGCATCAAACCCGGAATCGCGCTGCGGCGGACCGTCGCGCATCAGACGCTCCATGTGAAACGCGTGCGCGGTTTCAACCGCATCCATCACCGCCACCTTTTCGATGGAAGTCTGGCTGCGCACATTATTTATCTTTGTCAGTTGCTTCTCCGTGGAAACAAAAACGGCCCGCGCTCCCGAGTCTCGCAAGATGTAAGCGGCTTGCTCATCGGTAAGAGTGGTATAAATCGGGACGACAATTGCGCCGATCAGCAGAGATGCGAAGTCCGCGATCGCCCACTCCGGACGGTTCTCGCTGAGGATTGCGACACGGTCGCCCTTATGGATGCCCCACTGCTGCAGCGTTTGTGCCACGCCGACCACGTTGCGATAGAACTCAGAGGCGGAAATCGCGATCCATTGGATGGCCTGACGATGCATCATCACGACGCGGTCATCCCGATCCGCGACAGCGAAGAAAATATCGTTAAGGGTTCGCACGCTCATCTGCAGCTTAGCCCTATTGCCAGCACAGGGGCATGTCTAGCAAAACTGTACTTTGTTCTCCATTCGGGATGCAATGACTTGTGCTGGTATTCGACGGGCTTTACTGAGAAAATAAACGCGTTCAACTTGGGGTGAATCGCATGCAAAAAGTTGGGATTAGTGCCGCACTCGTACTCAGCCTGCTGGGAATGGTCGTGCCTTCCGCCCGAGTTCGTGCCGCTCAAGGACCCTCTCCGCCGATGAAGCTGAAAGTCGGCGACGTCGCGCCTGATTTCAAGCTGTCGTACTTCGACGGTCACGAACTGAAAGATGTGACGCTGAGCCAGTATCATGGCAAGAAGAATGTGGTGCTGGCGTTCTACATATTCGCCTTCACCGGGGGTTGAACCCAGCAGATGAAAAACTTCCAGCAGAATCTGCAAAAGCTGGAAGCGGCCGACACCCAGGTCCTGGGTGTGAGCATGGATAGCCCGTTCGCCAATAAAGCCTGGGCCGACCAGATAGGAGTGACTTTCCCGCTGCTCAGTGATTGGGGCGGAGAACTCACCCACAAGTATGGTGTCTACGTAGACGAATACAAAGCCGCGCGCCGGGTGAATATCCTGATTGGAAAAGACGGGAAAATTCTCGAAGAACAGCTCGACAAAGAGGCGATTGATCCGAGCAAAATCGTCACGGCATGCGAGCGGCCTAGGTTGAAAAGCTAAGCTTCAAGACCTGAGTCGTTCGTTGCTCGCGAACCGGGCGTGGCATAAGGCGCAAGCTCCGTCATGTCACCTCGACATGTGATTTCAGCGGTTTGACGCTCATGTGCCTGGTTGTTATCATGACTTCGCGGGGTGGAGCAGTCTGGTAGCTCGTTGGGCTCATAACCCAAAGGTCGGTGGTTCAAATCCACCCCCCGCAACCATTCTTTTCAGATAGTTACGGATTCCGAGCTTGGGGTTACACGGGGTGAAACAGCGGACACCGGCTGTCGCGCCACAGGTGGGATGAACCCGATC
>DASPTU010000005.1:0-45636 GCA_035623255.1 Terriglobales bacterium | reverse complement strand
TTTCGCCTCCTGCAATACTGGAACGTCAGGATCGGCGTCTTTCCAACCCGCGAAGAAATCCTGATATGCCGTCCGGCTGTGTACCAAATCGCCCGCCTTCGCGTACGCTCGCGCCAAACCAAGCTGATCAAATGGCATCGTCATGTCGAGAGCCATAACGTTGCGTAGTCCCAGGGGGCGCTGAAAAGCTTGAACGGCTTCAGCTTCCTGGCCATTCTTGAGGAAAGTGACTGCTCGCAGGAATAGGACTCCCGAATCGACACGCGCATAAACCAGCGCACCATCCAGCAGGCTTGCAGCATCGTTAAAATTCGCATGCCTTAAGGCGATTTCCGCCTTGATCTCGGGAACCGATACAAATTGCACCATCGTGTCATAGGGGCGCTTTTGCGCCACATCAGCCGCCAGTTTCAGCGCTCGGTTCTCATCTCCAACGTATGCCAATATCGAGGCAGCCCCAACAATCACGCCTGGAGATTTCGAAATCGCTAACGCTTTTTCCACATCGGCCAGGGCCTCAGCCCGGTTCCCGGCCAACGCTTCCATCACAGCCTCCTGCTGGTACTCCGACGCTGCCTGTTCCCTCAACCCTAGGCGGTCCGCTTCGGCGCGCATCTTCCTGCCTAATTCCCGTGCTTCCCGCAAACGTCCATGCGTGGCCGCTATAGCGGCTTTGAAACCCATGATGTCCATCTCAGCGTCTGGGCTTGGCTTCATCAACTGAATTTCCCGATCCGCAGTCGCGCCGTCATTTTGCAGCCACGCGATGTATGCCAGCATCGCGTGCACGCCGGATCCGTGTATGTTACGTTGCACCGCTTGATTCAAAACCGCTTTCGCCTCATCCAACCGATTTGTTGCTACATAGGCCTGGGCAAGATTGGTGTAACTACTTGCGCTATCGGGATCGACTTCAACGCCCATCCGGGCATTCTGAAGTGCGTTATCGAACTCGCCCAGCCTCATGTAGATAATCGCTAAATTGGTGTAGGGAACCGAGTCGCGTGGATAAGTCTGCTTATACAGCTCTAAAGCTGTAATTCCCTTCTCCAGCTGGCCCGAATCAGCGTAGTAGTGCTCCGTGATGTAAAGCTTTTCGTGTTCGCTGGCGCGGTCGCGCAAGTCAAACGCCCTTTGTCTGTATTGCTCCGCCTGTTCGTTTTGACCCAGATTGCCGTATGCCACGCCCAGACGTGCATAGGCCAGCGCGAAGTTGGGATCAAGCTCGACCGCATGCTGGTAGAGCGGAATGGCCTCCAGATCCTCTCCGCCAAAATGTTTGGCGTCTCCCAACGTAAATGCTTTCAGTGCCTCGAGCGACGACGTTGTCGCTTCCGACAGTGGCTTGTCATATTTCTGCACTGACAACAGCGACTCGCCCAATTTTCTGCGCAGCTTTGTGCTGGCATTATGAAGTGCACTCAGCACGTCTTCTTTGCTGTCCGCCTCCGCCTGCTGCTGCGCGAGAGCATCACCATTCGCTGCGTTGACCGCCTCCAGCGTAATCACATACCGGCTGCCTACGTTGTTGATAGAGCCGGTCAGCATGGCCTTAATGCCATCGCGCTGGCAAATTTCTTTTCCAACTTCGCTCGTCACCCGATCGTCAGGCGACTTTCCCATCAGCTGCAGCGTCTTTCGAATTCTTTCATCGGGCACCACGTTGACGTAGGGGGATTGCCCGAGGTCAACGGCGACCGCTTTTTTCAGCGTGCCATCGAAAACCGGATCTGCGGTCGTATTAACAAAATCTGTCAGCAAAACAGCATCTTTCTCTGTAATCGCCGCGCTGCGTTTGCGCGTTATGAACACAAACACCAGACCTGCGATCGCCATCGTAGCCAGGCCTAGCACCACGTAGTTCCATAGCCGCCGCCATCTCTCTTCCGGGTGTATAGCCTTGTATGCGCCGCTGCTGACTGCTGCCACCGCGCCGGATTCCGTGTCGCGTCTCACCCGTTTCAGGTCCGCTCTTAGCTCAGCCGCGCTCTGATACCGTAACTCGCGGTCTTTCTCCAACAATTTTGTAATGATGCCGTCCAGCGCCAACGGTACACGCGGATTCAAGCGAATCGGCGGCACCATAGGACGGTTCAACAGTGCGTCAAAAATCACCGCGGAAGTTTCGCCCTGAAATGCCAACACCCCGGTGACCATTTCGTACAGCACCGCTCCGAAGGAAAAAAGGTCGGTCCGTCCATCCAGTTCTTTGCCTCGAGCCTGTTCGGGAGACATGTAAGCCACTGTGCCCACGGTCGACCCCGGACTGGTCAGCATCGCATCACTGATTGTTGCCGCCGAGGCAAGTCCGGTTCCGGAAGATCTCACATACTTGGCAAGACCAAAATCGAGCACCTTTGCCTGGTTTCGATTCGTGACAAAAATGTTCGCCGGCTTGAGATCGCGGTGAATGATGCCTCTCGAGTGGGCTGCATCCAGCGCATCCGCAATCTGGATGGCAACTTCGATTGCGAGGTGCATGTCCAGAGGCTGCGTGCTGATACGCTGCTTCAGGGTTTGCCCTTCCAGCAGCTCCATCGCGATGAAATAGCGCCCATTCGCTTGCGCGATCTCATAAATTGTGCAGATGTTTGGGTGATTCAGGGCCGAAGCCGACCGGGCCTCCACCTGAAACCGTTCCAATGCCGCCGCATCGTTTTCGAGGTCGGGGGGAAGGAATTTTAGCGCGACGTGTCGGCCGAGGTTAAGGTCCTCTGCCTCGTAAACCACGCCCATGCCGCCGCCCCCAAGCTTGTGCAGGATGCGGTAATGCGAGATGGTCTGTCCGATCACGACACGCACTCGGGGATAACTCGATCTTAGGCGGCGCTCGAAGCCTAGTCAACGCAGCTACGGGAAGATGTATAGCGACGGCAAAACTACTACACAGGGTCTCTGAAACCCAGCGGCAATGTTACTGGCGCTCAAGAGTGGTACTTGCCGCTGTATACTGCTGGCGTGAGGGCGCACAGCTGTGCCGTTCAGCGAACCTCATCGAGCGCCGATTCTTAGCTCCGCACGTACATGCGGATTGCGCATAGCCGTCCTGGCTGTGTTCGCGTGGCCACCCTCGGTGTTCAGCCAGCAGCCTCCTAGCGCGGCCGTCAGTGGTGCAAACACCACCAAAAGAGTCGCCCCAAGACTTTCGGTCGAACAACAACAAGGCTCACAGCTCCTGAAAGCCGCCCTGGCTGAGACTGCGGGACTACAACCGGACATGCGGACGTTCGTTTTGTGGCAGATTGCGCATGCTTACGAGAAGTTGGACATCCGTAAGACTGATTCTTTGCTAATCGACGCCTTTCGGACTAGCCATTCAATCGAAGCAGGTCCGGAGTACTTGGACACGTGTACGCCGTTATCTCGGTGTGATGTTAAGGGTGTCCTGCAATCAGAGATTCTTGGACTAATTTTCGACAGATCGCCTGAGAGAGTTTCACCCCTTTTGCCACAAGCGGAGCCGGAAGTACGTAAACAGATTACGCAGAGGCTTATCTCGCACTACGCGAACGAAAAGGACTTTGATCGTGCCGAACAGTTATTAAATCAATTCTCGCAGGAGGATGATTATCCATTTGCAGCGGCTTCGCAGTTAATTCGTGCGCTTCCGCAGGAACGAGCTTCGGAGCGCCTGTCAGTCTTCATGCAATCTTTTCTTAATTTTCAGCAGCACACGAGTCATGGGGTTGAATTGAGTCAGGATTTTGCTGGCATAGTCATTGAATTCTGGCAACAGATTCCACCTGTCACAGCGATGGATGCCATCGACAGTATTCTGAGTAAGGCAAAGGACAAGGATGATCCGATGTCGCGAATGCGGATGGGCTTTTCTACGAAGAAAGCGAGCCTCGATTTTTCTAGTGCATACGAATATCGATTGTTCGAGTTGTTGCCAATCATTGAACAACTGGACAAGGAAAAAGCGGAGAGTCTGTTGCGGGACAACTCCGATACCAAGTCGCTTCTCCAACAATACCCGGACGGCCTCCGGTCGGTGACCGGGGCGTCAGAAGGCACCAATCCGGAGACGGGCGTCATATCCATGTACATCACGTCAGACTCTGATCCCAAACGCGCCGCGTCCACGCAAGCGAAAATGCAAATGGAACAAGCGATCAATGCCCGGTTGCATCAGATCGTGACAGAGTTGCCTTCGAATGCAAAGCAGGCGTTGTCGGATGCATTGTTCCTACCCTTAGCAGGTCCTTCGGATGTGGACTGGTGCCCAAGGTTGATAGGACTACAGGAGATTGCTACGAACATGTCACGCCGCCGCGATTCGAGTATGGCCAAAGCCGCACTTGATGAAGAAGTCAAGTTGTGGGATCTGATACCGGATTCAGCTGCGGGCAGCATGCTCGTCGAAGCGGCGGAGAGTTATCGACGACTGGGGGACGAAGACAATGCAGAAAAAGCGTTGAAACGAGCCATGAAGATAGCCGAAAAATTCTATGCGCAGGACGAACGGGACGACGACCCCGAGCGCCGTTTTAAAGCAAGCTGGCGCTCTACTAGGCTGTGGCAAGAAATAGTTGCCAAAGCCGGACGCATCTCTCAGAGTCTCACGGAAGAACTTCTAAGCGAAATTCCCGATTCGGAGATTGCCGTTTTCGAGAAAGTAGCTTACGCCGATGCATTACTCGGTACCACCCCATATTTCTCTTTCTAAACGGCGATTGCGATCCTAAACAGTGATTTTCGCTAGTGATGAGCATACCTTGGCCGCCTGCCCATGTTCTTTTCGCCTCACAACCGTCCTTACACCACCCCGCCGCGACCCTGGCCGTTCCGTAGTAAGCTAACTGGGATGGAAGGTGACAAAATCCTGGTCGTAGATGACGAGCGTCTGGTGCGCTGGTCGCTGCGCCAGAGGTGTGAGGAGTGGGGTTATAGCGTGCTTGAAGCCGAGGCCGGAGAACCGGCGCTGAAGATGGCACAACAGGACTCCCCTGACCTGGTGCTCCTCGACGTTCGGTTGCCTGATATGAGCGGCATCGAAGTACTCGGCCAGCTGAAGAAGAACGGCGATGCGCGTGCCGTAATCATGATCACCGCAGATCCACAGCTTGATGACGTCAAAACTGCGCTGAAGCTCGGCGCCTATGACTTTGTCGGCAAGCCTATCGACTTCGACGAGCTAAGCGTTGCCATCAAGAATGCGCTCGAGACCACTCGTCTCCGCAACGAGGTGCAATCCCTGCGTGGCGAAGTCCGGCGGCGCACTGGTTATCACGAGGTCATCGGCTGCTCGGCGAAAATGATCGAACTGATGGCCTTTGTACGAAAAGTGGCTGCCAGTGAAGCTACCACGATTTTGATTCAGGGTGAAAGTGGTACCGGCAAGGATCTGATTGCCAAGGCCATCCACTACGAAAGTTCGCGACAAGAAAAACCGTTCGTCGCCATCAACTGCTCCGCCATCCCAGAAACCCTGATGGAAGCCGAATTGTTCGGCCACGAGAAGGGCGCCTTCACCGATGCCAAGCAGATGAAAAAGGGTCTGTTCGAGACCGCCGACGGAGGCACGCTGTTTCTCGACGAGATCGGCGAGCTCTCTCCCGTGCTGCAGGCCAAGCTTTTGCGAGTTTTAGAAGATCAGGTGATTCGCCGCGTTGGTGGCGTGCGCGATATGCAAGTCGATGTCCGGGTGATCGCCGCATCGAATCGCGATCTGGAGAAAGCCGTTCGCGAGGGGCAGTTCCGGCAGGATCTTTATTACCGGCTCGCGATCATTGCGATTTTCATTCCTCCGTTGCGCGACCGGAAAGACGACATCATGCCGTTGGTGGACTTCTTTATCGGCCGGTACAACCGGAAATTCAAGAAGTCCGTCAAGGGCATTACTCGGGAGACGCAGGGCTTGCTCATGGCCCATAACTGGCCGGGCAACGTTCGCGAATTAAAGAACTCCATTGAGCGGGCAATGATCCTGGAAGATGAACCGCTCCTGAACTCGATTTATTTGCCATTTTCCGTTGTGGAGGCGGGCGCGCAAACCGCATTCGAGCGCACTTCCTCCAATGGAGGACAGCAGCTTGCCAACGGCCGTACACTGCCCCGGCTCTACATTCCCGAGGGCGGCACTTCCCTTGAGGAAATGGAACACGCCATGGTCGAGTTGGCCATGAAACAGGCCAACAACAATCAGACTCAGGCTGCCAAGCTGCTCGACATCTCCCGCGACGCTCTACGCTACAAACTGAAAAAATTCGGCCTCATCCACGGAGATGATGAGGCCCCCGAAACTTTAGCCGACAGCCCCACGCAAAGCTGACCAGCTTTTACGTCGTTGCGTCTTTCATGCGCGTCGCAATGTACCAGGTGTTTCCAAAGGCGTCTTTCACTCCCGCATTGCGGTCCCCATAAGGTTGGTTGGCCGGCGCCGTAATCGAGGTCGCGCCCACCCGGAGTGCACGCTCATAGGTGGCGTCTACATCCGGCACATATAAATACAGCACACTCTTCGTAGGCTGATACGGTCCATGCGCCTCTCCCATCTCCAGTGTCGAGCTGCCCAGGCGAATTTTCGCGTGATGAATCACCCCATCTGGCGACGCATACCTTTCCAGTTCCTGCGCTCCGAATGCACGCTCCAAAAACTTGATCACCGGCTCGGCACGTAGCGGATGCATATACACGTTCACATCATTCAAACCCTCCGGAACGTAGCTTGCTCCGTGATAGGTTGCGACATACCAGTAATTCCCCGCTGGATCCTTTAGCCCTACGGAGCGCTCACCATATTCCATTTCCGCAGGCTCATGAAGCGAAGTCGCCCCAGCCGCCATCGCTTGCCGGTAAACAGCATCCGTGTCCTTTACGTACACGTGCAGCGCGATCGTGCTTGGTGTCGAGCGAAATTCCCTGCCTGGAATACCACCACCAATCATCAGCATCGAGTCGCCGATTCGAACTTCCCCATGAATCCCTCCCGCTGAGCCAATGTTGCGCGACAACTCTTCCGCTCCAAAGGCCTGCTTCGCAAATTCCAGAAGGGCCGGCCCATCCTCAGCGATCATGTAAGGCGTAATCGTCCGGAAGCCCTTGGGAATTGGATCGACCGCTGGCTGCCTGACTTGCTTTTGCTCGGCTCTGAAACGACGATGCATCTCCTCCGCCGGCATCTCTTCGTTGACCGTAAAAATGTCCCAGGTGTATCCGAACGGATCAACAAAGCTTCCTTTACGACTGCCGTAGAACTGATCCGAGATAGGTCGCACCGGTTTCATTCCCGCCGCCACTGCCCGTGCGGCGAATGAGTCCACATCGTCAACCTGAAGATTCAGCAGGACAGGCGATTGGCCTAGTGTTTCAGCGCTGAATCTCCCACCCTCCGGCCATTCATCGGCCAAAGTGATGACCGACTCGCCAATTCTGATCTCTGCGTGTGGAATTCCACTTCCGGTGTCAAAACGCATCGATTCCTCAGCCCCGAAAGCCTGTTTGTAGAACTCGATTGCTTTGGTTACATCCTTGAATGTCAGGCGCGGTGTTGCGACTGCCTGTACTGCGGTCACTGGCTCAGCTACGGTTGCCATTGTTGCTCTTCTCCTCAAATCAGATTTCAATCGTGCTTTGAATTCTCGGCGCGGCAAGTTGCGCAGCTCAGCCGCGATGCGCAAGAGCGACTCCATCCTCGCATCCCCGACCGGCGGGAGTGCCGGAGGACTTGCCAGCAATCCCTGCACCGCCTCGTCAAGTTGTTCTGCCAAACTGCGCTCAGCCATTCTTCCCACCAGCGTTCTTGCTTCCCTTCGTGCCTCTCTGTGCCCTCTGTGGTTTCCTTACAGATACCAACCTTGCCCTCAAGGTCTCCAATCCACGAAATTGGAGCTGCTTCACTGCTCCTTCGCTGCGCGCGAGCTTATCCGCGATCTCGCGGATGCTTTTCTGCTCGGCAAACCGCATCCTCACGACCTCCCGCTGATCTTCCGGCAATTCGTCCACCAGCCGGAACACCCGGGCCCCATCTTCGATCTGTTCCAGGTCTGATTCACCGCTAATCTCCGGCGGGTCCGCGAAGTTCAGCTCCCGCCCACCTCGTTTCCCACGATCGATCACTGCATTCGCAGCGATGCGCACCAGCCATGCGCCAAAGGGCGCGCCCCGCCATTCAAATTGCCTCAAATTCGCCAGCGCCTTGTGAAACACATCCGAGGTTAAGTCCTCAGCGACATCGCGATCTCCAACGCGCCGCGCGATAAACAGGTAAACCCGTTCGAAATGCAGTTCGTAGAGGTCGGCAAAGCGTGCCGGATCATTCTGGGCAGCCTCCACCAGCAGACGCTCGTCCGTCTGCGCCGGGGACCGCCGCGATGCCGGTGCTCTAACCACCATCACCCCTCAACCCTTATAAACTGCCGGGCAGCCGAAAGGTTACGCTGCTAGATTAAGCCTCGCGGGCATCACCGTTCCGCCTGGAATCGGTATCTCCCTCCACGCTCACGAGCGAACGTCTCCGCCACCGCCAAAAACGCGCGCGCCGCATGAGACAGGCTGGCCGCCTTTCGATAGATCAACCTAAGTTTCCGGTGTATCCGCAATTCGCGGACCGGAATGCGGACCAGTTCTCCCCGCTTAAGTTCCGCTTCGACGCTCATCTCGGGCACCAGCGCCACCCCATTCCCCATGGCGACAAAAAGCTTAATCGCCTGCAGAGTCGGCAATTCCACTCCCATATGCAGCGGCGTCTTGTGGCGTTTGAAGGCTTGAAGGACTTTGTCGCGATATGGCGACGGCACATTGTGCGCCACAAACGATTCGGCGCCGAGCTGCCGAATGCTGACCTGCTGCTGATTCGCCAGCGGATGGTTCGGTGGAACGACAAACACCAACTCATCCAGGTACACCACCGTCGAGCGTAGTTGCGAATCTTGGGGATCGTAGGTCAGAACTCCCAATTCCGAGTTGTGACGCAGGACGTCGTCAGGAATGTGGCTGCCAAGCGAGCGATTGACCGTGATCTTGACCATAGGATGCAACCGCCGAAACTCCGCCAGCAATGGTAAAAGGTAAAGCGCTGTAAATTCGTTGGCGGCAATCACCAGCTTGCCTTTCTGCAACTCTTTCAACTCAGTCAAAGCCTCTTGGGCATCGGCACGCAGGTTTAGGAGACGTTCCGCATATTCCTGGAGTACCTGACCGGCATCGGTGAGCAGGCCGCCCCGCGAGGAGCGGTCAAACAGCGGTTCACCCACCTCTTCCTCGAGCTTGCGAATGGATTGGCTGATGGCCGACTGAGTTCGATAAAGCTTTTGTGCCGCGCGCGAGAACTGGCGCTCCCGCGCCACGGACAAAAATACTTCTAATTGCGCCAGGTCCATGAGCTACCCCCCCGTAAGCCCTTATAGCCCCATTAGCTGTTCTTATGCTTTAAACAACACTAATAATGTCGTTAGTATTATAAGCTTTGCTTAACGCTCTGTCGTTGCGTACCATACCACTTAACTATCTCCAGAGGAGCCTTGTTATGGAGTGGACCCGAATTACCGTTTTCGACACCACCCTGCGGGACGGGGAACAATCGCCCGGCTGCAGCATGACAGTGCAGGAAAAGCTGCGCCTGGCCCACCAGCTTGACCGCTTGGGTGTGGATGTAATTGAAGCCGGGTTCCCGATCGCCTCTGACGGTGATTTTGCGGCAGTCCAGGCCATCGCCGCCGTAGTGCGTCGTCCAATCATCGCTGCCCTGGCTCGTGCCTGCCCCGCGGATATCGAACGCGCCTGGCAAGCCGTGCAACATGCCTCCAGACCACGCATTCATGTCTTCCTGGCTACCTCAGATATCCATCTCAAATACAAACTTAAAATTTCCCGTGAGCAGTGTTTGAGGCAAGCCGCAGAAGCCGTGCGCCTAGCCAAGAGTTTCTGCAGTGACGTAGAGTTTTCTCCTGAGGACGCCACCCGAACCGACCGCGATTTTCTCTGTCGAGTCGTGCAGGCCACAATCGAAGCCGGGGCTACCACCGTTAACATTCCTGACACTGTGGGCTACACCACACCTGCCGAATTCACTGACCTGATCCGGACACTTCGCGAGCGGGTTCGCGGAATTGAGAACGCTACGATCTCCGCCCATTGCCACAATGACCTGGGACTCGCGGTTGCCAACTCTCTGGCTGCGATCGAAGCGGGCGCTCGCCAGGTCGAATGTGCCATCAACGGCATCGGTGAGCGGGCCGGAAACGCGTCACTCGAGGAAATCGTGATGGCGATGCATGTGCGTCGCGATCGTCTGGCCTACGAAACCGGCGTCGCCACCGAGCAACTCTTCCCGACTAGCCAGATACTCAGCGAGATCACCGGTGTGCCCGTTCAGCCGAATAAAGCCATCATCGGGCGGAACGCATTTGCCCACGAAGCTGGCATTCACCAGGATGGCGTTCTCAAGAACCCGTTGACCTACGAAATCATGACCCCTCACTCGGTGGGCGTGCCCGACTCCACGCTGGTGCTCGGGAAGCATTCCGGCCGCCATGCGTTGGCGATCCGCTACGAGCAACTGGGTTATACATTCGACCGCCGAGACCTCGATGAAATTTACAAGCGTTTTGTCGCGCTTGCTGATCGCATCAAGCAGGTGCGGGACCATCATCTCCTTGAGCTGATCGGCAGCACAAAAGCGAAACCTGAGAGTGTCCCGCTCGAAACCAAGGCCCATGTCGCGGTAGCGGGCGCAGGATCGAATGCCACTCATCCACAGTCCAGGAATGATTTCCCCGTTCCCACAATTCCCTTCCCGGCAGCCGAGCATCACGGCGACCAGGAAGACTACCTCTGGGGTGTATAGTTTCTGTCGTAAATGCTGCTAAAGATCACCATCCTGCCCGGGGACGGAATTGGTCCGGAAGTCACTAACGAAGCCGTTCGTGTCCTCGAAACAGTAGCGCGTGCCTTTGGTCACGAGCTGAGTCTCAGCCGAAAAGAGATCGGTGGCGCAGCCCTTCGAACTTGTAATGATCCGTTGCCGCCAGGCACATTAGAGAGCTGCCTGAATTCCGACGCCGTGCTGCTCGGCGCAGTTGGAAGCCCCGAATTCGACTCTCACCCAGCCAATCTCCGGCCTGAGCGTGGCCTGCTTCGTCTGCGAAAGGAACTCGGTGTCTTCGCCAATTTGCGCCCTGCAGCTTGCTTTCGCGCCTTGGTGGATTGTTCGCCGCTGCGAGCAGAGATCGTTCGCGGTACCGACATTGTCATTGTCCGCGAGTTGCTGGGCGGAATTTATTTCGGCGAGCCGAGATCGACCACCGGCTCATCCGGCAACCGCACGGCTGTCGATACCATGCGATATACGGAGCCGGACATCGAACGCATCGCGCGCGTCGGCTTTGAGCTGGCACGTCCCCGGCGCCGCAAGGTCACCTCGGTCGACAAAGCCAATGTTCTGGATTCTTCGCGACTCTGGCGAGAGGTGGTCACCCGCGTCGGCAACGAATACCCGGACGTTCAGCTCTACCACATGTACGTGGACTCTGCCGCGATGAATCTTGTTTCGCGTCCCACCGGCTTCGACGTCCTCCTGACCGAAAACATGTTTGGCGACATCCTTTCGGACCAAGCCGGCAGTGTCGTCGGCTCGATCGGAATGTTGCCTTCGGCGAGCATCGGCAGTCGAGTAGGGCTCTATGAACCCGTGCATGGCTCGGCACCCGATATTGCTGGCCGCGGACTGGCCAATCCCTTGGGCGCAATTCTCTCCGTTGCCATGATGCTCCGGTACTCGTTCCAGCTGACCAGCGAAGCGGCGACGATCGAAGCCGCCGTGAATGCTGCGCTGGAAGGGGGATATCGGACTGCTGATCTCGCGAAGCCCTCGCAAGCGATGATCACGACTACCGAGATGGGTGGCCGCGTTGCAGAGATCATTCGGGAAAAAACCAACGCCGCCCAACAGGCCGCGGTTGAGGTCTGACATGCCCCAGCCACGCACACTCTTCGACAAGATCTGGGATGAGCACGTGGTGTGCATTCCTCAGGGTCAGCCTCCGTTGCTTTACATCGATCTTCATCTCGTGCACGAGGTCACCTCGCCACAAGCTTTCGATGGCCTGCGGGCGGCTGGACGCCGCGTTCGCCAGCCCAAGCGCACAATAGCAACCGTTGACCACAACATTCCGACCGAGCCGCGCGGCACACCCATCACCGATCCCATCGCAGCCCGCCAGATTCAAGCTCTTCAGAACAACTGCAGGGAATTCGGGGTTCCCTTGTTCGATATGGACTCGCCCGATCAGGGCATTGTGCACGTCATCGGCCCCGAACTCGGACTCACCCAACCAGGCATGACAATCGTTTGCGGCGATAGCCACACCAGCACCCACGGAGCATTCGGCGGGCTGGCGTTCGGTATCGGCACATCGGAAGTCGAGCATGTACTCGCAACCCAGTGCCTGCCGCAACGCAAGCCGAAAACAATGCTGATCGAAATCAATGGTCGGCTCGGCGAAGGTGTCGCCGCCAAAGACCTCGCTTTGGGCGTAATCCAAAGAATCGGCACTGACGGCGCAACCCGTCATGTCATCGAATACGCCGGCACTGTCATTCGCTCACTATCGATGGAAGCTCGAATGACATTGTGCAATATGAGCATCGAAGCTGGCGCCCGTGCCGCCATGGTCGCGCCAGATGACATCACTTTCGCTTATTTGAAGGGCCGCCGCTTCGCCCCACGCAGCCACGATTGGGATAAGGCTCTTGCTCGCTGGCGCTCGTTTGTTTCCGATGCCGGCGCTGCGTACCACTCCACGATTCAAATCGATGCATCGCAGCTTGCGCCATTGGTTACCTGGGGAACAAATCCGGGAATGGTAGTTCCGGTGACGGGGCGAGTGCCCGAGATCGGCAGCGCGAAAACGGACCAGCAAACAATTGTGCGAGCCTTGGAATATATGGGACTCGAACCCGGGACACCCATTCAGAACATCGCTCTGGATCGCGTTTTCATCGGTTCCTGCACCAACTCCCGCCTGGAAGACTTGCGCGACGCCGCTCGGGTCGCGAAGGGATATCGCGTTGCCTCCAAAGTGCGAGCCATGGTGGTGCCCGGTTCACAAGCAGTGAAACGTGCCGCCGAACAGGAAGGTTTGCATCGTATTTTTCAGGAGGCTGGCTTCGAATGGCGAGAGTCCGGCTGCTCCATGTGCCTGGGAATGAATCCCGACATTCTTCAGCCCGGCGAACGTTGCGCTTCAACCAGCAATCGCAACTTCGAAGGCCGCCAGGGGCGCGGCGGCCGAACGCATTTAGTAAGCCCCATGATGGCCGCTGCAGCTGCCATCACCGGTCATTTCACCGACGTTCGGAACTGGCAGTTCCGTTGAAACGCATATGCAACCTTTTCGCGTACACAAAGGCCGCGTCGCCCCGCTCCACCGGGCCAACATCGATACGGATCAGATTATTCCCAAGCAGTTTCTCAAGCGCGTCGAGCGTACCGGCTTCGGTGAATTTCTATTTCATGATTGGCGGCGCTCGAAAGACGGCGCACATGATCCCGCTTTCGTTTTGAATCATCCGCGTTACGCCGGAGCCGGCATCCTGGTCGCCGGCAAGAATTTTGGCTGCGGATCTTCGCGTGAACATGCGGTCTGGGCAATCGCCGACTTCGGATTCCGCGCGGTAATTGCGCCATCCTTCGCCGACATTTTCTCCAACAACTGCCTCAAGAATGGAGTGCTCACGGTCGCTCTAAGCGAATCTGAGGTTGCCGAGATCGTGCGCCGGGCTAATGAAATCCCCAATTACGAATTGACCATCGATCTTGAGCAGTGCAAAATCCATGATGGCCATGGATTTTCCGCCAGTTTTGCATTGGACGATTTTGCGCGCCAGTGCCTGCTGCAAGGCCTCGACGACATCGGCCTCACTCTACAGCACGAAACCGAGATCTCCGCTTACGAAGCCCGCCTCGCAAAATAACCAGCCCTTCGGTTACCCACCCCGGGGTTGGCAAACGGATATTTTCTCTTTCTGTCTTGTAACCTTCAATGTCAGCATTCGTAAGTTTAGTTAGAAGAGAATCGTTCTGAGGAGGTTCTATGGCAGCCGCGCCATCTCACAATCCAACGGGAATGTTAGAAAATAATTCATGGCTAACCGCGCTCGCTTCCCTTGCGGTCGGTGCTGCTTTCTTCGCTTTGTGGTTCTGGCTCTTACCGCAATGGTTGGGGTTTAGCGTACACATAGAAGGCGCGAGCCGTTGGCGAAGCCTGGCTGTGGTACCGTCTGTCCTTGGGTTTGCTGTCGCTCTGCGCTGTGTCTGGGATTTTGGCTGGACGGGACATGGCACCCCCGCTCCCCTCGCTCCACCCCAGCGATTGGTTGTGGTTGGGTGCTACCGCTACGTGCGCAACCCCATGTACCTCGGCTTTGCGGTGGGATGGATTGGTCTCTGGATTGTCTTCGGGCACGCCAATCCCGTGGTGATTGCCGCCGTGACGGCAGTCGCCATCGGTGTGCATCTTTTTGTGATCTTGTACGAGGAGCCCACCTTGCGT
This sequence comes from Terriglobales bacterium, assembly GCA_035623255.1. Taxonomy (GTDB): domain Bacteria; phylum Acidobacteriota; class Terriglobia; order Terriglobales; family Acidobacteriaceae; genus JAFAGX01. Next base: position 31,141 of record DASPTU010000005.1, on the reverse strand, counting down.
AAGAAGTTCGGCTCCGATTACGAAGAGTATTGCCGGAACGTCAGCCGTTGGTGGCCCCGCCGTCACGGGTGGAACGATAACTCGCAAACAGTCTAATTCAACCCTACATTCTCAATTCTGCCACCTTACTTCTTACCTCTGTATTCACTTGACTCCCTTTGCCGGGTCCCACGAGCCCTGCTCCCTGCGGACATAAACAATCTGACCAAGGTGATACGCCGTGTGCGCGCCGACATGAGCAATCAGCGACGCGTTCTTCTGCAACGTGGCTTCATCGGCTGATTGAACTGCCTTTTCCATATCTGTCATCACCTGGTCGAGTTCCTTAAGGGTCGCGGACCATTGTTTCGCGTCGAAGTTGTTAAATGTTTCTTCGTTGTTGCCGCTGAACTTTCCAGGATTCTCTCCCTTAAAATCCGCCAGTGCCCTGCGATTCCAGAACAGAATGTGATAGGTCAGCTGTCCAACAGAGTGGTTTCCCTTACCGTCGGTCCAGTTGGCTTGCTCCGCAGTGACTCCGTCCACGGCCACGCTGATCGGCACAAACCAATCCTTCTTATTGTGTACGGTCTGTAGTTGCTCCAGCAGAACTCCGCGGAGGTCCGTTGGCTCCTTGCTCTGGGCATAGGCTCCCAATGACAGGCACAGCAATAGCGATATCAGTGTTGGTTTCATGTTTCCTTCGACGGTAGTTTGCCTCTCGAGTTAGCGACCCGATTGTCGAAATTGAACCTTTTGTCCCCGGCTCGGCCTCCGACAGCTCAATCCGTGCTGGCCTGCCAGGCAACTCGACGCGGGTCTTCAAACAGGCGCGCCGTAGCCGCCCCGAAAATAAATCCTCCGACGTGCGCCAGGTACGCTACCCCGCCTGTCTGCACGTTCGCCACTGCGCCCGCATGGAAAAGCTGGGTGAGAAACCAAAAGCCAATCAAGAGCGAGGCCGGAATGAAAGTGATGCGTACAAAAATGAAGATGAACAGAACTGCGCGGATCTGGTCGCGAGGATAGGTGACCAGAAAAGCCCCCATGACCGCGGCAATTGCTCCGCTTGCACCCAGATTAGGAACCGTGGAATGTGGGTTCGCCAGAACCTGGGCCAGCATAGCCACTATCCCGCCAAGCAGGTAGAACACGAGATAACGCCAGGGCCCCATCGCATCCTCGATCTCTGGGGCGAAGGCCCAAAGAAAAATCATGTTGCCGATGATGTGCGACCAGCTGCCATGCATGAACATTGCGGTCAGAATCGTGATCCAGTGATGCCCCGACGTAACTTGCGCAGGAATCGCCGACCACTGCAACACGAAACTATCGCCCCGCACGAGCTCCAGCACAAAAACGCAGACATTTACAACGATGATGAGGCCGGTCACAACCGGAATGTGCACAGGGCGCCGCGACGCATCGCCCAATGGAATAAGGCCTCCCATCTAATCTCCCCTGAGTCTCCACTGACTTTGATTTTCGCTGGGCATAGCTCTCCCCGTGCTTGCTATTACCCTCCCGTTGGCCTATGCAGAACCGGAAGGAATCAAGCGGCCAACGATGACGAGATCGTTTGCGTCGTCTTGCGCACCGCGAGTGAAAGCATCACTCGGGCCACGCCGCTGACGATCAGGCTCGCACCCACTAACGTGCCGATCGCCCAAGAGGAGCTCGACGGCCATTGCGCATAGATCAACATCCCTAACAGCAAGGTAATGATCCCGTCGACCAGCACCCAGCCAGCGCCTCGCAGCGAACGCATCTGGAAGAAAAGCACAATGTCCAGAACGCCCTCGACCAGAAATAGCGAACCCAGTACCAGGGTCAGCGATGCCACCCCCAGCGCCGGATGCGTGATCAAGTATCCGCCAAAGCATACATACGCAATCCCGACCAGCAGCTTCCAAACTACGCTGCCCGCCCCATGGACATGAAAGGCGAGGACTAAGTGGACCACACCGGCCAAAACGATCAGCCAGGCGATAAACGCATTCACGGCAACGGCGGCGAGATACGGTGATCCCACGGCCAGAACGCCGAAGACTATTAGGGCAATGCCCCAAACAATGGACCACGTCGAAGCCTGCCTCACAGCGTCAATCGGACTCCCCTGTGCCATACAGACCTCCTTAATTCCGATTTTTCTCGTTCGATGAAAACGGAAAGCACGGTGCTTCCGCTTATTCGGCAAGACAACCTGCCATGCTGCTTGCCGAGGAATGAGTTGGAATTGTATTCCCAGGGAACCGAGTTCTCAACCCGGCAGATTCCGCGTCCCAATCAGGGTCTTTCAGCCCTCTAAGGCCGTTGTACTTCCACACTGACGAGGCGAACTTCGCTCGTAAAAGTTCCCGTCGCCCGGGAGTATGTGACAAAAAACGTCTGCCCACCAGCGGCGTCGTATTCCGAGTGTGCGTGCGCATCGTAGACGTTCCCGGATACCGGCTGCATGGCAAAAAACGCTGTAACTTCGCGTGACCACGGGCCCTCCGGCTTCGGCGAGGTCCGCATCATGACGTTCTGCGAAAACGGTGGGCTGTACACCGCCACATACTGCTGTAGGAATTTGTTCCACGACACGCTGACAATGCTTGATCCCTGGAAAGCAGAAACCGCATCCCCCAGCCGTTGGGACCACTTTCCATTGCCCTCATAGAAAGTCCAGGCGCTTCTGTTCTGCGCGCTGCCCGGATCCACCTTGGCCAGCCTGCACCCTTTATCAGCTCCATTGGTCGGAGTTCCGCAACCATAGATATAGAGCGTTCCGCCGCTGATCAGCGACGCTGTCCCAAAATTGGGCTCGTTCTGGTTGAACATCAGGTCTGGATGGCCCGTGACCAGGGGAGGATTGAATGTCGGTCGCTGCGGCAGTTGGGTAATGTCCTGCCACTCGGCAACCGAGTTTCCGGCGGCTTGAAAGTTGAACGCTCCTGGCTGGGCATAAACCACCATGTAGAAAACCAGCGCTTGATTCCGGCTCGTGTCAGTCACCACCGATGACGGCCACAACGCCCAGCGAATGCCGCAGGGCTGCACTTGGCACGGATTGCCGTTGTGCGCCTGATTGAACGCGTACTCTGCCGGCGTCTCGGCCAGGACCATTTTGGGTGCGCCCGCGGAATCCAGCTGTTCGTGAAAACCAGTGATGCCATCTTCCGCGTCAAGGTCCGTCGTGTACGACCATGAGTCACTGATCAGGCCGCGGCTGTCGGCACTCGGCTTTGCCAAAAACGTGTCGCCGTATAGCCATACGGAGTATCCCTGGAATAAAGCACTGAATGCGCCATCCCGGCCCAGGATGTCGGGATTCGTCGGTATCGTACCCAGGTCCGTCGTCTTCACCACCACGAGCGCTGGCGGCGGTCCAGAATTGAAAATGCAGCCGCCGAAGCCCACAATCGCCAGGAAAATCACGCAGACGTTGAATAGAATTCGCCGACACATCGCTCGGGCTGGGGTGCCACGCGCCTCGGTGCTTTTGCGAGACGTGGATTCTGACCTGGCCCAGATAGTACTCCCAATCCTTCAAAACATTGTCATCCTGACGGCAGCTGGACGAGTCGCTTTCCGGAGTCGAAGGATCTCTGCATTTCTGATGCTCGCCCAGATTCGCTGAATGCAAAGATCCTTCGTTGGGAGTCGTCCACACCTCGGACGACTGCTGCCTCAGGATGACAAACCAGAGATAATTGGAGTGCCCGTCTCGCAACAGCTGCGAGACCTGGGCCACCCGCCCATTTTAGGAAATCCGCTCGGATTTTTCATTTTTCGCGTTCGCGCCAACGACCTTGGCAACCCTCGTGCACCGACGCCGGCTGACCCACCATTCCCGCTTTTCGTAGCGCCGGCGTCCCGCCGGCATTTGTCGCGGTCTTCGGCTGCCCAACTACCGACACATACGGAGGGCGGGGTGCTCCATCCTAATGGAGCGTTCTTTACGAGGTGGGGTGGGAGAAGTTGAGGCGTTTGGGTGGCGTCTGAGCCGCGGCTGAAATCCTGACCTCAGTCGAGGGATCTCCTGTATCGACAATTGGCGCCCAGCTTCGCGTCCCGGGTTTAGACGCCAACCTGGGTTCAAGAACGGTCGGACAAGAGTGTCCGACCCACATTGACCCCATCCCTTTCAAAATGCTATAAGAAACCGTCTCGTGCCGGCCTTGTCTGAAGAGGCTTTCGTCTCACAGATCAAGGTTGCTTGTCACAGACACTGCGGCTGGTGCATGCTAATAGAGCGCAGTGAACATCCGACGCGGCCAAGCTCAGCATTCCCGTCAAGTCTTGCGGTGGAAGCGTGTTCGGAACCCCGGCCCTACGCTCCAGCCCTCTACCAGAGCGCGGGAACAAGGTGCGCCGGGGGCGGTGCCGAACCCGTTCGTCATCCTTAAATAATTAATTTCGTGGAGGATTCGTATGCGCAGCTGGTTCGCTCAAGTTGCGTCCCCAGAGTGCCAACGCCGTTTGGTGTGGGCAAAAACCTTGGCAATCATAACCGCCGTTCTGGCCCTCGCCTCGGCCGCGTTCGCCCAGCCTGCCGAAGGAGTTGGCGGTGAAGCCAATCTCAAGCTGCCCGATCTGAGCTCGGTCTCATTCATGGGGATGGACGGGCACAAGCTGCTCATGATTGGAATTCTGTTCTGCATTTTCGGGCTTTGTTTTGGTCTGGTGATTTATACCCGCCTCAAGAACCTGCCCGTGCACCGCTCCATGCGCGACATTTCTGAGCTGATCTACGAAACCTGCAAGACGTACCTGATCACGCAGGGAAAATTTCTGGTGCTGCTGTGGGTGTTTGTCGCGGTCGCCATCGTGCTTTATTTCGGGGTGCTGGCGCCGGTACCGGGGAAGCCAGTCGGTGTGACTCTACCGGTCATTCTGCTGTTCAGCGTTATCGGAATGGCGGGCAGCTACGGCGTGGCGTGGTTCGGGATTCGCGTAAACACGTTTGCCAATTCGCGCACTGCGTTTGCCGGATTGGGCGGCAAACCGTATCCCATCTCCCACATTCCGCTCGAAGCCGGCATGAGCATCGGCATGATGCTGATCAGCGTGGAACTACTGATGATGCTCATCATCTTGCTGTTCATCCCGGGAGACTATGCCGGCCCGTGTTTTATCGGCTTCGCCATCGGCGAATCGCTGGGCGCGGCGGCCCTTCGTATTGCCGGAGGAATCTTCACGAAGATTGCCGACATCGGCTCAGATCTGATGAAGATCGTCTTCAAAATTAAAGAGGACGACGCACGCAACCCCGGAGTCATCGCCGATTGCACTGGCGACAACGCGGGCGACTCCGTTGGACCAAGCGCTGATGGATTCGAAACCTATGGCGTCACAGGCGTAGCGTTGATCACCTTCATTCTGCTGGGCGTGAAAGACCCGCGCGTGCAGGTCCAGTTGCTAGTGTGGATTTTCGTCATGCGTGTAGCCATGCTCGTGGCAAGTGCTGCCGCGTACTTTATCAATGGTGCGATCGCGAAGGCGAAGTATGGTAATGCGAACGAGATGAGCTTTGAAGCGCCGCTGACTTCGCTGGTTTGGATCACATCTTTAGTTTCGATCGGCCTGACTTACCTCATTTCTTATAAGGTTATTCCGGTTTTGGGCGATCCGGCCACGGGCGATCCCACGCAGTGGTGGAAGTTGGCTTCGATTATTTCCTGCGGCACTCTGGCGGGAGCGCTGATTCCCGAACTGGTGAAGGTGTTCACTTCGACGGAGTCGCGTCGCGTGAAGGAAGTCGTGACCTCCGCGAGAGAAGGCGGCGCATCGCTCGACATTCTTTCCGGGTTTGTGGCGGGAAATTTCTCCGCCTACTATCTCGGATTGACGATGGTGTTGCTGATGGCAATTGGCTATCGGGTGAGCACTATGGGCCTCGGCAATCAGATGGTTGCCGCGCCCGTGTTCGCGTTTGGCCTGGTTGCATTCGGTTTCCTTGGCATGGGCCCAGTGACCATCGCGGTCGATTCTTACGGCCCAGTGACTGACAACGCACAATCTGTCTACGAACTTTCGCTGATCGAGCAGATTCCCGGCATCCAATCGGAGTTGAAGCGCGACTACGGCATCGACGTCAATTTTGACCGAGCGAAGTATCTGCTGGAAGCCAACGACGGCGCGGGTAATACGTTTAAGGCAACCGCGAAGCCGGTGCTGATTGGGACGGCGGTGGTGGGCGCGACGACAATGATCTTTTCGATCATCATGGCGCTGACGAATGGACTGGCGGCGAATGTGAACAAACTTTCGTTGCTGCACGCACCGTTTGTGCTGGGTCTGATCACAGGCGGGGCCGTGATCTATTGGTTTACCGGCGCGTCGACCCAGGCGGTGAGCACCGGGGCATATCGAGCCGTAGAGTTTATCAAAGCCAACATTCGGCTCGAAGGGGTAGAAAAGGCTTCGGTCTCTGATAGCAAGAAAGTGGTGGAGATCTGCACCCGATATGCGCAGAAGGGAATGCTGAACATCTTCATCGCCGTGTTTTTTGCTACGCTGGCCTTCGCGTTCATCGAGCCGTTCTTTTTCATCGGGTATTTGATATCCATCGCGGCGTTCGGTTTGTATCAGGCCATCTTCATGGCCGATGCCGGTGGCGCCTGGGACAATGCCAAGAAAATTGTCGAAGTTGAACTGAATCAGAAAGGCACCGAGCTCCATGCCGCCACGGTTGTCGGCGACACGGTTGGCGATCCGTTCAAAGACACCTCTTCCGTCGCGCTGAATCCGGTAATCAAGTTCACTACGCTCTTCGGCCTGCTCGCGGTCGAACTCGCGGTCAAGCTAACGGAAACCGGTGGAGGACTTGCTCACGTGCTGGCAGCTGTGTTTTTTGCGGTTTCATTTTTCTTTGTTTATCGCTCGTTTTACGGGATGCGCATCGGGGGAGAGAAAGAAGCCGTCGAAGCCCGCGCTGCCGCGGATTGAGGTCGAAAAACGTTCCTCCAGCCATCCAGTTGCTCGGGTGGCACTTCTGTTTGCGGGCAAGGCTAGCGCGGCGATTGAGTCCATTGGCAGACGGCCTCTTTCTGTTCCTCGGAAAGCCGCGCATTGCGGTGAATCAGTAAATATTTGCCATCAGGCATATCGCCATTCATCAATTGATCGCAAATATCTTCGAGCTTCTGATCCCGCTTCTTGGGCGAATACGTCCCCCACTCTGACAAATTCATGAGGTTCCGGGCGCGATGAACGTCGTGGACAACGACCCACGAAAACGGCGCCACATGCCTGTACCACGGCCAGTGAGTCTGGTTCGAGTGGCAGTTACTGCAAGACGACTCGAAAATCGTGCGCACGCTCCGCGGCACAGCTTCGATTGTGTAGATCGAATTGGCGGATTGAACGGGAGGATTGCGAGTATCGACTGGGACAAACTGAATACCGACAAGCAGGACAAATGCCAGCATGAGGCATTTGGCGAGGGGGCTGAGCGGCCTGCCAGCATCATTCATGGATCGACTTCAGATAAGAAATGACTTGCCAGAGTTGCGGGTCGGGCAGCTTGGCCCAGGAAGGCATTCCTTTTCTCATGTTGCCGTTGACCAGCAGCCAATGGAGATCTCCGGGCGTGGCTTGCTGCTGGACCCGTTCACTGCGGAGGGACGGCCGTTTTTTTGTGCCTTGAGCACTCTCGCCATGACACTTCGCACAATGCTCCAGGAATATATTCCTCCCGGCATCGATGGCAATCGTTTGTCCTTGGAATGGATTCGTTCTATCGTGGTCTTTCGCTGGGACATGCGCCATCCAGGAACCATCAGCAGCGGCTTGCGCTAGAACTGCGCAAAAGAGAAGCAGAACTGGGATGCGACGCGTCATCGGTCGCCTGCCCGATGGAAGTAGCTCAGCAATTGCTCGATCTCGTAGGAAATACCAAACCGGTAGAGGTGCGGAATGCTGTAGTCGTTCAATCCGAATTGGGGCGAGAAGGACAAAGTGGTTCCGTTCGGAGCTGCCCAGTTCATGGTAGGACCAACGTAATGGGAAGTGTGATTTAAGCCGAAACTGTAGCGGTCGCCGAGACCGCCGTACATTTCAAGCCCGGCCTGAAAACGCTCCGCACAGAACGTGCATTTGTGGGCGCTGGCGGCAAACCGAAGCGGCCGGCTGACCGCCCAGGCATAGCCAAACTCCCACGGATCGTTCGACAGATTTTTCTCAGCGATGATGTTCTCGCTGATGTTCCAGCCGCGATAGTTGCTACCGAGGATCAGCTTGAGCTCCATTTCGCGTTCTTTGTCGAGACGCGCGACCGCGTTGCTCTCCAGGAAATCGGGAACACCATCGTGACCAACCACTTCACGCAAGGCTTTATCGGCACTAGTGTCTTCGAATTCGGCATAGATGACGGGATTAATCCAATGCTCTCGCATGAGAGGGCGGATGCGGTTTTCCCAGCGGAAGCCCGTGAAAATGGTGCTGTCATTCTGGGTGCTTTGGCCGTCGAGATAGAACTCGGACGTCCACCAGGCCTTCACGCCATATTCGAATTCAATGTTGGAGCCGAAAAACAGATTTGCTCCTGGGGGATGCCCGACAACATTGAACAGCTCGATTTCCAGATTCCCCGGCTCTTCCATCTCATGGCTGTAGGTGACGAAATAAGGGCGCTCCTGCGCAGGCAGCAGCGGCGCAAGGAAAAAGAGAACCAGAAACAAAAAGTTTATGCGTTTCACCAGGCTCCTTGTTAGTTGCAACTCAGTTGCAACTAACTCTGTACCTGATTATCGTAAGAATCGAAAGGCTCGGCGTCAAGTGATGGAACTCGCCAAACGTCACTTTTTGTTTCAGGATTGTTGCAACCAGATGCAACAGGAGGGACGCCGCTGCCTAGGCGGCAGTCCGGCAGTTGGCGCAATATCCACCAACTTCGAGGCGGGAAACGACAATGTGAAAGCGGCAGTCGCGTTGGATCTGTCCTTTCAGACGGTCAAAGAGATCGCTCTCAAATTCCATGATCCTGCCACAGCGCAGGCACGCCATGTGAATGTGATCGCGTTGCGGGCGGCGCTCGTAGAAGTGTTTTTCCCCTTCCATGTGCATGAGGTCCAACTCGTCGATCAATCCGTGTCGCTTAAGCAGGCTCAAGGTGCGGTAGACGGTGACGCGGTCGACGCGGGCATCGAGTTTGCGGGCCCTGCGTAAGATCTGACTGGCGTCGAGATGCTGCTTGGCGGTCTCCACCACACTCAGAATCGTGCGCCGCTGACGGGTCATGCGCAAGCCGCGCGACATCAGTTCAGCCTGCAATCTTCCTGGGGCTTCCGTCTCTGGAAAGGGCAAATATCCTCCCCTTTGCACCAAGTGAAACTGAGTTGCAATTATAGCTCAGAAGCAATACGGGAGGTAGTCAGTCGTACACTCGTTTGACTGGTTCCGATGAAAGGGAGAGTCCGGAGGCCCACTCGAAATGAAAACCCTTTGCAGTTCGGCCATCCCCGCTGGGTCAGTAGCCCTTCATCTTCTCCTTTACGCTGTGGGCCAGCTTCTCGATCTCCTCCGCCTTCTTGATCACTTCAACAGACAGGGTGTTTTGGTTGGATTTGTCGACTGAATCTTTCAATTCGGTGGCGAGCTTGAAGAGGCGGTCACTGTCACGCCGCAGCTGAGCCTGGCGTTCCTCGTTGGCCTTCTTGGCCATTTCCTTCTCCATGCGCTCCCTGTCGGGATTGTCTGGGTTGGTGGAAGGTTCGGCGGAGTTCGGCAAGCGCGGAACCGGAGGCGGAGGGTTCTGAGCAAGCCCCCTTGGCGGAAACATACTGAGAGCAAGCACAAGAGCAGCAGCCAACAAGATTCGCGGAGATCGCACGGTCACCCCCAGCGACACAGCACGATTATACGCGGTGAGAATCCAAGGCTCCGGAGCAAGGGCAGCGAACACTTGGCTGACCGCAATGTGAGATCTCTCGCTATGCTCGGGATTTCGGCTGCGCGCTCCCGCTCATTCTCTCGCTCACGCGCGCAAAGCGCCTCAAGTTATTTATAATCGCGCGCGAAGCCATGAATCCCCTATTGCTCCTCACCCTGTTTTCCTCCGAGGGAAGGCTAAAGGCGTTGTTAGAAGGCTGGAACCAGGATTCGCGCACGTTCCTCCAGCACGACGTGCCGAAGATCGTCCTTGTCATCATCGTTGCTTTCGTCTTGGCGCGACTTCTGCACTTAATTACCCGTAAAGTTTCGTTGGTACAGGCTGGAAAATTACCTGCAGGTATTCGCGCCCAACAAGTGCGCACGCTAGCCAGCGTGATCAATAGTATTGGAACCTTCATCATCGTATTTGTTTCTGCGCTCGAAATACTGCCTTTGCTCGGCCTGAATCTGGGACCGCTGCTCGCCAGCGCGGGAGTGGCCGGCCTGGCGATCGGCTTCGGCGCACAGACGCTGGTCCATGACTTCATCAACGGCTTCTTCATTCTGTTCGAGAATCAATATGGAATCGGAGACACCATTCGGATTGCGGGCGTCAAAGGCCTGGTGGAAGAAATGACCCTGCGGCGCACGGCGTTGCGCGATGATGATGGGACCGTCCATATCGTTCCCAACAACCAGATCACGATCGTCTCCAACATGACTCGCGACTGGGCACAACTCCCGATGCGCGTAGTGGTCGCTTACAGTGAGCCGAGCGACAAAATCATCAACTTGCTGGAACAGGTTGGCGAAGACCTGAGACACGATCCGCAATTCGCCAGCGACATTGTCGGAGATGTGCAGGTTCCTGGGATTGATCGTGTAGGCAGCGGCGAAGCAGAGTATTTAATGCTGGTGAAGACGCGACCCAACAAACAATTCGCAGTCAGCCGCGAGCTACGGCGACGCATCAAGGAATGCTTCGAACAGAACAAGATTCAGACCGCCGCGCCGGGAAGAGTGTACGTGTTGGATCAGGGTGGGCCGAAACCATCATGAGGTGCAGGGGCGGCTTAATTGGTTTCTGAGATCCCTTGCGCTCGGGATTTCGGCTGCGGGCTCGCGCTCGTTGCCTTGCTCACGCCCGCAAATCGCCTCAACTTGCCGCCTGCTTCATCCGGGCGGTAGCATAGAACGTTGAATTCTTATCGTCTGCTTTCTTTCCGATCATAGGAGGCCTTATGGCAACCGAAGTACTTACGGGTCCGACAATTCTGGGCACGGCGACGCGTGCCAGGGTTTGCAAGAATTTTATCGATGGCGAATGGGTCGATGCTTCGACCGGCGAAACTTTTGAAGATCGCAATCCCGCCGACACTCGGGATGTGGTCGGTATCTTCCAAAAGTCCGGCAAGGCGGATGTGGATGTTGCGGTAGAAGCGGCGAAACACGCGTTTGCAAAGTGGCGCCTGGTTCCCGCGCCGCGCCGCGCAGAGCTGGTTTATCGAGCCGCGGAAATTCTGATTGAACGCAAAGAGGAATATTCCCGGGACATGACGCGGGAAATGGGCAAGATTCTCAAAGAAACACGCGGCGATGTGCAGGAGGCAATCGACACGGCGTATTACATGGCGGGCGAGGGACGCCGCATGTTCGGGCCCACGACGCCTTCGGAGTTGCCAAACAAGTTTGCCATGGCCGTGCGGCAGCCGCTCGGGGTTTGCGCCATGATTACTCCGTGGAACTTCCCCATGGCGATCCCGTCGTGGAAGCTTTTGCCGGCGATCGTTTGCGGCAACACTTGCGTGATCAAGCCTGCGCAGGACACGCCGCTTTCGACATTCAACCTGGTTCGTGCCCTTGTGGATGCAGGACTGCCGAAGGGTGTCATCAATATTGTCACGGGATTTGGTTCGATGGTCGGTACGCCGATGACGGAGCATCCCGAGGTTCGCGCGGTTTCGCTTACCGGATCAAGCGAGGTCGGGAGAATCGTTGGCACGACCGCAGCCAAGAGCTTCAAGCATTGTTCGCTCGAACTGGGCGGCAAAAATCCCATGATCGTGCTGGATGATGCGAACCTCGATCTTGCGATCGAGGGCGGTCTGTGGGGCGGCTTTGGAACTACGGGCCAGCGCTGCACCGCGACCAGTCGGATTATTGTGCAGAAGGGCGTCTACGGCGAATTTATCGAGCGCTACGTCGAACGTGCCAAGGGGCTGAAAGTTGGCAACGGCCTCGATGAGACGGTCGAAATGGGCCCGGCAATCAATGAGAGCCAGTTCAAGACCGATTTGAACTACATTGAAATCGGCAAGGCGGAAGGCGCACGGCTGAAGTGCGGCGGCAACCGGCTGACTGGGGGGGAATACCAATACGGCTATTTCCTGGAGCCGACCGTTTTTGTTGATGTCGATCCTGCGATGCGGATCGCTCAGGAAGAGATCTTTGGCCCGGTGGTTTCGATCATTGCTTGCGAAAATCTGGAGCACGCGATTGAGATCGCTAACGGCATTCAGTACGGGCTTTCATCATCGCTCTACACAAAGGACGTGAATCGGGCGTTTAAGGCGATGCGGGACCTCGATGCGGGCATCACTTACATTAACGCTCCTACGATTGGCGCCGAAGTGCATCTTCCGTTCGGCGGGGTGAAGGCCACAGGGAACGGTCACCGCGAAGGCGGCATCGGGGCAATCGACTTCTATACTGAGTGGAAGTCGGTGTACGTGGATTATTCGGATCGGCTGCAGAAAGCGCAGATCGACCGGGCGGAGTAAGGCATTGCTCGCAGCCTAGCGCAAAGAACGCGCCAGGATGGGGCACCCCTCAGCATTTCTATGCCGATAACGCAAACTCGTGAGATTATCGCGGCGGCGCGGCTGCAGAATGTCCGCTATGCGATTCGCGACCTGGCTTGTGTCGCAGATGAGGTAGCGCGGCAAGGGCACAAAATTCTTCCGCTCAACATCGGCGACCCGATCAATTTCGATTTCGAGACTCCGCCACACCTGATCGAAGCGGTGTACAAAGCGATGCGGGAGGGGAAGAACGGATATGCGCCGTCGCCGGGAGTCAAAGAAGCGCTGGATGCGATTCGCGCTGAAGCCGAGCGGAAGAAGATTACATCTGTGCAGGATGTATTTGTCACAACGGGGGTGAGCGAGACCGTCGATCTGTGCCTGACCGCGCTGCTCAATCCGGGAGACGATCTGCTGACCCCGAGCCCCGACTATCCGCTGTACTCGGCCGTGCTCGCCAGGCTGGACCTGAAACCGAATACCTACGATCTGAATGAAGAAGATGGCTGGCAGCCGGATCTTTTCGACATCACGCGCAAGATTACTCCGCGCACTCGCGGAATTGTGCTGATCAATCCAAATAATCCCACCGGCTCGGTCTGCACGCGGAGCATGCTGGAGAAAATTGCGGAACTCGCGCGGCGGCACAACCTGGTGATCTTCGCCGACGAGATCTATGACAAGCTCATCCTGGATGACGGCGAAACCATTTCGATCGCGGCGGTGGCTCCCGACGTGCCTGCCGTAACGTTTGGCGGTCTATCGAAGAACTATCTGGCGCCGGGATGGCGGATCGGATGGGGCGTCGTAAGCGGTGATGCTGCGGCGGTCAAGCAATACAGCGAGGGAATTCAGAAATTGCTGCGCGCGCGGCTATGTGCAAATCACCCGGAGCAATATGCGATCAGAGCGGCGCTCGAGGGGCCGCAAGATCACTTGATCGAAGTGCGACGCAAGCTTCGTGGCCGTCGTGACCTGACGGTACGATGGGCCAACTCGACTCCGCGACTGCGTTGCGTTTCGCCGCGTGGCGCTTTCTACGCGTTTCCGAGAATTGATATTCCTGAAGGGGACGAGGTGTTTGTGCGCGAGTTGATCGTGCAAAAACACGTCATGGTTGTCCATGGATCGGGCTTCGGCCAGAAGCCCGGCACGAAGCACTTCCGCATCGTGTTTCTGCCGGATGAAGAAACGTTGTCGAGGGCGTATGCCGCCATTGCGGAGCTACTCAGCGAGCGATACCACTGAGCAACACTTGGTTGGAGCGGGTGTGCGTAAATCAGTGGCCAACTGATCCGCTCCAACATGCAGCCAAGACCCCCTTCACCAGGCGGGACTAAAGCTGGCTAAAGGGGAAATTGCGGAACGACGGCGGCTACGCCAAAGCGGAAAGCCGCCATGCCTCGCAATCCAGGCACGGTTCGGCTTCTCCACTTACTCGGAGAATTTCTGTCTCTTGATTCAGGTTTTGCCCATAGATGGCACCTAAGAACCACCCCAGAGCGAACATCCATGAGCCGATGACAAAGCAATCAAAGTAAAGCATGTTGAATACTCCTGATCCGTTCGTCGACGACTTCCGTCTTGATCTTCGAACGCAAACTCTGTGGACGACGCGCATCTCGCCGTCTGGCTTCGCGGACCGAACCGGCGTCCACGCAATTTGGATAGTGTCGGCGCCCTACGCCTTCAGTCTGCTTGCACTCTCCCCGGGTATTGGCCCTTCTCCACGCGGGCAGTTGTCGTACCCAGAGGTGCGACCCACCGCGCAATGTGTCTACGCAGCTTGAACAGCTTCCCCGACTGATGAAGAGCACAGACCCCGATCATCGCCAGCGTGGTGGCCCATCCGCCGATCATCAACTTCACAACCAAAGACATAGCAACCTCCTATCGCAGGGCAACCGCCCCGAAACAAGCTCTACTGGTAAAGGCGAAATGCCGAAGCTAACGGGCTCAAGAGAGTTGTCGAATTTCAGAAAGAAGCGTGAGGGTGGCTAGTCCTCAGTTGACTGCGGAGGTGAGGAAGGCTATTGTGTTCAGCAATCTGGGGGTGGGCGTGGCGGATTTTCGTTCTCAAACGCTCCATAAGCTGCTTGCCAACTGGCAAGCGGGCGACCAGAAGGCCCTCGAAGGCTTAGTGCCGCTGGTTCATAACGAGCTCCACGGGCTGGCGCACCATTACCTCCGCGGGGAGCGTCCGGACCACACTCTGCAAACCACAGCCTTGATTAACGAAGCCTATCTGCGGCTGGTGGAACAAGGTCCTTTCCGGACGCAGAACCGCGCCCAGTTCGTCGCGCTGGCGGCAACCCTGATGCGGCAGATTTTAGTCGACTATGCCAGGAGACACCGCTCAGCTAAGCGTGGGTGCGACTGCAAGGTGACGCTCCACGACGAGCTCGGTGCGGTCAAGAACGAAGATATGGATGTGCTCGCCCTGGATGGTGCCCTGAAGCATCTTGCCGAGCGTGATCCTCAACAAAGCCGGATCGTGGAGCTGCGTTTTTTTGCAGGATTGACGGTAGAAGAGACGGCGGCGGTTCTCGAGATTTCGCCTGCAACCGTGAAGCGTGACTGGAGTATGGCGCGAGCATGGCTGTCACGCCAGATCAAGAGAGGCGGAAGTGGAAACAAAGCAAGAATGGGAGAAAATTAAGGAGCTGTTCGGGGCCGCCCTCGAACGTGATCCAAGTGAGCGGGCTGCCTTCCTGCAGCAGGCGTGCGGCACGGACCTGTCGCTGCGACAAGAAGTCGAGTCGCTTATCAAGGCCCACGAGTCCAGCAGTAACCTTTGGCAGTATCCGCTCCCGCCCCAGCCTTCAGAAAATACGGAAAATCGCTTCATCGGCCCCTATCAGCTGCTGCAGAAGATTGGCGAAGGCGGCATGGGCCAAGTCTGGCTTGCGCAACAGACCGCACCCCTGCAACGGCAGGTGGCGTTGAAGCTGATTCGCTGGGGTATGTACGACGACACCTTGCTCCATCGTTTTCAGGCAGAGCGACAGTCGCTTGCCGTCATGGATCATCCCTCCATTGCAAAGGTTTTCGACGCGGGGGCCACGGCCGAGAACCAACCTTACTTCGTGATGGAGTACGTCGCCGGAGTGCCGATCACGGACTATTGTGACCAGAGGAAGTTGAAAATTCGTGAGCGGCTGGAGTTATTTATCAAGGTTTGCGACGGAGTTCAGCACGCGCATCAGAAAGCCATCATCCATCGCGATTTGAAACCGGCGAACATCCTGGTGGTGGAGGTCGATGGCAAGCCGGTTCCGCGGATTATTGACTTCGGGCTGGCGAAAGCCGTGGGCACGGACATGGCCGCTGAATCCATGCACACCCGCGTGGGAAGCTTTGTCGGGACTCCGGGATACATGAGTCCGGAGCAGTGCGATCCTGCGGCTAAGGACATTGACACCCGCAGCGATGTCTACTCGTTGGGCGTGGTGCTCTACGTTCTGCTCACGGGAAGTTTGCCGTTTGACACGCAGCAATGGAAGGACAAGCCTTTCGATGAGGTATTGCGCCGGTTGCGCGAGGAGGATCCTCCCTCGCCCAGCACCAAAGTCAGTACAGATCGCGATACATCATCCGCCAAAGCTGAAGCGCGGGGGACGGAACCGAAACAGCTGGTGAGCGTGCTGCGTGGTGATCTCGACTGGATCACCATGAAGGCCCTGGAAAAGGAGCGCTCGCGGCGCTACGCCTCGCCCTCCGATTTGGCGGCTGACATTGGACGGTACTTGAACAACGAAGCGGTGCTGGCAGTTCCACCTTCGGCGGCGTACCGTGCCCGCAAGTTCGCACGCCGCTACCGTGCGGCCCTGCTCACCGCTTGCGCCTTCGCTCTAGTGCTGATCGTGGCTGCCGCCGTCAGCATCCGGCAGAGCATACGGGCAAATCGCGAAGCGGCTGTGGCGGAGGCGGTCAACGATTTTTTGAAGAACGATCTGCTGGCCCAGGCTAGTGCAGCGACGCAGTCGGGGCCGCGGGCCAAACCGGACCCGGACCTGAAGGTGCGCACTGCCTTGGACCGAGCCGCGGAGCGGATCGAGGGCAAGTTCGCAAAACAACCGGAGGTGGAGGGTGCCATTCGGAACACCATCGGGCAAACGTACGACGACCTTGGGCTATACCCAGAGGCAACAAAGCAGTTGGAACGGGCACTGGACTTGCGGCGCCGCGTGTTAGGTCCCGAGCACCCAGACACGCTGCGGTCCGCGAACAGGCTGGCTAACCTCTACGACAAGGAGGGCAAGTACGCGCAGGCCGAAGCGCTCCACAGCCAAACTCTGGAAATCCGGCGCCGCGTGTTAGGTCCCGAGCATCCCGACACGCTGGAGTCCATGAACAATCTGACCAATGTCTACTACAATCAGGGCAAGTACGCGCAGACTGAGGCGCTCGACAGCCAGATTCTGGAAGTCCGGCGCCGGGTATTAGGTCCCGAGCATCCCGACACGTTGAAGTCCATGAACAATCTGGCCGTTGATTACCAGGAGGAGGGCAAGTACGCGCAGGCCCAGGCGCTCGACAGCCAAACTCTGGAGATCCGGCGCCGAGTATTAGGTCCCGAGCATCCCGACACATTGGCGATCATGAACAATCTGGTCATTGTCTACTGGCGAGAGAGCAAGTACGCGCAGGCTGAGGCGCTCGACAGCCAGACCTTGGAAATCCAGCGCCGGGTGTTAGGTCCCGAGCATCCCGAAACGCTGAGGTCCATGGCGAATCTGGCCATCGTCTACTGGGATGAGGGTAGATACGCTCAGGCCGAGGCGCTCGACAGCCAAACTTTCGAGATCCGGCGCCGCGTGCAAGGGCCGGAGCACCCCGACACGCTGAAGTCCATGAACAATCTGGCCGCTGACTACGTGGAGGAGGGCAAGTACGCACAGGCCCAGGCACTGTTAGGTCAGGTTCTGGAAATCAGGCGCCGCGTGCAAGGGCCGGAGCACCCCGACACGCTGAGATCCATGGACAATCTGGTCGTTCTCTACTGGCATGAGGGCAAGTACGCGTTGGCAGAGAATTACGCCTCGCGGGCCCTGGCGGGGCGCCGGAACGTTTTGGGCCAGGAACACCCAGATACGATGAGGTCCGCCGCCGACCTGGCGCTGGCCTGCCTCTCGCAAGGGAAATTTGCCGAGAGCGGGCCCCTCGCGCGCGAGGCCATGGAGGTAACTCGAAAGAGTCGGCCGGATGATTGGCAGGGGTTCCGCGCCGAGAGCCTGCTGGGCGCCAGCCTCGCGGGAGAAAAGAAATACGCCGAAGCCGAACCGCTGCTGCTGGAAGGCTACCAGGGGATGCTGGCGCGGAAAGACCGCATCCCCATCCCCGATCACTACCACCTAGAACTGGCCCATCGGTGGATCGTCCAGCTTTACAAGGATTGGGGGAAGCCGCAGAAGGCGGCCCAAATGGAGAAGGAACTAGAACACTAGAAGTTCTTAACGAATCACATTGGCTCCTCCGAATACCGACGGGCTATTGATCGCGGTCTGGTTCCCAGCATCGATGTTGGAATAATAGAAAGGGAACCCCGACTTAAGGTCGCTTCACGGCAACCCGCGCTTCGCCGCCTTGGTCGCTCACGCCAGAGAAAAGGCTGGTGCGCAGAAAGCAAATTAGCTTCGTTGTCGTGAGATTATCGGTGTAACCTCCTCCCGCCAAATGATTCCCGATTGCCACGTCAGATCAGCAGTGCTAAAGGCTCCACGATCCGTAGCTAATCTGCGGGCATGGTAGCAGGGCTGACGACAGGGGATTTGGGCAGCCTTTGTGCGCGGGCTGGCTCAGGATGCAGCCACTTGCGAATCTCCGGCAGTGCGGCACGAGTCACCGCTTCTCCAGCGCGAACCAGAGCAGCACTGTGCTCAAAGGCATCGTATTTGTACCCGTTGACGTCAGGCTCAATGACCAGATCGGCAGCCTGCTTCCAAATGTGACAATTCATCTCCTGGGCAATGGCAAAGCACTGACCGATCACATCGAACAGGTGGCGCGGACCTTCGCCGGTAGTCCAGTGTCCTTTTAAGTGCACAGCCAACACGCGATCTGCACCCATCTGCCGGAGCGGCGCGGTCGGAACGGTGTAGGACAACATGCCGTCAATGAGCTGTCGGCCGCGAATTTTCACTGGCAAGAACATTCCGGGATAGGCACAGCTGGCGCGGACCGGATCGATCAAAGGCCCGGAGTGAAATAGGACGCCTTCGCCGGTAGAGAAATCTGTTGCCGTCACCGCCAGCGGAATGCGCAATTCCTCAAATGTCTTGACCTTAAGAATACTGTTCAGGAAGCCGATCATGCGCTGGTTGCTGGCGAAACCGTAGCGGGAAAGAGTCCAGCGGGCAAAGTGTTTGAAGCGGACGCGAGTGGCAACCTGCTCCAGATCGGCAGGCGACAAGCCGCTGCAATAGGCAGCTCCGATGAGAGCGCCTACGCTGGTCCCCGCGATATATCGGATCGGGATATTTTCTTGTTCGAGGACTTTGAGAACACCGATGTGAGCGATTCCACGGGCGAAGCCACCGCCTAACGCGACTCCGATCCCAACTTCGGGATAGGGGAAATCCGCAGGACGGCCGGAAAGCTCCCGGCCAAAGGCCTGCACCGACCGGATGATTCTCCCTAGGCTCTTCACTACTTTCCCCGCATCCCCCGGACCCGGGCACTACCCCAACATATTTCAGCAAGTAAGATGCCAGCTCGGGCTAAAAAGTGAGAAGAATCCCGCCGCTCTACAGTAACCATGTTGGGATATTACCGTACAAGGTGACTAAGCCCTGCATTCCTGATAGCTTGAGGCCAATGGTGAGAGAGATTTCTGCGGGAGGAGTGGTGGTGCGACCCGCTTCGGAAGGCTGGCAGGTCGCGGTTATCGAACCGCAGAAGGACGACTCGACGGCGACTTCAACCCGGCGTGGCAGCAAAAAATGGCAAAAATTGTTACTTGCTTTGCCTAAGGGATTAGTCGACAAAAATGAGGAGCCAGAGCAAACGGCATTGCGAGAGGTTTACGAAGAGACCGGATTGAGGGCAATTCCCGTGACGAAGCTCGGCGATGTCAAGTACGCGTATGTGCGCTCCTGGGGCGATCGGGAACGGGTCTTCAAGATTGTGAGCTTCTATTTGCTGCGATACGCGTCGGGTGAAATCGATAACATCGCGGCGGAGATGAGAATCGAGGTCAAACAAGCATTCTGGATTCCCTTGGACGGCGCCGCGCAGAAACTCACTTATAGTGGGGAGAAAGAGATGATCCGACGGGCGCAAAAATACTTAGCATCCAACCCGAACCGTGCCGAAGAAGGTTGAAAATTCTATCCAGTGTTCGTCACACACAATGGTGATGGATAACCTTGCGCTCCGCGTTGAATCGTGCTCTCGGAATTGCGCTTAAGCCTTTATTACTCAATAATTTAGCTTGACTTCCGACGTCTTCTGCCCTAGGATAAATTCAATTTAATAGGGCGCGTACCGTTGCCATCCTCACCCCACATCAATACGGTCCGCGCCCACATTTTTTGTAGGGGCGTTTTTTCACTCAGTGTGCTGGTATGCTGGAGTCATCCCGGCAACCTATTCGAGACGCTGGATAAACTTCAACGCGCGAGCCCATTCTTCCTGATTAAACTTAACTGCTTCACAGGACTCATCAACACGATAACTGGAGTTTCGCAATGAATCGGATTCACAAAGTTGCAGTGCTGGGCGCCGGCACTATGGGAGCAAGAATCGCCGCGCATTTCGCCAATGCCGGTGTTCCCAGTTACCTGTTGGATATAGTTCCTCCCGATGCCGATGTCCCGGCACGCAACAACGTAGCTGTCGCCGGCCTGGAGGCAGCGAAGAAGTCGAAGCCAGCAGCGTTCATGGACGCCTCGCTTGCTCGGCTGGTCACGATCGGAAATTTCGAAGACGATCTAAAGAAGCTTTCGGAGGTCGACTGGATCGTTGAAGCAGTCGTGGAAAACCTGGAAATCAAGCGCGCCCTACTTCGAAAAGTTGAAGCCATCCGAAAACCTGAAACCATCATCACGACGAATACCAGTGGACTTCCGGTGGCGAAAATCGCGGATGGTTTTTCCGCAGACTTCCGGCGCATATGGTTTGGCACGCATTTCTTCAATCCGCCGCGTTACATGCGGCTGGTGGAGCTGATTCCCACGCCAGATACCGATAAGAGGGCTATCGACGCCATTGCACAGTTTTGCGATGTTCGCCTGGGCAAAGGTGTGGTTTTCGCAAAAGATACGCCCAATTTCATTGCCAACCGCATCGGCACCTTCTCGGTGCTGAATGTCATGCGCCTCATGCAGGAGCTGGATCTCACGATCGAAGAAGTCGACGCACTGACCGGGCAAGCGGTCGGTTGGCCGCGCTCGGCGACGTTTCGCACCATTGATCTGGTTGGGCTGGACATTTTGGGACATGTGGTCGCGAACATGACGCACAATGTGCGCGATGAACGCAGCGATCTCAAAGTGCCCGAATTCTTTCGCCAGATGCTGGAACGCAAGTGGCTGGGCGATAAAACCAAGGGCGGCTTTTACAAGAAGGTGAAGGGCCACGATCACGACGAGGACCAACGGCTCGCGCTCGATTGGAAAACGTTGGATTATCATCCGCGACAGAAGCCGAAATTCCCAGCCTTGGAGATGGCCAAGAACGTGGAGCACACGGGAGCGCGTATTCGAATGTTGCTGGGAATGGATGGCGCACCGCACAAGCCAGACAAAGCCGCGCGGTTTCTGTGGTCTGCTTTGTCAGAGCTGTGGATTTATGCCGCCAACCGAATCCCGGAGATCTCCGATTCGGTGGTGGAAATCGATCGCGCCATGCGGCTCGGCTTCAACTGGGAACTGGGTCCCTTCGAATTGTGGGATGCCGCCGGCGTCGAAGCCACGGTCGCTCGCATGAAGAAAGAAGGACGTCCGGTCGCGGCGAACGTGGAGAAATTGCTGGCATGCGGAAGAACATCCTGGTACCTTGACGATCCCCACACTCCTTCAGGACGCATGTATTGTGACCTCGAGCACGAAAACTGGAAGGCTGTTCAGGTGCCTGCGGGAGTGTGGTCAGTTGATGTGGCGAAAAAGTCCAATGGAGTGGTGAAGAAGAACTCGGGAGCGTCATTGGTCGATCTGGGCGACGGTGTGGCATGCCTTGAATTTCATTCCAAGATGAATGCGCTAGGTGCGGACATCGTTCAGCTCATCTCGCAAACGCTCAAGCCCGGCGGCCCGGGCGACAAGTTCGATGGTTTTGTGATCAACAATGATGCGACCAATTTTTCTGTGGGCGCCAATCTCATGCTGTTGCTGATGTCGGTCCAAGAACAAGAGTGGGACGAGGTCGACACGGCAATCCGCCAATTCCAGGGGATGACGCAAGCCATCAAGTTCTCGCCGAAACCCGTGGTGGTCGCGCCATTCGGCCTGACTCTGGGCGGCGGCACTGAGATTTCATTGCACGCGCCAGCTTTGCAGCCTCACGCCGAGCTTTATACCGGGCTCGTGGAGGTGGGGGTTGGCCTGCTGCCGGGTGGCGGCGGGTGCAAAGAGATGCTGCTGCGGGCGATTGACAGGGCAGAGTCCATTCGGCCGGGAGGGCGGGGCGAGTCGGTGGAGTTGATGGAGGCTATGAAGAAGACATTCGAGACCATTGCCACGGCGAAGGTTGCGACGTCGGCACACGAGGCGCGGGCGCTCGGGTTTCTGCGCGATGCTGACCGGATCACCATGAACCGCGAACGCGTACTGAGCGATGCCAAAGAACGCGCCCTGGAGATGGTGCGTGAGGAGTACGAACCGCCGCAGATGCGAACAGATATTCCAGCGCCAGGCGAAAACATCTTGGCCATGCTCAAGCTGGGGGTTCACCTGATGCACGAAGGCGGCTACATCACTGACTACGAAGTGAAGATCGGGAACAAAGTCGCGGAAGTTTTGTGCGGCGGGAATGTCTCGGCCGGGACGCCGGTAAGCGAGCAGTACATTTTGGATCTCGAGCGAGAGGCTTTCAAGTCGCTGTGCGGGGAGAAGAAGACGCAGGAGCGGATACAGTACACCTTGAAGACAGGTAAGACGCTGAGGAATTGACTGCGTATGTGCTGCGCGGTGCGGTTTGCTCAGGATGACAGAATCCGTTACGAGCCTCGGGCATGAAGCCCCCTCGGAATGACGATCATCTAGTAGGAACAAATTTATGAGAGAAGTGGTTGTTGTTTCGTCGGTTCGCACACCGGTAGGGCGCGCTTTCAAAGGCGCGCTGCGTTCGACCAGACCAGATGAACTGGCCGCTATCGCAATCAAGGGGGCGATCGAGCGCGTGCCGCAACTCGATCCGAAAGAGATCGAAGACGTCATTTTCGGCTGTGCCATGCCCGAGGCCGAGCAAGGCATGAACGTGGCGCGCATAGCCTCTCTTCGCGCGGGATTGCCAGTGGAAATCTCGGCGCTGACGATCAATCGTTTCTGCTCGTCAGGGCTGCAGGCCATTGCGCTCGCGGCCGAGCGCATCATGGCTGGCGGAGCGGATGTGATTGTGGCCGGCGGTACTGAATCCATGTCGATGATCCCGATGGGCGGCAACAAGATTTCGCCGAATCCATGGCTCGTCGATCACTATCCCAACGCGTACCTCTCGATGGGTCTCACCGCCGAACGCGTGGCGCAACGCTTCGGCGTCACGCGCGAGCAAGCGGATGAGTTCTCTCTGAGAAGTCACAAAAACGCGGTGACCGCCATTCAGGCCGGTAAATTCAACGACGAGATTGTCCCTGTGCAGATTAGTTTCACCACCCCGAATGGATCCAAGCCGAAACGGCAGGAGACCACGTTCAAGATTGATGAAGGTCCTCGCGCCGACACATCGCTTGAAGCGCTGTCATCGCTGAAGCCTGCATTCCACGCCAAAGGAACCGTAACCGCGGGAAATTCCTCCCAGATGTCCGATGGGGCAGCGGCAACGGTTGTGATGTCCGCGGAACGCGCCAAAGCTTTGGGCATTGCGCCGCTGGCACGATATCTATCTTTTGCAACTGCCGGATACAAGCCCGAAGAAATGGGACTCGGACCGGTATTCGCTATTCCCAAAGCTCTGAAAATGGCTGGACTGAAACTCTCGGAGATGGATGTTATCGAATTGAACGAAGCGTTTGCTGCGCAGTCGCTGGCCGTGATCAAAGAGGCGGGCCTCGATCCGGAGCACGTGAATCCGAACGGAGGAGCAATCGCGCTGGGACATCCATTGGGTTGCACCGGCGCCAAGCTGACAGCAACTATTATTCGCGAGCTCAAACGTCGCCATGCGCGCTATGGCTTGGTGACCATGTGTGTTGGCGGAGGCATGGGCGCGGCTGGAATCTTCGAAAACCTGAATTGAACTAGCCGAAAGCAGACCATCTCGGGACAAAACATCCAGAAATACAGCAGTTTCACAACCTATCATTCTGTTCTTGCTGGCATTAGAATTGTTTCTGTCCGTGTTGCTTCCTGAACGTTATTCATGGTCTTTATCCAGGGAGGTACTCCATGGCTACGGTTTCTGCAATTCCTAAGACGAAAATCGCGGGCGGGAGCTTTTTGCTGGAAGAACGCCGCCCGGAAGAAGTTTTCACCCCGGAGGATTTCACCGAACAGCATCAACTGATAGGCCAGACTACAGAGGAGTTCGCGGTCAATGAAGTTCTGCCAAACGTAGAAAAGATCGAACGCAAGGATTTTTCCGTAACGCGCGACCTGCTGAAGAAAGCGGGTGAACTAGGACTGAGCTCAGTCGAAATTCCCGAAGCTTACGGCGGGCTGGACATGGACAAAGTCACCGCTGCCGTGATTGCCGATCACATTGCCAAGTATGCCGGCTTCGCCACCAGTTGGGGTGGACACACCGGTATTGGCACCCTGCCTATCGTCTATTTTGGAACTGAAGAACAGAAGAAAAAGTATTTACCGCGTTTGGCGAGCGGAGAAATTGTGGGTGCTTACGCTCTGTCGGAAGCGTCGTCTGGCTCGGACGCGCTGAATTGTCGCGCCCGCGCGGAACTGTCGAAAGACGGCAAGCATTACATTCTCAACGGTGAAAAGATGTGGATCACCAACGCCGGGTTCGCGGACTTATTCACCGTGTTCGCAAAGGTCGATGGCGAGAAATTCACGGCATTTCTCGTTGAGAGGAATTTCCCCGGTTTCTCGATCGGTGCTGAAGAGCACAAGATGGGCATACGCGGATCATCCACCTGCCCCATAATCCTCAACGACTGTAAGGTCCCGGTCGAAAATCTTCTGGGCGAAATCGGAAAGGGCCATGTTATCGCCTTCAACATTCTCAATGTTGGACGCTTCAAACTGGGAGCTATGTGCGTGGGCGGAGCCCGGGTTGCCCTGGAGAACGCCGTCGGCTATGCCAAGCAACGCAAGGCTTTCAAGAAAGTCATCGCTGATTTCGGGCTGGTGCGAGAAAAAATCGCCAACATGGCGATGCTGATCTATGTGGGCGAATCGTTGGTTTACCGCACCGTCGGCATGATGGACGTTGCACTGGCAGAAGTGGACAAGTCTGGCTCGGACGCGATCAAAAATGTGCGCAAGGCAATCGAGGAATACGCCGTCGAGTGCTCCATCATCAAAGTGTGGGGCTCGGAGATGATCGATTACGTGGTCGACGAAACCGTGCAGATCTACGGCGGCTATGGTTTTGTCGAGGAATACCCGGCGGAGCGCGCCTATCGTGACGCTCGCATCAACCGCATTTTTGAAGGCACAAATGAAATCAACCGGCTGATCATCACAGGGTTCCTGCTGAAGCGGGCGATGTCGGGCCAGTTACCGCTGATGCCTGCGATCAAAAAACTGATGGATGAGGTGCTGTCAGGTCCGTCTGTCGGCGAAGAGATAGAAGGCCCGCTCGCCGAAGAGCGTAAGCTGGTCGCGCAGGCGAAGAAGCTGGGACTGTTTGCGGCCGGTTCGGCGACACAGAAGTACATGCAGGCGATTGAAGATCAGCAGGAGATTATGGGCGCGATTGCCGACATGGTGATGGAAACGTATGCGATGGAATCGGCAGTACTGCGGGCACAAAAAATTGTCGAGCAGCATGGCGAATCGGCGGCTACGCTTCCGATTGCCATGACTCGCGTGTATCTGTCGCAAGCGATGGAAAAAATCGAAGCTGGATCGCGCAAGATTATTGCCGCCGTGGCAGAGGGAGACATGTTGCGCACCCAACTGGCGATCCTGCGGCGGCTGGCGAAGTACGAGCCATTCAACTCCATTGCACTTCGTCAGCAGATCGCGCAGAAAACGATTGAACGCGGGAAGTATTCACTGATATAGAACCGAAAAAACCCGGGATCCTGGTCAGGATCGAATCGAGAAGCGGGCTCGCACTCAGCCTTATGATGGTGAATGCGAGCCCGTTTCGTTAAACAACCAGGCTCTGTCAAATTTCAAACGTCCGTCAAGGGTTCTGTAAGCGCACCAGTTTCTCGAATGCACTGATAGTCTCGTACCGCGCCTACGGAAACAACCCCATCGGTTGCGCGGATTCGGATCGAGCATGCTTACAGAAATCGGCCATGTGGAGGCAATCTTTCGGTATCCCGTGAAGTCCATGGCAGGCGAACGACTGGAGGTCGCCAACCTGGGCTGGCACGGCCTCGATGGTGACAGACGCCTGGCATTCCGGCGGATTGAGAACCGCAGTGGAATGCCGTGGCTAACGGCTAGCAAGCTTCCCGGCCTGCTCCTGTTTGCTCCGCAGCCGCGTGAAGACAGTGCTGCGGAAGATCTTCCTACGCATGTTCGCACACCGGACGGTGAAGAGATGCCTGTCTTCGGGGAGGAGCTGGCCAAGGAGATAGGACGTCGATACGGGGCTCCCGTGCAGATGATGCAGCTCGGGCACGGCATCTTCGATGAAGCGAGCATCTCTGTGATCGCTTCCGATACGGTGCGCGAGATCGGACGACTCGCAGGCCTGGGCCTGGACGTGCGGCGCTTTCGCCCGAATATCGTGGTTCGTTTACCGCGAGCGGCTCCCTTCCAGGAAGATGAGTGGTTGGGCAGGGTGCTCTCATTCGGTGAAGGCGACGTCGCGCCGGCGATCGCCGTTACAATGCGCGACGTCCGCTGCTCGATGGTGAACCTTGATCCTGACTCAGCGAGTCCTGCACCAGAAGTGATGAAGGCGGTCGTTCGTGCCAACCAGAACAACGCTGGCATCTACGGCGCGGTCACTCGCGTCGGTCGAGTGGCCGTCGGACAAACCATATTCCTCGATGCCGCGACTGAAAAAAGAAAACGCCGCTGATCTCAGCCACACGGCGTAAAGGTACGGTTCATCAAGTCCCGGTTATGCCGCTGCGCTTTTCAGGTATTCGAGGACCTGCTCAGCGTGACCGTCGGCTTTGACGTTGTTAAATACGTGTTCGATCTTGCCATCAGGTCCGACCACGAAGGTGGTACGCGCGATTCCCTTGACCATCTTGCCGTACATGTTTTTTTCCTTGATCACGCCGTAGGCTAAGCAAACTTTTTTGTCAGCGTCGGATAGCAGCGCATACGGCAGATCGTATTTGGTTTCGAACTTTTTCTGACTTCGTGGCGAGTCGGCGGAAATGCCCAGCACCACAGTGCCGGTTTTTTGAATTTTCTTGTATCCGTCGCGGAACCCGCACGCTTCTACGGTGCAGCCGGGGGTGTCGGCCTTTGGGAAGAAAAAGAGTACGACGGTCTTGCCGCGAAAATCTTTGAGCGAAATGTTCTGTCCATTCTGATCAGGCAAAGAAAAGTCCGGCGCTTTATCATTGATATCCATGGGGAAGGTTTCCTCCCGGTCAACTTTATACAGCAGGCGGCGCTCGCTCGTCATCCTTGCTGCGCTGGCCCTGGCAATGTGGCAGCCGGTGCTGGGGCAGAGTTCGAAGGCGAAGGTCAGTAAAGGGCCGCGCGCAGTGGGTCTGCTCGAACTTCAGCCGAAGGGCAAGGCTCGTTTGATTCCAGTGGTCATTCTGGTAGACGGCCAATATTACGACGCTGGCGCCTACAAGGCCTCGCCCGTTCCGATGGCGCTTTGGGCCGAGACGGAATATGAGGCTTTCCACAGCGGGATCTCACAGGGCCTGTTTATTGTGACGGAGGCGCTGGAGAATCCGAAGACCCACGATTGGATTGGCGAGGGGATGTGGCAGACCGCGGAATCGCTGGCCGCAAAGTCGAGCAGGAAACCGTCATCGTCGATACCGCGGGGATTGGAAGACGATTCCGCGCCCCCGGTGCTCCGCCATTCCGGAAGAGCCAACCCTAGGCCACCGGAGCCAGTGCCATCCTCCCAAGAAGCTCACCCTACGACGCAGACCCAGCCGGCCGCGAAGCCTTCATCTGAGGCGCCGGGCCCGCCTTCTGTCCAAGCCCAGCCGGCCGCGCAAACTCAACCTGCCGCGTCTACGAATACACCTGCGAATCAACCTGCCAGCGCATCGGCTTCGTCAAACTCATCTACCAATCCCGAGCAAACCGATGAGAACGACCCGAACCGTCCAACTCTTAAGCGTGGGAAGCCTGAGCCGGCGCAGCAGGAACCTATAGGTCCGTCTGCGCCAGTGGCAAAGCCCAAGTCACCGGCTCCTGCGCCAGTCATGTCCGCGACAGCGAAGGTGACTCAATCGCAGTTTATTCCGGCGATCTCCGATGCAGACGGTCCAGAGGCGCATCCCTACGTCTACGACATCAAACCTGACGATGAAGTAACGCTTCGTGGCAAACTGCTGGCGTTGGCTGCCGACGAAGTCCGGTCGCGTGCCAAACAGTTAGGATCAGAGTTAATCGCTCCCTCCGAGGCTTCTCGCAAACCGAGACTGCACACCGCGACCCGCGCCAAACCGGCGCAGCCAGACTTCGATGACGTGCAGTTCCGGGTTTTTGATCTCTCCAGCAGCAATGAACCCACGATGGTGCTCACGGCCAGCGCCCGGATGCCAGCACAGGCCACCGAAAGCGCTCTGGTGGATTTGCAATATTTCGTAACCCTGGTGGCTCGGCAGGACATCAACGGGGATATTCATAAGGCGTTCGCAAACGTAACCGACCAACGTCACCTCGACGTCGAACCGAAATTCGAACTCATCGATGCGGTGGATGTGGACGGAGATGGCCGCGGCGAGCTGCTCTTTCGCAAGGTTTACGACGAAGGAAGCGCTTATGTTGTGTATCGCGTCATCGGAGATCAGCTATACGCGCTGTTTGAAGGCACACCGGGAGAGTGATGCGCTCGGGATAACCGCGTGTGGCTCAGACGCAACGCAAACGCGGCTCATTTCCCGGTCATTACCAGTTCGCCGTTCTCGACTTTGATCCCCTGAACATCGTCGGGAAGCTTGAGCTTGTCGCGCTGTTCGTCGAGCTTCTTCTGCAGCGGACCATTGACCAGTGAAACCGGGATGTTCAGCTCGCCTACCTTGAATTCAGTCGCATCGAAGGTTGCGTAGCCGTCTTTCGAATTCAGATGCCCGGCGAGCGTCACGGTTACATCTTTGCCGCCGATCTGAGTGACAAATTGACCACGCGCAACATCACCATCAAAGCTGACCTGGTAATCCTTAACTTCGGGTTGGCCAGGGCCGATCTGGGCATCGGGAGAAGTCGGAACCGTGGTCGGGAGGCCAGAGGTCGCAAGCGCGGAGACGGGAAGTGCACCGGCCGCCTGCGCCAATGCAGCGCTGACCTCGTCAGAATTCAGATGAACTTCAGTAGGCGCTTGACCCGTTTGCCTCGGCTGGTCCAGTTGCAGAAGCTTCTGCTGGAGGGACTCTGCTCTTTGTGCGGCCACAGCTGGCGCCATCGGCTGGGAGACCGGTTGAGGTTTCTTCAGCACCAGCACAATCGCGATCACCGAACTCAGGAGTGTGGCAATGCTGATGATTCGATCCAGCTTGAGCTTTTTCATAAGAAAGTATGTTAGCCCGGATCGCCAGTGAGCGCTCAGGTGACGAAAGACACTGGCGGGTGGTTACCTCGGGCATGATCGCTTCGACGCTCACTCAGTGTGCCCTCGTGGTCATGACGCACTTTTTTACCACGGAGGACACGGACCAACCACGGTGAACCCTAGAGATCTAATTTCTTGGCCAAAAGCTCATTCACCATCTGGGGGTTGGCCTGGCCTTTTGTGGCTTTCATGACCTGACCCGCAAAAAAGCCGATGACGGTCTTCTTCCCCGCGCGGTATTGTTCAACCTGCTTAGGATTCGCGGCAACGATATCATCGACAATTTTTTGAATGGCTGAAACGTCCGTGATCTGTTGCGGTTTTTCTTTCTCGTAGACTTGGGGGAAATCCTGATTGCGCTCGAAAGATAGATCATAAAGTTCTTTGAGCATCTTGCTGGAAATCGCGCCACTCTCGGCGAGATCTGCGGACATGGCAATTCCGCTCATGGAGATCGGAGACTGCCCAATTTCCAGTCCTTTGGCCTTCAGCCGTCCGAGCAATTCACTTTGCACCAGGTTTGCAACTCGCTTGGGATTCTTCGCCCGCTTGGCCGCGGCTTCAAATTCATCGGCCAGCGTTCGGCTTGCGGTCAGCACCTGGGCGTCGTACGGCGTGATGCCATACTCCTCAACCATGCGCTTGCGCCGAGCATCGGGTAACTCGGGGAGCGTGGTACGGATTTCGGCAAGGGATTTTTCATAAAGAACCAGCGGCATAAGGTCCGGTTCCGGGAAATACCGGTAATCGTGTGCCTCTTCTTTCGAACGCATGCTGTAAGTTTGGCCACGATGCGCGTCGTAGAGACGGGTTTCCTGCGTGACTTTTCCACCTGACTCCAGAATGCCGATCTGGCGGTCGATCTCGTATTCCAGGGCATCGCGAATAAAGCGGAAGGAGTTGACATTCTTGATTTCCGCTTTTGTGCCGAATTCTTTCTGCCCGCGCAGCCGCACGCTTATGTTGGCGTCACAACGCAGCGATCCCTCTTCCATGTTGCAATCGCTTACGCCGGTGTAAAGAACGATTTCTTTCAGGCGGGTGAGGTATTCGTAGGCCTCTTCGGGGGAGGCGAGGTCCGGCTCGCTGACGATCTCAATCAACGGCACGCCGGTACGATTCAAATCGATAGCCGTCGTTTCCGACGAATTAGCGAAACCCTCGTGCAGGCTTTTGCCTGCGTCTTCTTCGAGGTGCACACGGGTGATGCCAATCTTCTTCTCCCCGGCCTCACTCGGAATGCCGATCCAGCCAAACTCGGCGAGGGGCTTGTCGTACTGCGAAATCTGGTAGCCCTTGGGCAGATCAGGATAAAAATAGTTTTTCCGGGCAAAGATGGAGGTTTGATTAATGCGGCAGTTCAAGGCCATCGCGGCGAGCGCGGCAAATTGAACCGCCTTCCGATTCAGCACCGGCAAAGCGCCCGGCAATCCCAAACATACCGGACAAACATTGGTGTTGGGTGGAGCGCCGAATTTAGTCGAGCACGAGCAGAAAATCTTGGAGGC
>DASPTU010000004.1:0-113577 GCA_035623255.1 Terriglobales bacterium | reverse complement strand
GTGCCATCGGAGCTCACCGAAACAGGAGCGCCGACAATCGGGATCGGGCGGCCATTGTCGCCGATAACCAGATCTCCGTCCGCCGTCACCAATTGGCCTTTTGCAGAAACATGAAAATTGCCGTTTCGCGTGAAGACGTTTCCGGAGCCCGTTTGCACCACAAAAAATCCTGCGCCCTGAATACCGAAGTCGAGATCGTTGCCGGTGCGGTCGAGGTTACCTTGCGAAAGATCGATCTCGTTACCACCGAGAACCGAATAGTTATTCACCGCATAGTTCAAATTCGAAATGGGGAAGAATGAGGATGTTGCCAGCAATGAACGAAAGACGTTGTGCCCGGCGCGATAACCTGGGGTGCTGACATTGGCCAGATTATTGGCGACCGAATCAAGCGCCTGACTACGGGCCAACAGGGCCGTGCAAGCGGCATAGAAGCCACTGTCCATAGAGTTCTCCGCATGGACTAGAGCACGGCGCAGACCAGTTCTGGCCGCCAGCCAATCGCCGCAAGTCATTGAAAGGCGCAGAGCAAAGGGGGCAAAGATGAGATACAGATTAGGAGACGAGCAGAGAACTCAGCGCGCAGGCCTGGACTAATCAGGATTTCTAACTTTGCGAACCGTCGTGCCGAGTCTTGTGCAGAGCGTAACCGACAGACGGTACTCAGAAATGAAGTGTGTGCCCGATCTCCAAACGGAAGGCATGCTTGTCGGCTGTGCTTACCAGATCGAACAGAGGCAGGGTGGAGGGATCACAGAGTTCTCGAGTTCCGCTTATTACGTCCACCAACGGATGGGGCAGGCCCCAGATTTTCGCGAGCTGGTATCCTGTTTCGCCGGTATCGGATTCCTGCAAGCCTGGGATGTTCCATCCCAAAATGAAAGGCAGCGCTCCAAGGTGGCGGAGCAAGCCAGCCACATAAGCGTCTTCCTGACGTACGCTGGCGGTCTCGGAAGCGAGTTCCTCCGCAATCAGGGCGGTAAGACGGGCATGATTGCAGAACCGCTCAAATGTGCGCAGCCCAGCAATTCCCTTGGGGTGCTTCGACAAAATGTCGATATCATCCATGAGGCCTTGCAACTTTGCCAAACCTAGTTGCACGACGAGTTCGTCGATGTCGACCAGCCCGCGCAGATGCTCTCGGTTTTGTTCAGCCGCGAGCCGCAAGACCTGCACAGTGAGCCCGATGTCACTGCGAATGGTCTCTGCGATGGCGCTCAAGTCCGCGATCTGATTGGACAGAAGCATTTGAAACACTAAAAAGACGTGTGGCGCAACCGGCGGCCCAGGTAACACAATCCTCGGAGGGCGATCGGAGTGATTGGCTGGGGGTAACGGCGAGACATCGCCATTGTGGCCGGTCTGAGAATGCCATTGATGGTGTTTTCCGTTCGCCGGCATCGTGATTTCCCGCCGTAAGTAATCGGCAGCGAACGGTGGAAGCTTTAGTTGGCCGGGAGCTTATTGAATCGATTGGACCCGGAAGAGCAGATCCATTTGCCGCACTCCTCCTCGGATTCGGGCCCAAAGGTAGTCTCGGCAGAGGCCAAAGCGAGCCTCCTCAGCGGCGAACTGATGTGCGTAGTTGCGTACAAGATGCGCAATCTCTGCCGGACTGCTGCTGCGCTCAAACAGGGCCTGGTTCTCCTTTACAGAGGATGCGACCGATTTAAGATAACGGTGGTAATCGCCGGGAGTAATAAAGCAAGGATCCGCGACACATTGCGTCAGGTATTCGATTGTATGGAGGATATGGTAGTGAACGCGGCTTACAAAGGCCACCAGCAGCTTCCGGTCATTTGGGCTGAAGTGGACCGGCAGCATCTCGTACAGTTCTAATAAACGCAGCGGAATCTGAATCTGTGTGGGCAACTGCCGACCCTGGAGTGAGAAAACAGGGCATGACCATTGCGTCGCAACTGCGGCAGTGATCTGCTCCTGGGTCCCGAAGCCTAATTCCTGGACTATGTCTCCGATGTTCGCGCCGCTGACGCGTTGGCGATCGAGTACAACTCTCAACTGTTCAGTGGTGAGTACTTCACGGGAAACCAATAGCAGCCCAAGCGGCATCCGTAGGCTTGGCGGTTGTTCGTGTTGACCTTGCGCAGATAGCAGGGCCAGGATCCGGCTACGCACCACTTGTTCAAAACAGTCAGGACCGCAAAACCAATCGCCGGAGATGAAGAATCCGGCATATCGACGGGAGATAATGTGCTTCAAGGTTTGTTTGCGGCAGGTCGTATTCGTACAACGCGGAGCCCAGTCCCTCACCCTCGAAGGAAATTTTGCTAAAACTTGAACACCGGGTAAAGACATTCATTTTCTCCGCATCTATATTGGTTGAGCATTCTTCTCGTCGAAAGCGCCTTTTCGCAAAGCGGCGCGAAGTTTGGGAATTGCCAGTGCGTGGATCTGGGACACTCTAGACTCGGCCAGTTGCAAGACTGCCGCAATTTCCTTCATTGTCAGTTCTTCCTTGTAGTACAGCGAAATGACCATCTGCTCTTTTTCAGAAAGCGTTTCGATGGCTTGCGCCAGTTGATCTCTGATTTCCTGCCGGAAGCAAAGATCGTCTGGGCCTTCTTCGCGACTGGGAGCGGTCTCGATCAGATCCTGTTTTTCCGATCGATCGTAACCCGAGTTTACTTCCTGGCCGATTAGTACCAGACCATCCAGCCGCACCGCGGTCTCATGGAGTTCAGCGATGG
This sequence comes from Terriglobales bacterium, assembly GCA_035623255.1. Classification (GTDB taxonomy): domain Bacteria; phylum Acidobacteriota; class Terriglobia; order Terriglobales; family Acidobacteriaceae; genus JAFAGX01. The sequence continues at coordinate 110,869 of DASPTU010000004.1, read as the reverse complement.
TGATATCCAACTGGGCGGCGATCTCTTCCTCTTCCGGCTGCCGTCCCAATTTGGTGGACAGGGTTGCGATGGCTTCTTCGATTCTGCGGCCCTGGCGGCGAAGTGGACGCGAGCCCCAATCCAGTTCTCGGAGACTGTCGAGAATGGCACCTCGGATGCGAAACTTTGCGAAGGCCCGCAGCGGAACGGACTTTTTGCTGTCGTAGCTGCGGATGGCCTCGATCAGTCCGATGACACCGGCGTGGACGAGATCCTCGAACGGCACGTGTTGCGGCAGACGGTCGTAGATTCGTCTGGCGATGTAATACACCTGTGGCAGCTCTTTCAGAATGAGCTGCTCTTGTTCCTGTGTTTCTTCCAACGTTTCACGATATGCGATCTCTGCCTGTGTCATGGGGTCCCCAATTAACGTTTATTCATTCCCGCTCACCGTACAGCTCCTATTGATTGCACCGGCACGAGAGGCGGGATCTCGGTCGGTGCAAGCACCACAATCTTTGGGAAAAAGGGTTCCAACAGGCGGCGCAGCTGAAAGCGGCCCGGCGATGAACACAGCAATACCGGCGGCGCAGTAACTACCTGGTCCCCAAACTGCGCCCGCAAGCCATCCAGCACGCGCCGAGCGACATTCGGTTGAAGTGCTGTCGACGGTTGCATCGCGGGCTGAGGATTCAGGCTGCGCGAGCACTCTTCTTCGATACTTCGGTCTAGCGTAACGACCTTGAGCTCGCCTCGCTCATCGAGCAACGGGCGTACTAAGGCACGGCCCAGCGCGTGGCGCGCAGCTTCCACCAGCATCACCGGATTTTTGTTGACTGGTGCGATCTCTACCAGGGTTTCAAGAATTGTTCCCAAGTCGCGGATCGATACTTGTTCGCGCAGCAACTGCTGCAACACCTTCTGTACTTCTCCCAATGTCAGCACCTTGGGAACAAGCTCCTCGACCAGCTTTGGGTGGGATTCGCCGATGCGATCTACGAGGCGCTTAGTCTCATGGCGCGTCAGAAGTAGGTGAGCGTTCTGTCTGACTACTTCGCCAAGATGCGTGGCCAATGCCGAAGTGTGATCAACAACGACGTATCCGGCCGCCAGGGCTTGTGCCTGTACGTCGGGCGATATCCATTTCGCGGTTGCATTGAATGCCGGCTCTCGCGTATCAATGCCGGGAATATTAGGCGGCGAACTCTGCGAGCTGATCGCCAGCAGGCAGTCACGACGCATTTCCCATCGCGCAATCTCTACCCCGCGCAGGTGAATGACGTACTCGCGTTCCTTCAGGGTCAGATTGTCCGTGATGTGAACTGGCGGAACCAGAAACCCGAGCTGCGATGCCAGTTGTTTGCGCAGAGATCGGACCTTGCCCAGCAATTGACCGCCTTGTTTCGTATCGACGAGCGGCACGAGGCCGAGGCCAACTTCCAGCATCAGTTCATCGAGCTTGATCACCGAATCCAGAGGATCAGCAGCGGGCGCAGTTCCCGGCGGCATCTTCCCTGTGGTTGACGTTCCGACTACCTGGCCTTCCGCAGGCGTGTCCTTAGCACGCCGTGCCAGCAATACCATCAGGACCGACATCAAAATGAACGACACCTTCGGCAAACCAGGAATGACCGCCAGGCCCGCCATCACCGCTGCGGCGATCCACAAAGGTTTGCGTTTACCGAATACCTGTCGTCCGACATCGATGCCCAGCGAGCTTTCGGACGAAGCTCGGGTGAGCACAATGGCGCCTGCGACGGAAACCAGCAGCGAGGGGATCATGGTTACCAGGCCGTCGCCGACAGTGAGCACCGTGTAGGTTTTTAGTGCTTCGAGGAAAGGAACGCCCTGCTGAAAAACTCCAATGAGGAATCCGGCGATGATATTGATCGCGGTAATGAGAATGGTGGCCAGCGAATCTCGCTGACTGAAGCGGGCCGCGCCGTCCATGGCGCCATAGAATTCGGCTTCTCGCGAAATCTGTTCGCGCCGGCTGCGGGCGGCTTTTTCGTCGATCAGGCCAGCATTCAAGTCAGCGTCGATTGCCATCTGCTTGCCTGGCATCGCGTCCAACGTGAAGCGCGCCGTGACCTCGGCGGTTCGGACCGCGCCATGGCTCACCACCATGTACTGAATCGCGATCAATGCCAGAAAAAGAACGAACCCAACTACATAATTGCCACCAACAACAAATTGACCGAAGGCCTCAATGACCCGGCCCGCGGCTGCGGATCCCTCGCTGCCGTGCAGCAAAATGCGGCGGCTGCTGGCAAGGTCGAGCGACAAGCGAAAGAGCGTCAACAAGAGCAGTAAGCTGGGAAAAACAGAAAACTGAACCGGCCTCAGGATCTGGATCGCAACCAGAAGAACCAAGACTGATGCAGTGATGCTGCATGCCAGCAGGATATCGACGAGCAGTGCCGGCAGCGGAATCAGCATGACGAAAACCAGGCTTACCGCCAGTACGGGCACGATCCACTCGGCACCGCCGGTCAGCGAGGTCAGCAGCTTTGGTTTAGTTGCCATTCGCGATCCACTCGTGAGTTCGCATTACCGTGTCACACCCCGGTTCGCCTGTTGTCGAGCCTGAGCTTGTGCCTTGAACACAAAAGCCAAAATCTCCGCCACCGCGCTATAGAGCGGTGCCGGAATCTGTCGCCCAACTTCAACGGTTCGATATAGCGCCTGCGCCAGCGGCGGATTCTCCATGATCGGCACACCGTGCCAGCGAGCGACCTCCTTGATCTCCTGCGCGAGCAGATTTTGTCCCTTCGCAACCACGATGGGCGCTTCCATATCCATTTCGTATTTCAGCGCAACCGCGAAGTGCGTCGGGTTCGTTACAACTACGCTCGCCTTTTCCGTGTCCTTCAACATCTGGCGGCGACGCAGTTGTCGTTGGAGCCGACGAATGCGTCCCTTGACTAGCGGATTACCTTCTGTCTGCTTGCCTTCCTCTCGCAGCTCTTCGCGCGACATCTTCAGGTCGCCTTCCAGCTTTCGCCAGACCAGCAGGTAATCCACGCCGGCCCACGTGATCAACACCAGGCCAGATTTCCAACAGAGCTTCCAAATCGTGCCGAGCACAAAACTGGCATAAGCGGGAATTGCCAAACCCGACGCCTGAAGCACGTTTTGCCAGGCGCCGGAGATGGTCGAGATTCCGATCCAAACAATCACACTAAAGGGCAGCAAGGATTTCAAAATGTTGCTAAGGCCCGTCAGCGAGAACATCTGCTTCAGCTTTCCGATTGGGTTTAATCTCTCTGGCTTTGGCACCAGCGCCTCAGCCGCAAAAACCAATCCGCCTTGTGCCATGCCGCCGGATAGCGATAGCACCCAAGCCGTCGCCAGAACCGGAACGATCCACCGCAGAACCCCAAGGGCAGTCCAGAAGAAAATCGGACTAGTTGAAGTCAGCGGCTCGCGCAGGGACAGATCAAGTGAGCTTTGCAGCAATCCGCGCCACTGCCGCGTCACCGCGGGGATCTGCCAAACGACGATCGCGATGGCGCCGCCCCACGCCAACGCGTTCGAGAATTCGCGGCTGCGCGCAACTTGCCCTCGCTCGCGTGCTTTCTTCCTGCGTTGCGGTGTCGCCTTTTCTGTTTTTCTCGAATCAGCCATTTAATGAGCCAAGCGCAGCACCTGCTCGGTGTACGCGATCGATTGCGAAAAATATCGGTCGAACAGCCGCGGCCAGAAATTGAGCGCGGCCGCCAGCACCAGAACCCCCAACATGCTTTTCACCGCCGGCCCCAATAACATCAAAGGCATCTGCGGCGATGCCTTGCCCAACAAGGCCAGCAATACGTCGATCAGTAACGTCGCTGCCAAAACCGGCGCGGCCAATTGAATTCCGACCTCGAGAATCGCCGCGCCTTCATGCAGCAAAGTTCGGGTGAACATCGGATTTATCGGTGCGGCTCCTGGCGGCAGGTATTCAAAGCTGTTCGCGATTGCTCGCAGAATCCAGTGGTGAATGCCAAGTGCCAGGAAGATGAACATCGCGATGGTTTCGTGAAACAGAGCGACGACCGTGCTCTCGACCGCAGTGTTGGGATCGAGAATGTTGACCAACGAATAGCCCATCTGTACGCTCAGCACCTGTCCCGCGACGCGTGCACCTTCGAAGACTGCGCTGGTAGCCAAACCCATACCGATCCCGATCACCATTTCGCGGCCAATCAGAAGCGGCCATTGGGCGGGCGGGCCGATGTGAAGCCGTTGGGAAAATACCGGGTACAGGGCCGCCGTGATCGTTATCACCAACACGATCTTCATGCGCGGAGGAATCGCCACATTCCCGAAGAACGGCGCGAACAACATCAGGCCCGAGATCCGCAGCCCAATGGCCAGCACCGCGCCGAGAATTGCTATCAGCGAAATCTCCATGTTTCAACGCAAGTACGGATGAAAATCCGACAGCAACTGCAACGTAAAGTGACACATCTGCCGCCACATCCATGGCATCAGACAGAAAACGCCGGTTCCTACCGCCAGCAGCCTGGGCACTGCTGAAATCGTGGTTTCCTGAAGCGAGGTCAATACCTGCACGATGTTGATCAGCAAGCTCACCAAAACCGCGAGCGCCAGAATCGGACTCGCAATCAAGAAAACCTCGCGCATGGTACCGCGCCCGAGATCTACCGCGATTTCTACTGGCATAATCTCCTCAGCTGAAACTCCTCATTAGCGATCCAATCAACAGGTTCCAGCCATCTACCATCACGAAAAGCATGAGCTTGATCGGAGTGGAGATGACGACTGGCGGCAACTGCAGCATGCCGACCGAAGTCGAAATGGAAGCCACAATCATGTCGATGGCCAAAAACGGCAAAAACAAAACGGTCCCGATCTGAAAGCCAGTCCTCAGCTCCGAGAGTATGTATGCGGGAATCAAAACTCGCATCGACAAGTCATTGGGAGTTCTGGGCCTGGGATCCTTGGCCAAATCGACAAACAACGCCACATCTTTCTCGTGCGCGTAGTGCAGCATGAAGTGCTTGATCGGCCCAGACCCGCGCTCTAGTGCCTCCAGAGCTGAGATGTGGCCGCTCTGCAGAGGCGCGATCGAGCTCTGGTAGATGTTTGCCCCCACGGGCTGCATCAGGAAGAACGTGAGTACCAGAGCAAGTCCAATTAGAGTCTGATTCGTCGGCGTGGTTTGCAGACCGAGTGACTGTCGCAGGAAATGAAAAACCACTAAAAGCCGTGCGAATGGAGTCATGCACAACAGCAGGGAGGGAATCAGTGTGAGCAGAGTGAGCAGGACGATAATTGTCCAGGGAAGCGATCCTTGGCCGACTCCTGTGATGTGAATTTCGTTTGTATCGAATTCAGGCGGCGGTGACTCTTCCAAAGGCAGAGAATTGGGGAGAGAAGAAAGTGTCGGTTGTGGACTCGGAGCTGTCGCGGTGATGGCGACGTCCGGGGCTGCAAACGATCTCATGCCCGAGAGCATGAAGAGCGTCAGGAACACGGCTCGTAGTTTGCATGGCGAGGGATTTCTCATGCCTGGCTACAATCCTGTTGATAGCGGTTGGCGAAGACTTCAGAAAACTCCCGCGGCCTGTCCAAGTGAGCCAGCGTTGAGATTGAACTGGACGATCCGCCGACCAGGAATTGCTCGCCGTCCACCTGAATCACCGCGACGAACCGCTTTTCTCCAAGTGAAACGGTCTCACAGACACGCAGCCGCTTCTTCGGTTGGTGTGACCTGAGACCTTTGCCGAGCCCGTGCCATACTGCTCTCAGGGCACGGACAAGCCAATTGCCCGAGTTCGCTTCCCGGCTTATACCTGCTGCGAAAATTGTTGGCAGGGGGATATCATTTCCAGGATTTGCCGGGGCGCACGCATCGCCGGCGGGTACCGCTGGCACAAGATGATTAGCCTGTGGTAAGGCGCTGACTTTACGTGGAGTGCTCTTCCTGGTTTTGACGCAGGTGTCAACGACGTTCGGCTTCGGCCCTGGTTTCCACGACCCGACAGTATCCTTTCTGGCTTCGATCATGCGAACTCCGTAATGCGTACCGCCAGACGAACTCCGATGACTTCGAATTCGGTCCAGCCGATGAGAAGACCGTTCGCCCGCAGCGGCACATCACTGGCATAATGGCAGGCGGTTTCGACGATCGATCCCTCTTTGAGACGCAACAAATCTCCGACCGAGAAGCGCGTGACCGGAACTTCCAGCGACAACTGACAAGGTAGCCAGCCATACAACACGGCGGGATCCATCTCCGGCTTTTGTGGCGGCTGCGCCGGCCTTGCCTCCTTTGCAGGTTGAACTGCTGCCTCCATTGCGTCCTTTCCATTCGGGATCTGAGAAACATTTACGGGCTTCGCAGGCAGCTGACACCACGGTGTGATAACGGAGCACTACAGCAGCGCGTACGAAGCTCAAGGCTGCGAATGCAATTCACCGACCGCGGAGACGTACCTGGACTCGGCTGTGTGGAGTCAGCGCGACCGGGTTAGGGGTTGGAAATCAGCAACTTCGGATTTGAGGGAGTCAGTCGTACATGTCCGCTCGCAAAGACACGATTAGAAGAAGAATAGAACAGCAGCGCTCGCGAACGTGAGGTTGAGCACGTTCGCGGCGCTTCTAATCATGCGTTAACGCCAGACTATGTTAGTTGCCGGGCGTGGCTTGCAGATTAATTGTGTCGTTGCTTACACTGTCGAACGTCGTTACGACGCGGGCATCTGCCTCAAAGCCACGCTGGGTCACGATCAGTTGCGTAAATTCAGCGGAGATATCCACGTTGGATAACTCCAAGGCGCCACCAGTCAAGCTGCCCCGTCCGCCGGCGCCCGGAGCCCCAATGACTGGTTGCCCGGAACCGAGTGTCGGTGCGTAGCTGTTTCCTCCTACCAGTTGCAATCCTTGGTTGTTGGCGAAGCTTGCCAGAGCAATTTGCCCGACTGCCTGTACTTGGCCGTTGCTGAACTGACCCTGGATCACGCCATTTGCGTCGATGGAATAGCTCTGCAAAGTGCCGCTAGCGTAGCCATCCTGATTGGTGGTCGTTGTGGTGCTTTGTCCCGCGAGTTGCGTCAAAAGCGACGTGTTGTTGGGCCCGAATACGTCCCAAGTCAGGTTTAAGTTGGCAGCGCCGTCAGCTAGTCCGTTGATGGCGATGCCCGCAATATTGGCCGCTGGATTGATCAGATTGCCGTTGGTGTCGAATGTTAGCGTGCCCTGATTCACGACCGTGGGAGCGCCGGCACCTCCGGTATCGGCGGCCGGCAACGTGATCTGATACCCCCAGGTATTCGTGCCGGTCTTGGTGAAGGTGTAGGTCAACACGTGCGAGTTGCCGAGAGAGTCATAGATTGTCTGTGGCGTCGAGTACTGGGTCCCGACAGCTGCGCTCGCGTCGAGATTAGTTTGCTGCTGCATCGTGGCAGTAGCGACCGGTGGACTGATCTGCCCCTGTCCGATCTGAAGTGCGGTGAGACCCTGTCCCGCATTGATAACGCCATTGACGGCCGCATAGCCCATAACGTTCTGGCCCTCCGGCGTGACAAGTTGTCCTTGAGCATTCACGGTGAAGTTCCCGGCACGGGTGAACTCGGTCGCGCCGGTTGCATTCTGGGTCACGAAGAATCCATTGCCCGTGATTGCAACATCGGTCGGAACGCCTGTGGTCTGCAAGTCTCCGTTGCCGAAGTCGGTAGAGATCGATCCGACTTCCGTCCCAGCGCCTTGCTGGACGGGGTCTCCGGCACCGGTGGTGCCCAGGGTTTGATAAAACAAATCCTGAAAATTGGCCTGCTGGTCCTTAAACCCCACTGTGTTCAAGTTAGCAAGGTTATTGGAAATGACATTTAATGCATCTGAAGTCGCAGTAAGACCGGAAAGTGGAATTGAAAAAAGTGGCATTAGTGGGCTCCTGTTGTGGACTGGACAGCGGAGGAGGAGTTGTTGGTTGAGCTCGATGTTCCCGAAGTGGCCGGGATGGCGTTCTGCAATGTCTGGTTAATTGCGATCAGCTCGTTCAGTTGGTTCATGGACAACATCTGACCCACCATCGTGGTAGCGTCCATCGGCGATGTGGGATCTTGCGACTGCAGCTCGGTGACGAGCAGTTGCAGAAACGTGCTCTCGGCATTGGCCGCCGTCTGCGCCGGTGTTGGATTGCCGGTAGTCGAGGCTTTCGACACCGGTATGTTGGTTGTGAGTGGATTTACGATCATGTTGTGGTTCTCCTCCTGCTGCTTCCTTCTGTTGTGCTACGAAACTACATGTGAACATCCAGCCTCGAAGTGGCGAGGTTGGTTTCTGCCGCAACCGCCGCGACAGGTAAACCTTCTTCGTCACTGTTGTGATGGGTCGCGATCTGCTGCAGCGTCTGGCTCTGTCGTGACCCGTGTTCAAAACCAGCAGAGCCCCCGCTAGACTGGTTGTGCAAAATGATGTTGGCGACCGGCAGTCGCTGCTCGGAAAGTCGATTCTGCAGGCTGGGTAGCTCCGCGGCGATGACCTTGCTGAGTTCGCCCCGCTCCACTGAAATCTCAGCAGTGAATTGGTTTCGGGCCATCGATGTCCGAATGTCCACGTTGCCAAACTCACCTGCCTGAATTCCTACCCGCAATTCGGACTGACCCAGGCGCTCGACCAGCTTGGCCGACTGAAACGGCGAGGCGGGATAGGCTGTGGCTGCCGCTTGTCTGTCAATCGCGATATCTGCATCGGGAACGTGCAGCACAGTCTTATCCAGGCCAACGTCGTTCTTGGGGATTCCCGCATCAATCTTGTTGTGGGGGACAGGAACGGGCTGTTGAGTCATGTTGCTAGCGAACACGTCCGTGATCTTGGCTGCGACATTTCCCTGGGTGGCAATCGTAGTTTGGCCTCCAGCCGACGACGTCGCACTCTGGCTGGACCCAGACTCGCTCTGGGGCTTCGAATTATCGCCAGCAGCAACGGTCTTCGTTGAGTGCTGTGAGGGATCCGTCGTTACACCGGATGGTTTTGCGGACTCTTCTGGCGTGCTCTCAACCCGGGTAGGCTCCTCGAATTTTGTATTCGGAACCTGAGGAATAGAAACGACCGGCAATGTCGGGGTTGGAGAGCTATCCTTTGTGACAGTTAGCTGCGTTTTCGCTGCGGGAACCTGCTCTCCGCTGTCTTCAGAAGAAACTGAGTTGTGCGCTGGCACATGCGGAGTGACCCCAGAAACATGAGTTTCCGGCTTCTGATTACCTGATACGACATCGCTAACAGAAGTGTGCGGAACGAGTGCAGGCTGTGGTCTGCTTTCGGTTTTAGCCATTTCAGAAGTGATGCTTCCCAAATTGCCGGGTGATAGGACGGCCGACTTGACGGTTGGGAGGGCTCCGGACGACTTTGGCGGTACTCCACCGTGAGCAGCAGGCGAAGCCAGAGAAGATGTTTCGGTCTGTAGGTTCTTGGTTCGGTCGAGATCGTTAGACACGTTGCCGGATGTTGGTGCAGTGGCTTTGTTACTGGCGATTATGTTGACATCGGTAGCAGTCGCGCTGGTTGCTGCATCCGCCGGGATCGTGCCCGTACATAATTCGAAAGTCGTGGAGGGCGTTCGCTGCGGCCCTTCCTGTGATGACCCTTCGGGCTGAGAGCCAGACGCATTTGTGACAGGCGTCGCAATCCCAGCGAGACTTGAGGTTGTGAATGGCGTCCCCACAAACGGCAAAACGGCTCGAACGATGAAATCGGAAGTACCCAGCGAGGCCGAAGGAATGACTTTAGGGGCAATCGAAGCCGGACTGGGGCTCACACCGGTTGCCATTGTGACCGGAGCAATGACTTGGGCCTTGGTTGATTTCGGGACCGCCGGTTTGGGCGCTTCCACGGACACTGCAGGTGACAAGTAAGATTGCGCCAGTGTGTTCGCCCCTTCAGATTCCTGCGGAGAATGCTTTTGCGATGTCGCGTCATCGGAAGCACCAGGCGAGATCTTCGGACCGCCCTTACCTTGCCCGAGCGAAGGATGGATCTGTTCAGGCGCCTGCTCACCTTGTGGAGGAGCCACTATCGTTGAATTTGTGGTCTGTATCGCTTGCGTCAGAGCCACAGAGAATTCGTCCATCAAAGCAGTCTGGCTGACGGATGCTTTCTCAGGAGCTGTTGCCACCCCTGCATTCAGTGCGAGTTTTGGCACGCTTGCGATCACAGAGTTATCCTCAAACGCAGCTGGGAATTGCACGCCTGGGGCCAAAAGTGCCAAATTAGAAAACCTCCCTTTGCGGGAACAGGCAATAGCGAACTAAAGGTCTTTGCGCGGACTGCCGATTAGAATGGAAACCCGATTGTGGAGTATGGTGCAGACGGGCAAGACTTGCCTAGGCTGTGGGTAGGCAAAGTCTGCCTAGATTGCCTACCTACCCGTCCCGCCGGCGTCGCGACAGGAATAAATCATCCATCACAGCTTGTTGCCGTTTGGCCTGTTGGCGCGTGTAAGCCTCTAACCCGCGTTGGCGGAGTTCATCAATCACTTCCCGCTTTTGGCGCGCCTCCTGGTAGGACTTCAAGTGTGCCGTATGCCGGAGTTTCGTTTCCTCAAGCTTTACTTTCAGAGCATCGCGACGCTGCTCCAACGCGAACTCCCGGTGAAATTCATCCTGCAGATAGACGGAGGCAACTCCCTTAGCTAAGTCTGCTTCGCGGCGCTGCACCGCGGCCAATCGCCATTCCTCAATCTGGCGAAGCTGAGCTTCGATAGCCATGATCTCGTGTTGAATTCTGACCAGTGCCAGGTATTCGCGCCGTTCCAGGCTTTCGCGGAATTTCAATACCGCCGCGAGAGGGAAATGGAAGGGCATATCAGCTGGGCAGTTCGAGCAGTCGCTTGCAAGTATCGGTCAGGGGAGTGGCTTCATCTGGGGCTTGCCGCAGGAAGCTGTTGATTGCCGGCAAAGCAGTCACGGCTTTGTCGAGCACGGGATCGGTTCCTTGCTGGTAAGCCCCGATTCGAATCAGATCCTCCGCTCGCGCAAACGCCGCCAGCAACATGCGCAAGGCTCCGGCTTTCTGCAGGTGTTCCGGCGAGCAGACGCTGGGCATCAAGCGGCTCACGCTGTCCAGCACGGAGATTGGGGGATAGTGGTTGCGAAACGCCAGGTTGCGGTCCAACATGACGTGCCCGTCGAGCAGGGACCGCACCGTGTCCACGATTGGATCCTGGTGATCATCCCCTTCCATCAACACGGTGTAGAACGCGGTAATACTCCCGCGCGAAAAACGCCCCACTCGCTCTACCAACCGCGCCAGCATAGAGAGGACCGAGGGGGTGTAACCCTTCGCGGTCGGTGGTTCGCCGGCGGCGAGACCGATCTCGCGCTGGGCCATGGCAAAGCGGGTGAGAGAGTCCACGACAAGAAGCACGTTTTTGCCGCGAGCACAAAAGTACTCAGCCACTGCCGTGGCGGCCAGTGCGGCACGAATTCGTAGCAAGGGGGACTGGTCCGAGGTCGACACCACAACCACGGAGCGGCGACGGCCTTCCTCACCGAGCGTCGCGAGAAATTCACCCACCTCGCGTCCTCGTTCACCGATCAGTGCCAACACGGTCAAGTCCGCGGCTGTGCCGCGGGCCATCATGCCAATCAGTGTGCTCTTTCCGACTCCGCTGCCGCCGAAAATGCCCACGCGCTGCCCGCGACCGCACGTCAGGAAACCATCGACCGCTCGGATTCCACAACTCAGGGGTTCACTAATGAGGGTGCGGTCCAGCGGCGGTGGGGCGAATCCATCGACCGGCATGGCGCGGGCCGCTGGATACTCTCCCATCGAATCCAAGGGTTGGCCGGTGGCATCGATTACGCGACCCAGGAGCTGAGAGCCGACACGCAATGATGGCCGCGCCCCCCAAGTGACGATGCGGTCTCCGAACCGAATACCTTGCGGCTTCTGCAAACTCATCGACAGTACATTGGAGCCGCGAAAGCCGACAATTTCGCCGGGAAACATGGCACCGCTCGCGTCCAGAATTTCGCAAGTTTCGCCGACAGAGCAGAATGGTCCCGCTGATTCGACGAGGTTACCGACAACCTGAGTTACACGGCCCGTCCAGCGGACAGGTGAACATGTACGCAGCCAGGTGCGGCAGGCATCAAGAGGATCAGCCGTCATCAGGAACCAGGTTTCTGGGCCAGCAGATCGAAGAAGCCTTTCTCCACTTCTTTCAGTTGCGCATCGAGCCCCATGTCTGCTGTGCCCATGTCGCTCTCCAAGAGGCAACTGCCCACCTCGACTGACGAATCTCCCACGACTTCGAGGTTTTGATTTTCTCGAAAGAAGCTTTTCCATCCGTCAGCTTCTTCCGGCCGGATACGCAAAATCACCCCGGTACCCTGTTGCAACTTATCGATCATTACCTTCACCAGGCCGGCCACGACCATGCGATCTACGTGGGCCTCCCGGTGCAGAATACGAGCGGCTATGGCCAAGGCAAAATGGACTAATTCAACTTCAACCTTGGAGAAATATTGAGCACGTTCCTGCTGGAAAGCTGAAACCAGATCTGCAACCTGCTTGTGCATCCGCGCCAACTCAGATTCGTAGGTGCTTCGGGCATGCTTTTCTCCATCTCGGAAACCTTCGGCTCGCGCGTCGGCGATCAACCGGGTCAACTCTTCCTGGCTAATGCGCGGCATAGTCCCGGCCCGATGCGGTTTTTCCTGCATCGGCTCCGCAGCTGCGATGGGCAAGGGTTCGGTGGTCTGGCCATGACCGGCACTATCTCGGTATACGAACGAAGTAACGTCCTTAGAAAGAGAAGCAGCGGGGCCGTTAAACGATGTACTCATCGTCACCCTCCGTTTTCAACGTGACTTTTCCCTCTGATTCCAGCCTGCGAATCACCGCAACTGCCTCTTGTTGAGCTTGAGCAACTTCCTTGGCGCGAACCGGACCCAGCGCTTCCATATCTTCTTTCAGCATTTCGACCGCGCGAGACGACATGGCACGAAAAATGTGGTTTTTCAGATCCGCGCTCGCGCCTTTTAAGGACAGAGCAAGCGTTTTCTTGTCCATTGCTCCCAGCCACTCGCGGATGGCAACGTCGGGAACGCTGAGGAGGTCGTCGAATGTGAACATCAAATTACGAATGTTGATTGCCAGCTTCGGATCCTCGCTCTCGATGGCAGCAAGGATTTCCTTTGCTGATCCAGCGTCAAGCCGGTTCACCAGGTCCGCGACGCTCTTAAAACCTGCGTATGTTTTTCGCCGCTGCTCTCCGAGAGATTGCAACCGGCGATTCAGCACCACGGAAACTTTCTCGGCCATTTCCGGAGAAAACTGGCGCAACTGCGCCAGCCTTTTGACTACTTCTGCCCGGCTCTGCTCTGGCAGCTTCATAAGGAGCGAGGATGCCGGTTTGCCGTCCAAGTGTGCGAGAACAAGGGCAATGGTCTGCGGGTGTTCGCCTTCCAGGAATTTTGCCAACTGCTGAGGGTCCGCGTTTTGCAAGGAGTCCAACTTGCTTGCACTCAGTTCCTGCAGACGCACAACTTTCTGGAGAAGATTCTTGGCATCTTCGTTTCCGAAGGCCTTCACCAACAGCCTGGTGGCCAGTTCGATCCCGCCCTGGGCGAGATAATCCTGCGTGAGAACCAACTGGCTGTACTCTTCGAGGATTTGTTTGGCGGTGTCGGCGGAGACGCGACCCATTTCTGCCAGTTCTTTGGTCACCACCTGGACGTCTTTCTCTGAAAGATGGCGAAAAACGGCGCTGGATGCTTCTTCCCCAAGAACAGCGAGCAGGATCGCTGCCTTACGAGTACCGCTGATTCCGGAAGTAGCAGTGGCAGGCACTATCTTCCTCCCTCACGCAGCCAGGCTTGGATCAACTGACTGGCCGCCGCCGGCTCACCTTTTACTTTGTCCGTGAGCTGCTTCTTGAGAACGATGGCGCGCTGTTGTTCGGCCGGAAGCGCTGCCAAATCCTGCCCCGGCCCGAGTTCTGTGCCGGCCGCTTTCGTGATTTGAGCATTGTGAGCGGCAAGATGCGACGGCAATTCCCGGAATGTTGTCAACAATTGTTTCTTCATGGGCCGGAGCAGTAACAGATACGCCAGCAGAAACAAAAGAATGAGCGCTGCGTAGCGCAGGATGCTGGACCAATCGTTTAAGGTCACGAGAACGCGTTCGGAGACGGAAGGCTTCACTGGTGGTTCTGCGGCAGGCTGCTCAAAGGCCAGGTTTTCTATCGTCAAGCTGTCGCCGCGGGCCGGATCGATACCGATCGCCGCCATCGCCAGGTCATCGATCTGCTTGAGTTCGTCCGGCGTACGTTTTCTTCGCGTCTCGGTGCGTTTGCCACCTTCTTGTTTTACGTCTATGGCGTCATCGACAAGCAGGGCTGCGCTAATTCTGCGAACTCGACCGGGAGGTTCCATCGTGTGCCGGACAAGCTTACTCACTACGTAGGTATTGCTCTCACTCCGGGAGATTTGGGTCTCATCTCCACCCTGGAAGGGTGTTTTTGTAACGCCAGCCGTGTTGGCCCCGGAAGCGTTGGCCCCTGGAGCGTTGCTGCTGGCGGAGACTGCGTTAGTTGCGGAAGATGTGCTACCAGTGGAGGTCTTGGTGTTCACGCTGCTGGGATTACTCGGCGCTGGTACATTGCTGCTCGTGCCGGGAACTCCGCCGCTCAGACCCCCACCGACCTGTTCTTCCGAACGTTGGGACGCAACCGAGACTGCGCTTTTGGGATCGTAAGTCTCCTCGCTTAGGTCTCGCGTGGTGGGATCGAATTCCACGTTGACGCTGGCCCTCACATGATCAGCTCCGACGACCGGGTCGAGTGTTCGCAGCAGGCGGGTGGTGAGTTCCTGCTGCACTTCGGCGCTTGAGGAAGACGAATCCTGTTTGGAACCGCCTAAAGGACGATTCGTATCGGCGTCCACGACTGTGACATTCTCCGGACTCAGGTTGTCAACGGCGCCGGCGACCAGTCGCGCAATACTTTGTTGAGTGTCGTCGGAGAGGTGACCGTTACGCGGCCGGAGCACGACTGATGCTTTTGCCGCTCGCTCGCGATCGAGAAAAACCGAATCGGTCGGCATGACGAGGTGAACGCGAACGCTCTCCACATCTTTCAAAGTTTGGATCGAGCGTTCCAGTTCGCCTTCCAACGCGCGCTGGTAATTCACCTTTTCATCGAACTCGGTTGCTCCCCAATTGAGTTTGTCGAAGAGTTCGAATCCTAACCGCCCACTACGCGGCATCCCCTCACTCGCAAGCTCCATCCGGCTGGAATCCAGCTTGGCGCTGGCCACGCTAACGCTCTTGCCGTCCGGGCTGATCTGGTAGGCGATATTCCTGGCCGCCAATTTCGCGCCCAGAGCCTGGGCATCCGCCGGCTCCATTCCGGTCACGAGCGGCTTGTAATCAGGTGAGGAAATCAAATCGGCGAATAACGCCAGCAATGCGAGCGTCAGCACCGCGGCTCCGGCGAGCAGGAATCGCTGCTTCCCGGTCAACCCGGTAAAAAAATCTGTCAACTGCCTCTGAGCCTGTTCCAGTGCCGGCATGAGTTCTCAGTGATTGAGCTAGTTCTTAAAACTGCAACTTCGAGACTTCCTGATACGCGTTCACAATCTTGTTTCGCACCTGCATCATGAGTTCGAACGCAATGTCCGCTTTCTCGACGGCGATCATGACATTGTGAATGTCCTGGCGGTCTCCCTGAAGCATTTGCGTCACTTGCATCTGAGAGTCGCGATCCAATTGGTCAACCTGCTGCATAGCACTCTTTAACGTGTTGTTGAAGGTGCCCGACTGACTCGACGCCCCGGAAGGCATAATGGGGCTTGTCGGCGCGTTGGGGGAAATTGGCGGTAATCCGGGAATCATGCTGCTCATGTTGCGGTCCTTAAACCTTCTTTATTTCAAAAGATCCATTGCTTGCTGGATCATCTGTTTCGTTGCAGTAATCGCTGAAACGTTGAGCTGATAGGAGCGCACCGCTCCCAGCAGATCGACCATCTCCTGAATGGGATTTATGGCGGGGTACGCGACATAGCCGTCCTTATCGGCGTCCGGATGCCCGGGCTCGTACCGCATCAGCGGTGGGGTCGGATCATCGACAACTTGCTCTACGCGCAGCGCCGGAAGCGAGTTCTGCGGCAACAAGTGGAAACCGGCGAGCATCATGCGGAATGGCATGTTTCCGGAACTCCTGAAGACAACTTCCTTCCGCCGGTATGGTCCGCCAGTGGCGGTGTGGGTGGTCTCGGCATTTGCCATGTTGGCGGCGACGACTTCCGCCCGCTGCCTTTCGGCCGCCAGGGCGGAGCCACTGATTTCCAGCAGGCTAAAGATGCTCATGATTTGTTCCCCTCGTGAATAGCCAACATCAGGTTCTGAAACTCGTGACGAAGAAACTGGATTCCAAGCGCGTACTGCATCTGTGTCTCTGCCATCAGCAAGCCCTCGCGATCCAGGCTCACATTGTTGCCATCCGGCCTTTCCAGCAAACTGGGTACGGATCTGGCGACAGGCGTTAGACTTGCTCCGCCATCCCAGCTTGCACGCTGCAGTTCCGCGCGGAAATCGAGGTCCTTTGTTCGATAGCCGGGGGTGTCAATATTCGCCATGTTGCCGACAACCAGCTGGTGCCTGGCCGAGGTCACGTTTAGAAATCTTTCCAGCAGCTGCATCAAAGGAGTGATGGAGATGTCACTCATACATACCTCCTCGGCGGGAAGCCGTACTCGCGAATTTTGTTGCGAATCGTGCGCAGACTCACGCCGAGCATCTCCGCCGCACGCGTGCGATTGCCGCCTGTGACCTTCAGCGTGGTTTCGAGCAGATGCCTTTCCAGCTCCCGCATCGATGTACCGGCACGAACTTGAGACGAAAACAGCGCGGCGGACTGAGGCTGGCGCGGATTCGGTAGTTCGCTAATCAAGTACTGTGCCCCGATCTCGTTGCCGTCAGTCAGCGCTACGACTCGGCGCATGAAATTGCCAAGTTCGCGAACGTTTCCCGGCCAGGAGTGGCGTTGCAGGCCAACGAGGAACTCTGGAGCGAGCAGCGGGACAGGACGCCCCGATTCTTTTGCGAATCTCTGTGAAAAGTGCTCGGCTAAGAGAGAGATATCCGATCGACGGTCGCGCAGCGCGGGCAGTGTCAACGGGATGACATTCAAGCGGTAGTACAGATCGGCGCGGAACCTTCCCTCTTCTACGCGGGAGTGAAGCGATACGTTTGTGGTCGCGATGACGCGAATATTGACTTCTGTCGTGCGAGTGTCGCCCAATCTTTCAAATGCTCGCTCCTGCAGCGCGCGTAAAAGTTTCGGTTGCAGGTTCGACGGCATTTCCCCGATTTCGTCCAGCAAAAGCGTGCCTCCCTGTGCCACTTCGAACTTTCCGGCCTTGCCCGTGGTCGCGCCGGTGAAGGCCCCACGCACATGTCCAAAAAGTTCGCTTTCCAGCAGATGCTCGGGAACGGCCGCGCAATTGACAGCCACGAAAGGCTTGTTTCGGCGTACGCTGTTGTCGTGAATGAAACGGGCCAGCAATTCTTTTCCGGTACCACTTTCCGCCTCGATTAGCACATCGGCGTTGGTCTTGGCTGCATGCCGCGCGCGATCAAGAGCTCTCAAAAGGGAAGGAGCGTTACCGATGATTTCATCCCTTGCAACGACGTCCTGCTCCGCAACCTTGCTGGTGTGACTCATAACGCGAGAAACGGCCGATTGGAGCTGTTCAAACGAAATTGGCTTGATCAGATAATCACAAGCCCCATCTTGAATGGCCTGCACCGCTTCGGGTACGGTGCCAAAAGCTGTCAGCACGATGACCGCGGTGGAAGGACTCGACTGGCGCACGCTACGCATAACATGCAGGCCGTCCCCATCAGGCATGCGAACGTCCGTCACAACGAGCGGGAAGTGGCGGTCATCGAGTTTTCGTATCGCCTCGATGGCCCCCGAAGCGGTCTCGACTGACCAGCCTTCACGCTGGAAGTTTGCCTTCAACGCCATCCGCATTCCGGGTTCGTCATCGACCACTAACACCGAGTTGGTCATCGAAGCATTCATAAAGCAGGAAACTCCATGCGAAAAGTCGTGCCCTGCCCCGGTTGGCTCCGAAGCGTAATGGCTCCTTTGTGTTGGCTGATGATCCGTCGGCACACCGCCAGGCCGAGGCCGGCGCTTTGGCGGGCAGTGCTGAATCCAGGCTCGAAAACGCGATCCAGGTTTTCTGGTGGAATACCGCAGCCGGTGTCGGAAAACTGGACAACAGCAACCGGGCCGTCTTTATTGTGCTCGACACTTCCAGAAATGATGATCGAGCCGCTTGATGGAGTATGGCGCAGAGCATTAATGGCAAGATTCAGAATCACCTGTTGTAATCCATTGCTGTCCGCCGCTATCTCGGTAACTCCTAACGACTCTGTAAACGTAAGCGTTACCTGCTTCTGTTCCGCCAATGGACGAATGAACTCCGTGGCGCTCTTCAAGGCCGGGGCGAGTGGGGTGGGTATCAGCTGAGCCTCGCCCAAACTATGAAAACGAAGAACATTGTCCACCGTGCTGGAAAGCGAACGCACTCCCGCTCGCAAATGCTGTACGCACTCCCTTGAATCAGGGTTGAGAGCAGAATCGCTGGCCAACAAACCGGTGAGCAGTTCGAGACTACCCAAAGGATTGCGAATTTCGTGAGCCAGTACGGATGCCATCTCGGCCAGTGCAAGCATATGCCGCGAAGCTTCGCGGTCCTGCTCTGCCTGCTTTTGCATAGTGATCTCGCGGATGATCAGGATCATTTGTTCGCAGCCGGTCATTGCTGGATCCATGACACTAGAACGGACCGTCATCCATCGCTTTTCGCCATCTTTCTCGGAGCAGAATTCATGATCATGTTCGCGTGTCGCGGGCCGCACAGAGTCAAGGTCGGCAACTCCACGAATCCCCACTGGAAGGTGTGACCAATCCGGTGACGCCTTGTTTCCCAAGCCAAGAAGCCGCCGCGCCTCTGGATTGAGAAGACTCATATTCTTACTGGTTCGCTCGAAGACGACAATTCCGCATGGCATCGCGTCCAGAATTCTTACCAGTTGCAGGTGCATGCGTTCGTTTTCTGCCAGGCTGGCCGCCAGGGCGCGATTCCGCTCCTCCAGTTGAGCGCGCAGCCGGGCAACTTCTTCGTGCAATTGCAAGTGAGAATGCTCCAAGCGATCAGCAGCCGTGATGAATGCGGTAAATGCGTCCGTGAGTTCCGTTCGGGTGGCGGCGGTGGCTGCGAGAGCGTTCATTGGAGCGTGATGAGAACTAGGCAACATCTGCCTAGCCGGAATGCAACGGGTTTGCCAAAGCGGCGCGCCGGCCACAAAGGCAGTGTCGAAGGTAATGAAGATTTCGAAGGTATCGCGTTCCGACGAGCACCGAGTTCATACGAGCAGATGTGTCGCGGACAGGGCACGCGTAGGAAGCTTGATCGCGCCAAGCAGTTTGTTCCGGTTTGTTAACCGATGATTAGAAGGTTGGTATTTGAAGAACAAATGGGGACCGGCAATTGGTATCCCGTTTGCTTCAGAATACGCGCCTGGACAATGCGCTGTGTTAGCGAAGTCCGAACCACGGTGGAAGCCGCAAGGGGTGGTGGTGGAGAAAGAGAAAACAAATCAAATCCGCGAGTTCGGCTATCGCAAGCCGCGCTTCCGTACAGATTTTCACTTCCTGCTGCAGACGGAAGGGCAGGGGTCGCAGTTGCTGAGTGCTCGTTGTACCGACCTGAGCGAGGAAGGCCTGGCGGCCTTCGTTTCCGCTCAATTGGATGTGGGCACGGCGGTCACCTTTATTCTCACCCTGCCAGAAACTGCCACTGCAATTCGTCTAAAGGCCGTTGTCAGCTACCGCGTAGCGGAATGTCACGGGTTCAAATTTGTTTTTTCTTCTGATCGGGAACGCGAATTCGTGCATCGTTATTTGGCCGCGCTGCGCTCTGGCACAGATCCTCTCAAGCAATCCAAATAATCCGCCCCAACCACTTTCCATCGCGTCCGGAGAATGTTTGGCGATACCCGTGCTAACCAACTGGGCAGATGTTGCCTAGCTCTCATTTTGTTCTAACTCAGCGGTCGGAATAGATTGGCGGCATGGAACGAGTACTCACACAAGAAGAGATTGATGCGCTGGTGCGGGCGGCCCAAGGCCGGAGCGATAAACCGGTACAGGAGCAGCGTTCCATCAAGCCGTGCAGCTTTCGCCAATCGGGCCCTCTGACTGGAGATCAGGCGCGCACGGTTACCGGACTGCACGAGGCATTTGCTCGCAACCTGAGTCAATCCCTGGGTGCATACCTGCGTGTCTTATTTGAGGCAACCTTGGTTTCCGTCGAGCAACTTGCATACAGTGAGTTCCTCGAGCGGGTGCCCGAGGTAACTTACATGAACTCCCTGCAGGTGCCACAGATGGAGGCAACGGCGGCTCTGCAAATCGATCATTCGCTGGTATTCCCGCTGGTTGATCTTTTGCTCGGGGGCAAGGGCCAGTGCGAGGCGTTAAGCCGGGAAATCAGCGAAATCGAGGAACAGATCATGGAAGGCGTGAGCCGCATCATCTGCCATGAATTGGCCGCGGCATGGACAGCGTTTGGATGCAGCCCTGAACTGGGTGCGCGTCAGAATTCGGCGCTGATGCAGCGCTTTCTTTCACCTACTGAAAAAATTCTGTTTCTGAACTTTGAAATCAAACTTGCTGAAGCACGGGGAGTAATGAACCTGGTGTTTCCCATGTCCATCTCGAACACGATGCTACGCAAACTGTCGTCCGATTGGTCCTATGGAAAGACTCGTCCGGTCGGCCGTACCGGAAGAAAACTTGCAGAGAAAATGCTGGAGTGTCCTTTCCCTCTAACACTGGGCATTACCACGATCAAGCTACCGATTCAGACCTTGATGGAGCTTGCCACCGACGAGATCTGTAACCTCGGTATCCCGGTCAGATCGCCTGCCTCTCTGATGGTCGCGGGGCGAGCCACGTTTGAGGCAAATCCTGTACGCCATGGGCGGCAGCGTGCGGCTCAGGTATCGGAGCGGATCACTATTCGGGAAGAGAGGCAACTGTGATGCCAGACACTTCACCGGGCACAGCGCTACATTCCGCGGTAGAGGTCATTGCCAAGGCAGTGAGCGACGTCTTTTCACAGTCACTCGCATCGCGTTGGAAAGTCGAGGTCAAGCCTGACCAAACTTCTGAACCCAGTGACGCTCCCTGTGTGTACTTTGTTTTCTCCTGTTCAGGCAATCTCCAGGGCAGTGCGGTTCTTCAACTCCGCCACACTGATGTCCTGACGCTTACCGAGAAGCTTCTCGCTGAAACATCGGCATCGACCGAACTTACCAAGGAACACCGGGACGCCTTAGCGGAGCTGCTGCGGCAAGTGGCAGGTCTTGCAGAAATCGCCTTGCAGAGCAAATTTGGCGAACTGAAAGTTAAAGTGTCGCCCGTGGAGGCGCCACCGAATACCGAAGTTACTTTCTTGCTGCTTGCTTCCGAGGCGTCATCCGCCAGCTGTACACTGCGGCTGCATTTGAGCAACGATCTGGCAGCGAGTTTGTCACGGCCCGCCAATGCAGAAGTTCCTGCGAGCGCCGAAGGAGAGGAAAACCAGACTAGTGAAAAGAATCTGGACCTTCTGCTGGGAGTCGATCTTAACCTCACGCTGCGGTTCGGCCAACGCGTATTAACGTTGCGCGAAATTCTGGATTTGACCTCCGGATCGGTGATCGAACTGGACCGGCAGGTGCAGGAACCGGCCGACTTGCTATTGGGCGATAAGCTCATTGCACGAGGGGAGGTTGTCATTGTGGATGGGAACTATGGAATTCGTATTACGGAGGTGGTCGATCCGCGACAGCGGATGAATGCTGTCTGAGAGAAACACTTACTCAGTTTCACAGGTGATAATGATGAAAATAGATCTGAACGCACCCACTCTAGGCGGCGTAACACCAGCCCAGGACAACAACAAGGCTGAGCGTACCTCGGCCGATTCACCTACAACCCCGGAGCATGACAGAGCTACGTTATCTACGGATGAGGCCAGGATCGAGGGCTTGGCCAATCAGGCCTTAGCTTCCAGTCCGGTTCGCCAAGACAAAATCGAAACCTTGCGCCAAGCTATCCAGCGCGGCGAATACAGAGTCGACCTTAAGAAATCCGCGGAAGCCATGATTCAGGAGGCGAGTTGAGTATTTCGACCGAAGCCGCCCAGGGAAAATCGATGGAAGACTCTAGCTCAGCAAAGCCGGCGCCCGCGAAGCCATTCCAGCGTTATGTGGCCAGGCAGCCCATACTTACCGCAGACGAGAAGGTGTTTGGTTACGAACTCCTGTTCCGTGACGGAGCGCATGATTACTTTGATGGCGCTGATCCGGAAGCGGCTTCCCGCAGCACGCTAAACACGTCGCTCATCATGGGTCTGGATGTCCTCTGTGACGGACGACGTGCTTTCATCAATTGCACACGCGAAATGCTGCTGAAGGACTACATGACTATGCTTCCGCCCAATCAGGCGGGCATCGAGGTCCTGCCGAGCGTTCCGGCAGACGACCTGGTAACTGCGGCCTGCGAGCGCATGAAGGCGGCAGGGTACATGATCGCCATCGATGATTTTGCAGCTGGCGACGCGCGCGAGAAACTAGTTCCGCTTGCCAACATTCTGAAAGTCAATGTGGACAGCACGCCGATAGAGAACTTCGCAGCCCTGGCCAAGCGGCATGCAACCAAGACGTGCAGTGTTTTGGCGGCAAAAGTGGAAACCCGTGATCAGTTCACGGCAGCAAAAGACTGCGGGTGTGCCTATTTTCAGGGTTATTTCTTTCGCAAGCCGGAGTTGATGCAAGCCCGCGAAATCCCTGCGAATCAGGTCAACTACCTGCGCTTACTCAAGGCAATCTCGCGGGAAGAGTTCGATCCGCGCGAAGTTGAAAGCGTACTCAAAGCGGAGGCATCGTTGACGTACCGTTTGCTCCGGTATCTGAATTCGCCGGCGTTCGGGTTCGTCAAGGAGATCCACTCCGTACGACATGGCCTCGCGATGTTAGGCGAACGCGAAATTCGGCGCTGGGTGCGGCTCGCCGCCACCTTAGTGGCGGGACAGAACAAGACCAGCGACCTTGTTCTCTCTGCGTTGGTCCGCGCCCGTTTCTGCGAGTTGCTTGCGCCAAAAGTCCCGCATGGCGATTCTGACCTTTTTCTTGCGGGCCTGCTCTCGCTCATGGATGCAATTCTGCAAGTTCCGATGGGGCTGGTGTTAGAAGGAATCGCGGTGGATAGCGAGACCAAAGCCGCATTGCTGGAGAAAGAGAGCTGCCTGACTCCGGTCTTCCGGCTCATGCGGGCACAAGAGAGTGGCAACTGGGAACAGGTCAATGCGCTCGCAACGCAACTTAAATTACCGCCCACATTTATCGTGGAAGCGCACTGGGAAGCCATGCAGTGGGCGCGCACTATGACGAGTGGCGATTGAGAAAATCGCTTATGAGCTCGGTAATCCAGCGGTCATCCGGTTTTGATTACCAAAGGTGACCACTCACCCTCGTCTGCTACTACCTCAGGCTGAAGTCTGGCTTTGTCTTTGCCGATAGTCCAAAAGGAACAGACTGCTTGGCAGCAGCAGGGTGGCTTTTCCCTGCTTACAAGAGAAAATCGCATGGATCCGCTATCCATCCCGGATCGTTTGCAATCACCCACTCCGGTCAGAAATATCGGAACGCATGGCCCTGCTGATAACGATTCTCAACGTCGTCGTCGCCAGCGGCCTGATCCGAAACCAGAGGCAGCCGATGAAACGGTGGACTCACAAGACGCGGAAGAGTCGCATCAGCTGGACGAGTTAGCCTGAACGCCCTTGTAACCAAAGCACAATCGACCCATTAGAAATCGTCATGTCCAATTTTGCGCACGCCGGATAAACAATACTTCGCTCTAATCGAGAGTTAATGTCGAGGTCCAAGGAACCCCCAATCCATGCGCGTAACCTTCAATCTCCTTGATTTTTTGCGGTTGTGCTTCTCCTGCACGCTGCAACACGTGGCTTCGGAATTGCTTGCGCTGAAAGCGAGTACTGGTGTGACTGGTGTTCGACTACAACCATGCCCTGATGACCATGATGACAACGATGAGGAACAGGCACCATTTTTCGATCCCATCCGTCTCCGAGTGGCTGACGCAGCTGCCGACGAGCCATCGCAAACTAATGCTTTATAAGCAGCAAGGATTGTGGTTAGCAGGAGCTTTGTTAACGGTGTCCTGTGTTGGCGGAGCAGCTTATCTACATTTTCGTCCCCGACCGTCGACCTTAGGCGTCCTCCTGTTTGGTTCGGCGTCCCTGGTCTGCCTGCTCACGCTTTGTGTTAGTTCTCTCAAGCTCAGCAGAGAAATTGAGAAACGCAAGACAGCGCAGTATTACCTTCGTCTGGCTTATGCTGCTCTCGAGCTCGGGAATCGTCACCTTAACGGCATTCTGGAAAGCACACCAGACTCGATTGCCGCCATCGATCTCGAACTGCAGTGGGTGGCGTTCAACCCAACTTACAGTACTGCGTTTCAGAGAAAATACGGAAGCTGTCCCGAGATCGGGATGGGTCTGGATGAAGTCTTAACCGATAAGCCTGACGAACTTGCCGAGGCGATAAGACTTTGGCGTCGAGTTCTCGCTGGCGAGACCTTTTCAGTGACCGAAGTCTGTGGAACCGAAAGCTTTCTGGAAATTCGCTATTACCCGATCACTGATCGGCAAGGGACACCGATTGCAGCCTGCCAGATCGCCCGCGACATCAGCGAGCGCAAGCGATACGAGGACATTCTGCTTCGCCAGTCTGACGAACTGCGCCGCTCCAATGGGGAACTGGAACAATTTGCGTACGTGGCTTCGCATGATCTACAGGAGCCATTGCGCATGGTGGCGAGCTACATGCAGCTTCTATCTGAGCGCTACAGCGGGCAACTCGATAACAGAGCTGACAAATACATCGCATACGCGGTTGATGGCGCGCGCCGCATGCAGATGCTGATTAACGATCTGCTTGCCCTCTCGCGCGTAAACTCGCGTGGTTCAGAACCAGCCGCAGTCGATTGCGAGAAGGTCGTGCGCCAGGTCCTGCATGACCTGGAGCCCACGATTCGCGATTCCAACGCGCTTGTCGAAGTTGGCACCTTGCCAACTCTGTTGGCAGATGAACACCAGGTCGCCCAGCTTTTCCAGAATCTGATCGGCAATGCTCTCAAGTTTCGCGGTGACCGCACCCCTCACATTCAGGTAACCGCGCAACCCGAGCAGGGCCATTGGCTCTTCAAGGTCAAGGACAACGGCATCGGCATCGCTCCGGAGTATGCCGAGAGAATCTTCGTGATTTTTCAGCGCCTCCATTCCCGCGAGAAATACAGCGGCACAGGGATTGGTTTAGCCATCTGCAAGAAAATTGTCGAGAGGCACCATGGACGCATCTGGGTAGAATCCCAGCCCGGTTCCGGCGCAACGTTTCTTTTCACCTTTCCCGACACCGGCAACCAAGCGCAGGCGCACTGGCAGGAGGCCGCAACGACATGCGCATGACATCAGGCAGCCCGATCGAAATTCTCCTCATTGAAGACAATCCCGGTGATGTCGAATTGACGCGCGACATGGTGGAGAGGAGCAAAGTTCGGAACGTCATCAACAACGTCAGCGACGGTATTCAGGCCATGGCGTACCTGCGACGCACAGCGCCATACGGCAACGCTAAGCGCCCCGATCTGATCCTGCTGGATTTGAACCTGCCAGGGAAAGACGGCCGCGCCGTCTTGTCAGAAATCAAAGGAGACACTCAGCTCAAAGATATCCCGGTCGTTGTGCTGACCAGTTCTGAAGCTGAGACCGACGTGTTACGCAGTTATCAGTTGCACGCCAACTGCTACATCAGCAAGCCGGTTGATCTGGCCAAGTTCACGAATATCATTCGTTCCATCGAGGATTTCTGGCTGACCGTAGTCAAACTGCCCCGGAGGTCTGGCTAACTCACATGAGTGATAGAACAACGCGAGCGCTTCTCGTGGAAGACAATCCTGGGGATGCGTTCCTGGTTCAGGAGCAACTCTCCCAAGCCAGAACTGCCTTCGCGATCACCGCCACCGACCACCTTTCCGCGGCAATAGAATCGATTTCGTCCGATCAGCCGGATGTCGTCTTGCTGGATCTCGACTTGCCGGACAGCCGCGGCACCGACACCATTCGCAAAATAGTGCAGAAAGTTCCTAATGTGCCCGTGCTGGTTTTGACCGGGAGGGACGATGAAGAACTAGCTGTGCGAGCCGTGCAAGAAGGGGCACAAGATTATCTGCTAAAGACGCATCTTGACGGCGGACACTTGGCCCGCGCCATCAGGTATGCGATCGAACGCCAAAGCCTATTGAGAGCGTTGCACCAAAGTCGCGAGCAACAACTGCATTTTAAAGATCAGCTGCTTTCGCACGTTTCGCACGAGCTGCGATCTCCACTCTCCTGCATTTATCAGTTTGTCACCATTGTGCTCGATGGCCTTTCGGGGCCTGTGACCACGGAACAGCGCGAGTGTCTGGAAACGATTCTCAAGAGTGCCAATCAATTGCGCAGCATGATCGATGACCTGCTGGAGACTGCCACCATAGAGGCTGGTAAGCTTCGCCTGGAATTCCGCTGCGTTGCGCTACGGGAATTAGTCGAGCAGGCGATTCAGATGTTACAGGCGGCTGCTTTAGCCAAAGGCGTTGCACTGCGATGTGAAATCCAGGCAGCGCCGCTACTGGTCCATGGCGATCCACACCGCATTCTACAGATTCTCCTGAATCTCATAGAGAACGCCATCAAGTTTACGCCCGAGCGCGGCTCTGTCAGCGTGCTTGCCGACATCTTTGTTGAAGATCAGACCTTTGCTCAGATCTCGGTTCAAGATACCGGTTGTGGCATTGGGGAGCGGGCGAAGGCGCTGGTTTTTGAGCGTCTATATCAGGAACAACACGACGAGGGGGGTCCACGGAAAGGGCTGGGGCTGGGATTGTCGATCTGTAAAGAGCTTGTCGCCAGCCATGGCGGCAAGCTCTGGGTGGAGAGCCAGCTGGGATGCGGCAGCACATTCTATTTCACCCTTCCCGTCTTCTCACTTTCCAAACTTATTTACCCGGTCGCAGTTGAGAACGGTGTTCTGCGGCCAGAGGTTTCTCTGCTTACCGTAAAGCTGGCGCCGATTCCCGTGACAGCTGCCATCGACGCGTGGGGGAAAAGCAGAAAGAAATGTCTCGAGTTACTGGAGCGGTGCATTCTGCCGGATAAAGATGTGCTCTTGCCGTCAATGGGGCAGCTGGAAATGGGCGAATTCTTTTTTATCCTCGCCGCTGCGGACCAGGTAGGCGCAAATGTGATGCTGAAGCGCATTCGGGAGCAAGTTTCCCGTCACGCGGAGCTCCCGACGCACACTGTCTTAAATGCCTCGGCGCAAACATTGTCGACCTCCGCCTTACCGCAACGCCGCAACCTGGAGCGCCGGGTCGACGAACTTTCGGGCCTGATCGGCCAAAGAGTTATGGAAACTTTAGAGAAGGGACGGTCTAACAATGGATAAACCGAAGATTTTAATCATCGACGATGACGCGGACATGCGACGTGCCCTGCACATTCGGCTGCGGTCTCAAGGTTACGAAACCGCTTTCGCATCTGATGGGATGTCAGCCATCTCCAGCGCTATGAAAATGAATCCGAACTTGATCTTGCTGGATTTGGGCCTGCCTGCCGGGGATGGATTTGTGGTGCTCGAACGACTGCAGAAGAACACGAAGCTCTGCTGCATCCCGGTGATCGTGCTGACCGCGCGCGAGGGCAAGGGCAACAAGGAAAAGGCTTTGGCATCCGGCGCCTGCGCGTTTTTCCAGAAACCGGCTGAAAACGACGTATTGCTGAGCATTATCGAAAAGGCGCTGCGGGATACCGGCGCCTTGGCACGCTAGTCCAGGGCCCTGGAATCACGTCTTGGGTGAGCTAAGCCTGCGAATGCGGTTGAGGCACCCCGTCCATCTGCTAAGCGCTGGGCGACGCCAAGCTGAGGGCATCCAGCCTCCCGTGTCTTTCGTACTAGGCCAAACGGAATCGCTCGCTCGGAAAAACTTCAGTCTAGAACCTGGCGATTACCGTTGGGCGTGTCCGTCCTGATTTTGCCTCTGACAACTGCCGATTAGGTTCTGCAGTGCCAGAGGAGACGGTCGTGAAATGTGCGTACCGCTGTGCGGTGTGCCTGTCCTTCTTTATTTCAATGCAAATGCCGGCACTCGCACAGCAAGACTCAGTAAATGAGCAATTTCCTAAAGCCGAAGTCGCCTCCAGTGGCGCAGTGTTCGACCCTGTCAGCCCGGTTATCGCCTCGCAACCGGCCTCTCTTACTTCATCCAGTTCACGCTCATTGTGGCCTCGACCTTATGTCTACGGCGGCTTTGCACCCAGTGATGGTGCCGGATATTCGGCCGCAGCAGGCACTATTGGCGGAGGGCTGGAGATAGACGCTTCCCGGTGGATTGCATTGACAGAAGTTTCGGTCGATGATGCTCATAAACTCGACTCAGGAACTGGTACGGAAGCACACTTCATGACGCGGTTGTTCATACGCACGCCGGGCGCATGGTACTTCGGTGGGGGCGCGCAATGGAGCGATCTGGACACCGCGCCCTACTCCAAAGAGGCGTGGAGGCCGGGGTTCGGCGCCGGCAAAGATTTTATTCGCGAGACTTTTTCAACCCGCGCCCAGGCTCTATATCTCCTGCCAGGAACCGACCATTTGAACGGATTGCAAGGTCCCGAACTCAGCTTTTGGTTCCCTTCGCCGGCTGTGCATCGCCATTGGTTCTATCGTCAGGTGCTCGGGATCTATGAATTTCATCAAACCTCGGTGCCGGGGAATCCCGGCTTGAATGATCGTTCGGTAGGCACTTTCCTGGAGTTCACCGTGATGTACCGCTTCTGACGCTCTGTCTTGCGGCTCTGGGATGAGCAAATCTAATTTCACTTTGGCAATGGTTTACCCGTTGCTAGTCGCGAGGTCCCCTAATCGGACCTGAACTCTAAAAGTTGAATTGCCGATAAGACATTGCCGCTAAAGCTGTGATCGATCCGGTAAGCGTGCGGCCAGGTCTAAACGTTCGATGTCATTGGAACTGCGTCGATGGCTGCGGTCAGGAGACAAAAAATGGCAGCAATTCGCACGCTGATTGTCGACGATTCTCCGGTGATGCGGAAAATTATCGAGCGATGCCTGCGTCAGGCGGGAATGGACTTGGCCAGCGTGTTCGAAGCCGCGAACGGTGAGGAAGCCTTGGCGGTTGTTAAAGGAAACAAAGTCGACCTGATTCTGTGCGATATCAACATGCCCGTGGTGAACGGGTTGGAATTTATCAAGCTGCTCCGAACTGAGCCGGGCTTTGAGACAGTACCAGTGATTATGATCACCAGCGAGAGTGGGGAGAAGCATGTTCTTGAAGCATTGGCGCTTGGCGCAAAAGGCTATATCCGAAAACCCTTCACTCCGGACCAGGTGAAAATGCAAATCGTTCCGGCACTCCGAGTGTGATCTGCAGTTGCGGGCTGTCATAGCCGGTGTTTCCTGGAGACGTTGCATAGAGGTCAGTTGTGGATAACGATCTTGCACAAGACCGCGAACTGTTGGACGCTTTCCTTATCGAGGCACGAGAAGGCCTGGAACAAATGGATCGCGACATGGTCGCGCTGGAATCGGACCCTGATGGCGTCGGGTTGCTTAATCGCGTCTTCCGGACCATGCACACCATCAAGGGAGCCGCTGGTTTCTTCGGCTTTGAGCCTGTCACCTGCCTGTGTCATCACGCCGAGAGTGTTCTACAAGCCATTCGGTGCGGTGAGATCGAACTAAAGCCCGTCGCCGACGCATTGCTGAAGGCACGTGACGCATTGGGTGAGATTCTTGGTGACCTGGCAGAGGGTGTCTACAGATCCTACGATCTCGATTCCGTCCTGAGGCAACTCCAGAATGCGCGGGAGCCACATGTGATCGCTCCGCCGCTGGGAGAACTACTGGTTCAGCAAGGCATCATTTCGCAAACATCACTTGATGCTGCACTGGCCGAACAGGCCGCGCGGCCGGAAGCTCCCAGGCTTGGCACAGTTTTGATCGAACGGGGGCTGGCCTCACCGGTACAGGTAGGCGATGCCCTGCTGCGACAAAAGGAATTGGCTCACAGGGCACATCCGGCTCCTACCGTCCGAATCGAAGTGGGCAAGCTCGATGAGCTGCTGAAAATAGCGGGTGATATTGGTGGGGCGCAGGACCGCCTGGCTGAAATCTCGCGCGATTTCGCAGCGGGCCACCCAAGATCCTCGGAGCTGGATGACATCACGGCCCATTTCCAATATCTAATCGAGCGGCTGCGGATCTCGATGGCAAAAATTCGCGTGGTGTCGATTGATTGCCTGTTTCGCAAATTACCTCGCGTAGTTCATGACATCGGCAATAAGCTTGGCAAGCAGGTTGAGCTAGTGACCTCCGGCCAGGACATCGAAATTGACAGAGCTATGGTCGAGCGTCTTGGTGATTCACTGCTACATTTGGTGCGCAACTCACTTGACCATGGGATCGAGACACCTGAACTCCGCATTGCCGCCGGTAAGCCATCGAAGGGCACCATTCGACTTTGCGCACGCCAGCAGGAAGACCAGATCGTCATCACCGTCAGCGACGATGGCGCCGGCATCGACCCGGAAAGGATAGCTCGCAAAGCAGTCGCACTGAAACAGGCTTCCCCGGAGACGATCCGGGGGCTCAACCCGAAGGAGGTTCTGCAATATGTGTTCCGCCCCGGCTTTACAACGCGCGAACTTGTCAATGATTTGTCGGGGCGTGGAGTTGGGCTTGATGTGGCGAAGACCAATGTGCTGGCGATAAACGGGACAATCGAGTTGGATAGTGAACTTCACCAGGGCACTTGGGTCACGATCTACCTTCCTTTAGCGCTGAAAGGTTCGACGAGTTGGGTTTCGCGGAGCGGAGCGGCGTCCGCTGAGCGCTGATCACGCAAAATCAGCGTCAGGTTCCCCACAGCATCGAACTTCCCAAGATTAGAATTTCGTTACAAAACCCGCGACATGGGGGTGACTTCCGTCACGTGGGCAAACATGTGGGAGGTGCCGATTTTAGAGTTCACGCAGCAGGAGACAGGTCAAACCGGCAGGCTTCAGACTGGCTCCTGGCGGGCGAAGCTGGAAGCATTCGTGAGGACGCCTTGAACGCCGTTGAAAAAGCCGCGAACCAGCTCAGATTAGTTGACTTACCTCCCTTTCCCGGAGTCGCAGTCAAGGCTCTGCAGCTGGTTTCCAAGCCGGAGAGTCGGCTCCGTGATTTGCACGACTTGATCTCTATGGATCAGGCTTTTGCTACCGAGATTCTTCGTCTGGCGAATTCTCCCCTTTACGGCATACGCTCGGAAATCACCAGCACGCTGCAGGCGGTGATGCTCCTGGGCTACGAGCGTGTGAAAGGTCTGCTGCTGACGCTGGCGGTGAAGACCTACATCGGACAGTCTCTCGAAGCTCCTATTCTGAAGGCCTGCTGGAGCCACAGCCTCGCTTCCGCCACAATCGCCGAAGAATTGGCAATGACTACCGCTATCGACAAAGACGTAGCTTATACGGCGGCGCTCATTCACGATATCGGACGACTGGCCCTGGCTATGATTCTTCCCGAAGGATATAACAAGCTGCGACAACAGGGGCCGCTCGATCCAGGCTCCATTCTGCAGGCCGAGCGTGATTTGTTCGGAATGGACCACTGTCAAGCAGGCGGTTTACTGGTGACAACGTGGAATCTTCCGCTGACGTTCATTGAGGTTGCATCCTACCATCATGAGCCGAGAAAGAGTGAGAGTCTGGATCTTGTTGGCCTGGTAAGTTTGGCTTGCCAAATTGCCGATGCGCTCGGATTCTCTGTTGTCTCCATTTCCGGTAAATACGAAGACATTGTGCGGGAGTTGCCCGACGATATGCGGCGTGTCATTCCGGGTAGAGCGGCCAAATTCCTGCGACGGATCGCAGATAAGATGAACGGTATCGAATCGGTCCTGGAGTTGAAGAGTATTCGAGTTCATCCAGATAGCCCAGTGACCGTCTGAATCACTTCTCGTGCATCAACACCTTCGTTGTTTCTTTCTGATGTAATCCCAACCTCGACGTCAGCCGGTCAGGAATAGTACGTTACCCTGTGGCATCACTGGAAGTCGGCGGAATCACGGTAGAACCACCTTAGTACAGCGACCTACTTAGGAACGAACACACTGTTCGTATAGCATTTCCTCTGCGCGAGACGGTTGCAGCGGCTGTGAAAAGAAGTAGCCTTGCCCGAGTGCGCATCCGATCTTATCGAGAAGATTCAGTTGAACTGCACTCTCGATGCCGGACGCGACAGCCTGAAGCTCAAGGTTGCGCGCGACAGTGATGATCAACTGCACCACGTCCCGACTGCAGCGGTCGCTGGGCATACTGGCGATGAGGGAACGGTCGATCTTCAACTCATCGATGGATAAGCGCCGTAGCCAGTTAAGGGAGGAGTGACCGGCGCCAAAGTCTCCAATACTGATGCCGACCCCGAGATGCTTTAACTGCTCCAGAACCGTGGACGTGAGTCTGGGGTCGGCCATCGCGACTGCTTCGGTAATCTCCAACTGCAGCCGAGAAGGGACGATGTCTGCCTCCTGCAGTGCGGCACGGACGTCGGCCGCGAGTTCGGGATGACTGAACTGACGGGCGGAGAGATTCACAGTTAGCTTGCTGCCATCCTGTAGCAAATACTTAGATTCCCAACGACGAATCTGCTTGCA
This sequence comes from Terriglobales bacterium, assembly GCA_035623255.1. Taxonomy (GTDB): domain Bacteria; phylum Acidobacteriota; class Terriglobia; order Terriglobales; family Acidobacteriaceae; genus JAFAGX01. The sequence goes on along the minus strand of DASPTU010000004.1, from coordinate 78,039 downwards.
AGCCTCGCATAGAACCCAGTTCCCAATGGCAACGATCAGGCCAATATTCTCGGCTACTTCGATGAACTGATATGGCGAAATCAATCCTTTTTCGGGATGTTGCCATCGAACCAACGCCTCAAACCCAGTGATGTTCCTGTTCCTGATACTAAAGATCGGCTGATACAAAATCTGAAATTGATTTTGGTCGATTGCCGTTCGCAGTTCGGTTTCCAGTCGCAACCGGTTCACCGCGCGCGTGTGCAAAGCCTCATCAAACAGCTCACAGCGTGCACCCCCTAACGCCTTGGCGCGGCGCATGGCAACGTCTGCTTCCTGCAACAGAATTTCCGAACTTTCCTGGTTGGGTTTATTGAGGGCGATACCTACGCTGACGGAGGTCTTGACGTCGTGGCGATCGACGCGAAAGGGGGCAGTTACCGCCAGTTGAATTCGTTGTGCCACGCGCATGGCATCACTCGGATCGTTGATGAATTCGAGCAGAATGGTGAACTCATCGCCGCCTAACCGTGAAAGCAAAGCATCGGGAATTGGGAGTGTGCCCTTGGGGCGCGCTACCGTATCGTCAGTACGCAGAATTCTTGCCAGGTGTTGTCCAATCTCGGTGATGATTTGATCGCCGACCTGCGGTCCCAAGGTTCGATTGAATTGCTCGAAGCCATCGACATCGACGAACAAGACCGCATACCGATATTCCGGATGCCGCTGTGCCCGGGCAAAGGATCGCCCCAGCCGGTCCAGGAACAACCGGCGATTCGGCAGACCGGTCAGGCCGTCGAAAAAAGAATCCTGTTCGACTTGCTGCTCGGCACGCTTCCTATCGGTGATATCGCGATTCACGATGACGAGTTTTTCTACGTCTCCGACCTCGTTCTTGATTGGGCTCGCAGTTGATTCCAATATGCGCCACGCACCGTTCTTATGGCGGACGCGGTATTCCAATTTCTTGCCGATGCCGGTGCGACGAGCCTCGCGTCCGGCCTCCAAGACCTTGAAGCGATCATCCGGGTGAATCTGCTCGAAAACCGGAGTTTTCGCCAGTTCCTCTGGGCTATATCCCAATACCTTCTCGTAGGCCGGGCTGTTATACAAACGGTGCCCTTTCAGATCTACGAGCGCAATCATGTCAGCTGCGTTTTCGGCAACGATCCGAAACAGTTCTTCCCGCCTGGCTGCACTCTGACGATATTGATAGACCCGCCATTGCTGATAGCCGAGGAGGGCAATCAGAACGAAGACAAGATAAACCGTCCAGTGATCCAGCAGCGCAAAGGGGAACACCGACCCATCCGCCACGGGGGACACCGGGCGCGTGTCGACCGGAAGAGCGGCTATCATGGCCGAAAGCCGCAGGATGGTAAAGGTCAGCTCCATCAAGGTTCCTGGCGCCACTCCAGATGCGGTCAAGCGCCGGCCTAATTCTGTTCTCACAGAACATAGGCAGGCCAATCCCCTACGTTATCGGCTCAAGACACTCAAGAACTTTAGGAGAATTCCAGCGAGAAGTTACCGTCGTGCTGCGTGGCAGCTTTTGCTTCTTCCGGCCCCGGTTGCAGGAATGGCTTTCGCGCTTATCGCGGCATCTTTATTATTTGCGCCGCAGCTGCCAAAACGACCGGCAAGTAGATGACTGACACGTGGACCACTCTGCTGGCGAACTTTCTGCTAGCGGTTGTAGCCAGCCTCAAAGCGGCGGACAACAGGAATATGCCGGCCAATGCCAATCCGGTCAAGTAGAGTGGACCAGCTTGAAACCCGAGGAACAAAGTTGTCAGGACCAGGGCGGCCGAGAAGGCAAGAATTTCGCCCCGAGTGAAACGGCCATCTAGGTCGAAGTCAGGCAGCATCTTGTAACCTGCCCGAGCATAGTCCTCGCGATACATTAGTGCGATTGCCAGGAAGTGAGGGAATTGCCACAGGAAGAGGATGGCAAAAAGCAAGCATGCCCGTGCATCCAGCGTCTGCGAAGCGCCAGCCCAACCAATAAGGGCGGGCATTGCGCCGGGAAAAGCGCCGAGCAAAGTGCACAGGGGAGTCTTGCGCTTCAGCGGGGTGTATATCAGAAGGTAGGAAAGCAGTGTCGAGAGGGCGAGCCCGGCCGTAACGAGGTTGACCGTGCCCGCCAGGTACGCGCTCCCTAGGGCGCTTAGGACAACTCCGAAAAGGAAGGCTTCGGGAGCACTCACTCGTCCGGCCGGCAGCGGCCGGTTGACAGTGCGGCGCATTTGGCCGTCCCAGACCCGTTCCGACCACTGATTCAATGTAGCGGTACCACTGGCGACCAGCAGAGTTCCGATAAGGGTGTTCGTCAAACCTCTGACGTTCAGAGGTCCGCGGCAGGCGGGATAGTACCCGGCCGCCGTCGTCATCAGGACCAGCAGGTTTACCTCAGGCTTGGTGAGCGTGTAATAGTCGCGTAGCTTGGAGCGAAGACGGTTCATCGTTGCAAAATTAGCCGGTATTACCAATCGGATCCGGAATCGACGGCCGAGTCACCCTGACTGAATTGGTTGCGCTTGCGATACGCGAGAAAGATTGCTCCCAGACACATCGAAATCGGAGGGATGATGAGAACCACGATCCCGCTGCGTAAAGCTTGGATCATGCGCGCTCCTGAAGCGGCAGCCTGCGTATAGCAGAGAGCACAACCCTGGCCGAATGCTGCGGGCGGAAGCGCCTGCGCGAACAGTGCCGCTACAGCAACCTGAATTCCACGCGTTGATTTTGCAAGCAGTAGTTTGTGCACTCCGTTCCTCCTAAAGCTTGGTTATTAGAACAAAGAGGAGGTACAACCACAGAAGGCCCATGAAATGCCAATATTGCGCAGCAGCAGCAAATGTACCGCGATGCAGGACAGAACGCCTGAGCTTATCGATGACATAAATCAAGCCGCAAATACCACCCAGTACATGCAGTGCGTGTACGCCTGTGAAGACGTAAAAGAATGAACTGCTGGGATTCGTCGCGAGATTCAGGCCTTGGTCTCTCAGGCGAAGCCATGCAACATACTGACCTCCGACGAAGAACAATCCCAGGGCGAAGGTTATGGTTAACCACCGCATTGGTTCTGCAATTTGGGTTTCAAAACCGCGAGCATACGCTGCCATGCGGCGTCGAGCCAATTCGATTGTGAGACTGCTAATTAGCAGAATCAGGGTGTTGAAATAAAGAATCGGAGGCAGCGTAATGTGCTGCCAATCCAGGGCCGTGCCTTGGCGTACAACCAAGGCGCTTGTGAGCGCGGCAAACGACATGGTGATCGCAGCGAACGCCACCCAAATGCCTGTCTTGGCCGGTTCCACCGGATGTGCCCGGACCATGCGCAGATCGCCGTCTGCCGGGATGTAACCCCCGCTTCCGCCATTTGGCGGGAAATCAATTTGCGGAGGTTCGTGAAGTGTGGTTGCCATACAATCAGACTCCTTACTGCAGCAGACGCATGCTGAACATGCGGAAGGCATCCGGCCAGATGTAGCAAAGGAATACGAACACGAACAGCGTTGCTGGGAATATTGTCCAGAACAACAATGGCCGCTCGTATTTCACGTGCATCAGGTACATGATCGCCACAAATGCCTCGAGGCACGCCAGGGAGAGCACTGAAAACAGCAGCGTCCGCGTTGGCAGGTGCTGGTAGGTGAGGATTACCTCAATCAATACAATCACCATAAGGCCGATGCCGATCCCGACGTAGGAACTCATGGTCAGCTCGCGATTCGATGACATTGCTGCCTCCTGCCTTCTCAGTGGGCGTTCATCAAATACATCAGGGGGAACACGAACATCCATACCAGGTCGACAAAGTGCCAGTACAGACCGGCGGTCTCAACATGGGTTTCGTCATAGCGTCCCTGCCTGTACCCGCGCGCGATAAATGCCAGCACGATCACGCCAGTGACGACGTGGGTTAGATGCAAACCAGTCACGCTGAAGAACGCGGCGCCAAACTGCGCCGCGCCGCCAGCCGGGTTGTAAAAGAGCCGCCAGCCTTCGGCGATCAGCTTGAACCACTCGCGAAGATGCAGGGCCGCGAAAATGGTGCCCAGGAGCATCGTTATGCCCAGCCATTTTCCGGCCGAGGCCTTCTCGCCTGTCTGCGACGCGTGGGTTGCGGCCAGCATCGTTAGACTGCTCGACAGCAGGACCGCGGTCATCACAACGCCATTCAAAATGGATGAAAACCCGAACGGAGTGCCCCATACCGGCGCCCCGACCCTCATATAGCCGTAGGCAAAAAGAAATGCTGCGAAGCTGCAGGCGTCGGAAACAATAAACACCCACATCCCCAGTTTCTTCTTGTCCATGGCGTATGGTGACGCTTCCATCACCACTTCATGGTGCGTTACAGCCGCGATAGCGGATTGACTCACAATGTCCCCCTTGGCTTCAGCTTAGGACTCATTGACAACGATGCGACCCGGCTAGGTTCCTGCCACCGACTCTGCCGGTGAAGTCTGCATGACGCTAGCCTCTCCGTCGTATTCCATCGGGCCGTGATAAACCGTGATTTGTCTTCCACCAAAGTTGTCGAAGGGCGGCGGCGAGGTCGTGTCCCATTCGAGCGTCGTTGCGTCCCAGGGATTGTTCGGTGCTTTCGGCCCCTTGAAGCGGCTCCAGATCGCGTTAAACAGGAAAATGAACTGCGTTGCTCCGAGCAGCAATGCGGCAATCGTCATGAACTTGTTCGCGGGGATCAGTGGCACCATGAAGTCGTCTACCAGCGCCGAATAGCGCCGAACTGCTCCGGCGAACCCGGTCAGATGCATGGTCATGAAGACGCAGTAGACCAGCACAAAACTCAGCCAAAAATGCACCTTGCCAAGTTTTTCGTTCATCATGCGGCCAAACATTTTCGGGAACCAGTAATAGAAGCCGGCCAAGGTTGCAAAAATGGCCGAGAGACCCATGGTGAAGTGGAAATGTCCCACGACGAAGCTGGTCGCGTGCAGGTAGGAGTCCGTCGACGGTTGCGCCAAAAAGAATCCCCCGATACCGCCACTGATAAACAGAGAAACGAAACCCAGGCTGAACAGCAACGGGGTATCGAATCGGATGTTGGCGTGATACAGCGAGAACACCCAGACCAACACGGCAATCACCGATGGGATTGTGATGAACAGTGTCGGCACCGAGAACACCATTGCCATAAATGGGCTCATGCCGCTCACGAACATGTGGTGTCCCCAGACAACGAAACTGAGCGTGCCGACAGCAACCTCGGCAAAGGTGATCACCTTCCATCCGCCAACCAGCGGTTTGCGGATGAATGTGGGCATGATGTGGGACACGATCCCGAAGGCAGGCAGAATGATGATGTATACCTCCGGGTGTCCGAAGAACCAGAACAAATGCTGGAACAGCAGCGGTGAGCCGCCCGAATGCGGCTGCAGTTGGTCATTAATTACCAAGCCAGAGGGAATGAAGAAGCTGGTACCGGCCAGTCGATCCAGAACCAGCAACAGGCATGTCGGCAACAATACCGCAAACGCAAGCAAACTTACCCACGCGTCGATGAACCATCCCCACGTGGAAAGTGGCAAACGCGGTAGCGTCATGCCCTTCGTGCGTAGATCGAGCGTAGTCACGATGAAGTTCAGCGCTCCCAAGAGTGAAGCAATACAGAAGCAAACGATGGAGAGTCCCCACAGATTTTGGCCCCATCCCTGGCCGGGGCCAGCGACTGAACCTACCGCGCTCAAGGGTGCGTACGCGGTCCAGCCGGAAAGCGGTGGACCATCGGGAATAAAGAACGTTGCGCAGGCAAGAATGAAGCCGACCAATGTGACCCAGAATGAGGACATATTCAAGCGTGGGAAGGCCATATCGGCCGCTCCCACTTGAATCGGTAAAATGAAATTTCCGAATCCTGCCAGCGGCGCCGCCGTGAGGACGAAAAACGCCATGATGGTCCCGTGCATAGTCATCAGCGACAGGTAATACTCCGGCGTCATCAGCCCACCTGGGGCGCCGCTCGGCGAAAGCCAGCCGAGCAACGGTATGTGCGCATCCGGCCAGGCCAAATGAATACGCATTGCCCAGGAAAGCGCCATCCCTACGAAGACGGCGACCAAGCTCATGGTCAAGTATTGAATGCCGATCACCTTGTGATCAACGCTGAAGATGTACTTGCGAATGAAACCCTGCGGCGGTGCATGGTGTACTGCCGCTTGCGCTGCTGTTGCTGGCATGATCTTCACCCCAAGAAAAATGTTCTTTTCCGCCGTGGCGGCGAACACATCTCACTGCATACTTGCTTGTTTTCTGAGCCAATCGTCGAAATCGGACGGCGAAAGCACCGACAGATATGCCTTCATGTTGTAATGCCCTAATCCACACAGCTGTGTGCAGACAATCTCGAAACGTCCCGTCTGCGTGGCGGTGAAGTGAACCGGGATGTTGAGCCCTGGAACGAAATCCTGCTGAATCCGGAGCTCGCGTGCATAAAATGAATGTCCCACATCTTTGGAGTGGAGCGTGAGCAGGATCGGTTTGTTAACTGGAATGGCAAGCTCGGCGGTTACGATATCGTCCTTCGCATCGGCATCATGGTCGGTGTCGAGGCCGAAGTAGTTCTGATTTCCCTCATTAATAAGGTCAGGATGCAGCGATCCAAATTTGCCATCAGGCCCCGGATAGCGGAAATAGTAGGCAAATTGTCCGGCCTGGACATCGACGCGCATAGAGGCTGGATCAGGCGCCTCGAAATAAACGGCACCCCACGCCTTCGAACCAATAAACGAGAGCGCGACTATCTCGGTCCCAACCAAAAGGAAGGCAAAAACAATGAGGGGTTTCGCGCCGCCGGGGATTTGCTTGATTCTGTTGCGTGCGCCGCCGTAGAGAAATACGAATGCCGCGAGTACGACCTGACCGGCAATGAACAGCAAACCGGCGACAAGCACCGTTTCTTCGATTTGGTGGTCGATTTTGGGTCCGTGGACGGAGATGTCGACGGGCATCCACCAAACATGGGCTATCACACAGTACGCGGTAACAATCGTAATTAGCGCAACGACAACCGCAAAGATTTTCCCAGCCATGATTTCCTCACCCCAAAAACCGGCAGTGGCGCCGGTCAAGTTTGCAGGCCGCGATCAAACTCGCGGCCTGCTGGTTCCCGCTTACTTTGCTTTGAAAGTGAAATCACTGGTGGCGGGCTTGCCAGTTGCGACTGTTACCACTTGCGTCTGCGTTCCGAAAGTTTCCTGCCAGGCAGTGAGGGTGTAAGTGCCAGGCGGCACGTTATCCATCCTGAAAGAACCGGTGTCATTGCTCACACCGAACGGCCCTTTGACCACCGCGATGTAAGCCCGCATCCAGGGATGGATGTTGCATTTCACCGGGATTGCTACTTCCTGATTCGCCCACGCCACATCGATCGGTCCAGCCCCCGCCGTTTGGGATTTGTTCCACTGACCGTTTCCGCCCGTTGGGCTTGGCTGAGGATGAATGTTATGGGCAGTCTTATCGCTATTCAGAACTGTCATATGTTGTCCGACATTGAGCGCGACCACGTGCGGAACATACTTGCAGCCCCTCTGATCGATCGTCGCAGGCTGCGATGAAATTGCTCCTTCGTTGCCGGCCAGCCCCTGTGAGATATAAACGACAACATTGGCGAGGCCACCATTTGCACCGACCACTACGTTCTCTGCGGCCACCGGAGCTCCGCCATTTGCCTGCGCACAGGCGGGATCCTTCGACATGTCGATCGGCTTCAGATGCGGAGCTTGCCCGTCAAGCTTTATCGTCCCGACAATTTGGCCAGTAGCGGAAGCCCCCACCGTCGGTGCTGAGCGTATAAAGGCCAGTGCAACCAGTAACAACGACAGAGTAAACGCTGCAATTCTGAGCTGGGCTTTCATGAAGTATTGACCCTCCATCATTTCGAATTAGCGTTGTAACCGAGCTGCGGAAGACAGTTTTGCACCCGGGATGGTCCAACATTTTGTGACAGCGGGCACAGAAAGTCTGTGACATTGGTCACGTAGCATTGTGATTAGAAGGTTCCGCGAATTCCGGACTTCACACGCGATGGGATTGAAAAAGCGAGTGCTGGCTCATGGTCAGAACGAAATGCGCCGCGGTTTAGTTACGTCGACTGGTCCAATCGAGCTTGTCCGCGTGCCTGAATATGATGGGAGGGGCAGTCGAAAATCGGGTTCAATTATATGAGTTGGGTGGATCCCCATGATCAAGCCGTCAATCTATATCCTGATATTCCGGGGGCACATCATCCTCCGGCACCTCGTGGGTGTGGACTTCTCTCTCTTGATCGTCTTCTGCATGTTCGACCCCGTCCACGACGCCGGCCTCAAAAGCGTTTCCTTCCTCGATCAACTCGTCAACGCTTTCGGAGTCGGCGATCTCAACATCAGGCAATCCCTGCAAGTCTCCTGACTGTCCGCCGGAACGCAGTCCTGGATCTTCCTGTTCCAATACGGCAGGCGCTGGACGGTTCTTGCTACGACTCGGCTTTCTTCGATGACGCCCGGTGGTTCCCACTTTCTTTCTGGAGCCTGCGACGATTCTGCGCTTTGCAGTCGCCTTTTTTCTGATTTTCTTCTTGGGGGTATGCTTCTTCATCCGGGTCTTTTTACCCGAGGTTCGTGCGGACTTCCTCGCTTTCTTAGCCTTTCTCTTGGTAGCCATTCCAGCAGTCTAGCACTGTCGAATCGCCGTGCCCAACCGAAGCCGCACTACTCTTCTGGACTTGTCATGGAGTCGCCTGACGAGAGGTTCCAAGCCAATAAAAAAGCTCCCAATCCCGTTCGAGAATGGGAGCTTTGTTCGGCAGCCAGCAAACGCCCTGATTTTGATTAGTTCAGGTGTTGTGCGAGGGAGGGCTGTCAGTATGAATTGGCGATTTCGCCGCGGTCAGCAAGGTTGCGCCGGGTCAGGCAGCTTTGGACCAGTGGGAAGCGCGCCGCAAGGCGATTTGACCGGTGTGTCGCATGAACGCGACTCCAGGGCCAATATCATCGCGCGAGAACAAGGCATCGTCGGCTCCTGCCCATGATTCAATCCACTGCCAAACGCGAAACCCGTTGTCGCGGTTCAAAGCGCGGCAGGCATGAATGTCGTATGGGAGAAATGTGCAGGACCGGCCAGTCTGGTAATGTTCTACGGGCTCGACAGAATGCCCGAGGGCATCCGCATACGCCATACCGCATACATCAACTCCACAGCGCGCTGCGAACTCGATGTACCACCAGGGTCGCGCGTTGATTTCCAGTAGTTTGAACAAGCCATCCCGGCAATCGTGCTTGAACTCGGCGCTAAAGATTCCGCGGTAGTTGACATGTGCCAACAACCGCTCCAGGCCTACAAGCCCATCGCGAACTTGCTGTGCCGAAATGCTTACAGTAAGGCTGCTGTTTCCCAAGAACGGCGGGTACATACGAATGCGTTGCCGCGCAAAACGAGCGCACACACGCCCATGACGGTCCACAAATCCATCAACGAAGTAACTTTCAGTTGGAGGACCAGGAATGTACTCCTGCAGCATGATGGGGTAATCGATGGTTGCGGCAATCGCAAGAGCTTCGGCGCGGCCATGCACGAGATAACCTTTCACTCCATGCTTCATGGCAAATTCAAGCGACGATTCGGGCTTGAAGATCCGATCCCCGAAATAGCTGTCTGGCAGGTTTTGCACATCCTCGTACGATTGCAGCAGTATGGTTTCCGGGTGAGGAATGCCTGCACGTACTAGTAGGTCGTTGAATCTCCACTTGTCCAGCATGCACTGGACGACTTCCGTAGTTGCCATACTGGTCAGAAAGCGCTGAGCCAGATCTGACGGCAGAGTGATCGTGGCTCGCACCCAATCATCGGAGCATGGGATCAAGACTGCCTGTTCGAAACCCAGGCCGCGCAAGAACTTTTCGAGCCCATTGGGTTTCAGGTCGCAGCCTCCGGACAGGGGTGGTTGATACCACTTCGAATGCAGAACGAAATCATCGCCTGGGCAGACGCAGTAAACTGGCAAACCTGCACGGCCCAAGGTTCGAATCACTCCGTTCAGAGTCAGCCCGCTGCCGATCGCGATGACGGGCACCGGTTCGGTACCAGGCGCCGGTTTCTTCGGAGTTTTTGGGAAGGCTATTGTCTTTGCCAATGTGCGAGTTCCATTCTGGCCAGAAAATAATTATGGGGTTTGTTGGATGGCGCGCCGGGAGCAGATGCGAAGGGGGGACTCAATAGGGGCGATAGATCGCTGCTCCGGTTGCGGCTTGCAAGACAGCCTCAAGGCTTCTCCGGAGCGCAGCTTTGCCTTCGCTGCGTGGAATGAAAACAATATCTTCCGGCTGCAGAGACAGATCGGGCGCTTTGGCGGCCAAGATCTTAGGCAGAGCAAGTGGTATTTGCTGCGGACCGGCTGCGGTCTTGCGAATCAACACAGCCTTGTCAAGCTTGGCTGTGGTATTCGTTCCCTGTGCCATCGCAATTGCTTGCAGCACGGTGAGCCGAGAGTTCTCCATGACGAAACCGCTTGGCATGTGAACGTCGCCGACAACATAGACGATGCCGGCTTTTGACACGAGGACTGTATCTCCGGGAAACACGGGCACATTGTTTGCCGGAGTGAACGACTGGTTGGGTGCCAGCGTGACGGTTTGCGCGTCTTTGGGATCACTGCGATGTGTAATGCTGATCGTATTACCAGCTTTTGGGGTGAGCCCGCCAGCCGCAGAGACTGCGTCAAACAGCGCGTGATTCCCCAGCAACGGATAGGTTCCCGGCTTCTGCACTTCGCCGAGTACCGAAATGCCCTGGGTGGCGTACTCCTTCTCGAAAATCGAGACCTGGGGATCTTTGAAGTAGTGGCCGTCCGCCAGTTCTTTTTGCACGAGCTTTTCCGCCTGCTCAACCGTTAGACCCGCAACGTGCACCGATCCGATGAATGGCAGCGTGATTTCTCCGGAGTCAGCTACGCGGACTTCTTTGTTGAAATCAGGAGCTGCGTAGACACTGACCACAAGAAGATCACCCGCCCCAATAATAAGGTTCTCAGCGCTGGTCGGAACCGTGGTGGACGATTTCAGCTCTTGTGGACCGGGGGCAACTGCGATCGCCCCGCGTGGGGCATCATAGGGCGGAACCGTCAGCTGAGCGCTCACTGTGGACCTGCTACTCAGCAGCACGAGAGCGAACGCAAACTTAAAGGCTAAGATTAAACGCATAAGGCACCCCTGAACGCTAATTGAATTAGCAGCGAACGATGTTGGACGAGACGATGCCGCGTGTGGCATTGCGGGTATCAATAACCAGCCGTGACTCGCGTACGATGCGCGCGAAATCGTAATCGGAGTGATCGGTAATAATGACGACACAGTCGTATTGCCATAAATTGTCGAGCGAGACTGAACTCATTTTCAGATCGTACTTGCGTCCCCGGCCGATCGTAGGGAAGTAGGGATCGTGATAGCTGACCAGCGCCCCTTCTTTCTGCAACAGCTCAATTACCGTAAGTGCGGGCGCTTCTCTCAGGTCATCGATATCCTTTTTGTAAGAAATTCCGAGAATCAGGAATTCGGAGCCTCGCAACGTCTGAGAACGCTGGTTGAGAGCGGACCCTATCGCCTCCACCACGTGGTACGGCATGGATGAGTTGATCTCACCGGCCAATTCGATAAACCGGGTATGAAAATCCCACTCTTTCGCCTTCCAGGAAAGATAAAAAGGATCGACCGGAATGCAGTGGCCACCCAAACCAGGTCCGGGATAGAACGGTTGGAAGCCGAAAGGCTTGGTGCTGGCAGCTTCAATCACTTCCCAGATATCAATTCCCATCCGCAGGCACAAGAGCTTGAGCTCATTTACTAGAGCGATGTTCACGCAACGATAGATGTTTTCCAACAGCTTGGTCATCTCCGCGGTCGCTGGCCCAGAGACCGGGACGGTGCGGTTGAAGATCGCGCCGTATAGCGCGCAAGCGAGTGTGGTGGACTGCTCACTGACCCCACCTACGACCTTGGGAATATCGCGTCGGGCCACAGTGTTGTTGCCAGGGTCCTCGCGTTCCGGGGAGAACGCAACGAAAAACAACCGCTCTGCCACGTTGCCGTTGCGGTGTACCTTCAACCCATGCTGGTTACCACCCTCCAGCATCGGAACCAGAACCTCCTCCGTGGTACCGGGATAAGTCGTGCTCTCAAGTACGACAAGCTGTCCGGCTTGCAAATGAGGCGCTACCGATTGCAGCGTGCTGGTGATATAAGAAATATCCGGCTCACAGTGCTCATTGATGGGTGTCGGCACACAAATGATGATTGCGTGCATCTCGGCCAGCTGAGAGTAATTGCATGTTGCGGTAAACCCGTGATCGCGTGCCAGCTGAATCTCAGTCGCGGGGATGCGGCAGATATACGACTCGCCCCTGGAGAGCAGATCGATTTTTCTGATGTCGATATCAAAACCGGTAACTGGAAACTTCTGTTCACTGAACAAAAGCGCAAGCGGCAACCCAACATAGCCGAGGCCGATAATCCCAACACGGGCGGTGTGATGACGAATGCGGGACTCCAGTTCCACGCTTAGTCGCGTCGAAATGTCAAACTCTGTTTCGAGCATGATCTCCTCCTGAATGAACCTTTTCTGGTGAGGGAGGGAATTTAACTTTTTTCGATCTAGTTGCGCTGGGTCGCGGGAATACTTTGAACTAACAACGGGGGCTGATGGAGATAGGCGGTTGCCCTGCGCTTGGATTCGATGGAATCAAGAACTGTCTGAACCTGCGCGATACTCAACCCGCTCATGCGTGCGATGTCTTCGCACGATAGGTCCTGATTCTTGCCGAAGAGACATAGATCGAGGGTGCGCAGCGGCAGGGAAAAATAAAATTCTTCCTGGGATTGTGGCATCGAAAAAGTATCAGTCGTGGAAGGCCGCTCGCGAATTTCTCGCGGCAGCTGGAGATACTCCGCCAGTTGATATACCTGTGACTTATAAAGATGTGCGATGGGCTTCAGGTCGGCGGCTCCATCGCCGTTCTTCACAAAAAATCCCTGTTCGTACTCCAGACGATTGGGGGTGCCTGCGACCGCGTATTGCAGGCGGTCAGCATGATGATACTCGAACATTTTTCGAACGCGCTGCTTGAAATTGGTAGCGGCCACGATCTCCAGGTACACTTCCGCGCTCAGCCGCAGCTTTTGCACCCGACCATCCGGAGATTCAATCACCAAAGAAGGAACCACGTATTGGGCTCCACTCGCGATTGCCGGAACTACCAGTTTACATTTGTGACTTGGGCCGAATTCTGGAACCAGCTTGCGAATGGCGTCATCACGCCGGCGGTAACAGCCTGCCGCTTCCAGTACAGTGGTGATGTCCTCAAGTACACTACAGATTTTTAATTCGTCAGCCAGCTGATTAGCCAAACCCAGGCTGTCGTTTGCAGACTCACGTTCGGGCATCATAATGCCGACGACGCGCTCACTGCCTAGAGACCGCACACAAAGAGCCGCAACCACGCTGCTGTCGACGCCTCCGGAAATGCCGACTACCACGCCTTTGCGCCGGAGTTGGGTGAAAACGATGTCGTGAATCGCCGCTTCGATCTCATGGGCAGTCGAAACCGGATCAATTTCCAGGCAGGAGGCGTCAATGGCTTCGGTGCTATTCACGCTGCAACCTCCTCCGCGGCTTCGATCTCGATCGTGAGTTCGCGTTTAGCGATTTTCCCGTTCGCAGATTTCGGCAACGTTGGCCGAAACTGCACGATTTGTGGAACCATAAAATCTTCCAAACGGTCGGCGCAAAACCCTCGCAAGTCCAACTCAGAAAGGACTTCACCGGGTTTTGGACTAACAAAAGCGCAAATGGCATTTCCCAAAATCTCGTCAAACACCCCGATGACTGCGGCCTCGGCAACCTTGGGATGTGAATACAGAACGTTCTCAACTTCGCGCGGACTGACCTTCTCGCCGCGCGTCTTGATGATGTCATCTTTACGGCCCACGAAGTACAGATATCCTTCTTCGTCGGCGCGGAACAAATCGCCGGTGTAGAGCAGTTTTTCTTCGGGAAAAGGGCCGGGACGAAGCGCTTTGGCGGTCTCTTCAGGGAGTTCCCAGTAACCTTTCATTACATTCGCTCCCCGCACGACCAACTCCCCGACAAGATGTGGCCCGACTCGCTCTCCCTGCTCATCAACCAGATAGACCTCCTCATTGGGCATGCCTTGCCCAACAGATCCCGGCCGGATGTCGAGCTGTTCCGGAGGCAAGTACGAAACACGCTTGCATTCGGTGAGTCCATACATTGAGAAGATCTTGACGCCAGGGAATGCCTCCCGCAGCTTGCGGATGTGCTCGATGGGCAGAGCGGCCGCCGTGTTTGTGATGTAGCGCAAATCCGGAAAGCTGTAGCTGACCAGATCCATCTGCAGCAGAATCGAGGCTATGGTTGGCACAATCGGAAACCCGGTGACATGCTCGCGCACCAATGTGTTCAAAATGGTGCGGCGATATGTAAACGACTGCTCCAGCACCAGCGTTCCGCCAATCTTGAACGCCATGAGCAGTTGATAAAGGCCGTAGTCGAATGAGAGTGGCAGAACATTAATAATGATGTCGTCTGGCGTGTTCTCCAGGTAGGTGGTGATCGATGTCGCTGCTGAAACCATGTTCAGATGGGTCAGCATGACTCCTTTTGCCTGGCCGGTTGAGCCGGAGGTATAGATCAGCGCCGCGAGATCGATATCGATGTTCCTTTTTCCCACGCGCCCGTTGGGCTGTCCTTCCAGCGCCGTTCCCAGCGAAACAACCTCCTTGCCGGCAATCGGAACAATCTCCAGTTGAGCCACTGGGCTGGACACTATCACGTTTCTCAAGCACGGAGCGGCAGCAGCACTCGCGGCAGCATTGCGTGCCAGGCTTCCGGTCGTGATGAGCATTGCCGCGCGGCAATTGTTCAAAATGTATGCGAGCTTGTCCCGTTTGGTTGTGGGATTGACAAGAACAAAAACGCCTCGTGCTTTCAGCACTGCAAAAATGGCTATGACCGTTTCGACCGAGTTGTTGGCATAAATCACCACTCTGTCCCAGCGTTCCAAACCGAACCCAACCAGAGAATGAGCCAGTTGGTTCGCGGCTGTTTCGATTTCGGCATAAGTCAAGCGACGCGCGCCGCACACCAGCGCCACTTTGTCCGGGTAAGCATCTGCACAGTGCTCAAGAAACTCCTCCACCTGCATAGATCCTCCTTTCCGAGTGCGCCACCCTGCCGAACAGCTAAATCGCCTGGCCTTGCAATGCCGAGCAAGCGGGTGTCTGGCCAGGCCTTTCAAGTTTGCGCTCGATAAACTGACACAGCTGATCTATGGAATCGAGATTTTCGGGGACGAGGTCCGCATCTTGTACTTGGATTGCGTAACGCTTTTCGAGGAAATTGATTAGTTCCAGCAGGCCGGTGGAGTCGATAATTCCCATCTCCAGAAAAGACTCATCATCGCGAAAGCTGCAATCCCGGCCATACAAGAAATTATTGGTTATGAAACGGCGCAGCTCTGCATGTTTTCGGTGCACAACGATCCTCCACGTTGAAATTTTGTGATGAACTGGTCCAGGACAAGCTGTGTAGAGAGAATTCCTACGAGTGCCATGTCATCTTTGACTCCGATGGCCTCACCTGCCCTGAACTTGCCGATCAATTTTGAAACTGCCCAGGGATCGAAGATGCCGTCGGCAGAGATTCGTTCGGGCGTCAGTACTTGCATGAGGTAATCAGGGCCGAATCCAGCGAAGAAGCTTCTGCCATCCGGCGATCGATAAGGTTGTTTGGGCCGCTTCAGGATCGTCTTAGGCACCAGATGTCCAAAAGCACATTTCAAGATGTACTTTTCGTTGAGGGCTTTCATCTTGAGGCGCGGCGGCAACGTACTGGCAAAGTCTACCAGTCGATAATCCAGATAGGGATGGCGGGCCTCTACAGCATGGGCCAAAGCAACTCGATCACCTTGCGATGACAAGATGTAACCAGGTAGCAGATACTTTGTTTCCAAGTATTGCGCCTGGCAAAAACTATCCCAATCGAAATAAGCGACGGGAAGCTGGGCCAACAGTTCCGCAATGACATCGTGGTCAGCCAGTTCTGACTTCACATCGTCAGAGAAAAACGTTTTTAGGCGTGACGTGAGCTCCCAGCGCGGCATATGCGAGAAGAAGGGATCTTTGATGTCTTGGGCCGTGGCGCGGAAGAAAAGTCGCAAGTAAGCGTCTGGCATCCTCTGGAGGTTGCTCTGATAGGGATAGAGCCGCCGCAGGAGTTTGGCCCGTTGTGGCGACCCCGGCTGTGCTGCCAGGAAACGACGGACCTTGGCTTCCTTATAAATGTCGTAACCGCCCAGAATTTCGTCGGCGCCTTCTCCCGTCAGCACGACTTTGTAGCCCTGGTCGTGCACTTGTTGTGACAGCAAATACAGTGGAGCAGCCGCGGTGCGGATCACAGGTTTTTCCGTATGCCAGATCACATCAGGGAAGACCGAAACAATGTCCTCATATCCGCACTCCATCTGCTCATGCCTGGTTTGAAGAAAACGGACTGCCTCCTGCTGATAGGCTCTTTCGTCGAGGTCTTCAGAAGTGAAGGCGACAGAAAAAGTTCGAAGCTGCTCTGTACTAACCTGGTTGATAAGGGCTGTGACGATGGTTGAGTCTAGTCCTCCGCTGAGGTATGCGCCGACTGGAACATCAGAACGAAGTCGGATGCGGACGGCATCGTTGAGCAGTGCAGTTAATTGTTCAATGCAAGCATCATCGGCAGGAGTTTGCTCAGGCGAGTCAAAGCTTAGATGCCAATACGGATGAACGCTGATCTGGCCATTTTTAAAGGTCAAGGTGTTGCCGGGAGGGAGTTCGAGAATGTTGTTGAAGATGGTCCTCGGCGGGAGCGTGCACCAGAAAGTGAAAATCTGATCCAATCCAACTAAATCGATTTCGCGCCCGACCGCGGGATTTACGAACAGGGCTTTCATCTCGGAGCCGAAAATCAGGTTGTCCCCGACCTGCGTATAGAACACTGGCCGCACGCCAAGGCGATCTCGCGAAAGCAGCAGTTTGCGTTCTCGCGCGTCCCAAATTGCCAGGCCCCATTGACCGTTCAGATCGCGAAAGCAATCTTCTCCTTTCTCCTCGTAGAGATGAAGAATGACCTCCGTGTCAGAGTGGGTCGAAAATATATGGCCCCGCGAGATGAGTTCTTTTCGGAGTTCAACGAAGTTAAAGATTTCGCCGTTAAACGTGATCCAGATACTCCCATCTTCGTTGCAAAGCGGTTGATGACCACGGTTGAGATCGATAATGCTCAGCCGAGCGTTCGCCAGGCCGATTCCGGCATCGGAGTGAATACCCCATTCATCAGGGCCGCGATGCCGGAGCATCGCAATCATGTCTTTCAGCAACTGAATATTGACGGGAGCATTTGTCGAATTACAGATTCCCGCAATCGCACACATAGCAGTTGATTCCTTCGTTTAGTTTTGAGGGGTTCTCAGTTCTTGGCGAACCTGGCGTAAATCACAATCAGGGAAGCAGCTTTCTGGTGGCCACGTGCTTTTATTGTCTGCGCCTGACTGGTACGGGCCTATATCCCATGCGCCGCGGTCGGGACGCACATATCCCTGGATATCGAAGATCGGCGCTCCGTTCGTGCTTGCTTTCCCAATTCCCGGGCTGGCGGTCGAAAGGTGATAATCCCCGCTGCCATCATCTTTATAGGCAATGAAATGGGGATCCTCGGTAATTGTTCCGAACTGCCGCCCGCTCTGCAGTTTCCAATCTGCAAACTGATTTCCATACACGAGGTTAGCGACGAACGTGTTGTTCGGGCCGGTCACACCCAACTCCTCGATGCCATAACGATTGTGGTTGTAAACAACAATGTTATTGGTCACCAGAACGCGATCTGCGGGGTGAAGTGGAGAACTATCGAAAGGAGCATCGCCAGCGCCAACCACGATGCCGCCATTGCGGTTGTTGAAGACAAGATTGTTCGCAATGGTCACGTCAGTTGCGGCATGCCAGAGATGAATCCCATATCCCTCGTTGTTGTAACTGATGTTATTCAGAATTCGTCCTCGAACATTTGAGTGATAGATCCCGTGCACACGCGGGCAACTCTTGTTCGGCTCACCGATATCGTGAACCACATTCCCAATTACGTCATCGTCGCTGGCTGAGTAGCTGCCATTCAAAATGCCCGCACCACCATTGCCATCGCATCCGCGAGAAGCGATGTGATGGACATGATTGCCGATGATTCGCACATTCGATCCACGATTGAGGATTCCGATGGCGCCGTCACCGCTGATGTCAAATCCGACGATGTCGACAAAATCGCCATCGTTCACCCAAGTCGCGCGCGAGGCGTGGCTGCGAATTACCGCACCCCACTGCTTGTCTGAGATGAAGCGAATGCGAGCGAAAGGAAGTCCGCTTCGCGAAGTCAAAACGGGGCCAGCATAGTTTCCGGGAGCAACATGGATAGTTTCGCCTGCCGTAGCGTTCCCGGCAGCATGTTGTAGCGTCGCCCATGGCCGTGTACTCGAACCATCCCACATGTCGTTTCCATTGGGCGCAACATAGCACTCGACGCGATTGGTCGACTTCGAACTGTGAGACAGGCGGTTGCCCATGGCCATCACTGGATGTGTTGCAAAACACAACAATGCAAGAGCGGTCAGGTGAACGATCCTTAATTTGTTGTTGAGCAATCTCTTGTACGAAATCGACGAGACGATCATGTACTTTCGATTCTTGAGGTGAGGAAAACCAGGTTCTCAAACCGTTGACGACTCTTAATCGAAGATGCTATCCATACATTCCAAGTACGTTATCTGCTAGTCACCAGCAACCGCATAATCGTAAGTTTTCCTGAGTCTCACCAAGCAGCACCGCAGTTTCAGCAGTAGAGATTTTTGGCCAGTTAGTACACGCCACTTCCGAGATGTACCGCAACAAGCGTGAACGTCTGACACTAGACGTGTCCGCACGCTTATCAGAATCGAGAAAACTGGAGAAGAACGTTGAAAACTCGCCTCCCTCACCTGTCTCAGATCACGAGTGTTGCCTTGGCACTGCTGATGACCGCATTACTCCTTGGTTGTCAAGGCATATCGAACACCCAGCCTGCCACTCAAAACACAAACCCGGCACCGAGTTTAGTGATAACCCCTTCGTCGATCGCGTTTGGCAGCGAGCCACTCAACAGCACTGCTACGAAAACGCTTGCCATCCAAAATACTGGCAATGCTGACCTGGTGCTGAAGTCCGCTTTGCTGAGTGGCTCCGCATCATTCCAGCTCAAGAACTGGAGTGGCGCAGTTACGATCCCTGCCTCGGGACAGTCGCAACTGACATTGGATTTCACTCCTGTTCAATCTGGTGCAGCTCAGGCGACCTTAAGCATCGAGACGAATGCATCATTCAACGGCAACCAGTCCATCGCTATGTCCGGATCCGGCGAAGCAGCCGCCATCAGCATTGTTCCAACTCAGGTGACCCTGCAGGCCGATCAGTCTCAGCAATTCAGTGCGACGGTGAACGGCACCAGCAGCCCTGCAGTGACTTGGTTTGTTAACGGCGTCTCGGGTGGCAATGGCAAATACGGAACCATCACGTCGAGCGGCCTCTATAGTGCTCCACAGTCTGCTCCCGCATCTCCAGTAACAGTGGCAGCCCAGAGTGTTGCAGACCCGTCACTGTCGGCGTCGGCGCAGGTGACAGTGTCCGCTACATCCGCACCCATCTCGATCTCGGTTTCACCTCCGAGCGCGACGGTCACCGGCATGAACACCGAACAGTTTTCCGCAACAGTCAGCGGGACGACGAATACTGCAGTCAGATGGTCGGTTAATGGCGTCTCCGGGGGAAATTCGAGCTTGGGCACTATCTCTGCGAACGGTTTGTATGCGGCCCCCGCTTGCTCTTCCCAGAGCGGTGTGACGGTCACCGCCATTAGCGTGTATGACAGTTCGGTCGCGGCGAACGCAACGGTAAAACTGTCTTCTGCCGGGCCAGCTACCGGACAATATTACGTTGCTGAGTCCGGCAGCGACGGCAATGATGGCTCGGCGTGTCATCCCTGGGCTTCGATCGAACATGCGAGCAATCAAGCCGGCCCGGGTTCCACAGTGTGGGTGGAACCTGGCACGTACAGTGGTCCGATTTCCACCCGAACCAGCGGTACCGCATCCTCGCCGATTCGCTACATTTCCCAGGTTCAGTTCGGTGCCGTCATTGAATGCACCAGCACCTGCGACATGGTGTGGACGCAGAGCGGGAATTATGTGGCTGTCAAAGGATTCGACATAACTTCGTCCGCACCCGATACGCGGATTGGGATCGAGTGGACCGGCAGCAACGGACTCATTCAGGGCAACAGAGTCCATGACATTCAGTGCTCAGGATGCGTCGGCAATGGCGGCGCCGGAATTAACGTGGACAATGGCTCCGCCTATACGACTGCGGACGCCAATCTGGTGTATAACATCGATGCCAGCGGCAAGGGACATCAAGATTCGTTGTATGTTCACGGAATTTACGTCCACACCTATTACAACGTGATCAGCAATAACTTGGTATTCCACTGCGCCGGATGGGGAGTCGAGCAAGGGCACGAGGTCAGCAACTCCACGATTGTCAATAACACCATCTTCGAATGTGGCGGCGGAGTGATGATCGGCACCGGAGGTAGTTCCGGAACCAGCAACAACAACCTGATCAACAACAATATTTTGGTTTATAACGGACCGGGCTACGATGGGCACGGCTACGGAATTGATGCTGTTCAGAACTACGGTTCGAATAACTCCATCACCGACAATCTCCTCTATGGAAACCAGCCCAGCAACGTCAGTTCAGCATTGAATGGCAATGCCAGCATCAGCGGAAGCATCACGAACGTCGATCCAAATTCCGGAACGATCTTTGTCGATTGGCAATCCAACGGCGAAGGCAATTACGAGTTACAAGCTGGCAGCCCCGCAATCCACTCCGGCACCAGCGTTGGTGGCCCGTCCTTTGATATCGACGGTGGCAAACGTCCCTTTCCCTCCGGGAGTGCCTGGGACATTGGCGCCTACCAATATGGATCGCCGGACCAACCCTGGCCTTGGCAGTAGCGCCTGTACAGTAATTCGTATCCAGCAGAATTTCCCCAAGGCGGTGGGCGTTGCGATACTGCCTCAGGACCATGCCGTTCCAAAGCTCCAGGTCGGGGAATCGGCTGAAACCATCCACTGCCGGAGATTTAGATCTTATGTCTGGCTACCAGGTATAAGTTCACCCACAAGGGAAATTTCATGACCCAGTTGTAGGGCATCTGCACCGCACCGAAGCTACGCAGGAACAATTCAACCGGCTGCAACATTGAGCCGGCAAAATCGAGAACTGGACTTTTGTCGGCTGCGAGTCTTGCCAGATACAACGTCAGCAGGGAATGCGCGCCACTGTCGCGGAGCTCCGGATCTGCTCCACTTGCAACTGTGTAGGCGCGATTGCGATCCCACACCGCGAAGCAAGCGCAATGCATTCTCCGCTGTCCGTCGAAAGCGGCGAAGGATCCGCCGGCATTGTTGGCTGCAGCAGCTTCGTGCAAACTTCGCAGGTATTCAACCGAGTGCGGCACCTTCATTCCCTGGCGCAAGAAGCTTTTCTCCTCGGCCTGCCACAATTCGTCAGGGCTACATGGCTCGATAACGATTCCATGACGTTCAGCTTTGCGAATGTGGCGTCGTGCCCCTTTTGCCATGCGCTCGCAAAGTTTGTCAGGTGCGGTCAAATCGAGTACCTGCGTCGCCCGGCTGGTTTGACTGAATCCATTCCAGTAGAAAGGTGACCAATTGTGCAGCGAAGGATGGAATGCCTGAAAAAAAACACGAAATTTTGCCAGTTCCTTCGCGAACGCACTTAACACTTCCATTTCCTGCCAAAGGGCCGCAACCTGCTTGCCTGGCGAGGACGCCAGCACCGGCCCCAGGGTCTGAGTCAGCTTTGGCATCGTGTAAACGGTTATACCAAATCGCTTTTCGGAATAGAGAGGGATGCCTGCGATCAGGCTTCCACCTTTGAAATATCCAAGAACCTTGACTGTTCCTCCGATAGCGTTGAGCCACCAGGAGCGCACAAAAGGTGAGCCTTGCGGGGAGATATCAACGAGCGCGTCCCAGATGGTGGTTAGTTCATCGGGCCGGAGGTAACGCAAGGTGCCCGCGCCACCATCCGAGCTGACATCGCCGCCCGCTGATACTGAAAGCCCGGGCCCGTCGGTTTGCTCCGACAGCTTGGTGTCCATTTTTTCGGGAGTTTCTATTTCCACAACTGAATTCATGGCTATCCTCGCGTCGCCAAGAGTCCTACACTTTGATATCGCTGCCAGACATTGCGCAGGAAAGAAGCACCACTCATCCATACTTCGTCACGTTCTCGCGCGCTGTCGAGCAACCTCCAGAAGAGATCGCCCACTTCCGCCGGATATTGCCCGCCTCCAAATGCTGTCGGATGCCACAGAATGGAGATACCACCCCAACCGTAGCGCCGGCTTGCCTCCAGCGTTTCCGCAACATCGTCGCGACAATTGCCGTTGTGCTTGCACAATGCAAGCGCAGCACGGTCCATCAATACCAAGGGGATCTCCAGGAACTTCGCTGGGGCCTCGTGATCGAAATCGTATGGCGGGAATGCGAAACAGGCGCCTGCTCGAAATCCGGCATGGTCCGGCCAGCCAATGGACGTGTCGTAAGCAGCACCTGCAGTTTGTACACTTCGCACCAACTGCGGAATTCTGAAACGCAGCCAATGCTGCCGACTACCAACCGGGGAAAAGCCCAACTCACGGAATTGCTCGAACTCGATGGCAAGGCCGTCTGGCTTTTCAATAGACCGGTATGAACCGTGAACTCCCACTTCCATACCGCAGTCTCGCAACCTGCGCATGGTCGTAGTAGCCTCCAGCAGCGAGTAGTTGCCGTCACGACGATGTCCGCGGCGACCGAGGAGGTAGTAGCTCGCCGTGGTCTGGCGTTCCCGCTCGCGTTCAGCGACAGAGCCGATCTGGTTGAGGGGATCTTGTCCGCCCACTGCGAGGCCGAAAGCTCGCTTTGCTTGCTGCACTGCCGCTTGCACGGTCCGGTGCAACGATAAAGAGATCAGGGCGTTTTTGGCCAAACGATAACCGCTCACCGTCGCATGCGTGGGAAGGAAATCAACGTCGTGAGTGTTGACGACAATATGTTGCGCCAAGCAAGGACTGTCAGGCCGAAGCGGAGCCTGTGGCTTGATTCGAACAATTGCACGCTGCAAGAACGCCATCGCTACCGCCGCATAAGGCTTACGCGGGTTCAGCCCGTGGCGGCCAATGTAGGACGCGGAAAACGGAACTCGTCCTACGGAATCGTGCTCTGCGCAGCTGTATTCATCGGCACACGATACCCACTCAAAGATCTCTGCTAGCCAGTCCGGCTCGCATCCGGCCACCGGAGCATGGAATAAAACCGTCATCTCATCCCCTTGCGAATAGGGGATTGGCTTGGGCGCCGGCTGATGCAGAGCTCGAATGAGGTCGACATTTGTAATACGAATGCAATTACGTGTGCCAGCATCTGGCTCGTACGTCAGCATCACGTCTGCGGATTGCTCGCGCATGTCGTCGATCACCGGTTCATGTCCGTAGATTGCGCAGAACAAACGGAAGGCATATTCAAGCCGGGCGCGCTGCAATGAAGATTGGTGCGCGACAAATTGGAGCAGGATTCGCATCGTGAATAAGAGTTGAAAAGAAAGTTAGAAACTAGACGTTTGTCGACCAGGCTTTCGCAAGCTGGTGCTCAAGTCTGCAGGGCTCGGCGCTATCAACCGGGAGCAGAACTTCACGAGGCGAATGCCTTCGCTTTCCCAGCTGAAGTCAGCGGTCGCCCGCCTTCGCGCTTCCAACGACATCCGTCGAAGTGTCGATTCGTCGCTCGTCAGATTTTTAATCGCCTTGCGGATTTCGACAACATTCATGGGGTCCACGAGCAGGCCGCAACCATGCACCAAGGCTTCGTATTCCGGAAAATTGCTCACAATGACCGGCAGACCTGCCCCCAGATACTCAAATAGCTTTACTGGAAGCGCGCAACGATGATTCGGCGTCGAATGAAGCAGCACCGCTCCCAATTTTGCATTGCGGTAAAGCTCCAGCACTTCCAGATGAGGCCTCCAGCCCAGCCATTTCACATTCGTCGGCAAATTCGAGATAACTTCATCGCGGAACGTGGGATCGTCAAATTCGCCTACTAGCCACAGTTCGGCGCCACACAACCCGCGAAACGCCTCCACCAGTTCGTGAATGCCACGAATTTGGCTTAATCCGCCTGTGTAAATCACCACGTCTGCACGATCGCTAATCGGCGGACCTTCTGCTAAGGTCTCCAGCGCTTCGCGAGTGGGAAAATTTCTGACCAGCACCGTCTTTCTTGCCGGAAACCGAGCTTGTATTGCTGGAACTGCAGCGATGATTCCACTTAGCGCGTGGGAAGCAATCCACTCTAGAGCTGCGACAGCTGGCACCAATGCCCAACGGACTGGTTGCGGAATCCAATTCTTCTGTCGGACCTGGGCAGGCAGGTTTTCATGCGCATCGTAGGCAACTTTCTTGCCCAACATCCGCATGATCAACGCTATCCCAATGAGTTCCGGGTCATGAATAATGGAAAGCTTCCCATTAAGCGCAAGTGCTGTCTTCAAAATTGAAGTTCCGAGCCACAGTCGTTGATATCGCGCCGACACCGCCCTTACGGCACGAATCTGAATCGCATCCATTAGCTCTGAGCGCGGATGCTTCCCGACAACACATACCGAGTAACCAGCGTTACTCAAAGTCCTGGCCTCGCGGTAAAAAATACGATCATCCATTGCGGAATGAGCGCTGGTTAGCATTACGACGTCAAACGGCATTGCTTTACCTTGGGCGAATTAGACGTCATTGAATCCGGAAAACAGATGCCATGAAGAGGGTTGGCTGAAGGCATCGGCCAGCGGATGATCGGGCCGCCAGAAACCCACTAGGGGAAAGTCCGGATACGCCCCCATCGCGGTTGGCATCTTCGCGAAGCCGCAACTTGCGAGTTGTTGCGCAAATGCTCCTGAACTCAAGGTGGGAATCCAGACTGTGCCGGCGAGCGCGCGACGGTCGTGGCAAAAGCAGAGAATGGCCAAAGTCTCCGTCAGGCGCCGGTGATCGGCCCCGCAATCGGCAATCCAGATCCTGCCTCGGGAGGTGCGGAGCACGAGATAAGCTAAAACCTCATACTTAGGGGAGACGATTCCCACGGCGGTGAAATCGTTCATCGGTGAGCGGAGAAAGTGCCACTTCAGATAGTCACTCGTCGCCACGGTCTGGAACCTATGCCAGGCGGATGGCCACTCCTCAAATCGCACTCGGGCCAGCTCAGTTTCAGTCAGCTCGATGACACGCAAACCCGAACTCTTGACCTGTTGCCAGTGAGAGAGTCCGCGCATAGCAGCTGCTGCCCAGTCGACGATTGCGCTGGCCGCGATTCCCGGCCGCCCAAAATGACAGCTAAGCAAATCGCGTGATTTCGCAATCTGCACGTAAGTGGTCCAGCGATCAATTATCTTGAAATCAAGTCGAGAAAATACAGGGCAGGCTAGGTCGTTCGGTATTCCCAGCAGCACGTCGATCTCGCTGTCATTGACCAAACACTTCATTGCATTTACCAGTGAGAATGGGCCGAGATACGCGCCGCGAGTGCGGTCCACGACGAGGTTTCCCGCAATCCCTGCTCGAACGTGTAGAGTTCCGAAGCTGAGGTTACGAATGGTCACGGAGCACAGCCCCAAAATCCTTCCTTTGCTGTCGCGCAGCACCCAGGAAGTCGGCGTCTGTTGGCCCTTGTCGCGGTAATACCAATCGAACTGGTCAGCAAAAAATGGCTTTCCATTCGCCTCGAACAACGACAGAATCTCTGCGCGGAAATCGCGGGCATCGACTCGTTCAATGCCACGGTGTTGCACAGCAGTCACGTGTTGAGGTGGTGACGGGACGCGGAGATTGGTAGGCGCGCTGGTACCCATATTCTTGTCACTTAGCTTGATTAGAGCCGCTGGAACAACGGCTTCACCCGTGTTGTTTTTTCAAATCTTACAGAATGATGATTATTCAAAAGCCGGCCAACGAGTCTGCGGCCGTCGACAACCTCATAGCTTCGACTGCAGTTGAAGGTGTGAGTCCCGAGATTATGGTTGAGCCAATCTGGCCCTATTATCGCGACAGGGGTTTCGCGGTACTCGCTCTCGCACAGGACATCGATGTGGTTCAGAACGACCGCGTGTCCATAGATCGTGGAGCAATCCTGTGCCGGGCGTATCAACTGACCGTTCCATTTTTGTATCTGGCCCGCCCCGCGACAATTTCGGACATCCGTCGCGATGGGGTTCTTGGGATGCGCCATCCAGGGGCCCCGGAGGGTGTCAGCAAAGAAAAGGAGCAATTCGCTGTCTCCATCAAACCATGGGTTTGCGCTGTTCAGCCCCGAGGTAAACAGCCAAAACTTTCCGCTGTGCTGTAGCAACGTTGAATCCACTGCGGAGACACGTTCCCGCAGCACGTGCGAAAGCTCCCATCTACGAGGAAAATCAAGCGCGCGGTAAAGCTGAATCGTTCCATGATTCTTGGTCTCCGGCAGGAGATAGATCTCACCGTTATGTTCGAACAGGCACGGATAAGCCAGGTGATAATCTTCCTCGAGCGCAAGATCTGGAGCGCTGCACGCACCACCGCTGTCGATGGTGATGAAAGAAATTACTGCTTTGCGTGAGGCGTAGCTATAGTCTTCAAAAAATATAGACGCCTTTCCGTCTCTCTCGATCACGAAGGGGTCGGCATAGAAATGTCCGCTGGGAGGCCGAAGCAATGTGAAATCACTGTTGCCGGGCATGACCCTCCCCGTAGCCAGCATCTTGCGGAACGCGATGAACCACTCCTCGCATTCCAGAAATTTCATAGAGCGATCGCGCAACATTCGCCCCAGAAGCCGAATCAGCAATCGGGCACATTGGCCGTTTCCGGGTGTCCTATGAGATGAAGCGGCCAAGGTGACCAACCCATCCCAATAGGGTTGCCGGCCGTCACGGCGGATCTCATTCAGCCCGCGATGCACAGCAGCCCACCGTTTCCAGTATGTTTCCGTGAGGTTGCGGAAGAGCGAGTACCTATCAGCCGCCGAATAGCAGCCAGCAAGCGTAGCGGTGCCGAACTCGCTGGAGGAAATATTCAGCGTATTTTCAATGACCGCTTCCTGCTCGTAAAGCAGCCAAAACAGATTAGTGAGCAGGTCTTCGGCGTCCCCGAACCACCACAGTCCGTGTTTTGCTATCCCCTGCAACTCTCGACGGGGCTCGGTCGACGACAGGTTCAGCAACACGTCCAGCTGCATTGCGCGCAGCCTGGCGAGCGTGTCTGTACTCCACCTGTCATTTTCCGATTGGGCGCAATGAGAAATGATGGCTGCGCCGTTTGCAGGCGTGAATCGCACCATCTCAAACGCGTCGTGGTGTGCGGATCGCCTGCAGAAAAAAGTTCTGTCAAGATCACGCCAAAACTGCAGGAGCCTGGGAGCAACTTGATCACTACAAACTGGCTTTACGGTCTTATCACCTGTAGTTACGATCACAACGAGGTCTGCGCCTTTTACCTTCTGAATCTCGTTAAGGATGTGATATGCCCAGTGCGGCATCAGAAATGAATTAATCAGGATGCCCACGCGCAGTGGAGCGGCTTCATCAGACGGTGTCGGAATCTCCGATTCCAATGTGTGAATCGTTGCCATGGTGCGGAAAAGTCGGAATCTAGGCGGCTAATGAATCGACACTGACTGCAGGCCGGAGCGCCCGTCTCCGGTTATCGCGCAAGGATCAGCCTGGCGAACCACGTTTTCGTAAACGTCAATCATCCTTCTCGCATTAGCCTCCCACGTTAGCGAGCGTTTCGCCATGTCCCGAGCGCGATTTGCGATGCGAGAAGCGAGTTGCTCGTCGGAGAGTATGTTGGCGAGACTCTTTGTAATCGCAGAAGAATCCCTGCTGGGTACGAGTAGTCCTGTTTCGCCATGCCAAATGGCTTCTGGGATGCCCCCAACAGCGGTTGCAATGATTGGAACACCACAGAGCATTACCTCAGGCAATATCGTGGGAAAACCCTCACTGAGGCTGGGAAGTACGACGCAATCTGAACCTGAAATCCACAGCGGAATCTCTGAATGGGGGCGTTTGCCGGCAAAAACACAATTGTCTGCGATCCCGAGTTGTTTCACTCTGGCAATTAGAGAATCCCGCAATGGCCCGTCGCCCACGACGCACAAACTGGTGTCGCGGCGCTGCAGGCCTGCAAACGCCTCCAGCAGGAATTCAATGCCTTTTTCTGGCCGCAGGTAACCGATAAACGTAACCATCCGACCCAAGGGATCCAGGTTCAGCCTGCTTCGTGCTTCAGCTCTGTCATAAGGATGAAAATTCGCCGTTGTTGCGCCATTGCGGACGGCACTAATATCTCGTGGCGTCGCGAGAGCGAGTGCTTCGGCTTTGAGATTCTCACTGACGGTGATCACATGATCAGCATGCCGGAGCGCCCATTGCGTAGCCCACCGCGTCGGCCTGCTGCGTGACGGATATACGTTTACGTCGGAGCCGTGAGCCGTACAGATGACAGGCACGCCGAATTCGCGCCCCAGCAATATGGCAGCAAAACCATCTGGCAAAAGCGTATGAGCGTGGATGACGTTGACTGGCTCTTTGCGAAGGAGCTTGGCAAGCAGGGAACGGCAGCTCAGGTAGAGCAACACGCCCGAGATAGAAAACCCGAGGTTTTTCGGGAGCGTCGGCACGCGTGGGTACTGCACGACGAAATCGTCGACCTCCCAGCAGGCTGGCACTACCGAATACTTCCGCACGCTGGGATAAAACCTCAGCACGCGCGGTGCCCAAGGCATCGGCGACACAACCTGAAGATTGATCCCGGATGCCCGCATTGCCTTGGCTTGTTCAAGCACGAAAATTCCAGCGCAGGGGTCCAGAGGGTTGGGGAACATGTGCGACAGCAATAGCACGTTCATGCCGCCACCGCCGGTTTCTTGCTTTCGTGCAAACGCGCAGCCATCGCGAGTATGATCCAGGCGAACCAGAACGATTTTCGCCACACGACATCGAGAGTAATTCCCATGACCACCATTGCCCAGCATGCGGCCGCGTAGGGCAGCAACTCACGTGTTTTGCCCTCGCGTAGCTGAGAACGAAATGCCAGCAGCAGAAACATGAGCCCAACTGCACCCACCTCAATGAGCATGCCGACATAAATACTGTGAGATCCACGAGTGAATCCTCGGAATGATGCCGCGTGTCCTGCGATGCCCGAATACGCGACGATGAAGTTGTTCCATCCAGCCCCAAATAATCCATAGCGAGGCACGAGGTCCATGCTCGCGGTCCAAATGTCCACGCGACCTGCACCGCGATCACTGAGACCCAGCCGGGCAAAGAAGGCTTGCGGCATCAACAAAAGCAGGGCGGCAAGGAGGACAATCGCCAGTGCGATCCTGCGGTTGAAACCTAATCGCCAGGTGTAAACAACGATGACGGTAAGGCCGGCTACCAGCGCTCCCCGCGACATGCTCAGAAGCAATGCAAGACTCAATGTCGCAATCGCAAGCATCGCGCACGCACGTAGTGTTCGGCCCCTTCCTTGCACCACGGCCCCGATGGTCAGGGACAGAGGCAAGAGCAAGCTGGCACCAAACTGGTTGGGATCAGTATCGCGATTTCCCAGCATGAGGGAGCTTCTCGTGCTCTGGAGGTAGAAAGTGCCGCTGTAGAATTCGTGCACTGACATGACGGCAGCTACACACCCCCCGAGTACCGCCAGAACCAGCACAACCCGCATTTCCTCCTCGTTGATTCGGAATGCAGTAGCGATCACGTAAAGCAGCCACAAGGAAAGTGCCGTCGGCAGCCGATCAAATGCGAACTGGGAGTTGGCGGCCCAGCCCAAAGTTGCAACACCCCAAAGTATGAATAAAGACCACCACAGGGCCGGCCGACGTGGAAGCGAGAGCCTCTTGGAGATGAGTCCCACAAACAAGAGCACCAAACCCGCGAATGCGCCCACAAACCGAGTTAGAGCCGCCCCGGTAGGTTCTCCACCGATCGCTGAGACGGAGTCAAAGGGCAATAGCAACGCAAAACTTCCTAAAGCCACCTGTACCGGCCAGCGCACTAACAATGCGCATACCACGAGCACGGCCGCACCCGTCCAGCCGGCATATGCAACAACAGCGCCGGAAATCGCACCCAATGCGAGTAAATGACCCGCGTACCAATGGGTCTTGTCTTGTTCAAGTTGGACATTTAACGAGGTGATCGACATACATTCGCAGAGAGACGGCAAAGAAACTCACTAGCTGCTGGCGACGGCCAGTACTTTCCGCAGCATGCCTGAAAGTATTTCCCGTCCGGTTGAGTCGCTCCGGACTACATGCGCGTAGTACAGACCCAGCAAAGCAGTAGAGGTTACGACAATGATCATCGGGGCTGCATTGAGGTATTTCAAGCCGACGATGATGACTCCGGCAGGGACGAATATGGCTGTGTTTCTCACCATGGCGGAAGCCATTTTCACGATAGGAACAGCACAAAGGCGGAGCACGACGACGCAAAAATATCCGTAAACCAAAACTCCAACGATGGAAAACAGCGCGAGCGTTAAGCGCGCATTGCCTAACGTTCCTCCAACCCACAGCGCCACAACCCTGGTAAGCAGGATCATGATCACTAACCGCAACTCCATCGCTTGTTGTTCAAGAACATTCAATGCGATGCCCAGCGGAACTGCCATAAACCAGAACAACACATAAATGCTAAGGATCTCCGTGTACACCCCGGCCTCCGCCCAACGGCCGCCAAATGCGACCATAAACAGATCCTTACCGATCAGGCACAACATCAAGGACGGAAAGAGGAAAATTGCGATCAGGTAACGGAACATTCGCTCAACCGAGTCGCGCAGCGTTCCCTGATGATGAACCTCGCTGGCATGCTGGAAGAAAACGGTTGCAATATTGGCACCGACCAAATTCACAGGAATACGCAAGACTTTGTTTCCGAGCGCATAGTGACCCACCACGGTCGATGAAAAGTAACCCGACAGCATAAAGGTGGGCACCTGCCAGCCGAAATTATTCAACACAGCTGATGCGGTGCTGTAACGAGGAAAGTTGCTGTACCGTTTCACTGTCGCCCACATCCGGGCGAATCGCACGTTGTGAATGAAAAGCTGCCAGCACTCCAGCGATGTCTGCCACCCGAGAACAAGTGTGCTTACAAGAATCGAGAGCACCGTGGCAGTGATGATCACGCCGCCGGAAGAATGATGTAAGAGGCCCGCTATTACTTGCGCGGCGACGAAGAAGGTCGCGCCTGATACCTGGGCGATCGTCTGCCGCCCGAACTTCTTCTTCCTTGTATTCCAATAGCTGAGCGCCGCAAACACTCCATTCAGCAGCACCATCATGGGAGCGAGCCATAACAATGGTTGAAGTTCTGGCGCATGCAGATACCGCAGCAATCGACTGCCGCCAAAGAGTAGAAGGACGCCTGTGATGCCGCTGGTTAGCACGATGAAGCTGAGTGCTACGGCCATCGCGTTTGCTGCATCCTCGTCCTTCTCTGGCAAAACTACCGAGAGTTCATAACGCATTCCCACGATTGCGCTGATCACCCCAGTGATGGATACGAACACCGCCGCCATGCCAAAAGCTGCAGGTGCGAATAAGCGAGCGATAAGAGGAGCGGTGAGAATCGTCAGAACTTGGGCTGACGCTGATCCCGATACAAGTTTCAGGACGTCGCTGGCGAATGTGCTGCGCGCTTTTCGCGCCTTAGTCTGGACGGACGTCGTTTTGGCTGCCGACTGCAAGGCTGCCTGCGGGTCAGAACCCAGGCAGGACGCTGAAGCGCATTCTGCGATGTATTGAGCTGCCATTTGGGGGTCTTTGCGTGTCGATATTCAGAGAATGCCGGACGCTACAGCCGAGTGCTCGTTGGTCGAGGTTCGAGCGGGATCCCAGGCAAAGTCATTCGCCATGCGAAAAACCCAGCTAGCGTCCCCGCACCGTAAGCCATGTGATGCACGACAAATGACGCAATGAGAGGGATGAAGAATCTGCCGGCCCGCCGACGAGCGATGAGTCCCGCACTAATCGTGACCAAAATCGAATACAGAGCGAAGGCAAAAGCAGCTGGCAGAAAGAAAGGTTTGTGGAAGAAGCCGGATACG
Organism: Terriglobales bacterium; assembly: GCA_035623255.1. Taxonomy (GTDB): domain Bacteria; phylum Acidobacteriota; class Terriglobia; order Terriglobales; family Acidobacteriaceae; genus JAFAGX01. Next base: position 45,708 of record DASPTU010000004.1, on the reverse strand, counting down.
ATCGAGAGCAATAACCCGCCCACGAACACTGCCGGAACAGCGTGGCGCAAACGGAAACTTTCCAATGATGCGACCCACATGCGAGGCAGCCAGCGTCCATTGTTGAATGCCTGTAGAACGAGGGCCCGCAGACTCGCAACGTTGTAATAACAAGAGTTGATTCTTGGAGAGAGAAATATTTTGCCGCCTGCTGTGCTGACGCGGGCATTGAATTCAAAATCCTGGTTGCGTACCAGTTGCTCGTTGAAGAAACCAACTTTGTCAAAGACTTCTCGCCTGTACGCCCCGTATGGCACTGTATCGACGACCCCACTCTTCTGCCGGGTACGAAACGCAGAGCCGCCAACGCCGAAGGGATGTTGGCTCATCAGGGCGATCGCCTGTGCGACATTGCTCTGTCCACCTGGCCTTGTCTCCAGCACTCCGCCGACCACATCTGCACCACTGGCACTCAGTTCTTGCAAGCATGCCTTGATATAGGTTCGCGAGTACTCAGCATGAGCGCCCATAATAATAATGATGTGTCCACGGGCATTACGAATACCAATATTCAAAGCTGCAGAGACGTTTCTCAAGGGATTATCCAAAATTCTGATGTTTTCGCAATCCGCAGCGTGCTCCATAACGATTGTTCGCGAGCGATCCGTCGAGCGTCCATCGAGCACGAGAATTTCAAGCTGACTATGATCGAAGTCGTTGTCGAGAATGCTGTCCAGGCAACGACCAATCCTTCGTTCTTCGTTGCGCATGGGAACGATGATGGTTACAGCGAGCGAAGCGGGTGTCATGGAAGTCAGCTCAGGCGACGGAGTGCCACTCATGCGGATACGTTGCAGTATTCATGACCTTCTCCACTGCATCGCAGGTCTGGCGGATATTTATTTCGCTCAGCGTCGGGTGAACCAGGAAAGCCAGGCTGGTTTCTCCAAGTCGCTTTGCGTTGAGCAGTCCCTCGCCAGGACGCGTTGAGCCCGGAAAAGCTTTTTCTAGATAGATTTCACTGCAACTGCCAACGCCGCCGGGAACGCCTTCCGCACAGATGGCCTCGAGAACACGATCTCGGTTCCAACCGGACGCCAACTGTTCCGGTTCGACAAATGCGTAGAACCGGTAATACGCGGGCTGAATATCAGGCGAAGGAACGGGTACGCGAAGGCCGGGAATATGCACGAACCTGCGGGTCAGGAGCCAGGCGTAATGTCGGCGAATTCGCAGTTGGTCATCAAGTTCTTGCAGTTGCATGCGGCCAATCGCCGATTGCATTTCGGTCAGACGGAAGTTGCTGCCAATCGTATTATGGATCCAGCGAAAGCCTGTTCCGGGTTTCATTTTCGATAAGGCAAAGTCGCGTCCGTGATCCTTGTAACTCCACATCTTTTCCCAGAGCGCAGCATCGTTTGTAGTCACCATGCCGCCCTCGCCACCGGTGGAAATAATCTTGTCCTGACAGAATGAAAACGCGGCTATGTCACCGATCGTGCCTACGCATCGTCCCTTGTAGCGTGCGCCGTGCGCCTGCGCGCAATCTTCAATCACATAAAGTGAGTGCTGAGCTGCCAGCTCCATGAGCTCATCCATAGCGCAGGGCCAGCCCGCCAGGTGTACCGCAATGATCGCCTTTGTGCGTGGCGAGATCAGGCGTCGGACAGAATCGATTTCCAGCGTTTGGCTCTCCAGATTTACATCTGCAAATATCGGAGTTGCGCCGCAGAGCATGACACATGTCGCTGATGCAATGAATGTGCGGCTGGGAACGATCACCTCGTCACCCGGACCAATGCCTAAGGCGCGCAGCGCCAGTTCCAAGGCCACGCTGCCGTTGGCCACGGCAACGGCGTATTTTGCTCCACAATAGGCCGCAAATTCTTTTTCGAACTTCTCTCCCTCTTCACCGGTCCAATAGTTCACTCGACCAGACCGCAAAACCTCAGCAACTGCAGCTATAACGGTTTGCGGGTAATATGGCCATCTGGCAAAAGGCTCCGTAGCAGTGCGCCGTCCGCCGTTTACAGCGAGAGCTTCAGCGGAACCGATGTACTCGTTGCTTAGCATCGCAGGCATAATGATCTACTCAAAAATGGCGCGGCAAGTTCGGCAGATGATCCACATGTCGGTGAGCAACGAGTGGCTCTGCACATATTGCAGCTGCAAACGCAACTTTTCCGGCCGGATCTTCTCGTGATACGCCAGATGGACATCCTTGCTGCCGCGAAGGATTTCCCCCTCATGGTGGAATGTCAGTGACGCCCAATCCGTAATTCCAGGGCGTACCCGTAGAATGTTCTGCTCTTGCCTGGTGTAGCAGGCCACCTCGTCCATCACTTCGGGACGTGGACCGACCAGGCTCATCTCTCCCATAAGAACATTTATGAGTTGAGGAAGTTCATCGAGCTTGTATTGCCGTAGAAATTTGCCAGCGTGAGTAATCCTCGAATCATCGCTGGACGTTTCTGCCCCGCCTAACTGCTCTGCGTTTTCCACCATGGTGCGTAATTTGAGAATCAGGAATGGCTGTCCCCATTTTCCAGCGCGCAATCCGCGATAGAAGATGGGACCTTTCGAGTCGAGCTTTATCCATAAAGCGAGCAGAGCTAGAAGTGGCCAGACGACTAAAAGGCCGACCGTCGAGAGACCGATGTCGAAAAGACGCTTCATCTCAGTTGAATTCAGCAGGACAACTAGGCTGCAGCCGGAGCGGCATCGGGAGAGAGGACTGCCCGTTCCTGCAAGTATTTCCACGAATAGTCATAGCGGTCGACGTCGGCGAGGGCTCGAACTTCTGCACTTGGACGATATTGCGGAACGATCGTGGTCAGTTTGGCGATGAGACCGTGTAGATTCCGCGATTCGACGAGCGCATTAAGTTCGTCGAGCCACTGCCGGACCTGGGCAAAATCTGTTCGTCCGCCATCCAGCACGCGAATTTTTTGGTGTGCCGTCGGCTTGAGACCTTCTGCAGCAAGGTTGAGTTCCTCGAAGAGCTTCTCACCGGGTCGCAACCCAGTGAACATGATCTGGATATCGCTGCCCGGAACCAGGCCCCACAGGCGGATTGCACTCTGTGCCAGGTCGAGAATGCGAACGGGTCTGCCCATGTCCAAAACAAAAATCTCGCCGCCCCGTCCCATCGATGAAGCTTGCAGTACGAGTTGCGCGGCCTCAGGAATGGTCATGAAATAACGCACCACTTCCGGGTGGGTAACCGTCACAGGTCCTCCACTTGCAATCTGCTGCTGGAACAACGGCAAGACACTGCCATTACTGCCCAGTACATTGCCGAATCGGACCGCGGTGAAACGCGTGTGCTGTTGCTGGAGTGAAAGAACGAGCAACTCTGCAATGCGTTTTGTTACTCCCATAATGTTGGTCGGGTTCACCGCCTTGTCGGTCGAGATCAAGATGAAGTCATCGGCATGGTGCTCGAGAGATACAAGCGCGACATTGTAGGTGCCGAAAATATTGTTGGTTACGGCCTGCCAGCAGTTGAGTTCCATCATCGGAACATGTTTATAGGCGGCGGCGTGAAAAACAGATTGTGGACGGTGCAACGCGAACAGGTCGCGCAAGGTGCGCACGTCCAGGATATCGCCAATACAAGATACAAAACGTAGTGCGGGGAAGTTCCGCGCGAGCTCGGTACCCAGTTTGAACAGATCGTTTTCAGAACGATCCAGCAGAACCAACCGCTCTGGGCTGAATCGTGCCACTTGCCTCGCCAGTTCTGAGCCGATCGATCCACCGGCGCCGGTGATCAACACCGTTTTATGCTCCAACTTGCGTCGAATAGGATCCATGTCGAGGACGATCGGCGTTCGGCCCAGCAGGTCCTCGGGGCTGACTGTACGCATCAGGTTGAATGCCGAACCGTTCATGCGTTCCGAAAGCGCAGGCGCTATCTTGAACTCCAGCTCACGGTCCCGGCAATGTTCAATAATTCTCTGCACCAATGCCGCGGGCGCACAGCGAACCGCGATAAATACTGCACCCACGTCATATGCCACAACCAGTCGGGCGAGATCCTGGGTGGTGCCCAGCACTCTAATGCCCTGAAACCTGACACCCAATTTTGTCGGGTCATCGTCAACAAATCCGATGGGCGCGTATTGCAGTTCACTATTGTTCATCTCACGCGCGATCGCGGTCCCGATGCGGCCAGCTCCTACTATCAAGGCCTTCTTCTTGCCGACGTAGGTTCTTGAAGCATTCTCCGTATAGGCGCGAACCGCAACTCTCGCCCCTGCAGTGGCCAGAACGGTCAGGCACATATCGATAACAATTAGGGTCAGGTGCAGTCCGGCCGGGCGCCAGAGCAACCAGAACACGGTCAGCATGATCCCGGAGCTTGCCGCCGTAGCGCGTGAGATATCCAGAACTTCGCTGATTCCTGCGTATCGCCACCACCCTGCGAATAGGCCGAAGCGACGGAAGCAAAACAGCTTGATCAACAAAACTAAGGGAAGTGTCTGGATCAGCGCCAGCATTCCTACTCGCGTGAGCTGGAATTCGAAAGCGATTTGGAATGCCAGCCAGTATGTCACGGCCATCAGAAACGCCTGCGACACCAGGATGATCCAGCGACGATGCTTCAAAAGCCGGTTCATTCGAACTCCTGCTAAATTTGGGGGAGGGAATCCAGTTTTGCTGAATTGGTTAAACTGGTTGCGATGCGAGTTCGGGTATAGGCGCAGAAGAGATTCCGGTTACGTCAGTTGCAGTGCCATGTTCAATAACGTATTCACGGTTGCAAGCTGGGCACTTCGGATGAGAACTACCGTCTTCAAGACGGATGCCGCAATTGCACATCCAGCCGATTCGCCTAGCGGGTACGCCGACCATCAACGCATAATCTGGCACATCGCGCGTCACCACAGCGCCGGCTCCAACGAAGCTGTAACGGCCGATGGTGATGCCGCACACGACGGTCGCATTCGCGCCAATCGACGCGCCTTCCCTGACCAGCGTTCGGCGGTACTCATGCCGGCGTACCACATGACTCCGTGGATTTACCACGTTGGTGAACACCATGGATGGTCCGCAAAAAACGTTATCTTCTAACTCAACCCCCGTGTAGATGGACACATTATTCTGGATTTTCACGTTGTCGCCGATTCTGCATTCCGGGCTGACAACGACATTCTGACCCAGGTTGCAACGTGCGCCAATTTTGCATCCGCCCATGATATGGCTGAAGTGCCAAATCTTGGTGCCAGCGCCGATCTCACATCCCGCATCGATGACAGCGGTGGGGTGAGCAGAGTATTTTTGTTCCGGCACCTGAACCTCGACTGGAACACCATTTTGACCCAGCGAGCGACCGCAAGCCTCCAACACCTGCAAGACCTGAATACCATTTTCTCCATCTGTGCGCGGAGTCGCTCCTGTGGCAACACACTGCAAGAAGTGTTCGCATTCGCGACGAAGGGGTTCTTCCGCCGGCAGCGGCACCACTTCTCCTCCATCCTTGTGTGCCACCGGCATTCGCGACACCCAATCAATTCGATGCGAATACAGAACCAATTTGCGTTCATGCTCAGTGTCATCGAAAACCGCCATCTTCCTTCCGCCCACGATGGCGAGCTTCTGTTCCTTGAAGGGGTGCAACCAGCTCACAAAGATGTGGGCTTTGACTCCGCTGCGGAACTCGCAGGTAGTCAGCGTGGTGTCGGCTATTTGAGGATTCAGATATGTGCCGCCCTGGCTCGCAACTTTTGCCGGCATTTCATCAAGCAAGAACAGGATCGCGGAAATGTCGTGCGGCGCGAAACTCCAGAGGATGTTCTCCTCAGTTCGCAGCTTTCCCAGATTCAGGCGTGACGAATAGATGTAATTAATCTTTCCCAGTTCTCCCTGGGTAATTAGCTCTTTCAATTTCAAAATCGCTGGATGGTATTGCAGGATGTGCCCAACCATCAGCAGCCGTTTCCGGCTATGAGCTAACTCAACCAGCCTGCGGCCATCTTCGAGATGCAGGGCCAGCGGTTTCTCCACAAAAACGTGTTTGTCAGCCAGCAGGCATTTTCTTGCGAGTTCATAATGTTCGCTTGCAGGCGCGGCAATCGCCACAGCTTCAACTTTGGGATCAGTCAATATCTCATTGGGATCGTTGCCGGTTCGAACTTTGTACTTCCGCCCAGCTTCGGCCGCGACTTCGGTGTTTACGTCGCATACCCAGCGTAAGGCGCCAAGCTCGTAGAAGTTCCGAACAATGTTTCTCCCCCAATAACCGCAGCCGATAACGGCGACATTTTGTTCACTTGCAATCATTGCCATTCTCCCTGATAGATTCGTGGACCTAGTTCCGCGTATAGAACTCCGCGATTGTGCTAACGACTCGCGTCTGTTGCGCCTCCGTCAGTTCCGGATAAATGGGCAAGGCCAGAACTTCGCGACTGGCGCGTTCAGCTTCGGGGAACACCCCACCCAAATGGGAGAAGGCCGGCTGGCGATGCAAGGGTTCGGGATAATAGACTTCGGTGGGAATGCCCGATTGCATTAAATGCTCACGTAACTCATCGCGTTCGAGAACGCGAATCACAAACTGGTTATAAACATGCCTGGTTCCGGCGGGTTCTGTGGGCAGGATCACGTGGTCATTCAATTTCATCTCGCTGAATAGCGCACGATAACGCTCGGCATTCGCGCGGCGGCGTTCGGTCCAGGTTTCCAGGTGAGGTAGTTTGACCCGAAGGATGGCCGCTTGGAGTGCATCGAGCCGGCTATTGACTCCCAGAATTTCGCAATGATACTTGCTTCTGCTGCCGTGTACGCGGAGAAGGCGCAGGCGATCGGCCAGATCGGCGTCATTGGTGGTCATGATCCCGCCATCGCCCGCGCCGCCGAGATTCTTCGATGGAAAGAAACTGAAGCAGCCCACTCGGCCGATATCCCCGGCTTTTTGTCCCTGCCAACTCGCTCCCAGCGCCTGAGCGGCATCCTCGATTATGTCGATGTCTTCTGCATTCGCGATTTCGAGCAGCGGTTTCATCTCGGCGGACAACCCGTATAAATGGACAGGAATCATTGCCCTGGTGTTCAGGGTTAGAGCCTTCGCCACTTCACGAGGATCCAGATTGTAGGTGACGGGATCGATGTCCACGAACACCGGAATCGCCCCCAACCGCGCAATCGATCCCGCCGTTGCGACAAAAGTAAATGGAGTAGTGATGACCTCATCTCCCGGGCCAACTCCAAGCGCCATCAGCGCAAGCAGCAGGGCATCCGATCCAGATGCGCAGGCGATCGCAAACTTGCAGCCGACGTACTTCGCAATCTCGGACTCCAGGTTCTGTACCTCCGGTCCGAAAATGAACCGTTGGCTCTGCATGGTCGTCGCGATCGCGTCCATCACCTCATCGCGAATGCTTTGGAATTGCGCCTGCAGATCTAGAAACGGGAAGACTGGTGCAATCGGTTTTGGTTTGGTTTCGGCTGGCGTAGAAAGTGCAACTGTAACCATAAATGGCTCCTGATAGACCTGAGTTTTCAGAATGAAATGAGGACTGAAATTGGTAGCTAAGAAGCTCGCTTATATTGGCGGCTGTATTTATATCCATACCCATAGCCATACGACTGGCGATGGGCATCACCACCGTTCAATACAATTTCCAGGACTGGCGCGCTGTGCACTTCTTGAAGAAGCTCTATGGATCGCGCCATGGCATCTCGGGTAACCACATCTGCGCGTCCGACGAAAACCACGCCGTCCACAAATGGCGCCAACGCTCTTCCATCCGCATAGGGAAGAATGGGCGGCGAATCGACCACCACAAAATCAAACCTCTCGCGCAGCGCTCGCAACAGATGCCTCATCGGCTCCGAGTTCATAAGCTTTCCAGGGTCCTTGTCCGGTGGTCCTGCGGGGATGATTGTTAAACCGGGTACGCCTCGGGCTACTGCAAGAATCGAGTCCAGGGGGACGGTTCCTCTGAGAAAGTCTCCCAGCCCGGCTTGGCCCTTTAGGTCAAAAGCCCCGGCGATACTGGAGCGACGCAGGTCGGCGTCTAAAATGCAGGTCTTCCCCTGCTGCGCAAGGGCAACCGCCAGGTTGATGGCCACTGTAGTCTTGCCTTCGCCTGGCAGCGACGATGCTACCAGCAGCGAACGTGGCGGACGACCGGGATTAGAGAGCATTACAGCCGTGTGAAGTCCGCGAATCGCTTCGGCTTGCTCGGAATCCGGTTGCTCCAGAAGGAACTTCACTGGTTTTTGCAATTCGTGTTCCTTCCGGCTGCCCATAAAGGCGCTGAGCGCCGCGGCGCCCCCATTGCCATTCGCAAGCGGCATCATGGCGATGGTGCCAATTCCTGTCGAGCGCATCACGTCTTCGGCGGTGCGAATGCGAGTATCCAGTGCTTCGCGGCCAAACACCAAGATGATGCCGCCAATCAGTGCCACCACCAACCCGATCCCCAGATTGACCAGAGGCTTGGGACTGGTGGGACTGGTAAGTACCGGCGCCTGGTCCACGATGCGAATGTTGCTGGACTTGGAAGCCGCCGTGATCCCGGCTTCCTTGATCCGCGCATAGAGGGCGTTGTAGAGATCAGCGTTGACTTGGGCATCTTTTCTGAGGGCGGCATACTGGGCCATCTGTCCCAGTTCTTTCGCAGTTCCACGCATTTGACTGTCAATCATGTGCTCACGAGTGAGAGCTGCGGCATAGCTGGTCTGCATCTGCCCCAGGATCGCGTTACGCTGAAGTCGCAGCTGTGATTCCAATTCGTCCGCCTGGTTTTGCAGCCGGATGGCGTTTGGGTGCTTGTCGCCATAAACAGCTAGAGTTTGCGCAAGTTCTGCGCGCGTTTCTCCCAGCTTTTGGTTCAACTGCTGGATCACGAGGCTGTTCTGTACCTGCGGCAGGTTTTCGAGCTCCCCGCTGTTTGCTTTGAGGAGAAAAGATTCGAGTTGAATGCGTTCTGCTTGTGCCTGCGTCTTTTGCCTACTCAATTCCGCCATTTGCTCGGAAAATGTGCTTTTGTTCTGGTCGACGTCGGCGATGCCGCTCGTACTCTGGAAGTCGGCCAACGCGCGATTCGATTGCTCCATTCGTGTGCGAATATCATCGAGCTGGCGGGAAAGCCATTCAGTCGATTGCATGATCGCTTCGTGCCGGATCTGGTAACTTCGATCAATAAACGAATGCAAAAGAGTATTGGTAATCTGTGCCGATAAGACAGGATCGTGGCTGCTGAAGCTGATGTTCACCAGGTGGCTGGCGGTATCACGTTTGACCATAAGTTGGGACTGTACGGAGCTCAACGTGGAAGCTTCGTCCGAGCTGAGAACCTGCAGGCCGGGAGGCAATTGAGCGTGCACTTCGGATCCTTTGTGTCGCCATAACCACATCGGCGCGCGATCAAACACTGAAAGAGTTGCGTTCAGCGCGCGCGAGGCGAAGCCTTTGTTCTTAAATTCCGGATTCTGATCCAGCTGAAGCTGCCGCATGACGCTGACCAGAAGCTCAGGGCTTTGCATGTTGCGTGCCTGCGTCTCGAGGTATTCGGGCGAGGTTTCGCTGCCCTCACGTCCCTCCAGGTTGAACAACTCGGCTCCGGGAGGATCGATCTCCACTCGCGCGGCAGGTTCGTACACCGGTTTGCTTAGAATCGTGACCAGCACGACCGCCGCCATGACGGACACGGCGAAAATCGCAACTCCCCGCCACTGCCGGCGCAAAGTGTTCCATGCACGCAGCCATTCCGTTTCTGCCGACGGAGCCGACACCGGGCTCACCTCAGCCAAGTTACGCTTGGCTGGACGGCGCTCGGGTGTGTACAGATCCAACTCTGGATCCAATTGCTGAAGTAGTTCAAAGTGTTTGCTCATAGAGACCACCCTGGAACATAGTGAGGTTTAAGGGGTTCGCCTTTTACTCGTTTAGGCAGCCGCAAGATGTGGCACTGCAGCTCCCAGATACTCCACGTCCGCAGCCGCCACCTCGACCAGCATCGAACGTTGAATTAGATCGAGATTGATTACGATTCTGCACGTAGACTTGCGTCGTAAGATCAAACCCTCCATCCCTGCTAGCGGCCCGCATACAATTCGCACACGAGTCCCTTGGGTAAGGTAAGGATACGGTTCGACTGGAAGCCGACAGGACAGGTAGCTCTTGATGGCTTCAACTTCCTCACTCGAAAGCGGCTCGGGGTGCTTACTACCGACCAGCCGAATCACCCCGGGAATAGTCAATGCGCGCATTCGATCCTGAAGATCAAGGCGTACGAAAATGTAAGAAGGGAATAGCGGGAGCTGTACCCGCGCGTTGCGGTCCTTCCAACGATGCATCGCTTCATAAAGCGGAAGGTAGTATTCGACTTCGCGATATGTGAGCATGGCGGCCACCTGCTTTTCATAGCGAAAGCGGGTGTAGAGCGCATACCATTGCACCTGCTCCGGAAGGGTGAGAATTTGTGCTGCTGTTGTCCCGACTTCAAGACCCGGGGAAGGCGTCGACCATAGCTCTGCCATGCCAGTTACACTCTCTTTTTCGCTAAGTGCCTGGTTAGAGTCGATTTTTTATTCTGTTCAGTTCGTGCCGCTAAGATTTGGCTCTTAGCTCACCAGCCGCTCTGACCAGCATCTGGTTGAGTAGAAATAGGGGGGAACCGAAGCCGCTTTTGAACAACAACGAATCTTCAACCGGGGGAACCACCACGAGCGTCGCAGAATCATGTCTCATCGGTTTCTGCACTCTTTTACATTTCGTCAGATGCTTGTGAGAGCAATCCGGCAGAAAACACGCATTCGACTTACGATTCGCTTTGTGTCAGTGGAACGGAGTGCCTCGCGGTACTCGGGGCGCCACACCGAACCGGGGGAGACTGGCAGTAGCTCACACATTAATCTCGAATAGAGACGAAGTCAGTGACTCGTATCACGTTCTTGCGTGATTCGCTGCTCGCGCACTTGATAATCGCAGCATCTCGATGCCCGTCGCGCCAGTTACACTGGGACGCATGCCAGAACCGTCGATCGGAGAGCTTCTCGATTTTGCAGTATCGCTGTCTGAGGAAGCGGGTCGCTTCATCATGCCGCTTTGGAAGAAGGCCGCAGTAGACCACAAGGCGGACGGCTCAGAAGTTACCGAGGCTGACCGCGGCGCTGAGCAGTTGCTCCGAAAGCGAATCGCTGAGCGCTACCCGGGTCACGCAATCTGGGGAGAAGAGTTCGGCGGTGCGGAAAAATGCAAGGCCGAGCACCTGTGGCTCCTGGACCCGGTCGACGGTACCGCGTCCTTTGCTATCGGGCTGCCACTGTTTGGAACGCTGATCGGATATCTCCGCCGTGGTGTGCCGTGCGTGGGTGTGATTGGGGCGCACGCGCTTAACGAAATCGTATACGCAGCAACTGGTCATGGCTGCTGGTACCAGCGCGAGAGTGGCCAACCTAAGCGCGTGCGGACATCCGCGGTAACGAACCCGGCTGAGGCCTTCATTGTCTCAACGACTCTCGAACACACCGACATGGATCCACGTGATCAAGTGCCCTCAGTTTGTCTCTCTCAACTGTACCGGCAAGCTCGTCGATTTCGTTGGTCCGGCGACTGCATCAACTACGCTCTATTGTGCCAAGGATACGTTGACGTGGCGCTCGATTCGCGAATGCATCCCTGGGACGTGGCTGCCGTGGTTCCCTGCGTACGCGAAGCCGGCGGGGTCCTCACCTCGCTGGACGGCGCCGAGGATGTAATATGGCGACCTAACTTGGTCGCTTCTGCCAATTCAATCTTGCATGCTGAAGTTCTAAAGTCGCTCCGGCCGGTCTAACGGCCGGGGATTGCGTGATTCACCGGCAGCACGGACCATAGTGCTTCTTGAGCTTGGTTGACTCGGCGGAAGTGGATTGGGGGCCCCTGCGCGCTTTTTACAGAGGGTTTTTGTTTGATGCTATGATAGGGGGGTATGGTATACAGAACGCTGCGAATGTCGATGCATTCGTGGGTCGATAGCGCGTTCGCTTCTCGGTTACCCAACGAAGTCTAATCGCAGTCTACCGGGAATTTTTCTTAAGCCTTATCGTGGTCTAGCCTCGGCCGGTGCGCTGTAGACAGTACCGCGCCACCTTGGACAAGGCGAGGAGGGTTCATGGAGCGTGTCGTCAGACGCTTGTGCTTTGTGTGGGTGCTGATCGGCGTCTCAGCGGGAAGCGGCTTTGCTCAAAAAGCCCTGACGTGGCAGGAGGTGCGTGACAAATTTGAGGCAGCCAACCCGACTTTGCGGGCTGGACAAATCGGCATCGACGAAGCACACGCGCAAGAGATCACGGCGCACCTGCGTCCCAATCCGCAGTTCACCATTCTTGCAGACCAGATGGACCCCTTCAATGGCGGCCCGCCGCACGGACCCTTTGCGTACTTCCTGGCCTCGGGAACGGTGAACTATCTTTGGGAGCGTCAGCACAAACGTGGATTGCGACTGGAGAGCGCGCAAAACGCTACCGCTATTACAACATTAGGGCAGGCCGATCTCGAGCGAAACCTGCTATTCAATCTGCGCGGCGCCTTCGTGCAGACACTGCAGGAGAAAGCCATCCTGAATCTGGCGAAAGAGAATCTCGCTTACTACGATCACGTGCTGGAAGTGAATCGCGAGCGCTACAAGGCTGGCGCAATTGCCCAAGTGGACTTGAAGCGTCTGGAGTTGCAGCGAATTCAGTACCTGTCCGACCTGCAAACTGCGGAAGTGAGTCTGCGAATTGCGAAGATCGAGCTGCTCATGTTGTTAAACGATCACCAACCGGTTGATCAATTCGATGTGACGGGCCCATTCAATTTCACCGATCAAATCCCGGTTCTCGACGAGGTTCGCCAGATAGCCCTCGATGGCCGCCCGGACCTTCGAGCAGCGCTGAAGTCGGTGGACAAGGCAAGAACTGACCATCGGCTTGCAGTGGCGAATGGCTCCACTGATCCGATCCTTGGTTTCGATGTCGGGCGGAACCCACCGATCGACCAGTATTTTGGCGTCAGCGTCAGCGTTCCCTTAAGAATCTTTGATCGGAATCAGGGAGAGAAGCGCCGCACAGAGCTCGACATCGATCGTAACGACCGGCTCGCTGCAGCGGCGCGAGCACAGGTTTTCAATGACGTCGATTCGGCTTACGCGACCGTTAACAGTACGGTTGTTCTGCTGAAACCTTACAGGGACCAATACCTGGGCGAGGCTTCCAATATCCGCGACACAATTTCGTTTTCCTATCAGCACGGAGCGGCATCGCTTCTCGATTTCCTTAACGCTCAGGCGGACTACCGGGCGGTACAGGTTAATTATCTGAATTTGGTCGGTTCTTATCTCGATGCGGTCAGCCAATTGAATCTTGCCGTAGGACGCGAGGTGCTCCGATGAAGCGCAGGGATTTCGCGACCTTCTCCGTACCTCTTCTGTTCAGCCTGTCATTGATAGCCTGCAACGGGAAAAGCGACCCCCAAGCCGAAGCGCCGCCGCCTTTGAAGGTGGAGCGTGTCGAGGACCGCAATGTTTTTCGTGTCGATCGCCCCGAGCGCTTCCCCTTGACGAAGGCAGTAGAGCATATTGCTACACCACAATTGAGAGTCACGGGCACGGTAAACCCTGACATCTCCCGAGCTGTTCCCGTGATCTCGCTGGCGGTTGGCCGGGTGGTGGAAATCGATGCACGCCTGGGTGATACGGTGAAAAAGGGGCAGGTGCTGCTGAAGGTACAGAGCGCGGACATTTCCAGCGCCTACTCCGACTATCAAAAAGCAGTTGCAGATGAACAACTCTCGCGCACCCAGTTGGAACGCGCCAAGCTGCTCTATGACAAAGGGGCGATCGCGCTCAATGATCTCCAGATCGCGCAGGACACGGAGGACAAAGCCAAGGTTGATGTCCAGACGACCGCGGAGAGGCTGCGTGTGCTGGGCAGTCCCACGCTTGATCGACCGACCGGTATTGTCGAGATTCGGGCTCCGATCTCCGGTGTTATCACCGATCAACAAGTGACGAATGCCGCGGGTGTTGCCGGTCTCGGCTCGCCGAATCCGTTCACAATCTCTGACTTGGAATATGTCTGGATACTGTGCGACGTATACGAAAACGATCTGGAAAACGTGAGACTCGGGGAAAAAGCCGAGATTCGACTCAATGCATATCCCGATCAGGTGTTTCCCGGAACGATCGGCAACATTGGGCCGGTTCTGGATCCCAATATTCGAACCGCCAAAGTGCGCATCGAGATGCGCAACCCCGGCTTGATGCGTCCCGGCATGTTCGTGACTGCTACATTTCACGGCCGAAAGAAAGAAACACGCGCGGCAGTGCCAGCTACGGCGGTTCTGCACCTGCATGATCGGGATTGGGTCTACATTCCGTTGGATAACGATCGCTTTCGGCGGACAGAAGTCGTGGCTGGCGAAATGCTGCCCGACCGCATGCAGGAGGTCGTCTCAGGAGTTAAGCCAGGTCAACAACTCGTAGCCAATGCTCTTGAATTCCAGAATTCGGCGGAGCAGTGAATGATTCGCGTACTCGTCGATTTTGCGCTTAACAATCGGTTCGTGGTTCTGAGTGCGGCGCTGCTGCTCTTTGTTTGGGGCATGATTTCGTTTCACAACCTGCCTGTCGAAGCCTATCCTGACGTCGCAAATACCTGGGTGCAAATCATCACTCAGTGGCCGGGGCGCGCGGCTGAAGAAGTTGAGCAACAGGTGACCATCCCGATCGAGATCCAGGTGAACGGAATTCCGCATCTTCAGCATGTACGCTCCGCATCACTGGCCGGGCTTTCGGTTGTAAACCTGATCTTCGATGATGACTCCGACAATGATTGGGATCGCCAGAAAGCGCTGGAGCGGCTCTCGCAGGTGACACTTCCTCCGGGAGTCAGCGGCGGAATTGGGCCAGACTTCAGTCCGATTGGTTCGGTGTATTGGTACACCCTGAAAAGCACCAACCCTTCCTATGACCTGATGGAACTCAAGTCTCTGCAGGATTGGGTTGTCGCCAAGTACATTCGATCGGTGCCGGATGTAGTTGACGATTCATCTTTCGGCGGTATTACTCGCGAATACCAGATACGAGTCGATCCCGATAAGCTGGTGTCTTATGGTTTGAGCCTGGCGCAGGTCGAGCAGCAGCTCGCGAATGCCAACTCCAACGCCGGGGGCAGCTTCATCGAGCAAGGGTCGCAGCAGGTGAATGTGCGGTCTGTGGGTTTAGTAACCGATGTCCGGGATATCGAAAGGACCGTACTCAAAACTCAGAGCGGAACCCCGCTGCGGATAAAAGACATCGCGGTGGTGACGCAGGGCCCTAAAATTCGCCTCGGGCAAATCGGGAGAGCATACCACCGCTCTGATGGAGTCGTTAAGGACGATAACGATGTTGTGGAAGGAATTGTGTTTCTGCGCAAAGGAGCAGACACCGCGACCATGCTGGAAAAGCTCCATGCGATGGTCGATCGTCTTAACACTCAAATACTGCCTCCCGGCGTCAAGATTGTTCCGTACCTCGACCGTGATGACCTGGTCCACTATACGACGCACACCGTTCTGCACAATCTCGCCGAAGGAATGTTCCTGGTAGTGATCATTCTTTTCATTTTTCTGGGCAACGTTCGCGGGGCAATCATCGTTTCTCTGACTATCCCTTTCGCGCTGCTCTTCGCCTCGATCTGTCTTAGCCTGCGGCACATATCGGCAAACCTGCTGAGCCTGGGTGCCTTGGATTTCGGCATGGTTGTGGATGGGGCGGTAGTGATGGTTGAGAACATCGTGCGGCATTTGAACCGTCCCGAGGAAGCTCCGCGCACGCTGGTCGACCGGATCCGCGGAGCAGCGCATGAAGTGCAACGGCCGGTCTTCTATGCCATCGCTATCATCATTACGGCGTATCTCCCGATTTTTACGCTGCAACGTGTCGAAGGAAAGTTGTTCAAGCCCATGGCGTGGACCGTTGCGTTCGCTCTTCTGGGCGCCTTGATTTTTTCTATGCTGGTTGCCCCGGCCCTGGCTAGCCTGTTCTTCCGAGGCGATGCGAAACAATGGCAAAACCCGGTTATGCATTGGTTGACAGTCCGCTACCGGCAGGATGTGCACTGGGCTGTGCGACATCGCTGGATCACGATTGGGGGCGCGGTTTTCCTATTTTTGACGGCGATCTACCTGGCATTCAGTGGGGTAATTGGGTCAGAGTTCTTGCCCCATTTGGACGAGGGTGCAATCTGGGTGCGTGGGACCATGGCCCCCAGTACCGGGCCCACCGAAAGTGCGAGAGTGGCAGATCGGGCGCGCGAAATTCTTTGTTCCTTTCCTGAAGTTCCGCAGGTTGTGAACCAGATCGGGCGACCCGACGACGGAACCGATACGACGGGCTTTTTCGATGCAGAATTCTTTGTCGACCTGCTCCCTAAAGAACAGTGGCGGCCCGTGTTTCATCAAGACAAGGAGCGCTTAATCGCCGCGATGGATCGTGAACTGGAAAAAATTCCCGGAGTGATTTGGGGTTTTTCCCAACCAATCTCTGACAATCTGGAAGAGGCCGTCAGCGGTGTTAAGGGTGCACTTGCAGTTAAGATCTATGGCGACGATCTGAAAACTCTGGAGGAGAAAGCCGACGAGATCGCAGCCGTCATGCGTCCTGTTCGGGGCATTGAAGACTTAGGGGTCTTCCGAGTTCGCGGCCAACCCAATCTCAACTTCGCAGTTGACCGCGATCAGGCCTCGCGCTACGGCATCAACGTCTCGGACGTTCAAGATGCGGTTCAGACTGCGGTAGGAGGCAACGCCCTGACTCAGGTGCTTATCGGCGAACAACGATACGATCTCGTTTTGCGTTACCTTCCTCAAAACAGGGATACGAAGGAGGCGATTGAGAAAATACGTTTGCTGGCGCCCACAGGCGAGCGCGTTTCTCTGGCGCAACTCACAAAAATCGGCGAGGTCGACGGTGGTTCGGAAATCTATCGCGAGGCGAATTCTCGTTATGTTGCCGTGAAGTTTAGTGTTCGTGGCAGAGACCTGGGGAGTACCGTGGAAGAGGCGATCAAGAAGGTCAGCGCCAATGTCAAATTGCCCGTCGGCTACACCCTGGACTGGGCGGGGGAGTACGAAAGCGAGAAGCGTTCGCAGCACCGCCTCCTGGTGGTTCTGCCGCTTACGATTCTACTCATCTACATTATTCTCTACACCATGTTCAAGTCTGTGAAGTGGGCCCTGTTGATCCTGACAAACATAGCCATGGCACCCATCGGCGGACTGCTGGCGCTTCTGATCACTCATACGAACCTAAGTGTTTCCTCTGGAGTTGGCTTTCTGGCTCTTTTTGGAGTTTCAGTGCAGACCGGAGTCATTATGCTGGAGTACATCAACCAGCTTCGCGCCAGAGGTTACGACATCGAGGAAGCTGCCATTGAGGGTGCTGTTCTTCGGCTGCGACCGATCATGATGACGATGCTGGTCGCAACTTTGGGTTTGTTGCCTGCGGCCCTATCGCACGGGATCGGCTCCGATTCTCAGCGTCCTTTCGCAATCGTGATTGTTGGAGGTCTGATTTCTGACCTGCTAATCAGCATTATTTTGCTGCCAACTGTGTACACGCTAATCGCGCGTAGCGACGATAAGCTGCCGGTAGCTGATCCCAACGATGCTTTCTGAGTTTCCGGCTGGGTCGGGGTTCTCGCGGAGGAGTTTCGAATCATGAAAAAAGAGGATGTATGCAACCGTATCAAGGAAATCGCGATCATCCCAGCCGTTAAGGTGTCTTCTGGCGATGATGCCCATTTCGCCGCTGAGGCTGTCACGCATGGTGGCATACCGATCGTCGAAATCACCATGACGGTGCCCGGCGCTGCAGAATTAATCTCCCATCTCGTGCGATCTGACCCCAAACTCATCGTCGGCGGAGGTACGGTGCTTGACTGCGAAACGGCGCGCCGCTGCGTGGATGCAGGTGCGGTGTTCATCACAGCCCCTTCCTTCAATCCGAGTGTTGTTGGTTTCGCTGCCAAGGAAAGCATCGCGGTGTTGCCGGGAGCGCTGTCTCCCACTGAAGTCGTAACTGCATGGAGTGCGGGAGCTGACTTTGTCAAAGTCTTCCCCTGCGCCCAGGTAGGAGGCGATGGCTATATCAAGGCCTTGAGCGTAGCATTGCCCGAGATTTTGCTGATCGCAGCCGGCGGCGTGAATCAGCATACAGCCGGAAATTTTATTTTGTCCGGAGCAACGGCGATTGGGGTGGGAACGGAGCTGATTCCCACTGAGGCCATTGAAAGAAGGCAATCGCAGCGCATTCATGAGTTGGCACGCCGCTTCATCAGGCTTGTGAACGATGCGCGCAAACAGATCGAGACGTGGAAGCAGAGTCAGGTCGTGAAGAAATATACGGAATCACAAAAGTGTGAAACGTAGTGAAGGCTTTCGCTGCACGGGCTGATTAGCCTTCCTTTCTGTCAGAGTCACTTCAGGTAAGCCCGCACCAGACCGATCAGGTCTTCGGTCAACTCTTCTGGAGATTCTTTGGCACGGTCCGGATGAGTGATGTGCAGTCGGACGTGGTCCTCCAGAATCTTTGCCATCAAGCTGTTCACCCCGCCCCGGATTGCTGCGAGCAGCATGAGAATGTCTGCACACTCGTCACCATCGGTGACCGAGCGTTGAACTGCGTCAATCTGGCCCGCAAGTCGCCTGACGCGGGAGAGCAGCTTCTGTTTCTCCTTCGAGATTTCGGGAAGCTTTTCTTTCATAAATCTCCTCGTGACTTCGAATTTCAGGCTGTTCCTTTCTAGATACCGTAGGGGGGTATTATAAAAGTTGACAGGACTCTAGCGCGAGCGGCCAAAACGAGAATATCTTGCCGAAGAGGTTGGAAGATTCAATCCCGGCGACAGAAGTCACAGGGAAGAGGATTTCGACCACCTGGTCGTTAATTTCGCTGTCTGCGCAAGGATATCGGCCTTCCTCAGCGAGTGGTAGCTGCAAAAAGCCTGAAGCTGCAATTCACCCATATATCGCGCAAGCAAGCTCCGATCTGACTTTCGCAGGTCGACCAGCACCAGGCCGTCGAGCACGTTCGAGAAATCGCGGTCTACGTTAAAGCCAAGCATGCGGCCTCCCAGCTTCGAGTAGTGCTTCAGCAAGATTGGAATGCCTTTGCCATCATCTTCTATATCAGCGATCGGATCGCCGAGATGATCAAGATCGCGGATGGTGTTGGATAGTTCGCAGGTGATCGCAGGATGCAGGCGGCGTGGGCGAAAAGGGGCTCGGGGCGTAACCAGGCTCGCGAGGTCGTCTTTATCTTGGCTCTGATAGAAGCTAAAGATGAGTTGCCGTGAAAACCGGTTGTAGCGTTGGCTGATGCTGACTGCGCCAAACAGAACCGCAAATTGCGGGTTGAGCGCGACAAACCTCCCGATGCCCTTCCACAAAGCCAGCAAGGGAGCGTATTGCTTCTGATATTCGGGACGAATAAATGAGCGGCCAAGCTCGATGGCGGGACCGATGCGATCAAAGAAGTTGGAGTGGTAGCGAAACAGACTGTTCGTGTAGAGTCCGGGGACACCCAAGTGAGGCAGAATCTCGGTCGTCAAACCTAAGCGGTATGCGCCGACCACTTCCTCTTTCAGTTTGCTCCACAGGACCAGATGGGTGTAGTAGTGATCGAATCGATCAAGGTCCCTGGACTTGCCGGTGCCTTCCCCAACTTCACGGAAGGTAAGCTCGCGTAGCCGCCCAACCTCTTGCATAATCGCGGGGAACTCGGAATCTTTGGCAGCATAGGCCGCAAACTCGCGGTTTTCGAAGAAGCATTGTTGCCGTCCAAGCTTTTGCAAATCCTGACGCAACGCTTCTCTGGGAACTGCCGGGGCAATGGGTGGCTGAGTTTTTCGTGACAGCACGGAAGCGAGCGAGAGAGGGAGCCTGTTACGAGGCGCTCGGCTGCGTTGGGAAAGAACGTAGGTACGCCAGCGCAGATAATTGGCCGCATCGCGATGAGAGCCTAAGTCGCGAAGGATCTCCGGCGGTATCCGGTTGCCAATTCGAACTTCCACGGTTTTGTCGGTCTGCTGCAAGAACTCATTCAGCAACCAGGCGGTTCGTAGCCGGGGATTTACCAGTCCCAAGGCCTGAAATGTTGGACTGTTATGCCCAGGAATAAAGACTGGCACGACAACCGCATTGTGGGCACGGGCCAGGCGAGCCACCATGGAGTTCCACGGGGGATCGAAGATTCCAAAGTCTTGCAATCGCAGGTGCGAGACCTCGCCGGAAGGAAATACGATCAACATACCACCGACTGCGAGCCATTCCATCGCCTCTCGGATCCCGGGACGATTACGCGCTACTGCATCGCTGCCCCCAAACGGATCGACAAAGATGCAATGTTGGTGCAGTGCGGGGATTCCAGCCAACATGAAGTTGGTCAGGATTTTTACGTCGGTGCGAACACGGGTCAATAGCGCCCCGAGCACAGCACCGTCCAGCAAGCCAAAGGGATGGTTGGCGGTGATGATCGCGGGGCCGGAAGCCGGCACGCGTGCTAAGTCGGAATCCGTGACGACATATTGCACCCGCATTTCGGCCAGGACATTCTCGAGAATGGATCGGGTGGCGGGCTGTTGTGCACGCTGGTAGAGGTCACGAACTCGCTCCAGGGGGGAGAAGCGGCGAAATAGTCGCTGAAGGGGGATTCCTGGCGGTGCCGAGGCAGATGGAGCTGATCGTTGCAGCAGATCAGATATCGGCATACTTAACCGATACCCTAAGCTGATGTCAGCAATATGAACCGCATATTAAAAGGCTGTGACAACGGGTAACCAAAAGGGTACGGTCTTTGGTTCATCGCGACATGACGAACAAATTGCTCTGCCGAGTGGTCGAAACCTGAACGGTGTTCTTGGGTCAACCGGTTAACAGATATAGAACGTCTCCGAGGCTGGTTCCTAGCGGGCACTCAGGCACTCTGGCCATCTGCACCGAATTACGGGTTGGAACCCCCTCGCTTCTCTACCTCGAATGTGGTATTTGCATATGCTCCTATTTACTAGCTCCAAAACAAGGCTTTTGCGGGATGTGTTCTTTTCCTCGATCCCCCAAAGTGGGGTGGGGCAGTGCGGGGAGCTGAGAATGTTTTTGCAACCGGCTGTGGGGTCTGGAAATCATTCATTACTAATCTAGGGGTGTTTCCCGGGAGTTGAACATGACCAAGTTACTTGCTGACAAGCGGGTGATCGCGGGAGCGGGGTGTGTAGTTGTGATAGGGCTGATTTTGGGCGCCGTTCGCCCCTCCAAACACGCTTTGGGCGCATCCTCGAACTTACCATCCGAGGTTGAGGTGGCGGAGGTTCGGCAGCAAGACGTTCCGATTTATGGGGAATGGATCGGCACGCTCGACGGCTTCGTTAACGCCGACGTCAGGGCACAGGTAACGGGATACCTGCTAAATCAGGCCTACCAGGAAGGGTCATTCGTCAAACAGGGCCAGCTTCTTTTCCAGATCGATCCGCGCCCATTTCAAGCTGCTCTCGACCAGGCGCAAGGCCAGCTGGCGCAGGCCCGCGCTGCGCTAGCCAATGCGCAGGCTGTGCAAGGCCGAACTCAGCTGGATGTCGAGCGCTATACGCCTCTGGCCAAGGAGCAGGCCGCCAGCCAGCAAGATCTGGACAACGCCGTGCAGAATAACCTTGCCGCGATCGCCACCGTGGAAACGGCCAAAGCTCAAATTCAGACCTATCAGGCCGCGGTTGAAACGGCGAAGATCAACCTCAATTTCACGCGTCTCGTTTCCCCTATCGATGGTGTCGCGGGGCAGGCCCTGCTCCAGGTCGGGGCATTGGTCACGCCGGGTAGCGGTGTCGTAACCTCCGTTTCTACGCTCGATCCGATTAAAGTTTATTTCACGGTCGGTGAACCGCAATATCTTGCTTGGCGGAAGCGATATCCAACGGACGAGAGCCGTTTGCAGGCAGACAAAAATCTGCGACTGCAACTCATTTTGGCGGATGGCTCAACCTACGCGCGCGAAGGCACGTTCTATTTCGCGGACCGTCAAGTGGATGGGAGTACGGGGGCGATCCGGATCGCGGGACTCTTTTCGAATCCGGACAACGTTTTGCGTCCTGGTGGTTATGCGAAGGTTCGCGCCGTCATCTCGACTCAGCATGACGCATTGCTGGTACCTCAACGCGCTGTGACGGAGTTGCAGGGCGGCTACCAGGTTGCGGTGGTGGATGACGAAAATAAAGTGAAGACCCGAACAGTCGTCGTCGGCCAAACCGTCGGAAGTCAGTGGATCATCACCGATGGGCTACATGCCGGGGAAAGAGTCGTCGCCGAGGGGGTCCAAAAAGTGCGGACTGGTGCACGAGTGAACCCCAAGCCGTTCGCCGCAGAAGCGCAAAGCAGGTAATGCGATGTCAAAGTTCTTCATCAACCGGCCCATCGTAGCCATAGTGATCTCCATTATTATGGTGCTGGTTGGCAGCCTCACCATTCTGACTTTGCCAGTCGCGCAATTTCCTAACATCACTCCGCCTGAGGTTCAAGTTCTGGCCACCTACGTCGGCGCCGACGCGCAGACACTGGAGCAAGCGGTTGCCACCCCAATCGAGCAGCAGATGAATGGCGTGGACAACATGAATTACATGTACTCGCTGAATGCGACCGGCAACTCGACCACCAGCCTGATCGTGGACTTCGATGTAAAAACGGACCCGAACACTGATTTTATTCTCACGCAGTCTCGTGAAACCCAGGCCGCCTCACAGCTTCCAGTCGATGTCAACAACTACGGGGTAACCGTACGAAAATCGGTTACGGCGCCGCTCATGCTGATCGCCGTTTATTCTCCGCATGGAACTTATGACGCAAAGTTTCTGGCAAACTACGCCTATATCAATCTTGTTGATCCGATCACGCGCTCGCCAGGAATCGGCAATGTTCAGGTTTTCGGCGCCGGTCAATACGCGATGCGGCTCTGGGTGAAACCTGACACGTTAGCAAAACTCGGAATCACCGTCCCCGAGATCCTCAGCGCGATTCAAGCGCAAAACACCGTGAACCCTGCGGGGAAGGTGGGAGGAGAGCCGGCGCCGAAAGGCCAGGAATTCACGTACACAGTTCTCGCGCAAGGACGGCTGCTTTCCCCGGAAGAGTTTGGCCGCATTGTAGTTCGGGAGACTCCCGATGGCGCAACCGTCCGCATTCGCGATGTCGCCAGAATCGAGCTCGGTTCGCAGGATTACAGCGTCGCCGGGCGCCTGAATGGGAAACCAAGCGCCGTGGTTGCGGTCTACCAATTGCCGGGTTCGAACGCAGTCGAGGCAGCTGCCGGTGTCAAGAAACTAATGGCACAGATGAAGGAGCGCTTCCCGGAGGATCTCGATTTCGTCGTCGCGCTCGATACCACCTTGTCCGTCACCCAGGGCATGAAAGAGATTGTCACTACACTCCTGATCGCACTCGCTCTGGTAATTTTCGTGGTCTACATCTTCTTGCAGGGCTGGCGCGCAACGCTGATTCCCCTTCTTGCAGTTCCGGTTTCGCTCCTGGGAACCTTTGTGCTATTCCCGCTATTTGGCTTTTCAATCAATACACTTTCACTATTCGGTCTGGTGCTGGCCATCGGCCTGGTGGTCGATGATGCCATCGTCGTGGTCGAAGGCGTCGAGCGGCACATCGAGGAGGGCATGACCTCGAAAGCCGCCGCCTTGAAGGCGATGGAGGAGCTGTCGGGCCCGGTTGTCGGCATCGCTCTGGTTCTCTCGGCGGTTTTCGTACCGACGGCTTTTATTCCGGGCATCACGGGCAGGCTGTATCAACAGTTCGCCGTAACGATTGCAATCTCCGTGCTGCTTTCGGCCTTCAACGCACTTAGTCTCAGTCCTGCGCTTGCCGCTCTGCTCCTAAAACCGAAACAGGCTAGCCGCGGCCTCTTGAGAAGATTCTTCGATTGGTTCAACCGGGTCTTCGATCGGGCCACAGGTGAGTACGTGCATTGGAGCGGAGTGCTGATCCAGAAAACTGTTGTCGTAGTCGTGTTGCTCGTGGTTTTCGGTATTGCCGCGGGATTCTTTGCCAATCGCGTGCCCACGAGTTTCCTTCCCGACGAAGATCAAGGATATGCCTACGTAAATGTCCAACTCCCGAACGGAGCTTCATTGGAACGTACGACAGCGGTTGCGGCGCAAGTGGAAAAAGTTATCATGAATACGCCAGGAGTGCGGTATTCGACCGCCTTTGTTGGCTTCAGTTTGCTCAGTTTTGTTCGTACCAGTTACAACGCCACCTTTTTCATAACCTTCAAGCCCTGGGACGAACGCACTACGAAAGCCCAGCAATTTCAAACCTTGAAGGCGCGTTTGAACCAGCAGTTTAGCAAGTTGCCGGAGGCAATTGTCTTCGGATTCTCGCCACCAGCGATTCCGGGTGTCGGAACCGCAGGCGGTTTCACCTTTCTGCTCGAAGATCGTTCCGGCGGAGACATCCAATTCCTCGCCAGGAACCTGAGTACTTTTCTTGATGCCGCCCGCAAACGGCCCGAGATTGCCAGCCTCAGTACAACTTTCCTGCCGAGCGTGCCCCAGAAGTTCGTTGACGTGGATCGCGACAAAGTACTGAAACAAGGCGTGAACCTGAACGACGTTTACCGCACCATCCAGGCTTTCATGGGTGGCTACTTCATCAATTATTTCAACCGCTTTGGCCGCCAATGGCAGGTGTATATCGAAGCCGAGGCGGAGGATCGCGGCAAAGCCGAAAACGTCGGTAGGTTCTATGTCCTCAACAGGAAGGGAGAAAGTGTTCCACTCTCTACACTCACCACCATCAAGCCACGCCTCGGGCCGGAATTCACTCTGCGTTTCAATGAGTACCGCTCTGCACAAATCAACGGCAGTGCTGCGCCCGGATACAGCGCAGATCAAGCAACCGCCGCGCTTGAAGAGGTGTTCAAAGAAACCATGCCGCGAGAGATGGGCTTCGACTACTCCGGCATGTCGTTTCAGGAACAAAAAGCCCGACAAGGTGTTCCGCCTTCGGCGATCTTCGGGCTCTCGCTTTTATTTGTGTTCTTGATCCTGGCGGCTTTGTATGAAAGCTGGTCGTTGCCATTCAGTGTCTTGTTGAGCACACCAGTTGCCGTATTCGGGGCCTTTTTCATTCTTTGGCTTCGCCGCATCGTCCTCAGTGCGTTCTTGCCTGCTTACATGGTTCAGATTGAGAATGACGTCTATTCTCAAATCGGACTGATTATGCTCATCGGCTTGGCAGCCAAGAACGCGATTCTGATCGTGGAATTTGCCAAGGATCAGTACGACCAGGGAAAGCCACTGGCAGATGCGGCGCTCGAGGGGGCGAGGCTTCGCCTGCGCCCGATCCTGATGACTTCGTTCGCATTTATTCTCGGCTGCGTGCCATTGTGGACGGCAACAGGTGCTGGTTCAGTCGCGCGTCAGATCATGGGAACCACCGTGATCGGCGGTATGTTGGCTGCGAGCGCAATTGGAATCTTCTTCGTGCCGGCCATTTTCTACGTGGTTGAAAAATGGTCGGGAGCACATAAAGAATCGGATTCCGAAATTTTGCCGGCTACCCCCTCACCAGCGCCGGGAGATTGAAGGATGCACCGAAGCAATAACAATCTCGCAAAGCTGATGATCGTGATGTTGACCAGCGCTTTGCTTGCAGGATGCAAGGCGGGTCCGAACTATCATCGACCGACCGTTCAGACTCCAACGCAGTATCGTGATCTGCAACAGAATGCTCAACTTCAGACTCAAACCACATCCTATGCGGATCTTCCCTGGTGGCAGGTCTTCCAGGATGCCAAGTTGCAAGAGTTCATTCGCACGGCGCTCAAGCAAAACTATGATCTGCAGCTTGCCACAGAGCGAATCAACGAAGCTCGGGCTCAGCTTGCGGTCACTCGTTCCAGTCTGTTTCCGCAAGTCTCAGGTAACGCCACTTTCCAGGGCGGAAAAGAACCCACTTTTCAAACGAAGTATAACTTTCTGGTGCTCACCGCCGATGCGGCCTTTCAACTAGATTTTTTCGGCCGTCTGCGTCGTGCGACCGAGGCCGCACGTGCCCAACTGCTGGCCACTGAAGATGCAAGGCAGACCGTAGTGTTGACTCTCGTCAGTGATGTAGCCAGCGACTACTTCGCGCTCCTCCAACTCGATCTGCAACTCCAGATCACAAATGAAACGGTCAAGACACAAATCGATTCTGTCAAGCTGACCACGCTCCGGCTTCAGCACGGGGTAGCCACCAAGCTCGATGTACTTCAGGCTCAGCAAACCCTGGATACTGCGAATGCACAGATTCCGGACCTCGAACGCCAGATTGCCCAAGAGGAAAACGCACTAAGCATTCTGCTTGGCGATTACCCTCATGATGTGCAGCGTGGGCTTCCCCTCATCGGACAGTCGCTTCCGCCGGAAGTACCGCCCGGGCTTTCCTCGTCGCTCCTCGAACGCCGGCCTGACATTCGCGAGGCCGAACAGAATCTGATTGCTGCGAACGCTGAAATAGGAGTCGCCAAGGCGCAGTTCTTCCCGCAAATTTCTCTGACGGGTTATGGCGGCGGGGGCTTTGGGAGAAGCAGCGCTTTTTCAAGTCTGATGGGCTCGCAGGTTGGCATATGGTCTTACGGTGCCCAGGTCAGCCAGCCGATTTTCACTGGCGGAGCTTTGAAGGGCAATCTGCGATCGGCTGAATCAGTACATCAGCAGGCTCTCATTGCTTACCGGCAGACCATTCAGCGCGCTTTCGGAGATGTCTCCGATGCGCTGATCGGCTATCAGAAACTCCACGAAGTTCGACTTCGCCAACAGGATTCGGTCGCTGACCTGCAGGAGTCCGTTCGTCTTTCCACCATTCGCTATCAGGGGGGCACGACAACCTATTTGGAAGTGTTGGATGGTCAGCGGGCGCTCTATTCCGCCGAATTGGCCCTCGCGCAAGCGCGTGGCAACGAATACCAAAGCCTGGTGCAACTCTATCGCGCACTCGGTGGGGGCTGGCAGCAGCAGTAGCGAAGCCGGACACCGTCAAGGACCTTCTCAGGCGCTTCTGTTTCAAAGGCAATCTTTCGAACCTTGGGGATAGATATGTGAAGTTGCCTCGTCAATCAAGTCCGAGCTGACGCCAAAGAGCCAAGCAGCTGGCTTGCGCCGTTCCACAGGATCTGTACCCCGATGCATACCAGCAAGAAGGCAGAGAGCTTGAGCACGACATTCATCCCGCTTGGGCCGATGATTGCGCTGAGCCGATCGGCGTAGCCGTAGCAAAAATAAATAGTGACGGCCACGAAGGCGGAGCCGATCGCCGCCACGAGAATCGCCACCAGATTGGCTCTCAGTTGATGCGGCTCATTCGCCCCCAGAGTGATTGCCACTGAGATTGAGCCAGGGCCGACGGTGAGAGGCAGGGTCAGAGGGTAGAACACATCGCGGAGAGCATCGGTGCAGTTGACCGATCGCCTGGCGGCGCTACGATCATTATCGTCTTTCTGATTGAGCATTGCCCAGCCGGTGGAAATCACGATCAGGCCGCCTCCCACTTGCACCACGGGAAGCGAGATTCCAAAGAATGAAAGCACGTGCGACCCAATAGCGAAGGAAGCGAGTAGCAATATGAAGCTGTCAATCGCGATGCGGCGGGCCAGCAGCTTCCGAATCTCCCGTGTGTAGTCTCGCGTGAGCGACAGAAATACGGGGCTTCCTCCGATGGGATCCACGATCGGAAAAGCGCACTCACAACCAGAAGAACACTCTTGGCTGCTTGTATCATGTTGGACACAATCCGCTACGCCGTTTATACCGCAACCGTTCCATTTCCCTCATCGCGAACTGAGGAAACCGAAAAGATTATCATTCCGATCACTGGCGATGATACGAACTTCATTCTGCCGGATACACAAGACACTCCGCGTAACTCCAGCTATGGAATCGGGCTTGACCGATCACGTATGGACTTTGCGAGAATTGCTTTCAACGCAAGTTTAGGACACTACCGCTGTCTGCAGCGCGACGTGGTCTGCAACGAATCATTGCTATAATGAACAACCACGTACCCCGAAAGTGGTACCGAAAAAACACTGCATTGCGTGATGTGTCCTACATTGCGCTGGTGCAGATTAATAAGCAGATTCCCATCGGGGCAACGGTCAAAGCAGGGGGGGTGCCATGCAAAACACGAATTTTCCCGCAACGCTTAGCCCATGTGTAAGGCTTTTACTGGAGATGCTTTGCGGTGAGGCTGACGAGACTGAGCCAACTGGGTCGCGGGAGTCATGTCCATTAGAGTTCGTAAGACAGTCACAACAGCGAACCTGCTCGGCAATCGAATTGAAATAACAATCGAGTCAAGGAGAGAGGCGATGATTTTCGGCGTGAGCACGGCAACTTACACGATTCTGCATGTGGTGATCAGCCTGATTGGCATAGCTTCGGGACTCATCGTTGTGTTCGGATTTCTGAGCGGCAAGCGCCTGGATGGCTGGACAGTGGTCTTTCTTACAACCACAGCCTTGACCAGCATTACCGGGTTCGGTTTTCCGTTCGATCATCTGTTGCCGTCTCACATTCTCGGGATCATGTCGCTGGCCATGTTGGCGCTCGCGATTCCGGCACGCTACGTATTTCATCTTAACGGCGCTTGGCGCTGGGTCTATGTGATCGGCTCTACTCTTGCTCTTTATTTCAACGTTTTTGTCT
The DNA here is from genome assembly GCA_035623255.1 of Terriglobales bacterium. Lineage (GTDB taxonomy): Bacteria > Acidobacteriota > Terriglobia > Terriglobales > Acidobacteriaceae > JAFAGX01. Next base: position 17,031 of record DASPTU010000004.1, on the reverse strand, counting down.
TGGTTGTGCAGTCTTTTGAGAAAGTCCCCGCCCTGAAAGCCCTGGCACCGACGCAGAAAGAGTTGCCGTTTGTGGCGGCGCAGACAATTGTTCTGCTGATGTTCGGTACGCTTACGGTTTTATCTGCTGTGCGTTTTCATCCCGAGCGTGTCAGTGCAACTTAAATCGCAATGTCAAGCATTCGTTACAGAACAACAATAAGAAAAAGGAGACAAATTCATGCCCGCTATCACCGTTAAAGATGGAACACAGATTTTCTACAAGGACTGGGGCAAAGGCCCGGTCGTCACGTTCTCGCACGGTTGGCCACTGAACTCTGACGCCTGGGATGTTCAAACGCTCTTCCTCGTGCAACACGGGTATCGCTGCGTTGCGGTTGACCGGCGCGGACATGGGCGCTCCACCCAGAGCTCTGGGGGAAACGATATGAATGGATATGCCGACGATCTTGCGGCTGTGATCGAAGCGCTGGATCTCAGGGAGGCCACTCTTGTAGGCCACTCGACTGGAGGCGGGGAAGTCGCGCGTTACATCGGCCGCCACGGCACGAAGAGGGTTGCCAAAGCAGTCCTCGTGGCTGCCGTGCCCCCGATCATGGTAAAGTCCGCGGCCAATCCTGAGGGCCTGCCGATCGAAGTGTTCGACAAGCTACGGAGCGATCTCGCCAACAACCCCTCGCAGTTTTACAAGGATTTGGCGGTTCCGTTCTATGGCGCCAACAGACCGGGCGCTAATGTGCCGCAAGGAACGCTGGACCAGTTCTGGCTTTGGAGCATGCAGGCTGGACTTAAGAACGCGTACGAGAGTATCAAGGCCTTCTCGGAGACTGATTTTACAGAGGACCTTAAGAAAATTGACGTTCCGACCCTCGTCATGCACGGGGAGGATGACCAGATCGTCCCGGTCAAGGACTCGGCGAGAAAATCGGCCCGACTCATCCAGGGTGCGAAAGAAATTTATTATCCGGGTGCGCCGCATGGCCTCACTGCGACACTTCATGACCAGGTCAATGCCGACTTGCTCGCGTTTCTGAGAGAAGGACAGAAGAGCTCTCAGGCTGCCTGAGTTTCGAGGCGCTGCAGCAGATCCTGGTGTTTGCCAGCGGTCTGCCGGTGCGAATTCGAGGATCGCACAATTGCGCGCTTCCAGCCGCATTGGGAAGCAGGCGCAAAAAGATACTGAGCTGAGAAACACCAACTGGCCGCCGCTGGAATGAATGACTGCCATCGTCGGCCAGTCTTTTGTCTCGAAAAAGGCTAAAGAGTATGAGAGAAACGTGGGATCTTCGACCTGGCCAAGTGCTACCCCCTTCATTTCCTTTGTGGGCCATGGAGCGGGCGGCTACGATCGAGTCACGACCAGTGTCCGTTGACGAGATAACTTTTCATTACCTGACCGTCGGGCAGGGACCGACGGTAATTCTGCTGCACGGCTATACACAGACTTCAAGAATGTGGAGGCCGATCATTCCGCTGCTTTCGCAAAAGTTCACCGTGATCGCGCCTGACCTTCCAGGAATTGGCGATTCCGATATTCCGGCAGACGGTTTGGATATGAAGACAGCCGCGATTCGCGTCCATCAGCTCGCCAAGTCATTGGGTATTGGAAAAGCGAGAGTCGTGGGGCACGACATTGGGTTAATGGTTGCCTACGCCTATGCCGCGCAATTTCCCGCCGAGACGGAAAAGTTGGTGGTGATGGATGCGTTCCTTCCAGGCGTCGCCGGCTGGGAGGATGTGTACAACAATCCCGCTATCTGGCATTTTCGCTTCAACGGCCCCACGCCGGAAGCTTTAGTGAAAGGCCGTGAGCGTATCTACTTCGAGCATTTTTGGAACGAGTTTGCGGCCGATAAAGCTCGCTCTATTCCTGAAGCCGATCGCGTCGCCTACACCGACGCTTATTCGCGTCCCGGACGCATGCGCGCGGGGTGGCAGTACTTCGTCTCGTTTCAGGAAGCTGCCAAAGACTTTGCAGAGTTTGCGAAAACCAGGCTGGAAATGCCAGTGCTGGCGATTGGCGGCGAAAAGGCAAACGGAGAGCTGCTTGGGAGTCAGATGAAGCTAGTGGCTTCGAACGCGAGGACAATTTTTCTAAAGAGAACAGGACATTGGGTCCTCGAGGAAAATCTCAAAGAAACAACCGAAGCGCTGGCAAACTTTTTGTGATTGCGTTTCTCGCATCCGACGGCGCGCGCTGGATCGCAGGAGCGAGCATCCCGGTTGATGGCGGGGCGAAACTGTGAGAACCTTGCCGGCTTCCACCGCATCTCTGTAAAAAGGATTGACCAATGGCAAAAATGAAAGCAGTGCAAGTACCGAAGCCGGGCGAGGACTTGCAAGTCGTGGAACGCGACATACCCGAGCCCGGGCCGCGGCAGGTGAGGATTCGCGTCCTGGCATGTGGAGTTTGCCACAGCGATGTAGTCACCAAGGAAGGCCTATTCCCAGGTATCTCATATCCTAGGGTCCCCGGACATGAAGTGGCAGGCGTCATCGATAAATTAGGTGCCAACGCCTCTGAATGGAAAATAGGCGAACGCGTCGGTGTCGGATGGCATGGCGGTCAGGACGGCACTTGCATCCATTGCCGGCGTGGGGATTTCATCAATTGCGTCAACGTAAAGGTCTGCGGCATAAGCTATGACGGCGGCTATCAGGAGTTCATGGTTGCGCCGGTCGAGGCTGTGGCCCATATGCCGGAATCCCTTGATGTTGCCGAAGCCGCACCTCTGATGTGTGCGGGCATCACGACATTCAATGCTTTGCGTCACAGCGGAGCGGTCCCTAGCGATCTGGTGGCAATTCAGGGAATTGGCGGGTTGGGCCATTTGGGAATTCAGTTCGCCAACAAGTTCGGCTATCGAGTAGCCGCGGTCGGTCGCGGAGCAGACATTGCCTCCTTAGCGAAGAAACTCGGTGCGCAGGTTTATATCGACAGCGCAACTACGGATCCCGCCACCGAACTCCAGAAATTGGGCGGTGCGCAGGCGATTCTGGCTACGGCACCCAGTGGGAAAGCGATGGCGGCGATGGTTGGCGGCCTCGCACCCGGTGGAACGTTAGTTCTTATCGGAGTGCCCCAAGATCTGATGCCAGTGAACGTTGTCCCACTAGTCTTGGGCAGGCGCCGCATTCAGGGATGGCCGAGCGGAACTCCTACCGACTCTGAGGACACGCTCATTTTTGCGGAAAAGAAAAGCGTGCGGCCGATGATCGAAAAATATCCACTGACCAAAGCGGCCGAGGCCTATGCTCGGATGATCAGCGGGAAGGCGGAATTCCGAGTGGTACTCACAACAGGAAATTGAAGGTGCCACCAATAAGGCGCAATCCGAAGGTGATGGGTTAGGAACGAGACAGGCGGGGGAGGACATCATGTCACGAGAATCGCGGATGTTTGCGGGAATCCTTCTTATCGTGTTGCCCAGCGTCATGTACGGAGGGCTGACTCTTCTCGGCATGTTAACCAGAAACGTGCCCGGGTACGGCAACAATCCATTGCGACAAAATCTATGGCGTGCTGGACATGCGCATGCCGGTGTGTATCTCGTTCTGTCACTGGTCATGCTACGTTATGTTGACGAAGCGGTGCTTTCGTCGTTCTGGAAATGGGTGGCTCGAGCCGGTGCCCCCCTTGCTGCAATTCTCATTCCGGCAGCTTTTTTTCTGTCCGTCGTGTCGCCTGAAGCGAAAGAGGCGAATGGCTTGATAAATCTTGCGTACATCGGCGCCTTGTGTCTGGCCGCCGCTGTTTTGACTCTTGGAGTCGGCCTTATTCGCGCGGCGCTTTGACCGCGGAATAGGGAGCTAGACTCGTTACGGCAGTACACTGGAGTCACCATGTCGATCCGGCCCGTCAAACGGCTCATCAAATCCAAACCAACCATCGAAGGTGCCGGAGTGCATCTTCGCCGAGCATTTGGGTTTGGAAACACAAAAGATTTCGATCCCTTCCTTCTACTCGACGATTTCCGCAACGACGTTCCTGAGGACTATCTCGCGGGGTTCCCATGGCATCCGCACCGCGGAATTGAAACCATCACATACGTGCTGGCGGGTACAGTGGCACACGGGGACAGCATCGGCAACAGTGGTGTTATTGGTGCTGGAGATGTGCAGTGGATGACCGCCGGCAGCGGCATCATTCATCAGGAGATGCCGAAGGGCGATCATGCCGGTCGCATGCATGGATTTCAGTTATGGGGCAATCTTCCGGCATCTCTCAAAATGACTTCGCCGCGTTACCAGGAGGTGAAGGCTGCTGAAATTCCCGAAATTACAGATGATGATGGCACGCACGTGCGAGTCGTTTGCGGCAACTTCTGGGGAAAGAAAGGACCAGTGGAGGGAGTTGCCGCCGATCCGGTTTATCTCGATGTGTCGGTTTCTCCCCGCAAGCGACAGACGCTTCCGGTGGAGACTACCCGTCATGCTTTCGCTTATGTTTTTGCGGGGAGCGGAAAATTCTGCAACGCCTCCGGCCCGCTAGCAGTGCCAACGGAGGCCATCAAATGGTTGGACACCACTCCTCCGGTCGAAGCCGACAACCGTTCGCTGATCATTTTTGACCGCGGCGACGAAGTCACGGTCCAGGCAGGAGATGATGGAATCCGCTTCCTGCTGGTCTCGGGAAAGCCGCTGGAAGAGCCGGTCGCGTGGTATGGGCCGATCGTGATGAACACGCAGGAACAATTGCGGCAGGCTTTCACCGAACTGCAGGAAGGAACTTTTCTGAAAGAAGGCAAGAGAAGGTGAAGCAGGGAACTGAGTTTGTCAGCGATGAGCCGCAGTGTTGGCCTAGTCTGCCGCTGGATTGGTGGAAAGACACTTGCGCTACGCTCCACATGTGGACGCAGATCGTGGGCAAAGTTCGTCTCCGCCTGACTCCGCTCGTCAATCACTGGTGGAATGTTCCGCTCTATGTAACGTCACGCGGCTTGACCACATCTCGGATCCCATATGGCGAAAGATCCTTCGAACTTTGGTTCGATTTCATTGGCCACCAGCTTATGCTTGAAACGAGCGATGGAATCGTGAAATCACTGCCACTGAAACCGCGTTCAGTCGCGAATTTCTACCAGGAATTCATGGCGATGCTCCACGCGGCGGGCATTGAAGTCAAGATCTGGCACATGCCGGTCGAAATCCCGGACCCGATTGCCTTCGACGAAGACACTGTGCACGCCTCGTATGATGCCAAAGCCGTGGAGAAATTCTGGCGCATTCTGTCGTCGGTCGATTCGGTGTTCAGTCAATTCAGAGCAGAGTTCATCGGCAAATCCAGCCCGGTGCACTTCTTTTGGGGCAGCTTCGATCTTGCTGTGACGCGCTTCTCAGGACGGCGCGCACCGGAGCGTGCCGGTGCAGACCTCATAACCCGCGAAGCTTATTCGCACGAAGTGAGCAGCGTCGGATTTTGGCCAGGCGGAGGAGAAATTAAAGACGCAGCTTTCTATTGCTACGCCGCCCCTGAACCGCCTGGGTTCAGGGAAGCACGGATCCAGCCGAGTGCTGCTATCTATCAGAAGCAGCTTGGCGAATTCCTGCTGATGTATGAAGACGTGCGAACAGCACAATCGCCAACCCAATCTCTGACGTCCTTTTGCGAGAGTACTTACGATGCTGCAGCCAACCTCGGAAATTGGGATCGTAAGGGCCTTGAAAGAGCGCGTGAAAATGTGCCGCACCTGACTAAACCTGCTTGAGTGGAGCGCTGTTAGGTCTTCCAGCAGTTCACTGATCTACACCCAACAGTTCTCTGCCGGTGAATACCTTTTTTAGTAGCTGCGGGGAAAACACCGCACGCCCATATACGCTGTCTTGTATTAGTAGCGACAAACGCGGAAGGTGCATAGGGTTGGGCAATATTTCGCGACTCCTGCCGAGCCCCCGCGCCGTGCTTCTCACCTGATCCTCAAGTCACTTCGATGTCCTGATCAGAAAGTTAAATCGCGCGGGGCCGACACGTCCGTTTGGGTTGGCCTTGCGATCCGGGATGATTCACCAGAAATTCACACTATTATCACCATCCTGTAACGTGGCGGACGTAAAAGGGCGGTTACTCCTGAGTACTCGAAACCGGCCAGGTCGGAAAGCGTCGTTGGTGCGACGCTGGCCCGCGTTGTGGTGCATGTCTCGCATTCTCAGGTAAGGGTTGTTGCATTGCGAACATGGGAATTATCAGGGCCTTTTCGCGAGAGCCAGTTCGCTTGAGCCGTACTCTAAGCCGTGCCCGTGGACTTTCGGCAAGCCAGGAACGGTGATTACACGGGCCGGCCGCAAGCCACGCGTTAGGCAGTTTATCCGGATCATCACCTGAGTTCCTTAGCCCGTGACAGGGATTGCGGGCATTTCAGCTCGCCTCCGCCTCAGGGGGCAAAGGAGAGAAAATGAAGTCTATTCTCAAGGCATGTTCAGCCTTGTTTCTGATCGCGACTTCTTTGTCGCAGGCACAAACGACGGCTGCTCCCAGGACTGCGAGCAAGCGTTCAACCGTGACGGCACAGGAGGTGGAAGAGCTCAAGAACGCCATCGCCGCGCAGGAGAAGCGGATCGAACAACAGCAGCAACAAATCCAGCATTTGACCGACGCTATGAAAAAGCGCGATGTGGAGCTGGAACAGGCGAAGCAGGAGGTGCAAAAGCTGCAAACAAGCACTTCAGCCGCGGCGTCTCAATCCGTTCAGGACCAACAGACCGTGACCAGCTTGAAAACAGAGGTCAGCGACCTCAAGCAGAACCAGACAAACGCTGCTCTTAGTTTGCAGGAGACGCAAAAGAATATCATGTCCAGTTTGGAGAACCCGCTTGCGCTGCATTACAAGGGAATCACCATCATGCCCGGCGGTTTCCTCGCGGCTGAAACAGTGTGGCGTTCGCATGCGCTCGGTGCCGATATCAACACGCCCTTTAACTCAATTCCCTTTGACGGCGCAACTGCAAGTCATCTGTCTGAGTTCTATGGTTCCGGTCGTCAGTCGCGTATCTCGATGCTGGCCCAGGGCAAGCTTAACTCTGCCACTTTGAGTGGCTACGTGGAAGCAGACTTCCTCTCAGCCGGAGTCACCTCCAACAACAACCAAAGCAACAGTTACTCGCTTCGTCAGAGACAGGCGTGGGGCCAGGCCGCGCTGACAAATGGTTGGAGCTTCACCGGAGGCCAGATGTGGAGCCTGGTCACGGAAACCAAGTCCGGTGTCGACAATCGTACCGAAGCCTTACCCATGACCATCGACGCTCAGTACAACGTCGGCTTCAGTTGGGCACGGCAATACGGAGTTCGTGTAGCAAAGAATTTTAATAATCAGATTTGGTGGGCCGCGTCGATAGAGAATCCCCAGACGACGCTCGGTGGACATCTTGCTCCAGGACAGAATAATTTCGTCTTGGGCGCTCAGGGAGCTAGCGGCGGTCTTTACAATCCCACCGCCAACTACTCCTTCAACGCCGCACCGGATTTCATCACCAAGTTAGTCTTCCAGCCGGGCTGGGGTCATTATGAGGTTTTTGGTTTGTTAAGCGATTTTCGTGACCGTGTCTTCCCCTGCGGCGGACTTATCACGGCGGTTAATGGAGTCCTACCTCCAAGCGTCCCTTGCGGTACCGGCAATATTCCAAACGCCAGCAGTGCCTTCAATAGCAACAAGATTGGCGGCGGTGTTGGTGTGAATGTGCGTGGAACTGTCGCTCAGAAGTTTGACGTTGGGGTTCACGTGCTGGTGGGAGACGGTATCGGGCGATATGGCTCGGCGGGTCTTCCTGATGTCGTGGTGCGGCCCGACGGAGTGTTGGTTCCAGTGCGGAATTACCAGGCGCTTGGCACCGTGGAGTACCACTCTAAACGTTTGGATGTATATTTCAACGTAGGCGCGGAGTACGAGGCGCGAACCGCTTACACATTTGGCGGCAAAGGGGCCGGCTACGGCTCGACACTCTTCAATAACTCGGGTTGCTACAACGAAGCGCCCCCCAGTTCCACAGTCATTAATGTTGACACCCCGGTATCGTCGACCAGTCCGAATCCTGTTGGCAGTGGTACGGTACCCAACCCGGGTTCAGCGGGAACTCCGCTAAGCGCCGGGTTCAATCCCGCGAACCCGTCGAACTGTACCGGGGATACTCGCTCAATTCTGGAAGGAACAATCGGCTTTTGGTATCGGTTCTATAGCGGTCCCAAGGGACGACTGCAGTGGGGGCCGCAATACTCGTACATCGACCGAAATACCTGGGCTGGAACTGGGAATCCGGCAACCGGCAACCTGCTAAGCAATCCCAATGCTACGGAAAACATGTTCTTGACTTCGTTCCGTTACTATTTGCCATAGGCATTCTCGACATATCTGTTTTCATTCGAGGTCAGGCCGAGTCGGGATTTCAGCCTTGGGCGGTCGATGACTTGTGTCACAGAAGTCATCGGGGGTTCTGGGGGAATTCAGTCAAAGCTGTCAGCATCCCGGAATAACGATCCTTGAGCGTCCTTGGCGGAGACAATAGCAGGTCGATCAAGTCGCCAGTCGATGTTCAGATCGGCATCGCTCCACAAGACCGTCCGTTCGCATTCCGGGTAATAAAAGTCGGTCGCTTTATAGAGCACGTGCGCCTCACTCGAGAGCGCGTGAAAGCCGTGTGCAAATCCGGGAGGAATCCAGAGCATCCTGCAGTTCTCTCCCGATAAGATTTCTCCGTGCCATCTTCCAAACGTTAGAGAGCTGCGCCGCAGATCCAAGGCAACGTCGAGCACTTCGCCTACTGCCACCCGTACAAGCTTTCCCTGAGGGTGGCATATCTGATAGTGCAGTCCGCGGATCACACTCCTGGTTGAGTATGAATGATTGTCTTGCACAAAGCGATCCGTGATGCCGAGGTCGCGCATGATGTTTTCGTTATAACTTTCAAGAAAAAATCCCCGCCCGTCTTTGAAGACCCTGGGCTCCAAAAGCAACACTCCGGAGAGTGGAGTAGTGGTGGCTTTCATGGATGATGCAGAAGATTTCGCCGAAGAGCTCATTTCAGAAGATTTTCTCGTGCAGGAGCTGCAGCAAGTATTGGCCGTAACCGTTATTCTGCATTGCGGCTGCCCTTGCACTTAGCTCTTCGGCCGAGATGTACCCATATCGGTAAGCAATTTCTTCCGGGCAGGAAACCATAAGGCCCTGCCGGGTTTCTATGGTCTGGATGAACAATGAAGCTTCCAGCATCGCTTCGTGAGTTCCGGTGTCCAGCCAGGCCATGCCCCGGCCCATCACCACCACCTCAAGTTGGCCGCGACGCAGGTACTCCTTGTTGACATCAGTAATCTCCAACTCTCCGCGGCTTGAAGGTTTCAGAGATTTCGCGATCTCAACAACCTGGTTGTCATAGAAATAAAGTCCAGTCACCGCGTAACGGGACTTGGGAACTTTCGGTTTCTCCTCCAGGCTCAAAGCCCTCCCACTGACATCGAATTCAACCACGCCATATCGCTGCGGATCCTGCACCGGGTAAGCGAATATTCTTCCTCCGGCGGTCTTTTCGCAGGCCTGGACCACACATTTCACCAGGTCGTGGCCATAGAAAATGTTGTCACCCAGCACCAGTGCGCAACAGGAATCGCCAATGAAATCTTTTCCGATAAGGAAAGCCTGCGCGATTCCCTCGGGGCGAGGTTGGGAAATGTACTCCAGTTGTAAGCCGAACTGTGACCCATCTTGCATGAACTGACGAAAACGAGGCAGATCTTCAGGAGTGGAGATTATGAGGATCTCCCGAATGCCCGCCAGCATAAGAGTGGAAAGCGGGTAATAGATCATTGGTTTGTCGTAAATCGGCAGCAGGCTTTTGCAGACCGCATGGGTGACGGGATACAAGCGTGTGCCCGATCCGCCTGCCAGGATGATCCCTTTATAGCTCGAACCCGATTTCGAACTGGCCTTCATTATCTGATATGGGGAGTCGCCCGTTAATATTCTGCACTTAAAAATGAACTCTCTTGGGCGACACCAGTGCCAAAATTGCGGATTGCTAAATACTGGTAGTTAAGTTCTACATCGAGTATTGCGTTGCAATCCACTGGCGATAGGATCCGCTTGTGACTTCACGAATCCACGCGCCGTGTGTCAGATACCATTCAATAGTTTTGCGGATTCCAGTCTCGAAGGTTTGTTGTGGCCGCCATCCCAACTCTTGTTCGATCTTGGTTGTGTCCATGGCATAACGACGGTCATGCCCCGGCCGGTCCTGCACAAAGGTGATCAGCTTGCTATGCGGCACGATTGGATCGCCAGGCCGCAACTCATCCAGGATCGTGCAGATCGTACGAACAATTTCGAGATTTGGTTTCTCCCTTCCAGCCCCGATGTTGTATGTCTCGCCTATGCGGCCACGTGAGAGCACAGCTCTAATCGCCGTGCAATGATCCTCGACAAAAAGCCAGTCTCGGACATTTTGCCCATCACCGTACACAGGAATCGACTTGCCTTCAATCGCATGCAGGATCGTAAGCGGAATCAGCTTTTCGGGAAACTGATAGGGCCCATAGTTGTTGGAGCAATTTGTCGTAAGCGTAGGCAGGCGGTAGGTGTGTTGGTAGGCGCGAACGAGATGGTCGGAAGCCGCCTTAGACGCCGCATACGGGCTATTGGGGGCGTAGGGCGTAGCCTCGGAGAACGCGCTTTCGTTCGGACCCAATGAGCCGTACACCTCGTCTGTCGAAACATGCAGAAAACGAAAGTCGGATCTGTCCTGCTCGGAGAGTTCCGCCGTGTGCGCGCGCGTTTCCTCCAGCAGAGCAAACGTGCCGTTGACGTTTGTTCGCACGAAATCGGCTGGTCCATGGATCGACCGGTCGACGTGGCTTTCGGCGGCAAAGTTCACAATGGCGCGAGGCTGATGTTGGCGCAGGAGATCACAGACTAGTCTTCGGTCGCAGATGTCCCCGTGAACAAAACTGTAGCGCTCATCACTGGTGATCGTTTCCAGGTTGCTGAGATTTCCAGCATAAGTGAGCTTATCGAGGTTGATCACGGGCGTGCTTTCCTTCGCCAGCCACTGCAGGACGAAGTTCGAGCCGATGAATCCCGCTCCTCCCGTCACCAGAATCGGCTGTTGCTTCGTCACGAATCCTGTCACTCACTCCTGCCCGAAGTAGTATAAATGTTCAGCTTGGGGCGGGGCTTCGCAGAGGGGGCCGGTAATATAGGCGTCCCTCAGTTGTCCGAGTCTCTAGAAACTCAACTTCATCGCCACCTGGATTTGTCGAGCAGATGTAGTGCCGTCCGGTTGCGTGTATGTGCTGGTGATGATTCCAAAGAGGCTGCTGCCCACCAGGTTGCCCACACCCGCGCTGTCTGTGCCGGGATTGAGGAAGTGTGGATGGTTGAAGATGTTGTAACCTTCAAAGCGCGTCTCCAGTTGAAAGCGTTCGCTTAACTTCATCTTCTTGGAGAAGGCCAGGTCGAAATCGACGAAGCCCGGCCCATAGATCGAATTCCGGGCACTGCCGGGGGATCCGAACGGTGGTACAACGAAGGCACAAGAGTTCGTCACATAGATTCTGCCGAGGCCGGAACTTGCAGCACACGCGGTGCTTGCCGGCCCGGCGAACGGATCGCCCACCTGCAAACCCCAGGCTTCGATGCCGGTCCTTTGACTGTCCACCGAGGTACGCACTTGCCACGGATGTCCGGTTTGCAAAGTGGTGATGCCGGAGAATTGCATTCCCTCAAGGACTTTTCCCAGCACCCCCTGATTCGCATAGGCTCGGCCTCGGCCCAGCGGCACCTCCCACACGTAGTTGATGACCCCAACGTGCCGCGTGTCGTTATCGGAATTGCCCCGGCTTTCCGCCAGGTCACGCGAATTGCGAGGAAAAGTGCGGGCACCGACCGCAGGGCTTAGAGGATCGACGCTGTTATCAATCGCGTGCGACCAGGTATAGGCGCCCTCCACCTGCACACCGTGGTTTAGTCTATGAATAAACTTCGTTTGCAAGCCGTGATAAATGGAGTTGTATCCCGTTTGCTCATACGACGGCTGAATCAACGCGTTGTTGCTCACCGCATTGAACGGCAGAACCCCAAAGTAGTTAAAGCCCTCGTAGAGATTGAAACCGCTGACCTCGTCGGGCGTACAGGCGTAGGCGTTATTCGGGTTGCTGCAGTAAGCAACCAACTGTTGGACCAGGGCAGGAACTGGCGGATTGCCATCCCGCTGACCAAGGATATGAACTCCCATCGTCCCAACGTACGTCACATACAGGATGTTGGTTTCCGTCAAGGTGCGCTGGATTCCCAAGTTCCAGTTGTTGCTGGTGGGATTGCGCAGGTGAACATCGAGTGGGACCGCCGTGGTCAGGCCTGTGCCGTCTGGGACGGCCGCCGAGAATGTGAAACTACTGTTGGGCAACACCGAAGGCACGGCACCAACGCATGCCGGGCAAGGGCCACCTAAGCCGCTGTAGTCGTTGCCGATGGGCAGCGCCTGATTGATTGAGTTCAGAGGGAACGTGTTGTAATCGTTTTCGAAAGGTGGATTGCCCCGTGCGTTTTCGAAAATGTTGCCGAAAATGCGGTCGTGGAATATACCAAAGGCCGCGCGGATCGCCGTCTTCCCGTTACTCCACGGATCCCAGGAAAGCCCGACACGGGGTTCGACGTCCGAGTAATCGGGGTTATACATCGATTTGCCCGTGCCCGGGCCCACGATGGTAAAAACCACCGGTTGTCCCGTAGCAAACGAACTTGGATCCCGCAGCAGGTTGGAAAAGTTCGCGTTCTCCTCGTAGGGAACCCCGTTCAACTGGTAGCGGACTCCGAAATTCAATGTCAGATTCGGGCGTACCTTCCATGTGTCTTGCCCGTACCAGTCAAACTCGTGCTGCCGGAAGGATCTGCCGTTGGTGGGCTGCCGGACTCCGGTTTTGTTGAAGAATCCGGCGTTCAGGTCACTTGCCACCAGACCATAAAACGCGGAGGCCGCATCATCCAGTGCCTGGGTGGAGTTGGGCACATTGATGGGGCTATAGAAGTTCGTACCGAAAAATGAATCTGGATCAAGCATCAATTGTCGACGCGAGTTAAAGTTGACGGCCCCGTTCTCTCCTACATTCCGAAAATCAAAACCAAACTTGAAGGTGTGGCTTCCGTGAACCCAACTCAGGCTTTCCGTGTAGCTGACCGTCCCAGTTTTCCGAAACTGGTCGTTGGCGAGCAGTCCGTTCGAGGCACAGCCGAAGCTGGTGAACGGATCCATTACGTAGTCGCGGCCGGAGCCGAATTGGTCGACTCCCCCCGGACTGTCGAGCACGCCCAATCCAGAACAGAGGAATCGCGCGTAAATGTGGTTCCAGCCGAATTGAAAGTTATTGATGAGAGTGTCTCTAAGAATGGAAGTCAACTGCACACCCAAGCCTTGGGTGATCGCCTTTTCGGCTATCCCCCCGATGTCCCCAGGGAGGATGGCAACTGTCGGTATCGAATTAGGGTCGTACTGGTGATCGTAACCGTAGCGCACGCTGAGGCTTTCGCGATCCGTGAGGTGATGGTCGATCTTGATGACCGAGTCGGAAACGTTGTTCCGCGACTCGCTGGGAAAAAAGTACAGTCCGGTAAACCCGTCGCCGCTCGGAACCGTCGGATTGGGGTAGAGCGCAAACACCTTCTGCATGGTCGGATCCATCGGCAGGTTGTTCAGGTTCTGTGTGGAACCGGGCAATAGATTTATCGCTTGTGTCCCATTGAAATTGAACAACCCGGTCTTGAATGCTGGCGTTGGCACCGTATCTTCCGCCGTAAGGGCGGTGCGAAAACGATGGACCTCCTCGTTGAAGAAGAAAAATGTCTTGTTCTTGATGATCGGGCCACCGATCGAGCCGCCAAACTGGTTTCGGACGTAAGGATTCATCCTTCCCTGGCTGGCAGGGTTGAACCAGTCCCTGGCGCCCCCAAAACCGTTCCAGCGGCCGAACTCATAAAGATCACCATGAAAGGAATTTGTGCCGCTCCTGGTGACTACGTCGATGATCGCGCCATTATTCCGGCCAAATTCAGCATTGAAGTTGTCGGTGATTACACGAAACTCCTGGGTGGAATCCGGATTTGCGCTGAGCACGCCACCGGTGGCGGCGCCGGGTACGGAAGTGTCGTTGTTGTCCACACCATCCAGCAGGAAGTTGTTGTTTCGGTCTCGCGCCCCATTGACAGAAAAACCGGCGTTACTGCTGTCCGTCTGAAAAGTGCCGGGCGAGAGCAACACGAGACTATAGGGATCACGCGTAATCAGTGGCAGATCGGCGATCTTCCTGTGATCTACAAGGTTGCTCAGTTGTGCGGTTTCCAGGTCAATGTCGGCAGCCTCATCGGCTCGGACGTCGATCTGTTCGCTGGATACTCCTGGCTGTAACTGGACATTCAAATCCAGCATTTCGGCCACAGAGAGGCGCACCTCGGCCACGTGGGAAGCGAAACTCGCCTTCTTCACCGTGACGTAGTACGTTCCCACCGGAAGGTCGGGGAGGCTGTAAGTTCCGGTTGGACTGGTAGTCACACTGCGCGCTGCGTTAGATTCCAGACTTCGCGCCGTGACGTCTGCCTCCGGCACGACCGCGCCCGTACTGTCGGTGACTGTCCCGGCTATGGAGGCCATCTGGGCAAAGGATGGCAGCGAACACAGCCAGATGATGAGCAGACCTTGAGACAACACGTTAACTCTACGCATGCTTGGTCTCTCGATGGTTGAACTAGATTTTCGGAGCGAATGAATTGTAGCTCGTACAGCGCTCGCGAAAAAGACACTGTTCAAGCTCAAGTCCGAGCGAACATAGATTTGGAGCTGGCGACGCGTACCACTTGACATAGGGTAAATCCGTGGTATGCTGCTTGCCCTCAGCCGAACAGCGGCTCGAACCTGAACACATCCTCCCCCTAAACTGTCCGACTGAACGGGCCCCGTAGCACAACCCCAAAAATTCAGGAGGCTTCTATGGGCCGCAACCACTTGCTTTCAGTCGGTGCTCTCCTGTGGCTGAGTCTCGCCCTGCCAGCCTTTTGCCAAGTGATTCATGCAACTTCAGCTGATTCTGTCGTGCCACCTGTCGTGAATTTTAGCGGAGCGGTGTTCGACTCAAACGGCAAACCTCGCACCGATCTGGTGGGAATCACGTTCTATCTTTATGCAGAATCTGAGGGTGGGGCTCCCCTCTGGATGGAAACGCAGAATGTGCAGCCCGATCGAACAGGACACTACTCGGTCGTGCTCGGCTCCAGCAAGAGCACCGGACTGCCACCTGACATATTCGCGTCTGGGGCGGCTCGGTGGCTGAGCGTACAAGTCGAGGGGCAGGAAGAGCAACCGCGTATTCTCCTCCTCAGCGTGCCATATGCTCTGAAGGCCAAGGACGCAGAAACCCTGGGTGGTAGACCTGCCTCAGCTTTTCTTCTTGCGCCCTCCCCGCAGGCCAGTAGCGCTAACGAACAACCCACGAGGAAGAACAGCAGCACTGTCCAGAAGTCGACTGCGCTTAACGTCACCGGCAAAGGGTCTGCGAATTACTTGCCGCTATGGACGAGCTCTTCAAATTTAGGGATCTCGGAGTTGTTTCAAACCAGTGGCCGGGTCGGTGTCGGTACTGTTGCGCCGGGCGCCAAACTCGACATCCTGACATTCAATCCCATCGCCACAAGATCGATCGCTGAAACTACGAATGGTATCGCAATGTACGGAGTCTCCACAGCGTCAAGCGGTACCGGCACGGGACTGATCGCGGAAACAGATAGCGCCAACGGCACCGCAGTTATCCTCAACAACGCTGCTGGCGGCAACGTCCTAAGTGCCCAAGTAAAGGGACACAACTTCTTGGCTATAGGGCCGGATACAGAAGTCGACGCACCGCCGGATCGCTTTGGTAACGTGAATCTCTCGGGGAACATTGTGGTTACCGGAGTCGTAAGCAGCGTCGGGATCGGGGACACTTTGGGTACGGACGGCGTGATTGACGTCAACTCCCTAATTCCCGGTGTTGCGTCCGGTTCGGACGATTACGGGGTAATCGGAGGGGGAGTTACGGGAGGCATGCTGGCTGAGAGTGAGATTGGAGATGGCATTGACGCCAGTGCGCCAAATACGTACGGCGGTCTCGCAGGCAACTTTACCGGTGATGTTAATATCAGCGGCCATCTCAGCAAAAGCTCAGGATCGTTCAAGATTGATCATCCCCAGGATCCAGCGAACAAGTACCTCTACCACTCGTTTGTGGAATCGCCCGACATGATGAACATCTACAACGGCAATGCCGTCCTAGACGACAAGGGTGAGGCCGAAATTATGCTTCCCGACTGGTTCCGCGCTCAATCGCGATTTCCGCTATCAGCTTACCTCCATCGGTGCTCCGGCAAATCTGTTCATCGCTGAGGAGATTTCCAACAATCGCTTTAAGATTGCAGGTGGCAAGCCGGGCGGAAAGGTCTCCTGGCAAGTGACCGGCATTCGGCAAGATGCTTGGGCAAACGCACACCGGGTTCCAGTGGAAGAAGCAAAGACGAAAGAGAGGGGCTTCTATATTCATCCCGAACTGTACGGAGCCCCAGAAGGGAGAAGTGTTGAATGGGCACTTCGTCCCAAAGCTCGAAAGCGGATGAAAGAGATGGAAATGAAGCACCAGGCATGGGCGCAGGCAAGGCAAGCCGCTAAACCACGGCTGCCGTAAAGAAGGCAGAAGTGTTGGCGTCCCCGACGGGATTTGAACCCGTGTTACCGCCGTGAAAGTCGTCCTAGAGTTCGTAACTGATTGAAATTAAACGGTACGGATAGCGCTCTAGGGCCCTTATCGGACTGTGGAGACGGGTTATCGGACTGTTAACGGACTGTGATGGCCAGGTGCTAAGGAGCCTGAAAATCATGGACCCGACCCTTCTTTCCCTGCTGGAAACGATCCCGCAGAAACCTCCTCGCTCCAAACTCGAAACTCACCGTGAACTGATCCGCCAACTACGGCGCAAAGGTTGCACCTATCGCGACATCGTTCGCATTCTTCACGAACGCGTTGGCCTTAACGTGG
>DASPTU010000003.1:0-127276 GCA_035623255.1 Terriglobales bacterium | reverse complement strand
ACAGCGGTGATATCTTGCAACGGGTCTCCATCGAGGGCAATGATGTCGGCCTGCATGCCAGGCGCGATTGAACCAATCTGATCCGCCATGCCCAGCGCCTCCGCTCCGAGCGAGTTGGCCGACACCATGGCAGTCATCGGATCCACACCGCAGTCATGTACTCGATCAATGAACTCCTCCGCGTTCCGTCCGTGCGAGCCGGCGAGGGCGTCTGTGCCAAAGACCACTTTTAAGCCGGGAGTTCTTGCTGCGTGTTGAACGATTTCGTGGTCCAGCGGCAGGATTTTTTCCATGGCGGCAAATCCCTCCTCGGTATAACCCGGCGTGCCGAGAAACCTGTCCTTGTTGAGCATGTAGTTCTCGATCACCAATCCGCACTGCGGATCGAAATAGGTGCCTTTCTCCGCCATAAGTTTCAGGTCGTCGTCAGTTGCCAATGTTCCGTGCTCAATTTCGGTGCATCCTGCCAGAGTGGCGGCCGGGACCGCATCCTTGTAGGCATGCACAGGGGTGCGCAGTCCTTGTTTCTTTGCCTCGTCGCAGGCCGCGTTCAGTTGCTCCTGCGAAAGCGTCAGTCCGCCGCCTTGGCGGATAGACTTCGAGGCGAAGATCTTGATCACATCCGCCCCGGCTAGCTTTTGCTTTCGGATGAATGCGCGAATTTCATCGGGTGTGCCGGTCTCGGGCCCTCGTCCTATGAGCGGTTCGACCGCGGTCAAGATGCGCGGGCCAGGCAGTATTCCTTTGGAAATTGCATCGCGCAAGGGTATATCGGTTGGTGAGCCCGGGCTTTGAATTGTGGTGAAGCCGGCCATCAACGTGACCCATGCATTCGCAGCCGATTGATAGGCATCGGCCTGGGTTGTGCCGTCCATGCCGGCATTTTTGCCGTCCTTGCCGAAGCTCCATGTGATGTGCGCATGTGCGTCGATCCACCCGGGCAACACCGTGAGTCCGCGCAGATCGTAGTCCACCGGCTGGGCGCTGCTCGGCGCCACATTAACAATCCTGGGGCCATCGATCGTGATGTGAAGATCGTGCAAGACGTGGCCTCTTCCATCGAGCGCTGTGCTGGCGGCGATCACGACAGGACGGTTTGGCGGAACATTCTGCGCAGAGCTTTCAGCCGCGCAGAAAACAATAATGCCAAGAACCCACGAGGCGATTTGGCGAGCTGGCATGACAGCTCCTAAACACTGATCTGAGACGGCAACAATTCTGCCATAGGTTGTCGATAGACGGTGTTCCGTGATCGAGTGCCGATTGAATACTCCTTCATTGGCTGATCAGCGGCCGGCGGTCAACCGATAAGCTTCGTCGTGATCCTCAACCTGCGATTGCTTGAATTGATGGAGTTAGAGGCGAATAGAGCACGGCAATCACTGAGTGGGGTTGCCCCGGCTAATGTGGACCTCGCCCCCTAGCAAGGGCTGGTCCAGTACTTCCCTGACTTTACTCGCGAGCACATTCAGTGCAAACGGCTTTTGCAGGACCGCTGCCTGCTGATCGGCAGATTTGTCGCTTACTGCACCGTCCAGGTAGCCCGAAGTGAATAAGACCTTTGTCCGGGGCCGTAAGCGTCGCACTTGTTCCGCTAATTCCGGACCGCCGAGTTCCGGCATCACCACGTCCGTGATCAGCAGGTGGATTAAACCTTTGTAGCGATGGGCGATCTCCAGTGCCTCGCGGCCATTTTGCGCGTGCAGAACCGTGTATCCGCTTTGCTGAAGATATTCGCTGATCATCTCGCGAATTTCATGTTCATCATCTACCACAAGAACCGTCTCGCTTACTTTGGGCTTCGACGAACTGACAAGAAGTGTCGCCTCAGACGCTTCCGCCTTGTGTGCCTCCGGCAGGTAAACTTTGAACGTAGTGCCGTGCCCGAGTTGACTTTGGAACGACACTCCGCCACCGCTTTGTTTGATCACCCCATACACACTTGCCAGACCAAGTCCCGTCCCTTTGCCCAACTCCTTTGTGCTGAAGAATGGCTCGAAAATGTGCCGTTGCGTTTCCGCGTCCATGCCCGTCCCGGTATCACTGACTTTCAGCAGCACATAGCTTCCCGGCTTGACCGGCACCTGTTCCCCTGGTTCGGTAATCTGCACGTTCTCAGTTTCCATGGTTAAGGTGCCGCCGTGAGGCATGGCGTCGCGCGCATTCAGCGCAAGGTTAAGAATCACCTGTTCCATCTGCCCCTGATCCACTTTCACTTGCGGCAACGAGTCGGCAGTAATCAGGTTTATATCAATGTGCTCGCCGAGCAGGCGGTGGAGCATTCGGGCTACATCGCTGACAACCACATTGATGTCCACGATCTTGGGTTGCAACACCTGTTTGCGGCTGAAGGCCAGGAGTTGCCGGGTCAGCCCGGCTGCGCGCTCGACCGCCTGCTTGATCTCGGTCGCGTCTTTATGGGCTTCGTGGCTGTGAGGAAGGCGGTTCAGTATGCGCTCATCATGCGCCTGGATAATTGTCAGGAGGTTGTTGAAGTCGTGAGCGACACCACCGGCCAGCTGGCCTACGGCTTCCATTTTTTGCGACTGCCGTAGTTGTTCCTCGAGATTCTTGTACTCGGTGATGTCGTACAAAACGCCCTGCATCACCGGCTTCTGGCTGTCTGGAGTGCGCAGATAGATGGCATCATCGCGAAACCACAACACCCGCCCGTCGCGAGCCAACATACGGTACTCAGCGCGAAACATTCCGCCACTTTCCCAAAAGCGCTTCTCTGCCTCCAACGCCTGATCCCGATCATCAGGGTAGATGTTGTTAATCCAATTGGCCGAGTTTGCCATCCAGTCTTCCGGCGAGTAGCCCAGGATCGATTGAATCTGCGGACTGACATAATGCCACCGCCCCAGGGCTCCGACTTCGGCGATGTACGTGATGGCCGGAAGCCGCTCGACCAGATTGCGATAGCGGGTTTCGACGGCGTGCAACTCCTCTTCCGCATGCTCGCGGTCGATCGCTATGCCCGCAAGGTGAGTGGCGCACTCCACCATTTGAAGATGGTCAGCGTGTGGCTGGCGCGGTTCGCGACAATAGACGGCAAAGATTCCCAGAACCCTGCCGGCGCGAGACAGAATGGGAGTCGACCAGCATGCTTTGAGGCCATGACGTAGCGCCAGCTGAGCGGTCCCCTTCCACAGTTGGTCGTTGGCGATGTCCTCGACAATCACCTGCTCGCCCCGGTAAGCTGCGGTTCCGCAAGAGCCTGCTTGTGGACCACTTTTTATTCCATCGACACATCGGCTGTAGTCGCTGGGAAGACTCGGCGCCGCGCCTTGCCTCAACGTAACACCATCCGTATCCAGGAGAAGCACCGAGCATAGGAGTTCGGGATATTCCGCTTCGATTGATCTGCACAAAGCTTCGAGAACCTCGGTGAGTGAGATCTCGCTGGAGATCATTTTGAGGATGGATTTGTAAAGTTGAGATAAAGCGGTTGCGATGTTTCGTTGCTCGATGCTTCGCGCTTTCTGTGCTCCCGTGATCATGTCGCGGCGATTTTCCAGGCGGCTTCAGAAGGTCGCAAGAATCACTCGGTCAGGTTCCGTAACTCGTGTGGTTGAGAGTCTTCACCAGCGGAAGCGCACCTCGATTATTCATGAGCCGCAGATTAACCTGCACATTACCGCAGTAACCGTGAATTCCGCGGTGTGACCTGTGACCTTGTCGCACCTGGACGAATACCGGATACTGATGGTTGCACTTGTTCGAGTTATGCAGAACCAGAACTCCTTCTCCACAATTCTTACCGCCACGGATGGGCCTATCGGCACGATTACCCTGAACCACGGGAAAGTGAACACCCTAAGCCGGCAACTTATCGCAGACATGTGCGCCGCCCTGGAACAGATGAAGTCGGCTGCGCTGCAAGTCGTGATCTTGCGGGCGGCACGAGGGGCGAAGGTGTTCTCCGCCGGACACGACGTTCGCGAACTGCCAACGAATGGTCGTGATCCTCTCACCTATAGCGATCCGCTGCGGCATGTAATCCGCGAAATCGAGACTCATCCTGCGCCAATCATTGCGATGGTGGAAGGATCGGTCTGGGGCGGAGCCTGCGAGTTAGTGATGGGTTGCGATGTTGTAGTCGCCTCCACCGATACAACCTTTGCTCTGACCCCGGCACGACTGGGAATTCCCTACAATCTCTCGGGAACGCTAAATTTTTTGAAAGTTGCCGGAATGCACCTGATAAAGGAAATGCTTTTCACTGCCGAGCCTATGCCCGCCCAGCGACTGGCGGCCGCGGGTGTTATCAACCATGTTGTGCCTCGCGAAGAGATCGAATGCTTCACCATGAACCTTGCCAGAACTATCACGCAGACCTCGCCGCTAGTGCACCGGATATTGAAGGAAGAACTACGAGTGCTCAGCAACGCGCATCCCTTGACCCCCGAGGCGTATGAGCGGATTCAAGCCTTTCGCCGCGAAGTGTACGACAGCAGCGACTATCAGGAAGGCATTAAGGCATTCCTGGAGAAGCGCAAGCCAGAGTTTCGAGGTAAATGAAGGGCCGGTTCAGAAGCTTCCGCCGAAGAAGATTTCGGTGTATTGTTGCGCAATTTCTTCCGGTGTGAGCGGCCCTCCCGGCTTGTACCATTGGTAAAGCCAATTGATCATGCCCAGTAAAGCGAACGTCGCTGCATGGGCAGATACCGGCCGCGTAGTTCCTCTTGCCCGTTGAACCTCAGCGATCAGATTCTCCACGAACTGAATGTACTCTTTCTTTCGCGCATTGATCTGCTTGCGTAAGGAAGGAGGAAGAGGGTGATTTTCGTGCAAGAGGACAGTAATTTCTCGATCACGAGCGCTTAACACGACTTCAACATGGAGTTTGATCAAGAGGCGAAGGCGTTCTTCCGGGTCCGTAACGCGGCGAACAGGATCAAGGATCTCTTGGTGCGTGAGATCCATGGCATGGTTCATCAAATCGAAAAGAATCTCATCTTTGCTCTGGAAATGATGATAGAGTCCGCCCTTGCTGAGGTTGAGTGCAGCGGCGACGTCGCTCATGGAAGTGGCGTCATATCCCTGCTGCTGAAACAACCGAGCCGCAACCCGCAACATCTCCTGGCGGGAATCAACCGCGCTGTCGCGAGTCATGGCGCGAAACAATATACACCTGGATTCGCCACACCGCGAATTGCCGAGGTGTTTTCCGTTGGACACAGAAATGTGAAAAATGCTGTGCAAATCTAGGGAAATTTCCCGGGCCTCGCTGCAAGCTTTTGGCGGTCAACGCTTTGTCACTCCTGGACATATGCCTTCCGCGAATGTTCATTGCACTGAAAAATGGCGTTGACATTCCTGTCACAAATGTTACCTTGGGTTTCGTCGACGGCTGAAAGGGTTGGCTCAAATAAAATTAGTCATCCCGAAGTAGGCTGGGTGATTGGTTCGGCGGGCAACTGCTGAACATTCAAACCCGAAAAAACCGACAGCTCTGCGAGGAGTAGTCGGGGTTTGAAACTGCGAAAGCAGTGGTCACATCAAGGGCTGTGACGGTGCGTGCATCCACGCTGTGGGTTCCCTCGCAGGAACTGGCGGCTAGAGCATAACCAATGTCACAGCCTTTCTCATTTTTGCATTAATTGTTTCTATAGAGCGCCGCTGACGATCCCACCCACTCCAGGTTTTTGTTGTGGTCGACCCCCATCATCAGGCCCCGGCCCATTCTCACGATGCTCATTACTGGCAGAAGCTCATCCAGCCAGACGTACATCATCCGGATTTCAGCTTTAGTAGGGCCAAAAGGCGTGTCGATTACGGGCTCGAAGTTGATTTTCTCCTGCAGGATATACTGCGGCCGCTTGTCACCTGGAATGGCGGCAACGTCGTTTTTCGTGGGATTAATAATCACGCCGAGGCCTGCGAATGAGAAGAGAGGCTTGATGACATAATTCTGTAGCTCATCGGGAATCCTCTCGACTCGATCCAGAAATTGGGTTTGCGGCACGCATTCGTGCCGCAAGTATGGCAGCGAGAATTTGCTGATCCGGAAATACCAGTTCGGATGCCCCGCCCATTCCACATCAAGTTCTTCGTCGAAGCGGAAATTCAGCACCAGTTTCTTGCGCACAAGCTCATCCACGATGGCGCGGTTATAGATTCGGTGAATGGGAATGCGTTTGCCGGATTTTTCGTAAAAAAGTTCTCGCCCGCGCCTTTCAACATCCGTAATTGCGACCGTTGGAATTCCTAACAGCTTCTCTGTGAGCAGAAAATCCGGCAGTGTTTTCTGACGCAACGGATCGATTTCCATCAGAATCACATTTTGCGGATCATGATCGGCGAGGATTGCCCGCCGTAGCAGGTCCTTGTAGCTTTCCCAATTCAGCCCACCGTGCAGGTATCGCAAATCCTCATCAAGGTCGAAGATCTCTACGTAGAGTTGCGACAGGAGCGCCTGATAAGCATAAAGGGAAGGGAAACCCTGGAGCTCGACGAGCCTCGGCTGTAATTGGCCGTTACCGCCTCGCGCTAAGCCGAAGTCCACCTGGACGAACATCGGATGCGGTGCTTCGTTGGGCACGTTGAACGCCGGTGGAATTGCCGCAAATGAAGCTTTCCTATACTCCAGACCGCCCAACTGGCGGATCAATTCTTTGCCGTATTGCGCCATCTGTTCGAGCAGTTCCCTGGGAAAGAAGCAGGGTGTCTCGGAGACACGGAATTGCATCGGGGTGCCAGATCGCTCTTCGATCGCTTTCAACAACTGCTGATATTTCTCCGCTCTGAATTTCTCGTTGAATTGCTTTCGGAGAGAAGGAATCATGTGTGGTGCCGGCTTCTTCGGGCGCGAATGTTTACAACTGCATCGTGACTGGCTATTTTTTTTAAAGCTCGATCAGAAACTGTCCATTGCGCATGATCTGCCGGTCATCCACCCAGATATCGAACTGTCGTCCGACCACATCGATGTGAGTGGACGAGTACCAATCGGCGCCGGTGTGTTCGCCGTACGGATTGCCAAACGCAATGTGGACACCGGGAAGTTTTTCGTCCTGCAGAATCTGGCCGATCACGTCTTTCAGCTCAATGTTGGTTCCGATCGCGAATTCACCGACGCGGTCGCTGTTGTTGTCGGTATGAGTGTAGTTCCAGAAGTCGCTTTCTAGTTCACGATTTGCGGAGTGGGCTTCCGTCAGGCGGTTACCTTTTATTCGAATGGTTAGCGGTGTGTCGCGCAGGTCGCCAAACTTCGCGCAGAGCCAATCCCCGACAACGCCGTCGATCACGAACGTTCCGTTTACCTCGCCGGGAGTGGTGAACACTTCTCCCCCCGGCAGATTCCCCCATTTTTCAGGGCTGATAAGTCCGCTGGTTTTCAGCCATCGATAGTTGGCATTCAGGTCTGCAACCAAATCGGTGCCCGCCGGCGTCCTGGCATGGATGCTCGAGGCCTTCCTCACCATCTCAGCAACTTTGGTGCTAATGCGATCCACCTTCATGAAGTCAGCGCGCATTCCCTCCAGCATGATCTGCCGGTTGATGTTCACCATATGAGCATGGCGAATTTTGCGCCGATTGACGATGTCGGTCATCTGCATGCGGGAACGGAGCTCGTTGGTCTGGGCCTGCACGGCAAAGATACTGACTCGGCTGGTTTCGAGGTCGTCAGCGATTTCTTGAGGAAACCCGGCCAGCGGCCGCGGCGCCAGATCTTCCAGCACCCACGCGCGGTAGGGCGCACCAACATTTTCCAACTCCCTGGCAATGCTGGCGGCGATCTCTTTTGTCGCCTCGTCCGTAATCAGAGTGACTTTCTCCCTGGGCTGGATCCGCAGACAGACGGTCACGGCATTGTGGGCGCCGGGAGTAAGTTCTGGATCAAAGGCAATCTTGCTGAGTTGTTGGTTGGTCTGAGTTGCAGGAAGGCTCATTATCCGGCTTTTCTTTCGGAAGCGGCAACGGTGTTCTCCGCCAAACCGATCCCCGTCTCCTCGATGATGTAATCTACTACCCGTTGCATGTCGCCCGTTTCTTCAAAAACTCGCAATTGCCGGTCAGCCCCTGTACCCATTTTCAAGATCTCGTGAATGTAATTTAACTCCTCACGGGAATCCAGTTCGTCGACGACATCGTCGACAAACTCCAAATACTCTTTTATCAGATCTCGCGCCGGGACTTCTTTCTGTTTGCCGAAGTCAATTAACTTGCCATCCAGCCCATACCGCGCCGCCCGCCACTTGTTCTCCATGAGCAAGGCCCGCCGATACAGCCGGAATCCCTGGTTTGCCGCGTAAAGCTTGTACAGCTTGGCGATCGTAGCCTGGATGAGCGCCGCCAGGGCGATGGTTTCATCCACCCGCATGGGAATATCGCAAATGCGGAACTCCAGCGTGTTAAAGAATGGATGCGGCCGGATGTCCCACCAGATTTTTTTGGCGTTGTCGATACAGTTGGTCTTGATCAGCAGTTTGATAAAGTTCTCGTACTCACCCCAGCTCGGAAAATAGTCGGGGAGGTTGGTTCGCGGAAATTTGTCGAACACTTTACATCGGTACGACTTCAGCCCGGTATTCATTCCCAGCCAGAACGGGGAATTCGTGGAGAGGGCGAGTATATGGGGAAGAAAATAGCGCGCGTGATTCATCATGTGGATCGCGGTCTCGCGGTCCTCCACACCGACGTGAACGTGTAAGCCGAAAATCAAGTTCGCGCGCGCCACGAGCTGCATGTCCTGAACGATGTTCTTATATCGTTCGTCAGGAGTAATCTCCTGCACCCGCCAATCCGCAAAGGGGTGGGTTGCAGCGGAAGCCAGCTCCAGACCGTTCTCGCGGGCCAGCTTGATCATGTCCCGGCGCAGTTTCTTAACTTCAGCCTTCGCCTCTTTGATGTTTTTGCAAACTGCGGTGCCGACTTCCACAACCGCCTGGTGCAGCTCGGATTTCACCTTTTCCTGCATCAGGACTTTCCCTTTTTCCAGGATTTCCGACTGGATGTGCGAACGCAGGTCGCGGGAGACCGGGTCTATGGTCTGGTATTCCTCTTCAATCCCGATAGTGAAGGTAGGCTGCATAACAAACCGCATCAGTATAGCAATCTCTCTTTAAAGCCACTTGAGTCTTTTGTCCCCGGGGCGGCCGGGCCTCGGTTTCTCGCGGGTTAATGCCTTAGAATGTTCCAATGCCCAGAGCGGGCAATCGCCGCACGCGTCCGACAGCGGAAATCCCGTTTCCGTTGAAAACACGCAGACCGATCCCCTATGCGTTTGTGCTGGACGCGTTGGCCTCGGCATCGCCGCGGACGCAAGCCATGTTCGGATCTACCGCAGTCTATGTACAGGACAGGATCGTTCTGGTGCTGCGCGATAAGCCCACCCACCCTGCCGATAATGGCGTTTGGCTCGCGACCCAGAAGGACCACCATGCAAGCTTGCGCAAGGAGTTCCCAACCATGCGGTCGATAGGCGTTTTGGGCAAGCCGGTGACCGGGTGGCAGGTGCTGCCGGCGGATGCGCCTCATTTTGAAGAATCTGTGATGCACGCCTGCGAGCTGATCTGTGCCGGGGATTCGCGAATTGGGAAGATTCCGGGACTGAAGCGAAAGCGTCTCTGAGTTGTTCCAGTCAGTCAGGCTTTTGCCCTCTTCCTTGCCGGCGGCTTTGCGGCCGCAACCTCCAGCGGCCCCGACAAAAATGCGGCCCAGCGCAACTCCCGTGCCGGATTCTCGTCGCTAAGTGCTTTCTTCACCGCCATTGCGGCAACCGCATCCACAATCCACTCAAAATTCTCCCGGCCAACCGAGTTAATGTCAGCATCGGGAGCGGGATTCATGAAGTCGATTGCATAAGGAACTCCGTCCTCAACAGCGAACTCCACCGTGTTCAAGTCGTAGCCCAGCGCCCGGCATAGCAGGAGAGCATCTCTCACAATTCGGTCGTGCAGCCGTGCACTGGAGGGCGGAGGATTGCCCTTAACGTAGCGCTCGTGGAATGGAGCTTTGGGGTCATACTTCATGACGTGCACTTCTTCCTGGCCGACCACGTAGCATCGGTAATACTCTTCGAATTCCACTCCGCGCTGCAGCGTCATGCACAGATCACCCGTCTGGTTGTAATAGTGGAAGAACTCCTCTGGCGAATGGACCTTGTACACGTGTTTCCAGCCACCGCCGGCATAGGGCTTCAGGAAAGCCGGAAAGGCGACGGAATCGAAAATCTCCTCCCAATTGAGGGGATAAATTAAGTTGCGCATCGACTGGTCGGTAGTACCCACCGGGTGCGAATGATGCGGCAGAATCACCGTTGGCGGGATCGCCACGCCGAGCTTGCTGGCCAGCGAATAGTTGAAGAACTTGTCGTCCGCGGTCCACCAAAATGGATTGTTTACCACGATCGTCCCGGTCAGCGCTGCGTTTTTGAGATAGGCGCGATAGAAAGGGATGTCTTGCGAAATCCGGTCAATGATGACCCGGTAGCCACTCGGTTCGGCCATCTTGACCCCGCCAACTTTCACGAACTCCGCTGTGACGTCGTCGGTTTTCATCTTGTTGATTCGCTCAACCACCGAAGGCGGAAATGTATTCTCCATCCCGAACAAAATTCCGATCTTTTTCATCTCGACCCCTTATCCGATGTCATCGGAGCGAATGAACGCACTCGCTCAGAATGACGATATCCGTCAAAAGTGTTTTCCTGCCATCCTCAGCCACAATGGCCAATCGTGTTGGGAATGGTCATTCCAAACGTCCAGCCAGTGTGGCACCGCTTTCGCGTTCAGCTTCTCGGATAGTTTCACGTTCTGGTCCAGGCACATGTCCCAATCCGCCGAACCCAACACGATCTTCATCTGCCGGTAATGGCTTAGAAACCAATCATCGCTCAGGTTGGGCACAAAATCCTGCGGGCAATTGAAGTAGCAATCGTCATCGTAATACCCGTCGAGAAACTGATGGATATCGAAGGCCCCGCTCATGCTGACACAATGCGTCACCACATCGGGATGCTTCAAGGAAAAATTCACCGCGTGGTAGCCGCCAAAACTGCAGCCGGTAACGGCCAAGCTGAGAGATTGGTTCTTCCACCGCACAAACGGCAACAGTTCGTGCAGAATATAACGCTCGTATTGCACATGCCGCAGCACCCGCTGCCGCGGATGCACCGCTCTGTTGTACCAGCTTTCCGAATCTACTCCATCGGGACAAAAGACCTGCAACTGGCCCGCTTCAATCTTGGGGGCGAGTACGCCAATCATGCCGCGGTCTTCATATTCGAAAAACCGGCCCATCGATGTTGGGAAAACCAGCAGCGGCGTCCCGGCATGCCCGAAGACCAGCGCCTCCATGTCGCGCTGAAGTTCCTGGCTATATCCCCTGTAATATTCGCGATTCATTTTCCTGCGCCAGCAGCCGAGTATCTTAACCGATTGGGTGTGGGGCGGACACTCCTGTCTGCCAATTCACCACTGAGAACTGACCGATTGTCATCCTGAGGAAGTGGAGGCGGTCCTTTTATGGCCGCCTCCCAACGAAGGGGTCCATGCATCTCTGGGGGCTGCGAAAGGGAAACGGCTTGAGACCCACCGTCGCACGCTGTAACTGGCTCGAAGAACGTCATCCCAGTCCGGCCTATAATGTCCCTGCACTCAACGGCTGGACGTATGCTCCTAAGCTTCGATCATGGTCCGATTCGCGAAGTGCGGCTGAATCGCCCGCCAGTAAACGCGCTCTCACATGAGCTGATCTTCGCCCTGCGGCTGGCGGT
The DNA here is from genome assembly GCA_035623255.1 of Terriglobales bacterium. Classification (GTDB taxonomy): domain Bacteria; phylum Acidobacteriota; class Terriglobia; order Terriglobales; family Acidobacteriaceae; genus JAFAGX01. The sequence continues at coordinate 115,551 of DASPTU010000003.1, read as the reverse complement.
CGAGAATGCGCCCAAGGATGGAATTCGGGCCCTGGTTCTATCCGGATCCCCGGGCCGATTCTCCGGCGGCCTCGACGTTCCACTCCTCCTCGGGTACGACCACGCCAAAATGGCGGTACTCTGGCGTGAGTTCTACGCCCTGCTGAAAGCAATCGCCTGCTCGCCGATTCCAATTGCCGCCGCGATTACCGGCCATGCTCCCGCAGGAGGCACAGTGCTCGCACTGTTCTGCGATCGGCGACTCGTGGCGGAAGGGGATTTCAAGATCGGGTTGAGTGAGGTGCAGGTCGGGTTGCCGCTGCCGCCGGTAATTCTGGCAGGGCTGCGGCGGCTGGTTGGGCCGCGCCAGGCCGAGCGGCTTGCAGTTGCCGGTCTGCTTATCTCGCCTCGGGAGGCGATGGCAGTCGGGCTAATTGAGGAGACGGTGGCAGCTGATGAGGTCATTCACCGTGCTCTGCAGTGGTGCCAGAGCTTGCTCGCTTTACCTGGCGAAGCTATGTCTATTACCCGCCGCCAAGCTCGGGCTGATCTGGCCGCGTATTTTGAGCAGGACCTCGAGCCTGAAGTACAGATGGTCACGGCCCGCTGGTGGGCGCCGGAGACACAGAACGCCTTGCGCGCCCTCAGCGCGAAACTGGGCAAGTAAGCCAACGCCGCTGATGCCCCACTTTGACACTCACCCCTCTACGCGAGGACAATCCCATGGCAACGGGAGGGCCGGCTATGAAGAGTAGGCGCATTTTTCTGTTGTTGGCCGCATTGTCTTTGCTGGCTGCGGCTGCATGGAGTCAAACCGCCACCACTGCCACAATCAAGAACGAAGCTGAGATCAAGGCAGTTTACGATCGATGGGCGAAGGCATTTGAAGCCCATGATATTGAGGGCATCATGTCGATCTATGCGCCCGGCGACGCGGTCATCGCGTACGACGTTGTGCCACCGCTTCAGTACAAGGGCAAGGATGCCTATCGTAAAGATTATCTGGAATTCCTCGGCCAGTACGACGGCCCCATCCACGTCGAGTACCGCGACATGCGTATTCTGAGCAGCGGCGACCTCGGGTTCATCCACGCCCTGGAGCACTTCACGGGAAAGCTTAAGAACGGCCAGCAATCGGACTTATGGCTTCGCGCCACCAGCGGCCTCCGCAAAATAGACGAAAAATGGCTGATCGTCCATGATCACGTTTCCGTGCCGATCGACTTCGAGAGTGGCAAAGCTGTTCTCGATCTCAAGCCATAATCTTCCCACGCGGGTGGGCACAGACCTGAACTTGGTCAGGGGGCTCGGTCCATCGCCCCGGATCGGCTCTGAAGCGACCCACACCTGACTACGTCAGGAACGGATTGCTTTCGCGCTCTTCGCCGATCGTGGTCTGGGGGCCATGGCCCGGAATCACAATCGTCTCATCGGGCAGCGCCAGGACTTTTTCGTGTAAGGAACGAATGATCTTCTCGAAAGAGCCGCCGGGGAGATCGGTGCGCCCAATGCTCCCGGCAAATAGGGTGTCCCCGGCGAGCAACTTCTTCTCAGTTGGGAAATACAGGCAGATACTGCCTTCGGTGTGACCGGGAGTATCGATCACATTCGCGACCAGTGACCCTGCTTTGACCGTATCGGACTGCGCAACACTCTGGTCGATTTCCACGTTGCCTGGACTGGGCATCCCGACCCAGGCGGCTTGCATGTCGAGCATCTTCAACAAGGCGTAATCGTTCTGGTTTAGCAGAATGGGCGCGCCGGTCGCCGCGCGCAGCTTCATGGCGCCTCCGACGTGGTCAATGTGCGCATGGGTGATGACGATTTGTTTGACCTTGAGCTTATGCGTGGCGATGATCCCAAGAATTTCCTCAATATCATCCCCCGGATCGATGACCATCGCCTCACGCGTGGCCTCGTCTCCAATGATGGAACAATTGCATTGCAGCGGTCCGACGGGAAGAATTTCGTGGATCATAAGATTGTGCGATTTTGCCGAATCGCTCGCTAGCTATCCTCCGTGGTTGCCGCCAGAAATGCAAGTTGAGGCGTCTGCGGCGAGTTGGCCGTGCGCCGAAATCCCGAGCTTGGCTGGGGATCCTCGGTTCAGAAGTTGCGTTATGCAGTCTGCGTCTGGCGTTTGTACTGGTCGAATGTAGCGAGAAACCGGTCGAGATCTTTCTTTGAGAGATAATAGGGCGTCGATAGGCGCAGCTTCGATGGCTCACCGCCGCGAATGCGAATCTTGTGCTCCTTCCACATCCAGATTTCCAGTTCCATCCGTTTAATGGGCGGGACATTTACTGTTGCAATGGCACAGCGGAGCGCCGGGTCCGGCGAGGTCCACGACTCCGCCCCGCGTTTCGTCATTTCGCCGAGAACGTAGTCGCAGAGCTGTCGATGACGGTGTTCAATGCGCTCTAATCCGATGTCGTTTGCCATTTTGAGAGATGCTCGCAATCCCCACAGCGAAGGCACATTCGATGACCCGATCCGCTGAAAACGTTCCGCTCTCAGCTTGGGGTCGTCCCACCCCTCCGTGGCGATGGTATTCCATATTCGATCAATGACCTCGTCGCGAACATATAGAAATCCAGATCCTTTCGGCGCCATCAGCCACTTATGCGGACTGGAGGAATAAAGATCACAGCCCAGATCATGCAGGTTGAGGCGCATCATCCCGACAACATGTGCGCCATCAATGGCCGACAATATGCCCTTCGAGCGTGCAAGAGTACAAAGATCTTTTGCCGGCAAAACGACGCCGGTCACGGTGGTTATATGGCTGAAAAACATCACCCGAGTGCGGGGCGTCATGGCGTCGTTGAATAAATTGAGGACCTGGTTGGCGTCCTTTACCGGCTTGGGCAACGCCACTTTCTTTATGACCACTCCGTATCGTTTCGCTCTCAGGTTCCACGGATGCACTCCACCGGGATGCTCCTGATCCGTCATCAACACCTCATCGCCGGGTTGCATGTCAATGCCATTGGCGATGTAGCTGTTGGCTTCCGTGGCATTGCGAACCAGAGCAATTTCGTCACGCCTGCAACCCACGAATTCAGCCAGCGGATCACGGAATTCGTTCCACGCCGCATAGCCCCAGATGGGGTAATCTTCGGGATCCTGCTGGTCCATTTTTTCTGTGCTCTCGTAGCCATCGAAAACGGCCCGCAGGATGGGCGCAGGGCTGGATCCGACAGTGCCGTTATTTAGATAGACTTCGTCGGACGGAATGAGAAACAGCTTGCGCAATTCCGCCCAATAGGCGTCCTCGTTGTGCTGGTACAGTCCGGAATCGGGCAGGGAAGTGGGCGCTTTTTCAAGCTGCGCAAGCAGGGGTGGACGAAAGGCAAGCGTCGCTGCCAGTCCTGCGGCGGTGGAGGAGAGAAAATAGCGACGATCCAACATTAGCGCCTCCCAATCTCAAAAATTGACTGGCTGGGAACGCGCAATGGTACGACTTGCCACGACCGAACACAAGTTGAGCCGCTCTTGTGCAGCGTGGGCAAGAAATGCCTGCGCTACGCCCTGGCTAGTCGGGGAACAGACTAAGAATCAGTGTTTAACCCATGGAAAGTCGGCCTAAACGCTGCGAAGACGAGCTAACTCCCAGTGACAGGGGTATCAAACATCGTATTCCTGTGCAAAACCAAAGCTTCCGCTCCGAATCGATTCACTGGAAGCTGCAAGGCATCTTTCGGCAAGGAAAGGCGTTGTCTCCGTTCACGGCGGATAACCTTCCTTGCCTACTTTGCGTCCTATCCCTTAGAACTCCTGCGTACGTGTCTGCGTAGCAAGGGTATAATCCTCAACGGGCCCTCTTTCTTGGGCGGGAGATGTGGCGTATGAAGTTCCGGACTTGGTTGATCGCGACAGTATTGTTGATGAGCAGCGTATCCGTGTTTGCTCAGACTCCGGGCACGGGAAATCCGCAGACGCCGCCTCCCGCGAATGATCCCGGCGTGTCTACCGGCCCACCGCAAAGCCAGCCGTCCGCCAGCTCAAATTCGCAGAATCCACCGAGCGCTGACAACCCGGTGCAGCCCGCCGATCCGAGCAAGGTAAAACACGACGGCGGGAAGGATGATGTCGACGCTATTGGCAACCGCAAAATCGGTGGCCGTGGCTTGGGCAACTGGTACTCCATCGAGACCGATATGAAGATGGGCAAGCAGTACGCCCAGATGGTGGATTCTTCTTCCAAGCTGATCAATGATCCGATCGTGACGGAATATGTCAACCGGCTCGGGCAGAACCTGGTCCGCAACTCTGATGCACAGGTTCCGTTCACTTTTAAGATCATCGATTCCGACGTCATTAACGCTTTCTCTTTGCCCGGGGGATTCGTTTATATCAACAGCGGGACCATTTTGGCGGCAGACGAAGAAGCCGAATTGGCCGGAGTGATGGCCCATGAGATCGCGCACGTTTGTGCCCGTCACGCCACCCGGCAGATGACTCGATCTCAATACGCCGGTCTCGCCACGATTCCCTTGATCTTCGTCGGAGGCGGGCTGGGATATGCCGTGTACGAAGCCTCGGGTCTTGGCTTGCCGATCGCTTTCATGAGCTTCCAACGTGGCTTTGAAGCTGAGGCCGATTATCTGGGTCTGCAGTATGACTACAAGGCTGGTTACGACCCGCAGGCGTACATCAGTTTCTTCGAGAAGGTCGAGGCACAGGAAAAGAAGAAGCCCGGATTCATGGATAAGACGTTTGCCAGCCACCCGCAGACGCCGGACCGAATTGAGGCTTCGCAGAAAGAGATTGCCACCATTCTGCCGGCACGGCCGGAGTACACCGTCACGACGTCGGAGTTTGACGACGTGAAGGCCCGGCTGGCATCGATTGAGAATCGCCGCAAGATGACGCAACCCAAGGACAACAGCAAGCCGAGCCTGCGAAGAGCTTCAGGAACTAATAAGAGCGGGGGATCGGACCAGACGAATGATGATGACCGTCCTACCCTGAAGCGCCGTGACGACAGCAACAACAATTAGAATTTCAGGCCTGCTGAAATGCCAAAAGCCGCGATCTGAATCGCGGCTTTGCTTTTCATTACTTCGCAGGATGTGTCGAACCTAGCCGGCTTCCTTGGTTGCCAGGGAACGAAGATAGTGGCGCTCATCCGACGGGCTGCTTATGACCTTCATGTCTCTCCAGTCGTAAGGAAATTCTTTGCCGCAATCGAGGCACACGACATAAGTACCAGTCAGTGATGCTGCTCCGCTACGGCGAACTCCGCGGCGCGCTGTCATGGGAAAGCTGTAGTGACGGTGCCAGCAACCGAAGACACTGTCCAGCAGTTCGCCCAACATACATCCTCCACCGTCGGATCGCTCGGTAGCTTCACTGTCCGCTATTCCGGTCGCGTTTTCCAGCCACTTATTTAGATTCGGTTCTGAATGAAAAGGTTCGTTCTTGACCGTACTCCGAGGCAAGCAGGAATGCGTCCGCACTTCTACACGAAATGCTTTCCGCAACAGAGGGTTACGGAAAGCAAATCACGGGCGTCAATTTGGACGTGGAATAAAGACCCTAAACAGACTCGGGGCCGACCTTCTTCTTAGCTTTGCACTTGGAAACGATCGCCGTGCGGAGGCGAGTGCGAAGATCTTCGGGAAGTTCGTAAAGCTGCGAGTCGCGGTAGATCTCGATGGTCTTCTTGGTGGTATCGCAGACGACGTAGCAGTTGTGGCACCAGGCAAGATGGTCTTCCAATTCAGCCTTTGTGCGATCGTCGATCGCCCCGTCGAGGTAGTTGGTCAGCTCATGCAAGAATTCAGAGCATTTCACTGGTTGCCATCTCCGCCATTATGTTTTGGTCCCCCGTCTGCGCTTTCGCGTCTTTGAAAGTAACGGCTCAGCCGATCTCGTAATTGCAAACGCGCTCGCAGCAATCGGGACTTCACTGCCGGGATGCTGAGGTCCAGGGCCTCGGCTGTCTCCTCGGTTGAAAGACCTTCCACGTCGCGCAAAACAAAAACGGTTCGAAAACTCGGCGGCAAGCCCTGTATGGTGCGGCTCAAAATGTCCCGCAACTCCGCCTGGCTATACTGCTGCTCAGGGTTTGGGCTCCAATCAGCGACCTCTCGCGGCAGCGAGTCTTCTTCAGTTTTTACGTCCTCGTCCAGCGAAACCATGCGCTCCGGCCGCCGGCGCCGCAACTTCATCAGCGCCTCGTTGACCGCGATACGCACCAGCCAGGTATAAAACTTCGACTGCCCCTGGAACTGATTCAGATTTCCGTAGGCCTTGAGGAACGCGTCCTGCACCACATCCTCTGCATCCTCGCGGTTCTGCGTGATGTGCTGCGCGATGCGAAACACGTTCCGGTCGTAACGCCGGACCAGCTCCTCAAAAGCACCGACGTCACCGGCCTTAGCCGCCTGAACCAGTGTCAGTTCGTCACTGACCGCAGGTTCACTTACCCTGTTTTGGATGGTATTCATTTCTTGTCCGATGCAACAATTTTCGCGGCGCAGGCAGCAAGCGAATTGCTATTTTACTGGGTTGCTGACCCTTACGCGCGTATTTGTTTTGACGTAATTCGAGCTCACTGAGTTTACGTGAGGTGCTGTCAACCTATTATTCCTTCCGCAGAGCAGGTACTTCGGTCACCAGCCGGTTTGCCAGATTGGCCCTATAATCAAAACTTTGCAGAGCAAGACTGGGATAAGCGCGTCTTAGCCTGCCAAAGACCGTCACCAATGGCAGAAACCGGCCAGGTCGCAAAAGTCGTCGAGAAGGCGGTGGCTCAAGTCCTCGAGAGCCATCTCCCGCAATTGCAACGAGAATTAGTAGAACTGGTTCAGAAGGAAATCCAGCCGGGTGCAGGGGCGGTGGCGAGCCGTGGCGCCGAGGATCTTCTCAAGGCAATCACCGTCATTCATGGCGGCGCCACGCAGAAGGAAATTTTGCGCGCGCTCCTGGAGAGCACCACACATTACTGCGGGCGAGCGGCCCTATTCGTAATGAAGGCCGGTACAGCCAATGGCTGGCAGGGGCGAGCCTTCGACAATAATGACGACATCAAAGATTTCGCTTTGGACGTCAGCACGGCGGCGCCATCCAAGGTTCTTCAAAACCGTTCTGCGCTGAATTCGCACGTCGCCGAGATGGATCCTAAGTTCATTTCGCACTTTGGGGCTCCATCGCAAGACCAGATTCTGCTATTACCGCTGCACCTGAAGGACAAAGTGGCCGCCCTGGTTTATGCAGACGGCGGCATGGATGGCGGCGGAGGAATGGACACGGCTGCTCTGGAACTGCTGGTTGCTGCCACCAGCGCATGGCTGGAGGTCGCCTCTTTGCGCAAGCAGGCGGCGAAGGAGGCAACGGCAGAACCAGCGGCTGACGCAGCTCCGGCCCCAGTTCAGGCGGTTTCCTCGTTCTCCGATCCCTTCGCAGCACATGCGCCCAAGCACGCCATGGCCGCGGCTGCGGGCGAGGACGCCGCACCGGTCGTTGCCGCGGCGGCGGGTATGGCAGCGGCTGCAGCACCGGCAAAGGACGCTTTTGCCCAGATGTCGCCAGAGGACGCCGACGTTCATCGAAAAGCGCAGCGCTTCGCACGTTTGCTGACCGATGAGATCAAGCTCTACAACCAGGCAAAAGTTGCGGAAGGCCGGAAGCACAAAGATTTGTATGATCGGCTTAAGGAAGACATTGAAAAGAGTCGGGCGACTTACGTAAAACGATATGGCAACACCGCCGCGGCCAGCGGGGATTACTTCAATATCGAGGTTATCCGCAGCCTGGCCGAAGATGATCCATCACTGATGGGCCCCAGTTTCCGCCGCTAGGCAGTTCGGAACCAACTTTGCCATCCAGTTGTGATCGAAATGGAAGATAATTAAAGCAGTGGTGCTTCGTTCGTATCTGATCGTCTGTTTTGTCCTGGCAGCCCTGAGTAGCCACCCTTTGTTTGCTCTGCAGGCCGCTGCTCGCTCCTCCACATCCACATACCATTCGGCAACCCAGAAGAAACCGGCTGCAAAAAGCACCACGGTTCGGCGTCGCAAGCGTTCATCGCCGCGGCTGCGGCGCATGCATCAAGCGTTCGTAGCGTCAACTACCTTGAAGCCCATGGCGCGGCAACTGATTCAGGATCGCACTCCAGCCGCCTATGCAGGCGTCCAGGCATACGCCGTCCGCCATTCGCGGGAAGATGCGGGGGCTCTGGCATGGTTAGTCATCGGATATGCGCGGATTCTCGATCACAGCTACGCGCAAGCCATTGAACCCTTAAATCGAGCCAAGCCCCGCGCAGGCGACCTCGGCGACTACGTGAATTATTACCTGGGCACGGCCTACTACCAGGCAGGACGGTTGGCAGAAGCAATTGCCACTCTAGGCACTTTCGATAAGGCTTATCCGGACTCGCTTCTTATCCGCGATAACCACGTGGTGTACGCGAACGCCCTCATTGCCGATGGTCGGGCCAGCGATGCCGTCGAGTTACTGGAGAACGATCGCCAGCCGATGAGGGCTGATCTTGAGCTGGTTTTGGGCCGCGCATACGAAGCAGACAACCAGCCGGCAAAGGCCCTGAGCATCTTTCGAAATCTCTACTACACGATGCCTCTCAGTTGGGAAGCCAGCCAGGTACAAGACGACCTCAATAAGCTGGCAGCTTCGGCTCAGGCCCAGCCGGTCACCCTCGATGCGAGGCTCAGCCGCGCCGATTTGCTGGAAAAGGGTAAACAATTCAGCGACGCCGCCAGTGAATATCGCGATTTGCTGAATGAAGTCGCCTCGGACCAGCGGATTGCGATCCAGGTCGAACTCGCCGAGGCACTCCGGCATTCGGGTCAGAACCGGGACGCCAAGAAAATTCTGGAATCCATGCAGGCTTCGACGCCTGAGGTCAGTGCTCAACGGCTGTTTAATCTCGGAGAGATTGCTCGCAGTGCGAACGATGATGACGAATTTCTGCGGATTGTTGACCAGCTCCGTCAGCAGTATTCTGCGAGCCCTTGGCTCGAGCAATCGCTGCTCTCAGCGGGAAACATTTACTTACTTCGACGCGATTATGACAAGGCGATCGACTGTTATCGCGAGCTGCAGCAGCGCTTTCCGAATGGCGGACGCGCTTCTTATGCGCACTGGAAGGCTGCATGGCTGACCCTCCGCCAGGGCAGAAACGACCAGGCAAAAAAGGATTTTGAGGATCAGATCGCCTGGTACCCGTCTTCCTCCGAAGTTCCGGCTGCACTGTACTGGCGTGGCCGGCTAGCCGAAGAAGACAACGATTCGTCAATGGCTCAAGCCTATTACCGAACGCTGTCTTTGCGGTATCGGAATTTCTATTACGGGGAATTGGCACGCCAGCGTCTTCTAAAATTGAAGGTCGATGTTGCTGGCGATGACCCCCCGCATTATGCCGTGCTGGACCGCGTGCCTCCCATCAACAATCTGGACAAGATGATTCCGGATGAGGTGCCAACCGACAACTTACGAGTGCAAAAAGCAGAATTACTTGCCAACGGCGCTCTGACTGATTTTGCAGTTCGCGAACTCAACGCCGCGGCTCAAGAGGAAAAAGGGAACTGGGCGCCGGCGGAGATCGCCCGCTTATACGAGGATGTGGGCCGTTATGACATGGCGATCGAGACCCTGAAGCACGCCGCACCCAACTACTTTGCGGTTGATCTGCCCATTCTGCCTCGCTCCTATTGGGAAGCATTGTTCCCGCGAGCATACTGGCCAGACCTGAGAAAGTACGCGTCTGCCAACGCGCTGGATCCGTACCTGGTCGCCTCCTTGATCCGGCAGGAATCCGAATTCAACCCTAATGCGGTATCTCATGCGAATGCAGTTGGTCTGATGCAGTTGCTGCCGAAAGTTGGCAGGGGCGTCGCCAAGCAAGAGAAGATTCGGCATTTCAGCCTACAGCAACTGTTCACGCCGACGACCAACCTGCGTCTGGGAACCCGCTATTTTCGCAGCATGGTCGACAAGTTTGGCAGCTTCGAGTACGCACTTGCGGCTTATAACGCCGGCACGGACCGGGTGCAGGACTGGATGGGACAGGGTGCATACCGTGATCCACAGGAGTTTGTCGAGTCCATTCCATTTACCGAGACCCGCGAGTACGTGCAAAACATTCTGCGCAACGCGAATGTATACCGGCAACTCTACGGAACACCATAACGGGAATTCCGCAGCCGACACCGCCGGGTCAAGCGATGTGATCTCCCGGCAGCTAGTGACTGCTCTCGTCCATGAGTTGTGCCAGATACTCTTTCCAGACTGCCGGCAGACTGTGCGTTCCGTGTCCACGCATCTGGTCAGAAATCGGTAACAGAACGAAGCGGCCTCTTTTAACTTTCTTGATTTGTTCCTCCGCAATTCCCAACTCGGGCGGATTGATGACATCATCTGCGGAGTTAACAAACATGACGGGGGCTTTTATCTGATCAAGCTTGCCCGATGGATCATAATTTCGCGAGGCATCGAAAGCGTACAACGTATCGTTTGCATCCATAACGTTCATGCGAGCAGCGAGATATTTCTGCAGAAAAGAATCCGCCTGGTCGCGCGTCGGGTACTCCCTCTGCAGTTGCAGCGGACTCCCAGCCATAATCAGGAAGAGATCTGCCACGGTCCGCATAGCCGACGGCTGCTCACGATAGTCGCCGTTCATCCACCCGGGGTCGTCGTGGATCGCATCCATTACCATCTTCCGCCACATCCGGTTTCTCCCTGCAATTTGCACTGGCAAACAAGCCAGCGGCATCGCCGCATCCATAAAGTCTGGATATCTTTCCAGCCAAATCCAGGAATGCATGCAGCCCATCGACGTTCCCATCAGTAGCCGCAGGTGGTCAACTTTCAAACCTTCGGTCAGCAGCAAATGCTGCGCCTCGACCATGTCGTCGTAGTCATAATGCGGAAACTTTGCGTGAAGAGCATCGCTGGGTTTGCTGGAACGCCCCGTTCCAATTCCGTCGGGAAGGATGATGAAGTATTTAGCCGCGTCGAGCAGTTCTCCGGGGCCAAGAAGCACTCCAGCGAACTGAGGCGTGACAAACTGCTTTCCTGAGCCGGTCGTGCCGTGCAGGATCATCACGGCATTCGTCACGTGCCCCTTGCTATCCGTAGCCGGCTTCCCGTAAGTCGCGTAATGAAGTTTCAGTTCGGGCAGGACTTCACCGGAGCGGAAATGGAAGTCATGGGTAGTGAAGTCACCTTCAGTTGGCTCGGCCAATTGCTCGGCGCCGACTCCGGCATTGACAGTGGCTAACAACATTAGAGCTATCAGGCATGTGAATCGGGTCGATTTCATGGTTCCCGAGCTTACTTAAGGCGTGCAGGTCAGGCAAGCCCGGCAGCCTGCTGACTTTCAACTAGACCTCATCCCTGCCGTCGTCCACATGACAAGCCGAGGGGCCTGCGCTTAAAATTGGCGCTATGAAGGCTGCCTGGCTTTTGGCGCTGTTGGCGATAACCTCGGTCCCTTCGCCAGCGAGCGACAAGAACAACAATGATGTCGGCCCCGTCGCGACCCTCAATTTTGTGGTGGTGAAGGATTACAACGGCAAGCCGGTACGCAACGCAGCCGTGATCTTGCATGAGGTGGGAGACAAAGGTAAACAGGAAAAAGGCGGGCTGGAACTGAAGACTGATTTGGATGGCAAGGCCAGCTACGAAGGCGTCCCGTATGGAAAATTCAGGATCCAAGTGATCGCGACGGGTTTCCAGACCTTCGGCGCCGACTATGAGATTGACCAACCCACACTAAACATCAGCATAAAGTTAAAGCGACCCGAAGCTCAGTATTCCGTGTACCAGGACCACCCAAACGAAAAGAAAGATAATCCGCAGTGACCCAAACCTACTATGGAATACCTTCTGAAAACCGAACCCTCGGAATACTCATTTGCTGACTTGCAGAGAGATGGAGCGACCATCTGGGACGGAGTGTCGAATCCGGTGGCGCTGAAGAATCTGCGTGCCATGAAGCCGGGGGAACAGCTTGTAATCTATGAGACCGGTGACCACAAAAGCGCGGTGGGAACTGCCACGGTCGTGTCCGTGGATGCTTCTGATCCCAGGAATCCTCAAGTGAAGATCAAAGTCGGCAAGCTACTGCCGAAATCGGTGGCATTGTCAGAAGTCAAGGCCAATAGACTCTTCGCAGATTCTCCACTCGTGCGCCAGGGTCGCCTTAGCGTAGTGCCGCTCACCACCCAGCAGTACCGCTTCCTCGCTGGAGCATAACCCCACCTCCTGTGCGACGCAAACCAAGCGGCTTCAGTTCGAAGCGGAAGTTGCTACCGACCCCGGCGCTTTCAATAGATCAGTTCGCAGCCTGAACTTCTGTTTAGGCGCCAAATCTACTTCGGTCTGAAAAGTCTGATAGCCCGGCAGACTGATCGTGATCTTGCGGTGCCCCGGTGCAACCAGCAGGCTATGAACCAGGCCGTCGAACTCCGAGGCGTGGCCGACAAACAAATCGTCTACGAACACTGCTGCACGGTTCGGATTGACCGCCAATTTCACTTCTGAATAAACCGAAGGCATTTTAAAGCGCAGGTCTTTGGCCATCTTCACGGTCACGGTCTGCTTTTCGGCGGGCTGAAGGTTAACGCGCGTCTGGAAATCCTCATATCCGTCCTGCCGAACCACGATGTCGTGCTCACCCGGGAGAAGAAGGATCTTCTTGTCACCTTTTAGTTCTTTTAAATACCCGAGGTACTGACCGTCGACCCAAACACCAGAATCTCTCTCCACCTTGCTTGCGCCTTGCAATTCGACTTCGCCCAGTATTTTGTTCTCGCTGGACGCGGCGGCGACAGCGATCAAGACAACGCAGATGCACCAGAATTTGTGGATCATACGCGTGGGGTCTCCTTGCGCCCATGATATTGAAATCCTGATGAGATTCCGCCTGGTATGTACTTCTGAGTGGGTATCAAGCTTGATGCCATTGTAGAAAAGGTGATGGTACACTCTTACCCAAAATCAGCTCCGGAGGAAGAAAGAATGAGCAAGAAGCTTCAAGCCTTCGTCGCCGGGTTGGCCGTAGTCCTGTTTTGCGGCATAACTTTGGCCCAGGAACCGGTGGTTGACATTGACCCCAACAGACACCCGCATTTAGCGGCGGCGCAGCACCACGTCGTGGAAGCCAACAATGAGATCGCGGTAGCACAGAAAGACAACCATTACGACATGAAGGGCCACGCCGAAAAAGCGCGGCAACTGTTGGTGCAGGTGAATCAGGAGCTGAAAGCTGCCGCTGAGGCGGCTAATGCTGCCGCCGCTAAGAAGAAGTAAAGCAATACGGGTGCACCCCAATCATTAAAGCTGCACCCCGAACCCATACGATTCAATCGACTGCCGGACTGGTTTCGTGATCTGGCCCGATGTCTTTGCCGTGCCCAAACATCACACCCGTTTCGACCTCAACAGGGTGGCCATGGCTTAGATAGGGCTTGAATTTCCATCGTCTGAGGGCATCACCGATCGCCTGCTCCTGGTCCGGAAATGCGCTGAGAAAGTGAATGTGTTTTATCTTGCCCTCTCGGTCAATGATGATGCGGACCGGGACCGGATTAAATCTATGCTCTGTGAAAACCGGGTCTGCTCGCCTGATTAGCTGATCAGTCTCCGCATAGCCCTTGATGCAGACCGGAAACACACTGGCGCCGCGACTCGCAGCCGGGCTGGCGCCAGCGGATAGCTCCATTCTGTTCATTGCAAGCATCAGGTTTTCGAGTAGGTTTGGATCGCGGCCGGTAATCACGAACTCGAGAGTGTGGCAGCGAATGTCAGTTCCCAGCACATACCAATGTAATTGCGCTACTGGCGATTCATACGCGAAAAACGTAAATAACCGGCCCGCTATTTTCGTCTGCGTGATTGGCCGTTGAAGCTTGTAGTCAGATTGCAAGTTATCTTTCTCATAAGCCGCAAGTTCGATCGCGTCACTAGCCGGCGATTGGCTGAAGAACGTGTCCTGCGCGGTAATCAGAATGTGGGCTGCTTCGGATCTTTCGTCCGCCTGCAATTGCGCCAGTACGTAACGGCCGCTATCTGACGGCGGCGGGCCTTTATATTCTTCTACCCAGTTTTTCGGTAAAGCATAGCGGAGTCCAAAATAAGCGTTCTCAAAGACGCCATTGATCAACGTCCCTCCTTCCGGTAGAGGAGTTGAGGAATCACTGGATGCCGACCATGCTCCCTTTACCAGAATGACCCCGCTCGGAACTTTCGTGACTGGTCGCGCGGCATTGGACAAATCGCCGCTGCGCTCCGTACCGTTCTGGGCTTGGCCCGTGCGAATCCAACTCAGCAATAAGAGGAGTAAACAAACAACGGCGGAAGGTCGAAATTTAAATGACATTTTTCTTATCCATGGATTAAGCCAGCGGCCGGTTAGCTGCTGGAAAGACCAGCTGGCGAGACGTCCCGTGTCCCGCCAGCCCTTAGAAAGCCTCACAGGGAGCGCAGGAAGTTCAACAGATCCTGTTGCTGCCTGGGAGTGAGTGCGAAGAAGTTTTGTTCCACACCAGTAGCCTCACTGCCATGACTGGCGTGGGCCTGAATTGCCGTGACCAGGTTGCTGGTGCGGCCATCGTGCAAAAAGTAAACCCGCTGCCCCAACCCCCACAATGGAGCTGTGCGGAACTGGTCGCCTCCTGCACCACCTTGCGAAACGTTATCCGCGAGGCCCGATCCCATATGATGGATTTCCAGATCGGAGTATGCAAGCACCGGAACATTGCTCAGTGCCGGAACAAAGTTCGAGGCTTGCGTTGTTCCCGGGCTTGGATTGTGGCAGGTTGCGCAGCCGATGGACCGGAAGAGGGCGCTGCCGTTGCTAATGGATGTTGAGCTGACTGCTTGTCCATTCAACACCACCGCACCCGGTTGCGGCGGAGCCAGAAATCGCATGAAATTGGCAAAGGCTGAAACATCATCGAGGACCGCTGCATTCGGGGATGCGTTGGGATTCGATGTATCCTCGGGATAACCTTTGCCACTAAGGTTCATGCAGTTTGGCGGCAACCCCACTCCCTGCTCTTCGCCGGGAAGTGGGCGCTCCTGGGGAAACAGCATATTGCTGATGCCCATCTCTACGTTGTAAGCCTCGCCTGCGAAAATCTGCAGAGACTTGTTCTGCGCCTTCCACCCGAAACGGCTGATCGTGCCATCGTTGCCATTGTGGTTGAAAGTGCCCGCCACGCCAAAGTTGTTTTGCAGATTGGCCGCCTGGTTCTTCAATAACGTGGAATCGTCAAGGTTCTCAATCAACCCCGCGCCGAAGGTTGGCGTCGGTATGCGGAAGATGATGTTGTTCGCCGCTTGCGCAGCAGCGAAGTTCGGCTGCGAAACATTGCAGCTGCCGGCATCTGGCCGTCCGGAAACCGTGAACACGTCTTCTACTCCGCCATTGGGACTGTTCAGGTTCGGCGAACCGTTGCTGTTGAAGAAAAATGGAAAGCGTACTTCACGCGTTGGACCATCGGCTGCGATGAACGAGGGTATGCTGTTGGTAGTCCCGCTGACCATGCCGTCGCTGATCGCCTGAAATTGTGGGTTGCTCGCCGCGCTGCTCCCGCCAATCGCAGGCTGCGCATGGCATCCCGAGCATTGGTTCAAGTTGAAGCGAGGTCCCAGGCCGTTGTTCGCCCCGCCTGAGACTGACTCAACCTCCTGAAAGCGAGCGAGACCGTCGCTAAAAAACGAAGTGAAGCCATTGGGGTCGTTCGCCGGGTCAATGAGTGTGCCACCTGCGTTCCGGTTGTCGGTCTGAACTCCAGGGTCAACCACCCCGGCGGCGACCGGATAAGGTCCGTTGGCCGTGGAACGGTCACCTCGGCGATGCCTGCCAGCTCCGTTACTGCCACCATAGTTTTGAGTAAATGCGACTCCAGCGAAAAAAAGAATCGCCAGACCTAAGATCGACGCGAGTTTTATCGTCCTGCCCACGAGTCCTCCTTCGGACTTGAAATTCGCTTGAACCTGGCGAGACGCGATCGCGCACAGCGGTAGCATCGGTTTTCGCAACCCACAAACCCTGGAGGGCTAGCTGATCCTTCCAACTGTCGCTTTTGCGACTGGAAGACCTACCGTCTAGCAAAGGTTCAAGCTTAGAACCAACGCGGTGGCACGCCGATTACTGACCACCGAAGGGCGCGTGAAAACGCGTAAGTAAAGCTCGCAATAACGAGGGTGGCCGCTGCTTTCTTGAATCGCCGAAGTGGCCTTCGTACGATGTCGATGGACTTTATCAGAACCAAAATCGTTGTCAACAGGTAATCCGGACAGTGATTCCGCTTAGCCGCGTATCTCGTTGGGGAACCGAAGTCTTCTACAAACGTGCAACAATACTCGAAAGTACAATGACCTTTTTCCGGCCGGTGTACGGATCAATAAAGGCTCGCTGCTTGAGCAGTGGCCGGTTCTCTCGGGTGTGCTTTCCCGTATTTTGAAAGAGAGTGTCAGACAAAACAGACGAATATGCCAAAGAAGTTAAAGACAACAATCCTCCACGTCTGCAGGATGATTAGCCTGTTGTTGCTGCTGGGCGCGCTTTTGGCGGCGCAGACTCAGTCGGCACCAAACAAAATCTCGCCTCCGCCATCCATTAATCAGGGCACGGGACCGCCAGGTTCAGGAAATCAGAAGTCCGATATTGGGGATGCTGTCGGTACAAAGATCTCGCCCAAGGAGGCCGAACAGCTCTTCCGCGACATAGACGAGATTCTGAAATTCGCCAGTAAAGATACCAACCTGCCCATCAAACACGAAGTCAAGCGCAAGCTCACCACCCGGGATGAAGTTGTGGCCTACCTTGAGAAGACAATGGCCGAAGACAACGACGCCCAGCGCTTGCGCCGATCAGAGTCGGTGCTGAAGAAGTTCGGCCTGCTGCCGCCCGACTTCAATCTTCAGGACTTTCTGGTGAAGCTGCTTCGCGAGCAGGTAGCTGGATATTACGACCCGAAAACTGAGACCGTGAACCTGCTTGACTGGATCGGGCCTGAACAGCAACGCCCCGTCATGGCGCACGAACTCACCCATGCTCTACAAGATCAATCGTTCGGACTGGAGAAATGGATGAAAGCTGGCGATGTGAACTTGGATGAGAAGAAGAATCTTACCCCCGAGGATTTGGAAAAGGACGAACTGAGCGAAGCGAGGCAGGCGGTTGTGGAAGGGCAGGCCATGATAGTGCTGGTGGACTATATGCTCGCGCCCACAGGGCAGTCTCTTTTGAGTTCTCCGCAGTTAGCGAATGCGATGAAGGAAGGCATGTTAGTGGGCACGGATGATTCACCCGCCTTCCAGAATGCCCCGCTGTTTTTGAAAGAAGCGCTGACCTTCCCCTATCGTTACGGCATTGATTTCGAAGCCGAGCTGCTTCGCAGCGGTGGCAAGGACAAGGCTTTCGCCGGCGCGCTCGGCGACCCTCCCCACTCGACTCGGCAAATCATGGAGCCGAAGACCTATCTGTCGCATGAACAGCTGCAACCTATGCGGCTGCCTGATTTCAGCGAGGACTTCAAAAACTACGATCGCTTTGATGTCGGCGCGATGGGCGAGTTCGACGTGGCGATTCTGGTCGATCAGTATGCCGGTCCAGACGTCTCCCGTGATATTTATCCGCACTGGCGCGGCGGCTATTACTACGCCGGTCGACCGAAAGGAGACGCATCCGCACCGCTTGCGCTGCTTTATGTTTCGCGCTGGTCGAATGCGGAGAGCGCAGCCAGCTTTGCTGCGATTTATGCCAAGGCGCTCGCCAAACGTTACAACTACATCCATCAAACTGAGGACGCAAGCAGGGCCTTGGATCTTCAGAACGTCGAAACCTTGACCGGCTCTCATACCTGGCTCACCGAACAAGGCCCCGTGGTGATCACGGTACAAAACGACACGGCCTTGATCACTGAAAGCCTCGATCAACCAACCACCGATCGGCTGGAACGGGAGCTGCTGGGATTGAAAGCCGCGGCGGTGAATCGCTGATCCCGAACCCACCCTTCGGTATAATTTGCAATTTGCAACTGGCACAGTTCGGAGGAAAGTTTGGCGCAAGCGGAAATTGGCATTATCGGTGGCAGTGGCCTGTATTCCATGCCCGGCTTGAGCAACGTGGAGGAAGTCCACGAGCGCACCCCCTTCGGCGATCCTTCTGATGCATATGTGTTGGGAACCCTGGAAGATCGTAAAGTCGCATTTTTGGCGCGCCACGGTCGAGGACACCGCATCCTGCCGACAGAGTTGAATTTCCGCGCCAATATCTACGGATTCAAGCAGCTCGGCGTTGAGCGCATCGTTTCTCTCTCCGCGGTGGGATCGCTCAAGGAAGAACACAAGCCGTTAGATTTTGTTATTCCCGACCAGTTCTTCGATCGTACCCGTCATCGCGTGGATACGTTTTTCGGCGAAGGTGTGGTTGCTCACGTCTCTTTTGCCGATCCGGTTTGTCCTGAGCTGGCCAAAGTGGTCCAGGCGGCGTGCGCAAGAGCTGGTATCACTGCCAAGCGCGGCGGGACCTATCTCTGCATGGAGGGTCCGCAGTTCTCAACCAAGGCCGAATCGAATCTTTACCGCACTTGGGGCATGGACGTCATCGGCATGACCAATCTTCAGGAAGCCAAGTTGGCCCGCGAGGCAGAAATCTGCTACCTCACGGTTGCCATGGTCACCGACTATGACTGCTGGCACCCGCATCATGAGTCCGTTACCGTGGATCAGATTGTGACGGTGCTGATCAAGAATGCCGAGAACGCGTGTCGGGTGGTGCAGGAGAGCGTGGCGGTTATGCCTACCGGACGCGCTTGCAAGTGCAGTTCGGCCCTGGCCCACGCCATCATTACCGAGCGCGATAAAATTCCTCCTGCTACCCGCGAGAAGCTGAAGCTTATCCTGGGGAAATATCTGCGGTGAGCTTAAAACGGGAGACTAACGACAAACGATGAGCATTCTTGCCGTAGGTTCCATTGCCTTTGATTCGATCCACACACCGTCCGGTCGTGCCACCGATATTCTGGGTGGCTCATGCACGTATTTCTCTCTCGCGGCCAGCTACTTCACTGATGTTCGCATCGTTGCCGTCGTAGGCGATGATTTTAGTAGGGAACATGAGGATGTTTTCTGGAAGCGAAAGATCGACACCAGGGGCATCGAGCACGTCAAGGGCAAGACCTTTCGGTGGGGCGGCCAATATTTGGAAAACCTGAACGAGGCGAAGACCGATTTTACCGACCTCAACGTATTCGAAAACTTCCAACCCCGCATTCCGCGCGAATACATGGATTCGAAATTCCTTTTCCTGGGAAACATTCATCCAGCATTGCAGGCCACAGTTCGCCACGAGTTGAACGGCGTCCAGTTCACCGGCGGCGACACAATGAACTTCTGGATCAACGGGACCCGGCCGCAGCTGCTCCAAACTCTGAAGCTCATCAACGTGCTTTTGATCAATGACACGGAAGCCAAGATGTTAGCCGGCGAAAAAAACTTGCCCCGCGCCGCGCACAAAGTGCTGGCCATGGGACCGCAAGCGCTCGTCATCAAGCACGGCGAGTACGGTGCGACGATTTTCTTTCGTGAAGGAGCCTTTGGAATCGGAAAGCATCCCTTCCGCGCTCCCGCCTTGCCGATCGAAGAAGTGAAAGACCCGACTGGCGCCGGCGACTCCTTTGCCGGAGGGTTTATGGGCTATCTCGCTTCGCAGGAGGAGATCAATCGTGAGGTTTTGAAGCGTGCACTGTTTTATGGCGGCGTGATGGGGTCCTTTGCGGTTGAGCGTTTCGGCACCGAGCGGCTGCAGGAGCTCACGCGCGATGAAATCGATGGCCGTTTCGAAGTGTTCCGCGAACTGACCCACCTGGAATGAGCATCCAGCGAACCGCGGGCTGGGACCGTGAGGTCACCCTTGTGTCGCAGCTAGCCGCTGCCGCGTCTCTCTTTTCCTTTCTCTTCTACTTCCGCCATGGCGACCTTCTGCTCTACGGCGACGCGGTTGCCCACATTAACATTGCTCGCCGGGTGATTGACTCGCGTACTCCTGGTCTGCTGCAGCTCGGTACGGTGTGGTTGCCCCTTCCGCACCTGTGCATAATCCCGTTTCTCTTTTCGAATGCAGCCTGGCAGACGGGAATTGGAGGATCGATTCCCTCGATGTGCGCTTACGTATTGGGGACCGCAGGAGTATTTCTCCTGGTTCGCAGCGCCCTGAGTTCCGACGGACAACCGGACTTTGCAGGAAGAGCCGCGGCCTGGCTCGCGGCACTGATCTTCGCGGCAAATCCCAACCTTCTTTACATGCAAACTACGGCGATGACGGAGGTCTTATACCTTGCTTTCTTCATCTGGTCCCTCGTGCACTTCAGCCGGTTTGCGAGGAGCGCGGTGTCGCGCGGTTCAACGTTTGAAGATGCCGCTGGCAGCGCCAATTCACTGATCAAGTGCGGATGGTGTGTTCTAGGCGCTTGCCTCACACGCTACGACGGATGGTTCCTCTCCGGCATACTCTGTCTGGCTACAACCGCGGTCGTTATTGTTTCGAAGCCAACAAAAGTTCGGCTTAACCTCGCCAAATTTGTTTTGCTGGCAGTAACGGGACCCCTGATATGGCTAGCCTATAATGCGATCATTTATCGTAATTCCCTGGAATTTGCCAACGGTCCGTACTCGGCGCGGGCAATCGAGCAAAAGAAGACCGCGCTGTCCGCTTCTTCGCCGCACCCCGGGTGGCACAACCTTTCAGTTTCATTCAGTTACTTTCTCAAAGCTGCGGAAGACAATATTGCCGAAGGCCGGCTGCAAAAATTCTGGGTCGGGTCGTTGGTCATTGCGCTGATCATCATCATCGCCTTGAGAAGGAACCTGTGGCCACTTCTGTTAGTAGGTGTTCCGATCGTCTTCTACACCTTGTCCGTGGCTTATGGCAGCGTACCTGTCTATCTCCCGAATTGGTGGCCCTTCGGCTATTACAACGTTCGCTTCGGCCTTGAGTTGCTTCCGGGCTTTGCCGTGGCGATTGCCGTAATCATGTATTTCTTCTGGGTTCGCATTCCACAACGATCAGTTCAAGCGGCAATCTTCCTCTGCGCTCTTGTGGTCGCCGGCGTGAGCTACGGCGGGGTCTGGAAGGCACAGCCGATATGCTACCGGGAAGCCTGGATCAACTCACGCTCACGGATCGCCTTGGATAACGCTCTGGCCTCGAATCTGTTGAAGCTGCCTCACGATTCCAGCCTGCTGATGTACCTCGGCGATCACGTTGGTGCACTACAGGAAGCAGGGATCCCACTGCGGCGCACAATCAACGAAGGCAATCATCGACCCTGGAAGACGCCTTCCGATCCGGAGGGCTTGTGGGAACGCGCATTGGCCGATCCGCGGAAACTTGCCGATTACGCAATCACGATCGACGAGGATGCGGTCGCAACCCACGTCCAACACCGGGACCTGACCTCCGTCGTTGTCATCCAGACCGGCGGACAGTCTCCGGCAACAATTTACTGGACTCATCGCGAAGCCGGTAATCAGGCACGTTAACTTGCGCACGCTGAACCTGCGTAGGCAGGACTTGCTCGGTGCTAAAATCCAGCCAAAACAAGCTTATATGCCGAGTGTCCACCATATTCGGGAAGTCCTTTCCGCCGAGATGAACTCGCTGGTCGGCGTAACGATTGCGCGCTTGGTCATTGCCGCTATTTTAGGTGGCATTATCGGATTCGAGCGCGAAACCAAACACCGTCCAGCAGGGCTGCGCACCAATCTTTTCATTTGCGTCGGCTCCGCGATGTTCACGGTTCTTTCCGACGCACTGGCCGCGGAGCACATCGGCGACCACACGCGAATCGCTGCCCAAATCATTCCCGGTATCGGTTTCATAGGCGCCGGCTCGATCATTCATGCCGAGGGTGGACTCATCATCGGTCTGACGACGGCAGCCACCATGTTTGTTGTGGCCTCGATTGGAATGGCGGTTGGCGGGGGGCTTTATTTAACCGCCATCTTCGAAACCTTGCTGATTCTTTTTTGTCTGTTGCTCCTGGGAAGCATTGAGGCACAGCTCGGATTGAAGCTATCCACCAACACGTATGAGGTCACCGGTGCGAGCGTTGACGAGATCGCAGCTGAGGTCAACCGTTTGCTGGAGGCGTTTCATGGAATGATGGAAAACGTGCGCTCGGCGGCAACTAAACAGCACGTTCGTCTGCAATTTGATTTGTCGGCCAGAAGCAAGGATCACGATCACTTTGTACAGGATCTTGAGCAGTCTCCGGTTCTCGAGGATGCGGTTTCGTTGGGCCCGGTGTATCCCGAATGAGTGCGCCGGAAGGGATTGTTCCTTTTGTGAAGGCCAGCGCCTGCGGAAACGATTTCCTTATCATTGACGGAATCCATTCTCCATCTGATTTGGCTGGAGTCAGCCGCCGAATCTGCGATCGCCATGAGGGCGTTGGAGCTGACGGGGTGGAGTGGTTGTTTCCCGCTCAGGATGCTGATGTACGCGCCCGATTATTTAATGCAGACGGATCCGAGGCCGAGATCTCCGGCAATGGAACCCGCTGCGTAGCCGCGTACATTTGTTCCGAGCAAGCCAAAGAGAAAGTTGTAGTCCACACTGCCGCCGGCCTGAAGAGCTGCACGCTTATGGCTCGCAGTGAAAACCAATATGAGTTCGAGACTGCCATGGGTGAGCCGCAAGTCGGGGAGGAATTGCGGATCAAGCTGGCTTTCCGAGAAGCGCGCGGCATCCCGGTTTCCATGGGAAACCCTCACTATGTGGTCTTCGTGAACGATTTCGCTCCCGGATGGCAGACGGAGGCCGCCGAAATTGCGCGCCATCACGATTTTAGGCACGGTGTAAATGTTGAATTAGTAAATGTCGCGGACGCGCATAACATCGCCGCCCGTTTCTTCGAGCGTGGAGTGGGGGAAACTCAATCATCGGGGACCGGCTCGTGCGCGGCTGCCGTTGCTGCGATAACCGCGAAGAAAGCCGAATCCCCTGCCCGCGTGCACACTCCCGGAGGAGTGCAGAGTGTGCGCTGGGAAGAACAGGTCTTCCTTCGCGGTACAGCGCAGTTGATCTGTCGCGGAGAATTCTTCATATAACATTGCAAAAGATGGCATCGACTCGGCAAACTCCCGGTATCAAGCCTCCAGCTCTGCGACCCGGAGATACAGTAGGAATCGTTGCGCCGGCGAGCAATATAAAGCCTGAGTTGCTGGAAGTTGGGTGTCGTGCGTTGCGCAAGCTGGGATACAAGACTTTCTATTTCGATTCCATCTTGCACCAGGACCTTTATTTTGCAGGCTCGGTGGAGCGGCGAGTCCGAGAGCTGCAAGAGATGTTCAAGCGTCCTGAAGTGCGTGCCATCATCTGCGCGCGCGGCGGATATGGTGCGAATTATCTCCTGGACAAGGTTGACCTTAATACAATCAGGGCGCACCCTAAGATCTTTGCCGGCTACAGCGATATTACGACGCTATTAACTTACTTCACCGACAGCACCGGTATCATCACTTTTCATGGGCCCATGGTCACCAAAGATTTTGCTCGCGCCGACGGTTTCGACTCTTCCTCCTGGCGGAATGCAGTATCCGCGACCGGTGATTGGGCATTACCCCTCGACTCGCGGTCGGGAGTGAAAGCATTAGCTGATGGTTCAGCTGAAGGTATCTTGTACGGCGGATGTCTTTCCATGCTGGCTGCGTCTTTAGGGACTCCGTACGAAATCCAGACTTCTGGAACGATTCTTTTTATGGAAGACGTGGCAACCAAGCCCTACCAGATTGACCGCATGCTCATGCAATTAAGATTAGCGGGAAAGTTCGATGGTGTGCAGGGAATCATATTCGGCGAGATGCTGGATTGCCTGCAGAGCGGGGATCAGAACTATACCCTGGAGGAAGTAATCATGCGCGTTGTCGGCGACCTCGGAGTGCCGATCGTATTCGGACTCCGCTCGGGACACGTTTCCAAACAGAACGTTACGTTGCCGATTGGTGTGCGAGCGCAGTTGCAGGTGTCGGGTGCGCAAATCGGGTTCAGAATTCTCGAACCGGCAACGTTGAATCAAGTTAGCAGATCTACAGCAAGAGTATGAAGCACATTCATCTGATTGGAATTTGCGGAACGGCAATGGCGTCGCTGGCCGGCATGCTGCAGCAGCGCGGATTTCGTGTCACCGGTTCTGACTTGGCGGTCTATCCGCCAATGTCTGACTTTCTGGCTGGCCTCGGGATTCCGGTTGCGCAACCGTTTGCCATTGAAAACCTTCAGTCACGGCCAGATTTGGTCGTGGTCGGAAACGCGATTTCCCGGGGCAATGTCGAGCTGGAACATGTACTTGATCAGAAAGTCCCGTTCTGTTCAATGCCGCAACTTCTGCATGACGAGTTTCTCCGTGGAAAAGAGGTTCTCGTGGTCGCGGGCACACACGGCAAAACGACTACAACTTCCATGTTGGCCTGGATTTTTGAAACTGCGGGATTGCAACCGTCATTCTTAATTGGAGGCATCGCCGAAAACTTCGGCACCAGCTTTCATCTCGGAGCAGGAAAGCACTTCATCCTCGAAGGTGACGAGTACGATACGGCATTTTTCGATAAAGGCCCGAAGTTCATGCACTATTTTCCTGACGCCGTGATTCTGACCTCGGTTGAGTTCGATCACGCAGATATTTACAAGGACCTCGATGCGGTTGAGACTGCATTCAAAAGGCTAGTGAACCTGGTGCCGCAGCGCGGACGAATCGTTGGCTTTGATACGGGAGAGAGCATCGAGCGGTGTTTGGCAAAGGCGTTTTGTACCGTTGAGCGTTACGGATCGAAACCGGGTTCAAGCTGGCAAATCCATAGTCTTCATCTAGAACCCACGCAAACGGCGTGGTCAGTGAGTCATGATGGTCATCCGTGGGCGAACTTTGAATTCTCCGTGGGAGGTGAGTACAACGTCTGGAATGCTACAGCCGCTGCGGCCTTGGCTGTCAACTACGGCATCACCAAAGATCAAATCGCATCGGCGCTACGAAGCTTCAAGAGCGTGAAGCGCCGCCTGGAAGTTCGCGCTGTTGTGGGCGGAGTGACAATCATCGACGATTTCGCCCATCATCCGACGGCGATCGCCGGGACACTCACAGCGCTTCGTTCCCGATATCCGGGCTCACGCCTATGGACCATTCTCGAACCGCGCTCCAATACCATGCGCCGCCGGGTACTGCAGAACGATTTGGCCAAAAGCCTCGCCCTGGCCGACGAAATTGTCGTTGCAAATGTTTTTAAATCGGAAGCAATCCCTGAAGCCGAGCGCCTGGATTTAGCCGCCCTTGCCGCAGCTATCAAAACTCATGGCCGGCGGGCGCGGATTGTGCCGACCGTAGACGGCATCGTGCAGTTAGTTGCGTCGGAATCGCGCTCAGGGGATGTAGTTGCCATTCTCTCCAACGGCGGCTTCGGTGGAATTTACGAAAAACTGCCGCAACGCCTGAAATCACTGGCTCATGCCGAGGCTGCCCGGTGATCCGCACCATCGCGATGCTGACCTTCTGGGGCATCGCCGCATTTGCCGCTATATTTCTGATCCCCTGGACCCTGATTACCGGCGACGTGCGTGCGCTTTACGTCACTTCCATGTGGAGCGCGTTGAAAGGAGTGAAACTGGCCGGAGTGCGTGTACGGCAGATCGGGCGAGAAAAACTTGATCCCGCGGCAACTTACATCTTCATGTCGAACCATGCGTCGAACATTGATCCGCCGTTGATGCTGCCGCTGATTCCTGGCCGGACTTCCGTTATGGCCAAGCAGGAGCTGTTCAGTTACCCGGTGCTCGGGACCATTATGACAATCGGCGATCTGGTGCCAGTCGACCGGGGAAATCGCGAAGCGGGAATTGCCGCTGTTAGCGCTGCACGTAAGGTGATCCAGCGAGGACTCAATATGACTATTTATGTAGAAGGGAAGCGCTCCTACGACGGCAAGTTACTGCCATTCAAGAAGGGACCATTCTATTTAGCGATGGAGTGTGATGTCCCCGTGGTTCCCGTCACCATCTCGGGCTCATATTACGTAATGCCGAAAGGCCGATTCGCGATCAAGCCTGGCGAAGTGAACGTCATCTTTCACGATCCAATACAGCCAAAGGATTTCGGCGACCGGGAGTCTCTAATGGCGAAAGTACGCGCCGCTATCGACAGCGGATTGCCGCAGGAATTACAAGAGCACAAAGCCGATGTTCGAACCCGGACTGAGGAGCAACAATCCCGCAGTCCCTCCGCGATGGGTTCCTCCGAGTCTTCCGCGATATGACTTTGATTACCTTGCCAAGTAAGAAAATTTTTCTCGCCTGCCTCTTCCAAGCGCCATGTTGCGTGTACAGGATATCTCTGCGGAACTCCCTGTAACCTTTTCGCTTGAGAGATCGTAAGCGTATATAGGAACTGAGATGCCGGTCCTGGAACAGGATTCCGAGCTGTTACAGCAGTTCGCAAACGGCGATCCCGGTGCATTTGAGAGACTATTTCGCGACCATCAGACGGAGGTTTACCGGTGGGTTGTCCGGATTGTGCGCGACCCCGCGGCGGCTGAAGATTTGACTATAGAAACGTTCTGGCGCATTCACCGTGCTCACGCACGCTTCGATCCGCAACGGAGTTTCAGTGCCTGGGCGAGACGTATCGCCACGAATGCCGCTCTTGACCATCTGAAATCCCGGCCTCGTGAGGTCGCACTTGTTGAGCAGTTTGTCGCCCCTGCTTCAAGCGATCCGGTTGTACAGAAGGATGTGCGCGAGCGGACTCAGCAGGCATTCTGCCGATTGCCGGCGAAACTACGCATCGTAGCCACGCTGGCGTTAATTGAAGAACTCTCCTACAAGGAGATCGCCGACGCATTAGGAATTTCGGCCGGCGCCGTAAAGGTGCGCGTCTTTCGAGCGGTTCGCCAATTGAGAAGTGAATTAACACGCTTAGGTGTCACACCATGAACAACGATGAAGAAAAACTTCAGTCACTGCTAAAGGGAGCTTTGCCAGCGATCAACACCGAGCTCAGCCGCGATTTGTGGCCGCACATGCTGCGCCGTCTTGACGAGAGCGCCTCCTCGGTGCCGTGGTTTGACTGGGCTCTGGCAACTCTGTTGGTTGCAGGAGTTGCCATCTCTCCGCACAGCATACTGCTGTTGCTTTACCACTTGTGACTAAGGGGGCCTTATGAATGCACATCCCTATTTACGAGCTTACATGGCGGGAATTGTCGTGCCTACGATCGTTCTCTTACTGATGCTCACGGTTTTTATCGTGGCGCGGTTTGTTTTTCATGTTCCATTCCCCATCGAGCGGGCGATTATCTTCCCCATGGGAGTCGTGCCGAGCCTGTTCGGTGTCTGGAACATGTTCTATCTCTGGCTGCGGCCGCGGCCCCACTTGCCCATCGGCTTGCATGGCGCGATTTTGCCATTTCTCCTAGTGCCCGCGGGCTATTTGGTTGGTTCCGCAGTGGGCATCATCACGCTAACAGCAGGAGGCGCAGTGTACTTCGACACCGTCAGTGTGTCTTATGGATCATTAGCACTTGGCTTCGCGTGCGGCTTGATTATTTACTACCTGGTTTGGAAGTACCTGGTCGGCTTCTTCAACCAGGTATTAGGCATCGCATAAGAATCTCCAAGATCGCCGGTGAAACAGCGAGAGCAGATCTATATCCAGCCCACACCGCCAGTTTGCGCTGTTCAGAGACAACATTCGATGATTTAGGATGTTGTTCACTGTGCGCATGCACGAACTCACGTTAAAGCCTTTCACCAGTCGAAGGCCCGCAGTACTTGCAGGTTTGACGATCCTCGCGGTCGTGGGTTTCGTCGGAGTGGGGCACCTGGTAAAGCGTTTTCAGGAGCAACAAAAAGCTTTGGCCCGGCACTTGTACCGTCAGGGATTGACGGAACAGCAAACTGGGAAGCTCGAATTGGCGCTCGAACATTTCCGCGCCGCGCTCGATTACGATCCAGACAACTTCCAATACCAGTTGAGTCTTGCTCGAACCTTGCGAGACAGTGGCCGCACCGAGGAAGCCGAGGCTTATCTCATCAGCTTGTGGGAAAGGGCGCCGCAGAACGGTGCCGTTAATTTGGCGCTCGGCAGATTGGCAGCGCGCCAGGAGCACATCGACAAGGTCATACAGTACTATCACAACGCCATTTATGGGGTATGGGACTCAGATCCTGAACAGAACCGGCTGAATACCTGGTTCGAGCTGGTCGAGGTCCTGTTGCGCCTAAATGCTCGCCCGCAGGCACAGGCCGAACTGATGGCTCTTTCCGCGAGTCTGCCGCCACGGCCTGAATCGGCAATGCGGGCAGCGGATCTGTTCCTGCAACTTCAGGATTATGATCATGCGCTAGCCGAGTATCGCCGCGTCGTGCAGCTGGATCACACCAATGCTAAGGCCGCTGCCGGCACAGCCCAAGCGGCGTTCAAAATGGGCAGGTATCGTACCGCCGAGCATTATCTGGAAATCGCGACCAAAGCCAACCCACACGACGCCCAAATTGCCGACATGCTTCAAACCAGCAAGCTGGTCCTGCAGCAGGACCCCTTCAGCCGCGGGCTTTCGGTGCAGGAGCGAAGCGATCGCATCCACATCGTCCTAAAACAAGCAGGAGACCGTTTGGAGACCTGCATGCCGGCGAGCGGTGCAGAAGCGAATGTTCCCCAGCAATCGAATAATCTGTCGCAACTGAAGATGCAGTGGGTGCAAATGAACCGGAGACTGCGGCGGCTGGGAACTGCGGGGGAAAGCGGCTTAGGGGACGAGGTCATGGATCTGGTGCTTCAAATCGAGCAGCAGACGACAAACTGTCCACGGACGGTGCAGGATCAGGCACTGTTGCTGTTGGCGCAAAGCCGTGCCGGAGTTGAGCAATGAGCGATCTCTCGCCAATTCCTCCTGAAGTTTCCGGCCTCTCGCCTCAAGAAGATGTTGGCCCTCCAACAAAAGGGGGCCAGCGGTGGTTCTTTGCTGCAGCCCCCTTAAGCGAAGAGCGCTTTTTCCTGATTCTTGCAGTTTTTGTCGGAATTTTCTCGGGGCTGGCCGTCGTTTGCTTTCGCCTCGCAATCGAGTGGACAGGCATTGGTATCCTTGGTCCGGCGCCGGAACCACACAATCTAAGAGTGCTGCTGGCCCCGGCCCTCGGGGGCTTGGTAACCGCGATCCTGGTGGTGCATCTTTTCCCGCTGGTTCGCGGCAGCGGTGTGAACCAGACGAAGGCCGCCCTTTACATTTTCAATGGCTACATTCCTTTTCGCACCGCGGTCGGAAAATTCATTACCGCTGCTATAGCAATCGGCTCAGGACACTCGTTGGGCCTGGAAGATCCGTCATTGCAGATCGGTGCCAGCATCGCTTCGGCTTTGGGCCGTCACATGGATTTTTCGCGTGACAAGCTCCGTCTCCTGGCTCCTATCGGCGCAGCAGCGGGCTTGGCAGCGGCATTCAATGCGCCGATCTCGGCAGTATTGTTCGTGATTGAGGAAGTGATCGGGCGGTGGAGCACGGCTATTCTTGGTTCAGTCGTCCTCTCGGCAATTTCAAGCGTGGTAGTCGTACGAGGCTTTCTCGGCGCACAGCCACTCTTTCGGATTCCTGCGCTGACTGTTTTCCGTCCGGCGGAGTTGCTAGCATACATTGTCCTCGGAATCGTCGGCGGTTTTGCGGCCGTAGTCTTCGCGAAGGCAATCGGCTACCTGCGTCCTCTTCTGCGTGCCCTGCCTGCTCCAACCCAATATCTTCAACCCGCCCTTGCAGGCTTGCTGATCGGATTGATCGGCTACCTGGGCGCTCCCCAAGTGATGGGAGCAGGTTACGAATACATCGATCAGGCGATGCACGATCAATTTACCTGGAAGATTCTCGCGATTCTTGCCGGGCTTAAGATCCTTGCGACCACGCTTTCGTTTGTTACCGGAACTCCGGGCGGCATGTTTGCGCCGACGCTATTCGTCGGCGCGATGTTAGGCGGGGCAGTTGGCGGAGTGGAGCGCCATTTCTATCCACATCTCGCTGGCACGACCGGGACCTATGCCCTGGTTGGTATGGGCGTGCTGTTCGCCGGATTTCTGCGCGCCCCCATGACTTCGGTGTTCATGGTGATCGAACTTAGCGGTGACTATTCCATCATTGTGCCGGTAATCGTCGCCAACGCCTTTGCCTATTTCATTTCGCGTAGTTTTCAACCTGTCCCCATATTCGACCTGTTGACTCGCCAGGACGGCCTCGAACTGCCCTCGCTTGAGGAATTGCGCGAAGAAACGACTTTGCACGTCGAAGATGCGATGAAATCTCCTCCTGCCCCTGTCTTGAATTCTCAGGAAACCGTGCACCATGCGGTCGCACAAATCCAGGGATCTGCTTCCAATCTCTTTCTGGTCTGCCTGAAGCCAACGGGCTGGACGAGCATCAACCGTGAGGTATTGCAGCGTTTTGTCAGCGAGGGCAAGGGTGACACGACGTTAGGATCGCTGCTTGCTTCTCAGCAGCTCCCGTACCTTCACCCTGACAATCCCTTGGACATGGCGTTGCGCTATGTGCATCAAACGCCACTTGTGCCCGTTGTCAGCCGCGCAGACCTGCGAAAACTTGAAGGTGTGATCTCAAGTGAAGATGTTCTGGCGAAGTATCGTGCAGTAGTGAATTGATCCGCTGCTATTTCCGCGCCAGCTTATAGCCTTCAGGTATCTCGAAGAAGGCTGGGTCGGGATCGGAGCGCGTCACCCGGGAAACTTTCATGGTTACCGTTCCAGTTCGCGGATCGATGTGTGTGATCAGCAGATTGATGCGGAGCTCATCGGAATACCAGTATTCATCCGTGACAACCAGGTCCTTATTCGTACCGCTCTCGTCGGGGACGGTCTGAGTCTTGCGAACTCCGTGCGCGGGTAAACCCTCCATGTCACGGACGCCGAGATCCTCGTCTGCCGTGAAGTCGTTATGTGGAAGAGTGTCACCCGGCGGCAGACCAAAGCGTACTGTTGGTGGGACTGTCGCGGGTGGATGATTGAGAGTGCTAGTCCAATATGTGCGGTTGGCCGGATCGAGGACAGCGGAAATTCTGGTCTTCGGGTCATAGAGATGGATGCTGAGAATTTGCGGGGCTTGCGTACTCGCGATCGGCAACAGCGTTCTTCTCTCGTTGTGAACCCGCCCCTGGCTATCGCGGCCGATACTGCGAACGGTCTTTAGAGCAACTGTGGCCCCATCCGGCAGAATCTGCTTACGCTCCACTTCGATTACGGCACTGAAGGGCGCCCCGGGGATCGGCGTTACGAAGATGTCCTGGCCTGCGCTATTCGTTGCGACCGTGATGACGAGCAGGGAAAATAACCAGAAGATAGCGGTCGGAGAGGATCGCCAAGGCACCTGAGTCCCTCCTGCAAAAGTTAGAAGAGGATACCTCTCGTTTGCCCGCTGAGGCAACGCGGCGATGGATTGGGTAGTGGTGCAAAACGGCACCACCACCCTCGATTTTAGCTTAGGTCTTCTCCGTGATCTGTAGTTTGCCGGTGTGCTCCGGATTTCCGCCCGGCTCTGGGAAGTCGCTGTCGGCGGATCTTATCAAGGGATCCTGATCCTGATGGCCAAGCTGTCCCTGCATCGACGTGTTAGCGCCCTCCTGCCGGTCGGATTCGACAGCGCCTTTCGAACAATCCTGATTTCTGCTGTTGAGCTTGCGCTTTTGCTTCTTTTCATCCGGCATGGGTTATCCTTGGGAATTGAATTGGCACGTAATGCAACGGCACCTTGCGAGTTGTATTCACGAAATAGGCATCTTTGGTGTATATAAGGGAGAAAGTTAGTTACTATATTTCCAGGCGAGCTGTCATGAAGCGTTGGTTTGTAATTTTCCTCGTGGTTCTGATCTGCAGCCTGAATTTAAATGCTGCAAGACGACGACATCATCATGCCAAGCAACATCGCGCCCATCACGCCAAGCGACATCCGCAGCATAGCCGCAGATAGGTTGCTTCGCGCATAACCGCGCTTAAGAGCGCGTTCGTAGCTAGCTTGTTATTCCGATTGTTTCCTGGCTGTCGTACCGCTCGTGGCAACGCCCAATTTGCGTAGCTTTTCACGCGCCTGGAGCGCCTCATTGCTTCGGGGATAGCGCTGAATCACATGCCGGAGCTCGGCGACGCCGTCATCCTTTTGCCCGAGTTCGATCAAAGCCAGTCCCTTTTTCAGATCAGAAGAAGGAGCCTTGTTACCGGTAGGGAAGTTCTGTAGCACCTGATCGTAATTCTTGATTGCGCCCTGATAGTCACCTTGCTTGAACTCGATCTCAGCTAGATAAAAATATGAATTTCCCGCCAAATCGGTATTGGGATAGAACTTGATGTAATCAGAGAATTCCTGTTTGGCCAGATCATTATTGCCGGAGTTGTAGTCGCGCAAGGCGTTGTTGTAAAGCACATCGGGAGGAGGGGCCTGGGCCAATGCCTGTTGTTGAGCTTGCTGGGCGGCTGTACTCGCTGCCTGGTTCTGCTGGGCAGCCTGCACGTCGTCGAGCTGCTTTCCAACCTTTGCCAGGCGAGCTTTCAACTCGTCCAGAGAATCGTTGAGGGCCTGAATTTGGCCGGATAGCTGGTCTATCTTGCCACCGTTGTCGCTCTGGAGCTTCTCCAAACTGCTCTGAAGAGCAGTCATGGCAGCCGTCACTTTGTTCATGCTGTCGGTGTTCTGGTCCATCAAGTTCTTCATCACACCCATGCGTTCATCAAACGACTGCTGCATGTGGGTCATCTGGTCCTGCAAAGCCTGGACCTGCGTCTGTAGTTGAATGATCTCCTTGCTGACCCCCCAAGCTGCGGGCACACTCACCGCGAAGCTTGTTAACACAGCCAATACACCGAGGTATCTGATGGTTTTCATGATTTATCCCAATTAGGTTCTAAAGATTTTAAGTGAAAGCAGCGAAAATCTCCCGCCCTCTAGAAGCTGTGTTTATAAGGATAGCGCGTTCGGAACACAATGTCTTGCCGCAGGCGGCGCAACTTGTCTTCGCCGATGGCGCGATAGAGCGGAACTGATGCACCAATAAAATAAGGGTACGGAACACTGAAGTCCCGTACCCCACACTGCTACTTCCCGTAAACAAAGTGATCGCGGCGGTTCTCCTGCCAGCACTGCTCGTTATGCTCAGTACAGAAAGGCTTCTCCTTTCCGTAACTGATCGTCTTGATACTGCCGGTACCCACACCACCCTGAATCAAGTTGTTCTTCACGGCGTTTGCACGACTGTCACCAAGAGCCAGGTTGTATTCGGTCGAACCGCGTTCATCGCAGTGACCCTCGATCGTAAACTGCAGGCTCGGATGCTGCTTCAGGAAGTCAATATCTCCCTGCAGCGCAGCCTGCTGGTCCGGACGAATATCGGACTTGTCGTAATCGAAGTAGATGTCCTTTACATTCTGCGCGAACAACTCCTCTTCGCTCGGCGACGGGGGCGGTGGCGGCGGAGGCGGTGGCGCAGTCACAGTAACTCGCGCCGTTGCCGTTTGCGTTCCGCCCGGCCCCTTCGCGGTGAGCGTGTACGTCGTGGAATCGGCAGGGGTGACCTGCTGGGATCCAGTCGGTTGCACGGCACCAATGCCGTCGATACTGACGTCCGTTGCGTTACTGGTCTCCCAACTCAAGGTGGTCGATTGACCCTTCTGAATGCTGTTCGGATTGGCCGTAAGCGAAGCCGTAGGCGCGGCCGGTGGCGGAGGCGGCGGTGGCGGCGGAGGGGGTGCGGTTTTCTTGTGACAAGCGCCCAAAAACATGATGGCGCTCAACGCGAACATAAGCGTAATCCACTTCAGTTGTTGCTGCTTCACTTTTCCTCCCTTGAAGAATGACGCGCAGAAAAGCGCGCTTCGAATTCGACCAGTATTAAGCCCGTACGCAAGATTCATCATTTCAAGACACCGAACTCTAAAGAAAACTCACTATTTCCAACTCCAATTCGGCTGCGTATTGCCGCCCGTGACTGTTAAAGGTTTTTGGTTCGTGCCATCGGCCAGCATTGTCCAAATCTGCTCGCTTCCAGAACGGTTCGACTGAAACACGATATGACGCCCATCCGGCGACCAGCTGGGGAAATCGTTGCGCCCGGCCTGGTGCGTCAACTGCACGATCCGCTTGCTCGCAATGTCCATGATGTAGATATCGTCACCACCTAAAATGCCCGGACCGTAGTGACGAATCCAGGAAAACAGAAGGAACTGCCCATTGGGAGACCAGGTCGGCGACACGGCATAACCTTCGTCCGTCATTCTTTGAATGTTGGTGCCATCACTTTCCATCGTGTAGATCTGCGGAAGCCCTGTGCGCCCGCTGACCCAGGCAATCTGGCCGCCCGTTTTGGGATTCCACACGGGTGAGACATCAGGGCCCTTCACATCAGTGAGGCGCTTTATATTTGCCCCCGATTGGTCGACGACGTAGATCTCAGGATCGCCGGTGCGCGACGAAGAAAATGCCAGCCTGCCTCCATCGGGCGACCAGGCCGGTGAGAGATTGGTGCCACCGAAATGCTGGAATGAAACCAGGCGGTTCAAGTCGGTGGAGTACATCAGGATTTGCCAGCCGCCCTTGGTCAGCGAACTGAACGCCATCCGCGATCCATCCGGCGAAATGCGTGGAGAGAGCGAGATCGAGTTCAGATGCGTGATCTGGTGCTGGTTCTCGCCATCGTAATCCATCGCCCAGATTTCTTTATGTCCGCTGCGGTTGCTGACAAAGTAGATTTGCGTTTCCGCGATTCCTGGAATTCCTCCGCCCAGGCGAAAAATGATTTCGTCAGCGAATTTGTGCGCAGTGATTCGCGCGGCATCAGGCGTAGGAGCGTCGGTGTATTGCTTCCCCAAAACCTGGGGCGACGTGGCGTTTTTGACGTCGTACAGCCAGCCCTGCACGACCATGCTATTGCCGTTAACACCCAGATTGCCGAAGGCGAGCATGGCAGCGTTGGGCGGTTGACTGTTCCACGCCTCAAATCTCACTTCCGCTGGATTACCCGGGACTTCCACAGGGTAGAAACTCTTTGAAACCAGTTCGAAGATTCCGGCGTTATCCAAATCGTTCCACAGGGTGGCATTGAACACTCGCAGAAGATCAGCGTTTTTTGGGTCCTGTGTTGAAGCTTTGAAGTCTGG
Source organism: Terriglobales bacterium (assembly GCA_035623255.1). Taxonomy (GTDB): domain Bacteria; phylum Acidobacteriota; class Terriglobia; order Terriglobales; family Acidobacteriaceae; genus JAFAGX01. Next base: position 80,402 of record DASPTU010000003.1, on the reverse strand, counting down.
GACCGCGAGCCGGATTTTTTCCACCCCCAGGCCAGTCCCCGTCTTGATCCAGTCCTGTGCTGGTGCAACGGCCACCACCGCTAGAACCATCAAGAAAGTTAAATAACGCCGACGTCCCTTCGGCGTACCCAAACTTACGAAATGAAAAAAATTCAACGTAGACCGCTCCTTGATGTCTTCAAGCTATCTTTTGTAATCAAACCAGAACTCCACAGAAACCTTGCTGCCCGGATAGTCCGACGGCAATGGACCAAACGTATCGATACGCTGCAACGCGCGCACCGCAGACTGATCGAGAGAAGGCACTCCGCTGGACTGTTCGACCTCTACGTTTGTTGGCCGGCCGTCACGCTTTACGTCGAACGTCAGGTAAACGCGGCGCGCGTCGGTGATGCGCGGGTCCACCTCGTATTTCAGCCAGTTTTCTGAGACTTTCTGCTGCACCACACGCACGTACCAGGCGTAGCGCGATCCAAAGTCGCCTCCACCACCAGTAAACCCGAAGCCTCCCTTGGCTCCATCGGCATTGAATACGCCGTAAGGCCCGCTCACTGGCCCACCTTCTCCAAATGGAACTACGTTGTTGGCTTCTTCTTCTGGCTGAGGCTGAGGCTCGGGCTTGCGCTGCGTGGCAGTGGCTTTCGGCTTGGGCTTTGCTTTGGCGTTCTTATCAGGAATTGGTATGGCTTCTGGTACCTCTTCCTTCGGCTTGGGAAGTGACTGGCTTAATCCCTTGGATTCGTTCGCAACAATGTTCTGCGTCTGCTGCGGATTTGCCGGAAGAGGAACTGTGCTGACCAGCGTCACCCCGATTGCATCTCCCCCGCCACCCGCGCCCCAGGCTGAGGCATGTCCGCCGGGTCCAAATGCGGCGTAGAGCAAGATCGCGCCGGTAACCCCCACATGCAGCCCGACCGACCACGCGAGGTTGCGTCCCCATCGATCATGCTCAAAAAAAATTTCAGCGTTGGCTTCCATGGCTTGCCAATGGCTGGGTCACGATGCTGACATTCGTTATCCCTGATTGTTTGACTGCGTCCATCACCGTGGCGAACGCGCCGAAAGGCACGTCCTCATCCGCCCGGATAAAAATCGACTGGTTTCGAGGATCGCGAATCTTCTGCCGAAGCAGCGACGCAATCTGGTTGATATTGATGGGATTGTTTCCCAGAAAGACTCGCTGTTGCTTGTCGATGCTGATGACAAGCCGTTCTTCCGTGATTTCCTTAACCGTTCGCGTATGGGGAACGGTGACCTCAATGCCGGATTGCAGCACCGGGGCCGTGACCATGAAGATGATCAGCAGCACCAGAACTACGTCCACCAGCGGTGTGATGTTGATGTCGGCGAGAGAGGTTTGTGTGCGCCCATTGGCAGCGGTAAAGGCCATTAACGCCGCACCTCCGGTTCCAACGCGCGGTAACTCGTTTGTGCCTGTGGCGGTTGTGCGCGCTCCACCGCATTGAGCATTTCGAGGGCAAAGTCGTCGCCGCGGGCGGCGAAGGTCCGGATCGAGCTGCCAATCAGGTTGTAGGCAATAACGGCCGGAATCGCGGCCACCAAGCCGGCTGCGGTGGTGATGAGTGCCTCGGAAATTCCAGGGGCGACTGCCCGCAATGTGGCCGCGCCCGCGGTCCCCAGTCCGTGAAAAGCGTCAATAATTCCCCAAACCGTACCGAATAGGCCAACAAATGGGGTAACAGCCCCGGTAATGGCCAGCCAGGGCAGGTTCCGTTCAAAGCGTGTCAGTTCTTCAGAAGAGGCGATCTGCATCGCCCGCTGAATGGAGGTGGAATTTTTTACCGCCCCATTGGAAACCGCACCCTGGCGCCGGTATTCCTCGAACCCTCCTTCAAAGACCGCTACCAGCGGGCTCGGGCGAAACTGGTCGGCCACTGCCGCCATATCTGTGAGGCGCTGGGCCTTGCGAAAGGCCCGCAGAAAGCGTCCGCTCTGGATGCGGGCCCGCCGCAACAAACTCCATTTGGAAAGGATGATCGCCCAGGAGATCACACTGAATACCAGAAGAATTACCAGGACAACCTTGGCGACTGCACCAGTTTCCCCCACGAGGTCGACAATTTCGCCGCCCACTAAGACTGTGAACAATAAGGACAAATGCATTTGGTTAGGAGAAATATCTTTCGTGATTATAGATGAAGACACCTGCGTCGTCGTGCACAGGCACCTTGTGGATTAACAGGTTTTTTACTGTAGATTGGCTGCCTTCACGGAAATCGCATCTAAAGCGCGCTGTAGGAAATTTTGCAGCTGAACGAGTGGCTGACACTCACAAAGGAGCCGCTATGGCACATCTGGGTACTCTGCAGAACTATCGCTTTTCCGAGGAGCAAGCCCCTTATGGGGATATTCGCGGAGCCAGCGTTTACGGGCGCAATGAGGAGAAGCTGGGAAAGATTGATGACGTAATTTTTGATCACAGCACAGGCCAGGTTCGATACATTGTTGTCGACACCGGATGGTGGCTTTCTAGCAGAAAGTTTCTGGTGCCTCCTCAGCAGCTTCACCAAAGCGCCAGGCACAAGGACGACTTCGCCGCCGATCTTGACAAGAAACAGATCGAAAGTTTTCCACCGTACGCGGAATCCGATATTCATTCGGAAGACCGCTGGCGGGACTACGAGAACCGCTACCACGCAGCTTGGGTGAACGGCCCTGTGCAGCACCGAACGGGAAGCGATCACGACGTTACACCAACTGACGACGAAATGCCGCCAGCGGCCAATTCCATTGGCAGCCAGATCAGCGAGGAAGAAAATCGCAGGCCCAGTGAACGCATTATCCCTGCCGGGACGGACGAAATAACGATTCAGGATGGTCCCGCTGGGATTGGTTCGCGCTGGCTGACCTTCGAGAGCTTGTTACGCCAGCACTATCGCGATCTCACCATCGATTGTCCCAGCTGCGATGACGAGAGCGCCGTCCCAGAGAGAAAAGCGGGTTAGGACGGGAGATCGCTTCATCCCAAACTGGGCCCTGCCGTCCGCAATACGACGGGACCCAGTTCTTCCGGATTGAAGGCTGGTTCTTTGCCAGGCCCCCCTCGTTGCCCGATAACTGAAGTGGCGCCTTACGTTTTTCATGCTATGCTGCGCTCAGCTTCTTCATCTCAGGACTGCCGGTGCTCGCCGAACTGCGGCTCGAAAACTATGCGGTCATCGACAACGTGGCCGTAGAGTTTGCTGCGGGCCTGAATCTGCTGACCGGCGAGACCGGAGCCGGAAAATCCATTTTGATTGACGCGCTGGCCCTTCTTCTGGGAGCGAAAGCATCCAGCAACATCATTCGCGAGGGAGCCGAACGCGCCGTTGTCTCCGCGGTATTTGAGATCAACTCTGCTCAAACCGTAGCGCCGATCCTTGAAGAAAACGGACTCGATTCCGAAGACGGTTCCATAATCCTGCGGCGAGAAATCGCATCTGGTGGCAAGGGACGAGTCTTCGTTAACAACCAACCCGCAACGGTGGCCGTTCTGCGTCAGCTCGCGCCGTATCTGGCTACAATTCACGCGCAGAATGAATCGCTGGTTTCTTTCGATGGAGCCGCGCGCCTCGAATTGCTCGACGCCTACGCCGGAACTCAGCTCGAAACACTGGGTCAAGCTTTTGCGCACTGGAAGCAAATTGCCGGGCGGATCGAGGATCTCCGGCGTGACGAGCAGGACCGACTGCGACTCTTGGATCTGTGGACTTTTCAACAGCGCGAGATTGAAGATGCCAAACTGCAACCAGGGGAGGATGAACGACTCGAAGCCGAGAAGCGTGTATTGGCGAACGCCGAGAAAATCTACGGCGCTGCCATGAACGCCTTCGACCTTCTCTATGAAGGCCCCACCTCGACTTCTTCTTCACTGCGTTCGGCGCAGAAGCACATCGAGGAACTCGCGCGCTATGAGCCGAGATTTCAGGAAGCACTGGCGGCAATCGATTCCGCTCGCATCAGCGTAGAAGATGTCGGGGCGACGCTGCGCGACTACGCTGGCGGCATTCAAGCCTCCCCAGAGTACTTGGCTGAGGTCGAGGATCGCTTGGCTCTGTTAGATCGCGTGAAGCGTAAGTACGGACCTACCCTCGACGATGTAATCCGCTTGGGTGAGGAAGTGTGCCGCAAGCTTTCAGAGATGGAGAACAAGGATGAAATTCTCGAGAAGCTCAGGAGCGACTTGAGCAAGGCCGCGCAAGAATATCTCCAGGCCGCGCAGGCGGCTTCCTCAAAACGCTATGAGGCGGCGCGCAACTTAGAAAAGATCGTGGAGGTTGAAATCAACGATCTCGCCATGAAATCGACTTTCCGTATCGAGGTCGGCGGAGGCGATGAAAAAGTGAACTGGACGGCATCAGGGTTCGACCAGGTTGTTTATCTCATCTCAACCAATCCTGGCGAACCAGCGCGGCCGCTGGAACAAATCGCCTCGGGCGGCGAGTTATCGCGTGTCATGCTTGCGTTGAAGGCGAGCGTAGAAGCGGGAATCAGCAAGACCCGCGTGGCACGTGTGCCCTGGTCTCCGAAGCGCACGCTCATCTTTGACGAAATCGATACCGGTATCGGCGGGAGGGCGGCAGAGGCGGTTGGCCGGAAACTGAAAGCGCTCTCGCGTGGCAACCAGGTTCTCTGCGTCACTCACCTTCCGCAAATCGCAACCTTTGCCGACCAGCATTACCTCACCGAGAAGCGCGTCACAGGCCAGCGCGCCAAAACCACGGTCCGGCTGATCACCGGCGAAGAGCGCACCGAAGAAGTTGCTCGCATGTTAAGCGGCGCCAAGCTGACTGAGACCTCGCGCAAGCACGCCGAGCAGCTGCTTAAGGCGAACGCCTGAAATAAGCTTGACCCATGCATTCTTAGCTAATATACTTAGCTAACTATGGAGTACACGGTCCACGAAGCGAAGACCAATCTCTCGCGATTGCTTCAGGAGGCATCCGAAGGCAAGGAGGTAATCATCGCGCGCGGAAAAAAGCCCGTCGCACGACTGGTTGCCATCGGCGCCGCGAGCAAGAAGCGAATGCCGGGTAAGTTCAAGGGGCAAATCTCGTATGCTGAGGATGCCTTTGATCCACTGACGGATCGGGAACTGGACGAGTTAGGCTTCGAATGAGGCTGTTGCTCGATACGCATGCGCTGATCTGGTGGTTTGACGACCCATCCAGGCTCTCCCAAAGGGCATACTCACTGCTGCAGAGCTCGAGCAACAGCATCTTTGTTTCTGCCGCAGTCGCGTGGGAATTAGCCATTAAGGTCAATCTAGGTAAGGTCGATGCGCTGCCACTCATCTCAGATTTGGCCAGCCACCTAGCCGAGGAGGGATTCGCGGAACTCCCGATCAGCTTGCCGCAGGCAGTTAGGGCAGGCATGTTACCCAGACATCATCGTGATCCCTTCGATCGTGTGTTGGTGGCACAGGCCCAGGATCTAGGCATTCCGGTCTTGAGTGCGGATCCTGTTCTTGATCGCTATGACATCAGGCGAATCTGGTGACCCTGGAGAAACTCATCGTGTTGCCGGATTCCCGTTCGCTGCCCACAATCCCCACCCACTGCTAATCCTCTCAATTTCAGCGCGTTACATTGACCAGGATGGTTCTTTTCTATAAGGTTTAGAATGAACCCAAGAGTGGGGAAGTGTAATCTTACAGGATTGTGACCGTGTTCAAAGAAAACGGCAAGACACTGCTTTTGTTAAAACCGCGCGGGTTTTGTGCCGGGGTGGTGCGGGCGATTGACATCGTGCGCATCGCCCTGGAAGCTTTCGGGCCACCTATCTACGTCCGGAAGGAGATCGTCCACAATCGTTTTGTGGTTGAGGAACTTCAGGCCAAGGGTGCCATCTTCGTCGATAGCGTGGACGAAGTTCCCAACGGCGAACGTGTTATCTACAGCGCCCATGGAGTCTCGCCGGAAGTGCGGGACGCGAGCGAGCATCGTGGCCTGCGGGTGATTGACGCCACTTGCCCTCTCGTCACCAAGGTCCACGTGGAGGCGGTCAAGTTCGCCAAAGAAGGCTATTCCCTGATCTTGATCGGCCACCGCGACCACGACGAGGTGATCGGAACTCTCGGTGAAGCGCCGCTCGTAACTCAGGTTGTGGGCTCGCCTGAGCAGGTGCAATCGCTCACAGTCCCTGATCCGAACCGCATTGCTTACCTGACCCAAACTACGCTCAGCCTGGACGAGACAAAGGACATTATCTCGGCGCTGCGCAAGCGGTTCCCCAACATCAAGGGGCCCGCTGCTCAGGACATTTGTTATGCAACGGAGAACCGCCAAGTTGCAGTAAAGCAGGTAGCTTCTGAGGCAGATCTCTTGCTGGTTGTGGGCTCGGACAACAGCTCCAACTCCAATCGGCTGGTCGAGGTAGCGCGCAACTTAGGCACCAGTTCGCATCTAATAGATAGCTACCGTGATATTCAATCGGCGTGGTTGCAAGGCGTGAAAACCATCGCCTTAACCGCAGGAGCCTCGGCTCCGGAATGCCTGGTGCAGGAAGTGGTGGAGTTCCTGGGCACAAAGGGTTTTGACAACGTGCAAGAAGTGGAAGTGATGCCCGAAAACGTGCGCTTTGGATTGCCTCCCGAGATCGTGGAAGCGATCGCCAGCGCACCTGCAGGAGCAGCTGTGGAGTAAGCGATTTACATGGACAATACCTCCCCGTCAATTCCGGCCACAGCGCCGCAAATGCACCTCGGAAAAATCGATGATCTTGCCAGCCGAGCGGCTGCAGCTATCGATGGCGCCCGCAAGTTCCTTTTTTCCAAACAGCATGAAGAAGGCTATTGGTGCGGAGAATTGGAAGCCGACACCACACTGGAATCGGACTACATCCTTTTGCACACGTTGCTCGGCATAGTAGATCAGGAGCGCTTTCAAAAGTGCGCCAATTACATTCTGCGCCATCAAAACGAGGACGGCGGCTGGGGCATCTACGCTGGAGGCCCATCGAATATCAGTGCTTCGGTAAAAGCGTACTTTGGTCTGAAGCTGGCGGGATACAAGCCTGACCACCCAGCCCTGGAACGAGCGCGCAAGAGAATTTTGGAACTGGGAGGCGTCACCGAGGTTAATACCTTTACCAAGATCTACCTCTGCTTCCTCGGCCAGTACGATTACGACGCCGTGCCGGCGATACCGCCAGAGATTGTCCTGTTTCCCAAATGGTTCTGGTTCAACATCTACGAGATCTCGTCGTGGTCTCGGGCCATTCTCGTGCCCCTGTCGATCTGCTATGCCAAGAAGCCCTTCAAGAAAATCCCTGACGAGATGAAAATTGATGAGCTTTTCGTCGGCGGTCGCGATAAATCGCGAATGCACCTGCATTGGTCGAAAAAGCTCGTCTCCTGGCGGAATTTCTTCCTTTTCCTTGACCGTATGGTGCATTGGTTCGAAGCCGTCCACATTCGCCCGCTACGCTCGATCGCACTGAAGCAGGCGGAAAAATGGATGTTGGAACGCTTCGAGATGAGCGACGGATTGGGGGCAATCTACCCTTCAATCGTGAACTCCATTATCGCGTTGCGTTGCCTGGGCCATTCCGTAGACGATCCGCAAGTCATCCGCGCATTGGACGAGTTCGAGAAGCTCGGCATTGAAGAACAAGACACGTTCCGGATGCAGCCGTGCAAATCCCCAGTCTGGGACACTGCCTATGCTCTGTTTGCGTTGGGTGAAAGTGGAGTTCCGACAAGCGATCCGCGGATGGTCAAATGTGCGGACTGGATTCTCCAGAAGCAGGTGCGCACGCCCGGCGATTGGAAGGTGAAGAACAAGAAAGGGCAGCCGGGCGGCTGGTATTTCGAATTCAATAATGAGTTCTATCCGGATGTAGACGATAGCGCCATGGTCTGTTTGGCACTTACGCACGCCGAACATCCGAACGGACGCTATCAGCGAGAGTCGGTACAGCGGGCGATCGACTGGATCTTTTCCATGCAGTGCAAGAACGGCGGCTGGGCGTCGTTTGATAAGAACAATGACAAGATGGTGTTCGAGCAAATCCCGTTTGCCGACCACAATGCCATGCTTGACCCCCCGACGGTCGACATCACCGGCCGCATCCTCGAAATGCTGGCGGCCTACGGATATGACAAGAACCATGCGGTGGTCAAGAAAGCGATACAGTTTATTCGCGATGAGCAGGAAAGCGATGGCTCGTGGTTTGGCCGCTGGGGGGTCAACTACATTTACGGGACCATGCTCGTGTTGCGTGGCCTGGAAGCGATGGGCGTTGATCACCACGAGCCTTACGTCCAGCAGGGTGCGGAGTGGCTGCGAATGATGCAGAACCCCGATGGCGGCTGGGGCGAAACCTGCGGTTCTTATGACGACCCGACAACCAAGGGCGTGGGACCGAGCACCCCGTCGCAGACCGCATGGGCGGTAATGGGTTTGCTTGCCGCCAATGATACTCGCAGCGACTGCGTGGCGCGGGGAATCGCTTACCTGCTGCGGACTCAGAAGAAAGATGGATCGTGGGACGAGCCCTATTACACCGGTACCGGTTTCCCGCGGGTGTTTTATCTCCTGTACCACATGTACCGGCAGTATTTTCCCCTGATCGCGCTGACGAATTATCAGAAGGTGATGGCGGGGAGGACATAGGCGTCAGCAATCAGCCATCGGCACTCAGCCACCCCGGCTTTGTGCTGGGCTAAGAAGCGCCGGAAGGGCTGAATGCTGACGCTGAGTGCTGAGAGCTCTTGGAGATTTGACTGAATGCCAGTTCCCATTTCACAAGCGTGGACGGTAGCGAGCTACGTCCTCAGGCAAAAGCTTAAGGGACGCAAGCGATACCCGCTTGTGCTCATGCTTGAGCCGCTGTTCCGCTGCAATCTGGCCTGCGCTGGATGCGGCAAAATTCAATATCCTGCGCATGTATTGAGGATGCAGCTTACTCCAGAGGAGTGCTTCCGAGCCGTCGAGGAATGTGGTGCACCCACTGTGGCCATCCCCGGCGGCGAGCCTCTGCTTCATCCGCAAATCGGAGAAATCGTCGAAGGGTTGGTCGCGCGCAAGAAATACATTTACCTGTGCACGAATGCGCTGCTTTTGAAACAAAAGATCGACGTTTTCAAACCGACGAAGTACCTGACTTTTTCGGTCCACATGGACGGCCAGCGCGAACACCACAATTTCTCGGTTTGCCTGGAGGGCGGTTACGACAAAGCCTTGGAAGGGATCAAAGAAGCTCTCAGCCGAGGATTCCGGGTCACGACCAACACGACACTCTTTGACGGCGCGGACCCCAAGAGTGTGCGCGCATTCTTTGATGAAATGATGGACCTCGGCATAGAGGGCATGATGCTTTCACCCGGCTATTCGTACGAGAAAGCTCCCGACCAGAGCCATTTTCTCGGCCGTGCCCGCACGCGCCGCTTGTTTCGGGCGATCTTGTCGAACCGTAAGGCGAGTTGGCAGTTTAATATGTCGCCGTTATTTCTCGAATTTCTGATGGGGAAGCGCGATTATCCTTGCACGCCCTGGGGAATGCCGACGTTCAACGTCTTTGGCTGGCAGAAGCCTTGTTACCTGTTGCAGGACGGCTACACCGATACTTTCGAGGAACTTTTGGCGACAACTGAATGGGAACACTACGGAACGGAATCGGGTAATCCCAAGTGCGCAAATTGCATGGTTCATAGCGGTTACGAGGCCTCCGCAGTCAACGACACATTCAGTTCGCTGGGCGGCCTGTGGCGCACTGCTAAGGCCGTCTTCTCCAGTCGCTACGAAGATCCTTCGGCTTTGACTTTGTTGGATGAGCCCGTGCGTCCTCTCCATTCCTTCAATCCTCTGGTTCAGATCGAGACGCCCGATCGCGAGGAGACAGCGGTTTGAGCGGCAGGGAAGCAGGCCGGACAGGTTCAGCGACTCCCGCAGATCCCGATACACTCGAGGTTGCGCCGGGAACCGAGCGCGAAAAGCTGGAAGGCTGGGTCCCCGAGCTGGCTACCCCAGAGGAATTGTGCGCCGCACTCGAGCAGGCATTCGGTTATCGTGGAGACGTGCTGATCACGCGAAAAGACGGGAGCAAAATCGAAGGCTACGTTTTTGATCGCCGAAACGGACCGACGCTGGCGGATTCGTATGTGCGCATTTTGCCGAAGAATGGCAGTGCGAAGGCATCCGTCGCATACGCGGATATTGCCGCGCTAGCGTTTAGCGGGCGGGACATGGCTGCCGGCAAAAGTTGGGAATCCTGGGTCCGCCAGTACTGGGAAAAGAAAGCTGCTGGGGAAAGAAATATTTCGCTGCAGCCAGAGAAGTTGGAATAGCAGCACTTGGCAATTAGCAATTGGCTTTTAGTCGGTCAGATACCATCTTGAATGGCCAGCGGCGAACTGCTAATTGCTAAATGCTTGCTTTTGTTACCGGCGCTACAGGTTTCGTGGGTAGCCACGTGGCCCGCGTTCTAGCTGAAGAAGGTGCCGACCTCAGGTTGCTGGTTCGGCCAACCAGCGACACCCGGAATATTCAGGAACTGAAAGCGGACCGGGTTGTGGGCGATCTGCGTGACCCGGCGTCGTTTGAAAAGAGTTTGTCAGGGTGCGATACGGTGTTTCACATCGCCGCCGATTATCGGCTTTGGGTGCGCGATCCTGAGCAGATGTACGGTTCGAACGTAGAGGGTACACGGGCGATTCTGGCTGCCGCAAAGAAAAATGGCGTGCCGCGTGTCGTGTACACGTCGACGGTGGCGACCATGGGCTTTACTTCCAACGGTCACCCCGCGGATGAGACCTCGCCCGTGTCGCTCGATAACATGATTGGTCCTTATAAACGTTCGAAGTTCATGGCTGAGCAGGTGGCTCTGGAAGCGGGACGTAGTGGAATGAACGTGGTGGTGGTGAATCCCACGACTCCGGTTGGCGAGCGCGATATCAAACCTACGCCGACGGGCCGCATTGTTTTGGATTTTTTGAAAAAGAAATTTCCGGCGTACGTCGATACTGGGCTGAATTTAGTCGACGTTCGTGAATGCGCGAGCGGGCATGTAGCGGCTTTCGAGAAGGGGAGGAGCGGGGAGCGCTACATTTTGGGGGGTGAGAATCTGACATTAAAGCAGATTCTGGACAAGCTGGCTGCAATTACCGGCCTGCCTTCGCCGAAAGTAAGAGTGCCATACGCCATGGCGCTAGCAACCGGTGTCGTGGATGAAGTGGTGACCGGACGAATCCTCGGGCGCGAGCCGCGTGCCACCATCGATGCCGTGCGCATGGGTCGCAAGAAGATGTTCGTTTCATCGGCCAAAGCCGAGCGAGAGCTGGACTGGAAGCCCGTAGCGGTTGACAATGCGCTGCATCGTGCGGTTGATTGGTTCCGTGAGAATGGTTACGTTTAGCGATGTTTCTCTTTGTTGTCCTCCCGGGCACAGCCAGCGACGTGCAACTGAAACATGGATTCCGCATCGTCACGGCATGCCGCAGTGACAAGCGAGCTCGAACCGTTGTCTGAATTCTGCAAAATCGCAATCGTGGCCGCTCTCGAACGCGAAGTTTGGCCGCTGGTTAAAAACTGGCATTCGATCCGGAAAGAGTACGACGGCCGCAGCCTCAAGTTCTTCGAGAAAGGCGACGTCGTGGTGGTGTGTGGGGGTATCGGCGGGGAGCCCGCGCGGCGTGCAGCTGAGGCCGTTATCGCCTTGTATGACCCCGCGCTCGTGATTTCTGCTGGTTTTGCAGGCGCTTTGGATCCCACTTTCGAAGTCGGACAAACTTTTACTGCCCGGCAGGTGATTGATGCTCGTGACGGCAGCCATATAGATTGGGGCAGCGGGAATGGTGTGCTGATCAGTTTTTCGGAAGTTGCGGACGTGGAACAGAAGGCCAAGCTACGTCGTGCATACGGGGCGCACGCAGTGGACATGGAAGCCGCCGCCGTCGCCCGGAGCGCCGAGGTTCACGGAGTGAGATTCCTGGCGTGCAAGGTCATCTCCGATTCGAGTGCTTCGTCGCTGCCGCCGCTTACACGTTTTGCGAGTAGCGACGGCAAATTTCATACGCTCAAATTTCTCGCGCACATTGCGGTTCGCCCATGGCTATGGGCCAGAGTGCAGAAGCTGGCCAGCGATTCTTCCGTAGCAGCGGGCAAGCTTAGTGTTGCGCTGGCGGAAGCCTCTCAGGCGCAGGTTTCCGAGAAGGTCTTGACGAGATAACAAACATGGCAGTTGCCGACCAATTCCAGGTTTCTGAAGTGGGAAAGTCAATTCCCGCAACAATGAACGCCGCCGTCTACCGGGGCATCGGCGATGTTCGCATCGAAACTGTCCCTGTTCCGCAAATTGGCCCCGGCGAGTTGCTTCTCCGCGTTCACACCTGTGGAATCTGTGGCACTGATCTGAAGAAAATAGCCACTGGTTCGCACGCACCGCCCCGGATTTTTGGCCATGAGACCTCCGGAGTAGTGGCTGCGGTCGGATCGGAGGTACGCGGCTTTGCTTCCGGCGACCGCGTCGTGGTCTTTCATCATGTTCCCTGCGGCAACTGCTTCTATTGCGCCCACAAAACATTTGCCCAATGTGAGACCTACAAGAAGGTCGGTTGCACCGCTGGTTTCGAGCCCGCCGGTGGAGGCTTTGCTGAGTACGTTCGGGTCATGAGTTGGATCGTAGACCGGGGAACGATCCGCATCCCGGATGGGGTCTCTTTCGAGCAGGCGTGTTTTGTCGAGCCGGTAAATACCTGTATGAAGGGCATCCAGAATTTGCGCCTTACCCAACAGGAAACCGTGTTTGTCATCGGACAGGGGCCCATCGGTATCATATTGAGCGTATTGGCACAACGGGCGGGCGCACGGGTTATCACTTCCGATTTGCATCCACAAAGGCTTAAAATATCAACAACATTCGGATTACATTCCGGAATCGATGCTTCGCGCACCGACAGCATCAAAATGGTGCGGGAGCAGTCTGAGGGACGTGGCGCCGACGCGGCCATTGTTGCGGTAGGGGGCAATGCACTGATCCGCACGGCGATGGATGCAGTTCGTCCCGGAGGGCGCGTATTGTTGTTTGCGCAGACCGCGCGCGGTGAAGCAACCATTGATCCGGCGGCGGTTTGCGTAGATGAAAAGACCCTGTTGGGCTCCTATAGTGCCTCGGTCGAGCTGCAGGATGATTCAGTGAAGTTTGTCATGAACCGCGAGATGGACTTGGAACAACTGATTAGCCACCGTTTTCCCCTATCCAAAAGCGTTGAAGCTTTGCAGTTCGCGGCCCATCCGCAACCAGATTCCATGAAGATTGTCATCCAGCCTGGCAGTGGCTGGGGAGGAAATAGTTAGTGAACGGCAAGATGACAGCAGCCGTCCTCTATGGGAAAGAGGACGTAAAGATTGAAAAGGTCCCCATCCCTCGCGTTGGGGATGGCGAAGTTTTGGTAAAGGTACAGGTCGCCTTGACCTGCGGCACCGATCTCAAGGTCTACCAGCGCGGCTACCACGCGCGCATGATTGTTCCGCCAGCCCTGTTTGGGCACGAGCTCGCCGGTGTGATTGAAGAAGTCGGCCCCGGGGTGCGCGGATTCAAACGCGGCATGAGAGTCGTGGCACTGAATTCCGCTCCTTGCCAGATGTGCTTTTATTGTTCGCGGCATCAGGAAAATCTGTGCGAAGACCTGCTGTTTAACAACGGGGCGTACGCGGAATACATCCGCATTCCGCGGCGAATCGTCGAAAGCAACATGCTCGCCATGCCGCCAGACGTGAGCTTTGAAGAGGCCGCCATGGTCGAGCCTCTGGCATGCGTACTTCGCGGCTTACACGAAACCGGAGTCGAAATCGGCGACACCGTCGCTATCATCGGCGGAGGCCCCATCGGACTCATGTTCGTGCAGGTTGCCAACGCGGTTGGCTGCAAAGTGATTTCCGTCGTAAAGCGGGATTCTCAAGTCCAGGCCGCGAAGCATATGGGGGCGCATGAGGTCGTTCAGATCACAAAAGTGAACGATCCGGTCGAAGCGGTCCGCTTACTCTCCCCTGAAAAGCGTGGCGGCGATGTCGTCATCGAAGCGGTTGGCCGCCCGGAAGCATGGGAGTGGGCCATCGACATGGTGCGCAAAGGCGGCACAGTGAACTTCTTCGGCGGCTGCGCAACCGGCACAAAAGTAGCGCTGGACACGGGCCGCTTGCATTATTCGGAAATCACTCTGAAGGCCACCTTCCATCACACACCGGAAACTGTGCGCAAAGCATTTGCTCTCATCGCCGAGAAGAAAATCCGTTCCGACGATTACATCACTGGCGAAGCGCCGCTGTCGCGATTACAACACGTTCTCCGTCACATGCTGAACCGCAACGGCGATATCAAGACTGCAATCATTCCCGGGCACTAGCTTGCCTTCTGGGAGACGAAACTGACTATGTCCTCCATCGCCAGCAACGACTCCCGGAGCATCGTTTCCGCCGCTTCTTTGCCTGATTGGGGCCAGCTTCCGTCCGAGTATGCCATTCCGGAGGTCGCGCCACCCTTAGGGGAGGCGCAAGAATATTGCCGCGAGCTGGCTCGTAGCCACTACGAAAATTTCTCGGTAGCCACGTGGTTCCTGCCGCAGCCTTTACGCCAGCACTTCTACAACGTTTATGCTTATTGCCGGATTTCCGATGACCTCGGAGATGAACTTGGCGACCCATCGGCAGCTTTGCGGTTGCTTGACCAATGGGAAGCGGAACTGCAGGCCTGCTACTCGGCCAAGCCTCGTCATCCGGTGTTTGTGGCCCTGGCTGAAACCGTCCGCAAATTTGACATTCCCCCGCAAACCTTCTCCGACCTGCTAATCGCTTTCCGCCAGGACCAGACGGTAACCCGTTATCCGACCTTTGAAGATCTACTGGGCTATTGCCGTTTCTCTGCCAACCCCGTGGGGCGTCTGGTGCTTTATCTGTGCGGCTACAGGGATCCCGAACGCCAAGCCCTTTCTGATTTCACGTGCACCGCCCTTCAATTGGCAAATTTCTGGCAGGATGTCAGCGTGGATTACGCGAAAGGGCGCATTTATCTCCCGCTAGAGGATTTGCAGAAATTCGGCGTTGCCGAAGCCGATATCGCCTCTCAGCAAAATACTCCAGCGTTTTGCGAGATGATGCGGTTTGAAGTGGAGCGCGCCCGCGCTTGGTTCAACCGTGGGTTGCCTTTAGGGGAGAAAGTCGATCGCGCGCTTGCAATTGATATCGAGCTTTTCAGCCGCGGTGGTCAGGAGATCCTCAACGCTATCGAGCGCCAGCATTACCAGGTTTTAGGCCGCAGGCCGGTCATTTCGAAGCCGCGAAAACTGGCGCTGGTGGCACGTGCAGCGTGGGGAAAGCTGATATGAGCGCCGCCGTGCAGCAAGCCCAATCACCTTTCGTTCCCACGGAATCGCAATTAGCGGTGGCGTATTCGGTTTGCCGGAGCATTGCTCGCGCCGCCGCCAAGAATTTCTACTATGCTTTTCTGGTGCTGCCGCAAGCCAAGCGCCAGGCACTCTGCGCCGTCTATGCTTTCATGCGCCACTGTGATGATCTCGCCGACGATAACGTGCTGGCGGTGCACGAACGCCGCCGGAAACTTGCCGAATGGCTTGACGCTTTGCATCGGGCTGCCGCTGGTTTTCCGACGGATGATCCGGTGCTATTGGCCTTAACCGATGCCCAGCGGCGATACAACATCCCGCTCGAACTGCTCGACCAACTGGCGTTTGGCACGGAAATGGACGTCGACGAAGAAGACGAAATCCTCGGTGAAGCGGCTGCCCCGATCCTGACGGTGCGCTACAGGACCTTTGATGATCTTCGTTTCTACTGTTATCGCGTGGCTTCGGTGGTAGGGCTTGTCTGCATCCGCATCTTCGGATACCGGAATAAGGCGGCTGAGCCGCTGGCAGAAAACGTTGGTTTAGCCTTTCAGTTTACGAATATCATTCGCGACGTTAAAGAGGACGCCGCTATGGGCCGCGTCTATCTGCCAGCCGAGGACTTGGCCAGGTTCGGCATTTCGGATTCCGACCTCGCGGCCGGTCGCCATCCGGCACGGCTGCGCCCTTTGCTCGAATTGCAAGCCGACCGTGCGCGAGAGTTCTACCGATCCGCAGACGAGTTAATTCCTCTCGTCGAAGAAGACAGTCAGCCCGGACTCTGGGTGTTGGTCACGATCTATGAACGATTGCTGCAAAAAATCGCCGCCCGGCAGTACGATGTGTTCACCTCCAAGATCAGCCTGAGCCGATCTGAAAAGCTGACCGTGTTAGCTAAAGGCTTTCTGAAGCGTCTCCTGTGATGAGTACGGTCTCCGGAAAATCTCCCCGCATTGCGGTCGTCGGAGGCGGGCTGGCCGGCCTTGCGGCAGGTTCCGCCCTGGCAGATTATGGCTTTCATGTAACTCTCTTCGAGCGTCGGCCCTATTTGGGCGGGCGTGCATCTTCCTATGAACACCCGGGAACCTCCGAGGTCGTCGACAATTGCCAGCATGTGCTGCTTGGCTGCTGCACGAACCTCGTACAGTTTTATGACCGGCTCGGCGTCCAGGGAAAAATTCGCTGGTACGATCGGCTAACGTTTCTCGAGCCCGGCGGGCGAGTGTCAACTATTGCATCCTCCGTGCTGCCCGCTCCGTTTCACAACTCATTTTCCTTTCTGCGCGCCTCGTGCTTGGGGTTGAGAGATAAGATTGCCATTGCATCCGCCATGTCCGCGCTCACGCCCGGACCGCCCCGAGATAACGGCGAGTCGTTCCTGACCTGGCTACGCCACCACCATCAAACGGAGCGGGCGATTGAACGATTCTGGAAGACGATCCTGGTCAGTGCGCTGAATGAAGATCTGGATCGCATGTCTGTGCCGTACGCCGCGCAGGTGATTCGGGAATCTTTCTTAAAGTCGGCAACGGCTGGGCGCATGGGTGTGCCTACCGTGCCGCTGACAGACCTGTACAGCGCGGCCGGCGATTACATTCACGCGCACGGGGGCGAGATTCGTTTTCGGGCCGGGGTAGACTGCTTCCGGCCGGAGACCGACTTTGCCGTGCTCTATACCGGCGGTGCGGAACTCAGCTTTGACTTTGTAATTCTTGCGGTTCCGTTCGACGTGCTATCGCGAATGTTGCCGCAAGTCGCAGCCGCAGACCCCCTTCGAGCACAGCTCGGCCACTTTGAAACCTCTCCTATTACCGGCATTCACCTATGGTTTGACCGCCAGATTACGGACCTGGACCATGCCGTGCTCCTTGATCGCACTGTTCAGTGGATGTTCCACAAATCGAAGCTGCTGGCCGGGACTTCGCCGGCAAAAAACCCAGCTACGGGATTCTCGTCAAATAACGCAAACGGTAGTTATGTCGAACTGGTGGTGAGCTCATCCAAGAATCTCGTCGAAAAGTCGAAATCGGAAATCACCCAGCTGGCCCTGAATGAACTCGGCGAATTCTTTCCCCGGGCAGGTGATGCCAAGCTGCTGAAATCAACGGTCATAAAGGAAGTGAATGCCACATTCTCTCCGTGTCCTGGCGTCGACACTTACCGACCGGGTCCTGTGACGATATGGCCGCGTGTGCTTTTGGCGGGAGACTGGATCGCCACTGCGTGGCCGGCCACTATGGAAGGCGCTGTGCGCAGCGGATATCTCGCCGCGGAAGCTGTTACCAAGGCCGTCGGCAAAGAAGCAAAGTTCCTCGTTCCAGATCTGCCTGCCAGCGGGTTTATGCAGTTATTTGGGTGAGTTCAAAGCGCCAAAAGGATCACTCCGCCTGCCACCAAAACCGCTGCCGCCCAGCGGCGATGATCCACCGCCTCATGCAGAAAGATTTTGGCCGCTACTGCGTTGGTGACAAAGGTGAGGGAAGTGGATGCGGGAATCACCAGGCTGACGTCGCCCCAGGAGAGCCCAAACAGCATTGCATAAAAGGCGGTCGCCATGGCCATAATTGCCAGCACAAAATTCGGATTGCGCAGGATCTTCGCCAACACGTGCGCCAATCCCGAGCGGCGTCGCAGTTCGCCCACATCGCCCACCTGTTTCATGGTGCGTGACAATAGCACGTCGCCGGTTGTTGAGGTCAGTACGATGCAGACCACTGCCGCCCACGGATAGAGCTGGTTCATGACTCTGTCCTCGCCGAAATCGGCCCGGCCACCCGATCATGGGGTTCTCTTCGCCGCGGGACGGTGAGAGCCGGACCTTGAGTCACAAATCCAACCCCAATCGAAATCATCAGAACTCCAGCCCACCGCGCCGGACTCACATTCTCATGAAGGATGAACTTCGCGACCAGCGTCAAAAGAATAAAACTGACAGAGGTTGTAGGGAGCACGTAGGTGAGGTCGGCCCAGGAGAGCGCCGTCAGATAGCAGGCAAGGAAGGCCAATAGAAACAAAACCCCTAGAGCAACCTCGGGACGCGTCACCACAAGAATGATGCTTGCCAGGTGATGCAGCGAGACGCCGCCCACCTGCTTCATGCCGCGAGAGACCAAGGAGTCGCCGGTTACGGCGAACACTGCCACCCCAGCGAGGACGAGATACTTCCGAAAGGTCACGCGGCTTTCCTATGCCTTAAGCGGTTCGGCTGCGGTTGTAGAGTGATCCTTCTCGCGCTTCTCTTTAACCCACTTGTGGCGCATGGCACGGGTTTTCAGAAACGTCCTCGCCTCTTTGTAGAGACGCTTACGTTCCACACCGTTAAAGGCAGCTTTTTTCAGAATGCGCAGCACCGCTTTAGGACGGAAATAGTATTCGTCATAGAAGCGGTGCACTGCTTCCAGAATCTCTTCTGCCGGCAGTCCCGGATATTGAATGTGTGCTAACTGGTGGCCACCCTCGTCCACCATCTTGTTCTCGGCAACCATGAATCCGTTTTTCACCGCGTAATCGTACAACTCGGTTCCAGGATAGGCGTGCGCCACAGAAACCTGAATGGTCTCAACGTCCAATTCTTTTGCAAATTGAATGCTGTTGCGGATCGTGTCCCGGGTTTCGCCCGGAAGTCCAAGAATGAAATCTCCGTGAATTACCAGGCCCAACTTGTGACAATCCTTGGTGAACTGCCGCGCCCGCTCGACCGTCGCTCCCTTTTTAATGTTCTTGAGGATTTGGGCATCACCGGACTCAAAACCTACGATGAGAAGCCGGCACCCCGCGTCCTTCATAGCCTTCAAGGTTTCGTAATCTGTGGTTACACGGGACGTGCAGGACCAGGTCAGGCCTAGCGGCTTCAATTTCGAGCAAAGCTCGATGGTGCGCGCTTTCTGGATGTTGAACGTGTCGTCGTCAAAGAAGAATTCGCGTACATTCGGCCAATACTCTTTTGCTTTGGCCATTTCGCGAGCAACATCATCGCTCGAGCGCTTTCGCCACGGGTGCCCGCTCAAAGTCTGGGGCCAAAGGCAGAACGTGCACTGGGCAGGACAGCCGCGGGTCGTGTATAGCGACACAAAGGGATAAAGCAGAAAAGGTACGTTGTACCGCGTGACGTCCAAATCTCGCTTGTAAACATCAGTCACATGGGGCAGGGAATCGAGATTCTGGATCTCAGGGCGATCCGGATTGTGCACAACCGACCCGTTCTTCCGATACGAAACACCGAGAATTTGATCCAGAGGCTTGCCTTCCGCAAATTCTACCGTCGAGTAGTCAAACTCTTTACGGACTACAAAATCGATCGCCGAACAATCGCGCAGTGATTTCTCAGGCAACACGCTGACGTGTGGTCCAACAAAAGCGATCTTAATGTTCGGATTGATATCTTTGATTTTTTGCGCAAGGCGGATATCGCCAGGGAAACCGGGCGTGCTGGTAAACAAGACCAGGAATTCGTAATCACGGACAATCTTTATGGTCTCCTCGGCGGAGACGTAATGAGGTGGCGCATCCAGTAAGCGAGCACCTTCCAGCATGCCAGCCGGGTACGCCAGCCACACTGGGTACCAGTACGACTCGATCTCGCGAGTAGCCGGCCATCGCGATCCCGCGCCACCGTCAAAATTCTCAAATGACGGGGGATTCAAAAACAGTGTTTTTAAGGGCATATTGTCTCGTTGGTTATCCTAGCATCTTTTGTGTGCCTGCTGAGAGGCGGAGTACATCCTCTGTTAAGTCTAATTACGCAATTTAGTTAGAGGCCACATTTTTACCCTGAATGGAGTCTTTGATGCGTCGAGTGGCGAATAGGCTTCGTGTACGTCACTTGCTAAGTCCCAGCCAGGAACTCAGGTCGCCGGTAACACGTAGTACGGCAATGCGCGCACGTTGTAGGTCAAACCGCGCATCCTGCAGCGTGTTATAGCGCTCATTGGCCTGATTGCGGGCGTCATCTTCTTCGTGAAGAGTGGCGGTACCGGAATCGACGCGGATCTGCACGGCGTCCAGATTCGATTTCGCCATCTCGTACTCCAGATCAGCCACATCCTGTGCGGCAGCAAGCTGTTCGACCGAGCGCTGCAATTTCAAGGTTTGCTCGGACACCTGATCCTTGGTTGTTTCTCTGTCATGCTTGGCCCGCAGTGCGTCAAAATCCGCAGCCCGCGCGGCGGCCCGTTGCGTAGGGCTAAAAAATGGGAAACGGATAACTCCTCCAATGCTCGCATTGTTCGACTGGAAAGTGCCCTTCTGAAAAAAGCGCTGGTAATTGTTAAAACTGGCCAGCAAAGCGTATTGTGCTGCGAAGTCGAGCGTCGGCCACATAGTGCGATGTTCCGCCCGGGCATGGAAACTCAGAGCCGTAGCGTTCAGGCTGGCAATCTGCACTGCGGGGCTTACCTCGAGCGCCCTTGCTATCAGGTTCTCGTCTTGTTTAACTTCCGGCAGTGCGGGAATCGAGTCTGCCATTGTCTCAATAGAAGCGGCACGCAGTCCCGTAAATTCTGAAAGCCGCGCCCGCAACACGTCAATCGAGCCCTGCGCTTGTGAAAGGTGCAGGTACACTCGGGCGGTGTTCAGCCGCGCCTGGGTTCGTGCTTGCGGACTATCCACCCCTGCCTGGATTCGTTCGTTGACCAGTTGCTCCATTTTCAGAGCTGCTGAGTACTCTTCGCCCAGATGAGCCAGAAGCGACTCCCATTTGTTGAGTTCGGCATAGCTCAGAACCGTGTCCTGGATCAGTTGATCGCGTTCGTCCTTGCTGCGAACCGTGGTGGCTTGCCACTGCGTGCGTGATTCGCGCACGAAATCCCGCAGTGCCGCATTAAAAACGGTGGATTGTGCGGTGGTGTTGACAATAGAAGGCGCCGAGCCTTCCAGGCTCAACGGATAGCCCTGGGTGTATCCCAACCCCGAGCCAACCACCAGCGTCGGAAGATACTGATTTTTGGTTTCGCGATAGCTGGAGTAAGCACGTTGCGCCATGGCCTCGGCCGAGGCGGCGCTCGTGCTGTGAGTCAGGGCAAGTTCCACCACCCGCTTGAGTGGCACAGGATCAGCTACCGCCTTGACTACTGACGACAAGCAGAACACCATCAGTAACGCGGAAGAAAGACGATGTGAAGCAGGCTGCATCTGTTCACCTCGAAAAGATCAATGAATTTGAACGATTTTACTCTGAGGCGCTGGGATGCCAGTTTGCTTGAGTTGGGCCTGACGCCGTTTCGCGCGTCACTCGATCCAACGCGCTTTGCGCGAGAGTATAGCCCTTAGCCAGTGCTAGCGCCGAACGGTACTCCTCAGCCGCCGCCGTGGTGTTCCCCTGCTGTTCGTAAATCGTGCCTAACAGATAGTGGGCCTTGAACGCAGGAGCATCTTCCGCCGTTGGACTCGACAGATACTGGCGGAGCAATTCAACCGCTCGGGGGATGTTCCGCTTAGTGCGATTCAGTATGTCTGCTGCCTGCATGAGCACACGATGACTGTCATTCGCGCTAATTGCGTGCTCAACAGCATCCTGCATCTTGTCCATGCGCCCGGTCCGACGATAGAACTGGGCCAGATTCAGCCACGCGCCCGGCTTACCATGGCTGAGCTGCACGGCGGAGCGGAAATGACCTTCGGCGCTGCCCAAATTTTTGTTCTTCTCCGCAATCCACGCTTCGACTAATTCCCCTTGTGCTGGATCGAGATTGGCGATTTCTCTTGCCTGTCCTTCGGCTTTGTCTTTGCCTCCGCCTATTATTCCCGGCGCTTCCACGTAGAACTGTGCCAGGTCGGCGCGCGCTTCCAGATTTGCCGGGTTCAGCCGAACGGCGGTCTCGAACTCATTCCGGACTTTCTTCGCCATTCCCGCCGCCGAGATGAAATTAGTATGGTCTGCCTTTTCGCCATAGACCCGACCTAGCCACAAGTGGAAATCACTACTCGACGGTTGCAGAAAGACTGCCTTCTCACACGCCTTACCTGCCGCCTCCCAGTTGTCCACGACAAAGTAAGCACGGCACAGCAGGTTATATGACTGCGCATCGTCTGGTGCATTGTTGAGTTTCGTCTCCAACGAACTGATCGCATCGTCTACTCGCCCTTGCGCAAGAAGAGTTTCAGGAGCGGGTGCGGCGCTGCTCACGACCGGACACAATGCCGCGGCGAGCCCAAGCACCACTACGCGCAGAGAATGAAGAACCGACTTCTGGTAACCAAACATAGATCAGCGAACCACCTTTACCATCAGGCCGTTGTGCAACGGCTTGGTATTGAGAGGACTTAGCGCCACCAACGCATTCTCCGGAATGCCGGCGGTAATTTCCACTTGCGTCAAATTTGAGAGCGCGGTTTGCACATCCTGACGATGCAACTCATTGTTAATGATCTGATAAACGTACCGCTGGTTGTCTTCCTGATGAATAGCCTCGCGTGGAACGGCAAGCACGTTATGACGCTCGGCGGTCACAATCGTGACGCCTACGTTGACGCTTGGCAAGAGTTTCAGATCCTGATTATCGACGGTGCACGTCGTCTCGCCCACGTTTCGT
The DNA here is from genome assembly GCA_035623255.1 of Terriglobales bacterium. Taxonomy (GTDB): domain Bacteria; phylum Acidobacteriota; class Terriglobia; order Terriglobales; family Acidobacteriaceae; genus JAFAGX01. Next base: position 57,533 of record DASPTU010000003.1, on the reverse strand, counting down.
GTCTCATGTCGTTTGATCACCGTGGGGATGAAACTCACCTTCCCTTGCCATGTACGGCCGGGCAGGGCATCCCAGGTCACTTCAATGGGATTTCCGGGGGCCAACCGGCCTATGTCCGGCTCGTCCACATAAGCTCTCACGCGAACCTTTGACAGATCGGCTTCCTGCAGAATCAAATCTCCCGGGTTGACATAAGTTCCCTGCAAAACCGGCAGCGAGTAAACGACGCCATCGAACGGAGCCCGGACGTTTAGTTGACTCAAGTTATCCTGGGCTGCGTCGTAAGCGGCCTCAGCCTCCGCTCTCTCGGCTTCGACCTTGGCAACCTCAGGTTTAGAATAGCGGTCCTTCTGCTTCTGCTCGAATAAGGAAATATCGGCGTTGCGTCTTTGCAGCTCATCCTCCGCCGCTTTCACTTCACCAGCGGAAGCAGCACCGTCCTTCTCCAACCGTTGCAGGGCCGTGAGATTACGTTGTGCCGTATCCCGGGCGGTGCGCGCTTTGCTGAGCTGAGACTCGAGTGTCAAAACTTCTTCCTGCGTCCCACCTTTTTGAACAGCGATCAGATCAGCTTGCGCGGCCCGAACCTTGGCCAACGCCTCGGCTGCGGCACTGCGTGCCTCCGCATCGTTCATTTGCACCAGAAGCTGGCCCTTCTTGACGTGGTCCCCTTCCTTTACCAGCAGCTTCCTGACCGTCGTACCTATCGGCGCATGCGCCTCAAAATTTTGCAGAGGCTCGACTTTACCGTTGGTCGAGACAACGCTGCGAATGGTGGTGATCTGTGCGACGGCGGCCCGGACCGGTACCGCGTCGCCTCGCGACATAAACGACGCGAGCAGCAATACGGCGGCGGCAATGACGGATGTCCACATCAACCAGCGGTTGCGCCTCCAAAAGCCGCTACTGGCTTCTCCCAATGACATGCAGATGGCTTACCAAACTACTGTATCACCGCCTGCCTTATTAATGAGTTACATCGGAACCTGACCAATTAGATGCGGGGTTACAAGGTAAGACCCGCCAAAATCTGATACCCCCGCGGCCGTAAGGCCAGGACGGTCCACTCCCGTTACATTGACTTGGGCCAGTGAGCGTGTGAGAATTTCTCAAAAATCGGTTGTGAGTCGTGAATCCGTGCACATCTTAAGATCCGTCCGCTGTTTCCGCGATGACCGCGCTTCCGAGATAGCCGAAGCCGCCTTGGTGCTGCCGCTTGCTTTCATGGTTCTTTTAGGCATCTACTGGTTTGGGCGCGCATTCAATACCTACGCGACGATCAATCAAGCCGCCCGCGAAGGTGCCCGGGTGGCCGTGGCGCAAAGCTGCGGAAACTGCGGCAATGCAGCGCCATCCGCTGCCACGGTCGCAGGGGTGGTTTCACAAACGCTCCAGGCTTCCAGCATAGATTCCGGACAAGTCAAATCGTATAAACCGGCAATCACAGCCTGCCCCGGAGCCACCTCGTCCTGCCCTACTGTTAATAACGTGACGGTATGCACGAACGTCAAGCTCGACACCCCGCCTGTCAGTAGTGGTACACCGGCATGCGGTGTGGTGGTCAGCTTCCAATATCCATACCAATTTTGGTTACCCTTCACCTCGCTCAACAACCAGCAGATCATACTTACTGCCGATGTGCAGATGGCCGGGGAATACTAATGCTGGCAACGATTCGACGGAGTGCAACTCGCCTGCTCTTGACCCTGATGGAATCCGCGTCCGGTGCCGCCATCGTGGAGTTTGCAGTTGCTCTTCCGCTCTTGATCGTGCTGGTTGTGGGGATTTTCGATTTCGGTGGCGCCTTCAATCTGAAGCAGGAACTCAGTAACGCAGTGCGGGAAGCAGCACGTTTCGGTGCGGGGCAACCGACAAACGATCTGTGCACGAGTTGTGGCGCGCCGCCCTCGGTAGACGCTATCCGCTACCTTACTGATTCTTACCTGCGGGCGGCCGGCATCAATGATTGTGGGTTGAATGGCGCCGCGGTCCCCGCTTCTGGTCCACCATGGATTTATACAGCGGCGGGAAATGGATGCCCGGGCACTTTAACGTTAACCATTTCGCGCGATGCCGCTGGCGGGCTCCCTACGCCGTCTTGCTCTCTGACTCTGAGCAACTACGGTGGCATTACTGCCTATGCAGCTTGCACCAAAGTCAGCGTTCTATATCCCTATCAATGGCACTTCAACAACGTCCTTCAGTTGATCTCATCGGGCACCAGTTTTCTGCTAAGCACGATCCCCGCAAACGCCACGGTAGCAAATCTGAACTAGGCGGTTCAACAATCTGCGATCGAAGCTGAGTGCGTACTCAACTAAGGAGGAGTGATCAGGCGAACGGGAATCGGGGATGAGGTATTCCCACCCTGGATTGTTGGTGCTCCGTTGCTGGTCTGGCTGCAGCCAACGACGTTGACCACTTTGATTTGGATATCGTTAGGATTGAGATTGGTATTTATCTGTTCCACGAATGCTTGAAGGAACCCGATAACGGTCACAGGGCCTGCGGGGCTGAATGCCCCAGGAGTGGTGACATCGATGATCGGAATCGCTACCAGAGAACTGCTTGTGTTCACAGTATTGGTACTAGCGGCCGAGGTCATCTGAATGGGGCTGGCTGGCCATAACCCCCAACCGATACTGTCTTGTCCCTGATTCGTCCCCGTGCCTCCCGCATGGATCAGACATTCCACTCCATCGGTCGTATGCGCGGCCGAACTCGGTGGCCCGACGGGGTTAATTAAATCAGTCCTGTCCCATTGGGCGTTGGGGCTGCCGCCTCCGCAACTGTAAGCATTCATATCCGTACATTGAATACTGGCCTCGTAGTCACCCCCCGCACCTGCGCAGGACGAGGGGCAAACGTTGGCGCCGTTCGCCGTCACCTCCGCCGGAACATACTGAACCTCCTGAGGAGGAGTACCGATCAGACCCGGCGGGTTGGTTCCAGTTGCCAGATGACAACGGTGGTGGCCAGGCTGACAATCCGCGGTTAACCAGAAATCGACATTCGCGATCACACCCGACTCAACCGCGCCGGTCGCTGGGTTCACGAAAGGCTGCGATGTTTGGGGGTCGATATTTGCAACAAGCCACGGCTTAACTCCCTTCGGCGCTACCGGAGTAAAGCTCGAAGTGTTCGCCGAATTGTAAGCTTCCGCTGTCGCGCTTGCCGAAGCTGTGGCCGATCTCGTGCCCCAAATGTGGGCGAAAAACGTCGGAAGTCCGCTTTGTTGCAGTGTGACGGTCACGTGCGGATTGTTGATGGGAGTTCCTCCCGCCGAAGTCGAGAAGTTGAATGTCGGACTTCCCGGGGCAACGGTGAATCCCCCTACCTGATTGTTAGGAGCAGCAAGCACCGCCGCGATTGCCGAATTCGCCATACTCTGCGCCAGCGTTTGGGCCTGGCCGGAAGAGAACGCAGGGTCGGACGTCGGAAGAGTTGTGATACCCGAATCGGCCATTGCCTTCGCCGCGGCTAACGCTGCAGCGTCGGCGGCACGCTGAATTTCCGTGCGTGCGACATACAGGGTCACAACGTCGATCGCCAGCGCGGCCATGGCCAGCAGGCTCAGCAAGGAAATCGCCACCAGAATGATGGTCTGGCCGCGTTCGCCCCTCCGCCGGACAAGAAGCATGCTTTTCTTCATCGGGTTCTGCGTTACTGCCATTAGTTTCCTAGCCGGACCACCAGAAAAGCCTGATGGTTGGAATCTTACGTCCGAAAATTTGTGCGGGTCAATGGCAAGTAAGGCGGACAGAAGTTACGAGTGTTGAGGGACATCCGGGCTGGCTGGCGGCTGGTCGGATGTGAGGTTCAGGGCGCGCTTGATGGTTCCACGTTCCTTCTGAATCTTCTCTTGCAGGAGGGTAATGGCGTAGATCAGCTGCTCGGGCCGCGGCGGGCAACCAGGCACGTATATATCGACCGGAATCACCTGGTTCACGCTTTGCACCAACGCGTAGTTGTTGAAGACCCCGCCTGAAGTCGCACACGCGCCCATCGAGATCACCCATTTCGGCTCGGGCATCTGTTCCCAGAGCTGGCGAATCACGGGAGCCATCTTGTTTGAAACGCGCCCGGCGATGATGATCAGATCAGATTGCCGCGGAGATGGGCGAAAGACCTCGGCCCCGAAGCGAGCAATATCAAACCGCGACGCCCCCATGGACATCATCTCGATTGCGCAGCAAGCCAGGCCGAAAGTCATCGGCCAAATGGAATTCTTCCGCACCCAGTTCACAGCATTGTCCATGGTGGTAAGCACCACGCCCTCAGGCGTGGGATTGCCGTAGGTAAGCTCTTTCACCACCCGCTTGCCGTTTTCGATCGTGACGTACGGCCCGAAGCTAACACCGTTAGCCATTGCGTTATTTTAAACCACCGACGGCCTCGAGATCACAGAGTCGCCGTGTTCCCCATCCCAACCGAGCCTTGTGTGTGAGGATAGGGAGGGGCGAGGATAGGTTGCGGAAGTCATCGCACGCTCCCGCCCTTCGCTTCGCGATAGGACGGGCCGCCCAAAGTCTCACATTGTTAGAACAATCTTGCCAAACATCCGGCTGGCTTCCATGTACTCGTGGGCGGCGCGGGCGTCTTTCAATGGAAACGTCCGATCCACGACAGGCTTCAATCGTCCGGCGAAAACGTGCCCCAGAACCTCATACAGCTCACCCATCGTTCCCATATAAGAGCCTAGAAACGACAGTTGGCGGGAAAAGACAAATCGGAGTTCAAGTGCCACGTTGGAGCCGGTGGTCGCGCCGCAGGTCACGATCGTTCCCGCAGGCTTCAGGGATTTCATGCTCTCTTCCCAGGTCGCCGCACCCACATGCTCAATTACGATGTCTACGCCTTCGTTGTTTGTAATCCTCCGCACTTCCTGCGAAATCTTCTGCTTGTAATGATCAATGCCATAATCGGCGCCCAGCGCGCGGGCTTTCTCCAATTTTTTCTCATCCCCTGCTGTGGTAATTACGCGGGCGTGGAATAATTTGGCAATCTGAATCGCTGCAATACCGACGCCTGATCCCCCGCCCAATACCAATACCGTCTGCCCCTGGCGAATGCCGGCGCGGCCCACCAGCATGTGCCAGGCGGTTAAAAAAACCAGCGGAACGCTTGCGGCCGAAACGAAATCAAGACTATCGGGAATTGGGATCACACTTACGGCAGGCACGGCGATGAGCTCGCAATTACCGCCATCAACCCTGCTGCCTAGCACGGTGAACTCAGGACATTGGTTCTGCAATCCGGCGACGCATTTTGCGCAATGATTGCAAAAATGCATCGGCGCGATCAGCACACGCTGGCCGGTCTTAAAGCCGTTGACGTATTCGCCGATTTCGACGATCTCGCCCGCAATGTCGCTGCCTAGAATGTGTGGAAGCTTCACGCCAGGCAGCCCCTTGCGTACCCACAGGTCGAGATGGTTCATAGCACAAGCTCTTACTCGCACCAAAACCTGGTCTTTGCGTGGTTGCGGATCAGGAACATCTTCATGCCGGAGAACCTCCGGCCCGCCGAATTCATGGATGCGAACAGCTTTCATGAAATGATCTCCAAGCCAAGGATCAAGACGAGTTCAGCCTTTCACATACGCGAGCTTTGCGGCCACCTTCCCCTCGCGCACCGTGAAGATATCGACGCCGCGAAGATGCCACGGCTGTCCATTTCGCATCTTGCGATAAACCCAGAGCACTACCGCCCGATTTCCGCTGATGATCACTTCCTCAGCCTCAAAGCGCGCGTCAGGATTGCGCGCGAACCATCCACGCCAGAAGTCAACGACGGCGGCCCTGCCCTCGACCCGGCGGCCATCGGGAGCGGGCGACGTATCCTCAAAAACCGTGTCTTCGGTCAAGAACGCTGCCAGCGCGTCCGCATTATGCTGGTTGAACGTCTCGTTGAAGCTTTCAATAGTCGCCCGTGTTGCTTCCTCTTGTAAGCGGACATTGTGCTCCACCGTCATAACCACCTCCCCGCCTTGCCCAGGGCGCCAAAAGCCGCCAAGCAGAAGTAGTGCGCATATTGCCGCGGTGGCATGGCAGTTTGCAGACCAGTGCAGCATTGTATCCTCCAGAGACCGTACAGCTTACAGCTTCCGGGTACGAATGTGGAGTTCCGCGGTTTGCCATCGCGGCTAAAAGTTTTTGACTTGTCCGACCGGGCATCGAATAATGAAGTCTGCTTATGGACATCTACGAGGAGATAGTCAAGCTGCGGCAGGAAGGCCGGCGCGGCGCGGTGGCTACCATCGTAAATGTACGCGGTTCGATCCCCTCCTTTGAAACCGCAAAAATGCTGGTGCGCGACGACGGATCGATTGCCGGAACCATCGGCGGCGGGTGCGTCGAGGCGGAGGTCTGGCAGGCCGCGCGCGAGGTCATGGAAAGTGAAAAACCCCGCAGCTTGACTTTCAACCTGAACCAGGACCCCAAATACGACACCGGCCTGGTCTGCGGCGGGACGCTGGACGTTTTCGTCGAGCCCGTGCTACCTCCAGCCTTACTTTATATTTTCGGTGCAGGCCACGTATCAGTAAATCTTTACAGGATTGCAAAAAGTGCGGGTTTCGACGTAATCGTGGTTGATGACCGCGAAGCTTACGCCAATCGCGAACGCTTTCCCGACGCCAGGGAAGTGATTGCGGAGGATTTCGAGCAGGCGATGGCCAAACTGTCTCCCAGCGAATCGGCGTACATTGTGATCGTGACCCGCGGCCATCGCGACGACATGCGTGTCCTCCGCTGGGCTGTGCAAACCCAGGCATGTTACGTCGGCATGATCGGCTCGAAGCGCAAAACTGTCACCATTTTCCGCGAACTGGTGAAAGAAGGCCTCGCCCCGGAGTTATTTGAACGGGTGCACGCGCCTGTGGGTCTGGATATTGGAGCGATTACTCCAGAGGAAATTGCGGTTGCTATCACGGCTGAGCTTATCGCCGTGCGCCGTCACGCCGAACGTGCCTTGCCCCACATGAGCTGGTTCAAGTCGCACTTGGGGAAAAGTGACGTTGTAGCTGACGACCTCGAAATTTCGAAAAATCAGGAATAGTCTTCAGTACATAACCGCGAACTATCGCAATGATCTCATCGCTTAGCGACGCAAGGTAATCGGCGAAAACTTTCTTCTCCCTGGTCCTACCGAACTGAGCGGCGGAACCCCGCACTGACTTCGCGATTTCTTTCTGTTATCTTCGCTTCATGAATGGTGCGTCCAGTGTTTGTGGAGTCATACTTGCGGCGGGCGAGTCCTCGCGCATGGGCGCGGATAAGGCACTTCTGCCGTGGCCTCCCGGCACCGCAACAGGGCAGAGTTTTCTATCCGCTGCCATCGAGTGCCTCAACAATTTCTCTGATATGGTGATCGTTGTCGCGGGCAAGAATGCTGCCAATCTCGCTCCCGTCGTTTATGCAAACGCTGCATTCCTCGTGAAGAACCCCGCGCCCGAGCGCGGGCAGTTCAGTTCGCTTCAAATCGGTCTGCAGGAGGTGCTGAACCGGGGCCGGGATGCGGCGATTGTCACCTTGGTAGATCGCCCGCCAGTCCGCTCTTCCACTTTGCAAATGCTCTGCGAGGCGTTCACCACGAGGATGCACGACAAATGGTCGGTTGTTCCCGAATATCAGGGTGAGCACGGGCATCCTTTCCTGATTGACAGGGAAATGATTCAAGTTTTCTCCGAAGCTCCGGCAACAGCAAGCGCCCGTGACATCGAGCACCAGCACCAGCAACATATTCAATATCTCGAGGTGGATGATCCCGCTGTTACCCTGAATGTGGACACGCCAGAGGACTACGCAGCGTTGTCCCAGTCACCCTCGCCGGGCCCGAGGACTTAAGACGGACTCAATCGTGACTCCATCGACTTCTCTAAAAGCCGCCGAATTCATCAACTCAGTTCTGCAACTTCAACCGAGAATCGCTGTCTTTGACTGTGACGGAACACTCTGGGCAGGCGATGCAGGCGAAGGCTTCTTCGACTGGGAGTTGAAGCGTCACCTGGTCTCGGATGACGTTGTGCGCTGGGCGCGTTCGCGCTACGCAGATTACAAGGCCGGCAAAGTGGACGAAGAGACGATGTGCGGCGAAATGGTGACCATGCATCGCGGCCTCCCTGAGGCAGAGGTACAGAAGGCCGCGACGGAGTACTTCGAACAGAATCTTGTCCGACAAATTTTCCCGGAAATGCGCGAGCTGGTAGGACGATTGCAACAGTCCGGCAGTGACGTCTGGGCAGTTTCCTCCAGCAACCTGTGGCTGATTCGCGCAGGCATGAAGTATTGCGGAATTTCCCCAGACCGGATTCTCGCTGCGGCAGTGCAGGTGGAAAATGGAATTGTCACGGATCGGCTCGTGCGGGTCCCCAGCGGAGACGGGAAGACCAAGGCGATTCGAGACGTAATTCGCACAACGCCCGATGCAGCCTTTGGAAACTCGCGCTGGGACCTGGACATGCTGAAGATTTCCGGCCACGCCTTTGCCGTAAATCCGAATCCCGACTTGGAGAAAGCGGCTCGTCAGCGAGGCTGGACGGTTTATTGGCCGGACGGCTTGACACCGCACGCTTAACGCCGCTCTAGCTTCGGCAATCCGGCTTCAGAGCGCTCAATCCAGCAGCAAGTGCGTCAATCGCCAGATGGCTGGCGTGCGAGGATGCCTCCGGCAAGCCTCCCACCGCATCGACGACCTCGGCTGTTCGCAATGCCCGGGCCTCTGCGATGGTTTTTCCCTTTACTAACTCAGTCACCGCTGAGCCACAGGCCATAGCCGGAACGCAGCCTTTGGCACGAAAGCGAACATCCGCTATGCGGCCATCCACGAGGCGGAATGTGAGCTTCAGCACATCACCACAGGCCGGATTTTCGACCTGCGCCCAAGCGTCAGGATTCGACACTTCTCCTGCATTACGGGGATGTTCGAAATGGTCGAGGAGTTGCGGCGAGTACATCGAGAGAATTGTAGCGTGCGGACAACCGACGTGCCGATATAGCGTGGCTGGGGCGGCCCTCTCACTTGTAACATGGCAGGATGTTTTCACCCCACATTCCGCGCCGCGTCGTCTCGCTGCAGCCAAGCGCGACTGTCATTCTTGATGCAATCGGCAGGTTGGACTGTCTTGTCGCTTGCACGAAATATTGCGCTGATGTGTGTCCCGAGGTTAGTCGCCGCGGAATCGCTATTGTTTCCGATTCGTGGACCGCAAACGCGGAGCAGATTTCGAAGACGGCACCTGACTTGGTCATTGCGGCTGTACCCTACCAGGAAAAGGCAGTCGCGGAGATTCTGAAATCGGGCACGCGGTTTCTGGGATTAGCGCCGAGGAGCCTGTCGGATATCTACACCGATATTGTGTCCATCGCTGGAATGTTCGCCGCGTCCGCGTGCGCTGAACAGATTATCGCGAAAATGCGAGATGAAATTTCAGTCGTTCGCGAACAAACAAGGGGCAAAGCACGCCCTCGTGTTTTTTGCGAGGAGTGGGGTAAGCCCATCATCACCTCGCAGAGTTGGGTGGCGGAACTGGTCGAGGCTGCCGGGGGCGAGTTCGTAGGAACTCCCGGAGCGCAGATCCCAGCGGAAGCAGTCGTGGCCGCCGATCCAAACGTGCTGATCGCCGCCTGGTGTGGTGCTGGCGAGCGCGTCCCGCTGGCAAAGCTGATTCGCGAACGCCAATGGTCCACTACGGATGCGGCAAAAAATGGCCGCGTGTACTGTATTCGCGACGAATTTCTGAATACGCCGGCGCCGACCCTGATAAATGGTCTGCGCGCATTGGCCGCCGCGATTCATCCGCAGGACTTTCCACAAGCCGCAGGGCTAAGATGCATTACTGACGTGGCCGAACTGAAAGATCAGCGCTGATCGGAGATCGCCGATGCCTAAAGAAGCCAAGACTGAGGAACTGAAGTCTGAGGTAGCTGCTTTAGCTTCTAAAACTAAGTCGCCGCAGGATTTGATGTCTCACATCGTCAGGCTCCTGCACGACCGCAAGCTGAAGTTTAACTGGGTGGGCTTCTATATGCTCGAGGACGGCGCTTCTGGGAAAGCTCCGATTCTGGTTCTTGGGGCGTTTGAAGGTGCGATGACACCACATACGCACATCCCTTTGAATCAAGGCATTTGTGGAGCTGCGGCTTCAACCGGCAAAACGGTTGTGGTGGATGATGTCAGCAAAGACCCCAGGTACCTGGCATGTTCCATTGAGACGAAATCCGAGATCGTGGTGCCCATATTTGCCGGTGGAAAGGTGCGCGGCGAACTAGATATCGACAGCCATTTCCTGGCCGCTTTTGGAAACGAAGATCGCGAACTCGTCGAGTACTGCGCCGACTTGGTCGGAAAATGCCTGGAGAAGCACCGGGGATGACTGAAAAACCTGGGAGCATTTCCAGCAAGAACAACGATGCGGCAATGAAACGCGTGGTGGCAGCTCTGATCATGAAGGATGGGAAAGTGCTTGTCTGCCAGCGCACACGGCACCAAAGCATGCCTTTAAAGTGGGAGTTCCCGGGAGGAAAGATCGAAGAAGGGGAGCAGCCGCGGGATGCGCTGCGACGTGAACTGGACGAAGAGCTCGGCATCGACGCGAAAATCGGCGAAGAGGTGGCGCGCATTCGACATGAGTACAAAAGCGGGAATTCTGTGGAACTACGCTTCTATGTGGTCCATCACTATAAGGGAGAGATTGAGAACAGGATTTTTCGTGATGTACGCTGGTCGCCGCGCTCGGAGTTGCCGTCCTATGACTTTCTTGAAGCTGATTTGACCCTGGTGCGAGACTTGGCGAGCGGAAAAATTCTCGCCGATGATCTTTCGCGTCGCGAAATCAATCTTTAACCGGGTTTCGGCCTATTGAGAATCACTGCCGCGCCGTTTGAGAGTGGGACGATCATCAGGTTCACCCGCACCCGCGTGATCATCGCTGGTGTGCGACGCTCGGCGCAACGTGGGCTTGTCCCCGCTTTCCCCGCCACCGAGTTTGTGCCGGTTCTCCAATTCCAAAAGTCTGACCTTTATGTCCTGGAACTCGGACGTATCCACCTTGTACTCTGCTAAACCCGGCAATAACGTGTTGATCTCTTGCTGGGTCTTCTCGATCCGATCCGGAGTCTGCGGGTGAGTGTCGAAAGCTTTGGCCAGGCTTCCGGGCTTATGCTTCTCCATCGTTTTTACTTTTTCAAAGAACGCGGTGAGAGCTTGCGGATCGTATCCCGCCTTGTACATATACTGCACGCCAAGAAAGTCGGCTTCTGATTCGAAGCCGCGGGTGAATTTCAAGAAGCCCATTGGCATTGCCAGCCCGGCAACATTTTGGATGGCATAACCGATCCCGCCGCCGACAAAGATCAGCGGAATCGACGCCAGATTCATGAGTTGTCCGCGCGACATCTCGCGAGCGGCATGGCACGCCGCCACGTGGGCGATTTCGTGTGCCATCACTCCTGCCAGTTCCGCTTCGCTGTCGGCTGCCAGAATCAGCCCAGAATCCACGTAGAAATACCCGCCGGGAAGGGCAAAGGCGTTGATGTCATCGGTGTCGATGACTTTGATCGTGAATGGGACCTCCGCGTCGGAGTTCCTCACTATGTTTTGCCCGACACGGTTGACATACTCCGCGATCTCGGGATCGCCAATCATCTTGGAACTGGATTCGACCTGTTGGGCATATGAGCGGCCCATTTCGATTTGTTTTTCCAGGCTGTACCAGTTGCCAATGCCGCGTCCGCAGCCAACATTTCGATTGCCGATAGCGTCAACGTCTCGAACGCCGTGGTCGTGATAAACCTTCACTGCTGGCGACGTTGCTGTGGTGGGTAGATTCGGTGGGTCCGAGCTGTTCTGGGCAAGGGCGAGGCCGACCAGCAGAAGGGAAATCGTACAAAGGATGGGGATACGACTCATGGCCCGCGTCACTCCGCGCCAACCGCCACATTATAGTCGAATACGGAGCGCGGCAAATACATACTTGGATGCTTTTTTGCCTGCCGCAGCCTTCCGAACCAAAGGACTGCCGAGTCTGTGCTCGTTCGTTTCGTCGGGGATTGAGGGAATCGAAACGGCTACCTAACTCGCTGTGCCATCAGGGGATCAGCGTCGGCAAAGCCTAACTAATCCCGCTTCTCAAGCTCCATAGATAGACCACGGTCAGGGCAATCATAATCACCGTCGTTGCCCAGGCAACTACGTTGTACAGGCGGGAATTCACATACTCCCCCATCAGCTCTTTCTTGTTCACCAGAAGCAGCATGAAAATCAAAACGGGAGGAATTGCAATGCCGTTGATGACCTGCGACAGGATCGAAATCTTTACCAAGGGCAGATCGGGAAACAGAATGCAACCCGCTCCGGCAAGAATCAAGATCGTGTAAAGCCAGTAAAATACCGGCGCCTGGCTGAACCTCATCCCTACACCGGATTCGAACCCCAAACCTTCGCACACCGTATAGGCGGTCGAGAGCGGCAGAATCGAGGCGGCGAATAACGAAGCGTTGAACAATCCCAGCGCAAAAAGGATGTAAGCGTAGTCTCCGGCCAAAGGCCGCAACGCCTGCGCAGCGTCTTTCGCGTCCGCTATGTTGTGATAGCCGTGCACATAAAGCGTGGCCGCGCATGCGACGATAATGAACCACGCTACGACATCGGTGAAAATGCAGCCCGAGATTACATCGATCTGGGAAGCCTTGTACTGACGGCGGGTAACTCCTTTCTCCACGATCGAGGACTGCAGGTAGAACTGCATCCAGGGTGCGATCGTGGTGCCCACCACTCCAATCGCCATATACAGATAGCCCGGCTGGTGAAATATTGCCGGGGATGGCGGCTTAACTGTCGCGACAAGGGCCTCGGCCCAGGCTGGACGTGCAAAAAAACCGGCAAGGATGTAGGTCACATAAAAGAAAGAAGCGGCCAGAAAGACCTTCTCGACGCCCTTGTACTGCCCTTTGACAACTATGAGCCAGACGATCACCGCGCAGATAGGAACGCTGACGTACCGCGAAACCCCGAACAACTCAAGGCTGCCGGCGATGCCGGCAAACTCGCCCACCACGTTGCCGAAGTTGACCAGCAGAATGCCGATCATCATGAAGAACGTAACCCGCAGGCCAAACTCTTCCCGGATCAAGTCGCTCAGGCCCTTGCCCGTAACGGCGCCCATCCGCGCGCAGATTTCCTGCACCACGATTAGTGCCAGCGTGACCGGAATCAACGTCCATAGCAGCATGTGCCCGAATTGCGCGCCGGCGGACGAGTAGGTGTAAATGCCGTTGGCATCGTTGTCGACGTTTGCGGTAATGAAGCCCGGACCGACAACGGCGAAAAACAGCAGAATCCGGGTCTTCCAGCGTCTCAGGAATCTCATGGGCACAAATCACGAACATAAAGAAGCGACAGGATAAACGGGAAGAGAGAATATGAACAGTCTGAAAATTAGAGAGAAATTGGGAATGTCATACCGATTCGGCTTGGGCTGATCGCCATGGGACTGCGGAGCGCCAGCCGCGCAGCAAGTCAGCGCCACAGATTTCTTACCGGCCTCGGCGCCGCGCCAGCAGCATGCCCAGAAACAGCCCGGCGGTAACCGCTCCGGCGAGCCTCTTGCGGTCGTTGATTGGAATGAACCGCGTGTTCTGATCCGTAACTTCGACTACACCGACCGGGATGGCTCGAACCCCTCCGCCACCACCGCCGCCTTCGCCGCGAGCGCGGGTATCACCGACGCCGCCCGTGCCAGCTCCGGCGCCGTAGCCGTACATGATTTTGGCAACGGGTATCACCGTTTTACCCTGGGCTGAAATCGGATCGCCATAGATGGCCTTTACGCTTGCCTGGGTGAGAACGCTTTCTTTCAGTGATTGCAGAAGTGCCAGTGCGCCCATTTCGAAAACTCCTGGAAGTATGATGCTATCTCACAGCGTTCAGACTCGTTCGCAACGTGCAGGTTACAGCCTGGCCCGCAGCAAGCTGATCACGTCGTCAGAGGTAATTACGCCGGTCAGCGTCTTCTTCTCGTCGACAACGGGCAAAGTCAACAGGTTGTACTTGTCGAACAACTCGGCCACCTGCTTTTCGTTGCACCCGGCATCGCATGAGATCAGTGGCTCCTGGGTCAGGGACAACAATGGAGTATCTGGCGTGGCCAGCACTAATTTAGCCAACGAGACCGCTCCCGCCAGTGTGCCGTGCGAGTCGACCAGATAAACCGTACTCACCGTCTCGATGCCGCCTTCGAAGTGCCGGAGCGCTTCAATCGCATCGTGGACGGTCGCAGTCACGCCCAGGGCGAGAAACTCCGTGTTCATGCGCCCTGCGGCTGTGTTTTCTTCAAAGCTAAGAAGCTCGGATACTTCCTTGCGCTCCTCCGGAGCCATTTCGAGCAGGATCTCGGAAGTCCGCTCCTCCGGCAGGTCAGCCAGCAAGTCCGCAGCGGCATCGGGATTCATTTCCTCAACGATTTCCGCGGCCCGCTCCGAAGGCAAAGACTCGACGATCGCTTTCTGCACTTTGGGATCGACTTCCTCCAAAGCCTCGGCGGCGACTTCCTCGTCCAGAGTCTCGAACACGGCTTCGCGCTCGTCTGGCGCCAGTTCCTCAACGATGTCAGCGATATCAGCGGGATGTAGGCGAGCCAGTCGGTCGTGGGAGATTTTCAGCTTCACCCGCCGGGCCGGATCGGTTTCGATAAGATCAACGAAATCCCAAGGGATAGGCCGCTCCGGAATCCTGACTAAAAGATTCCTGAGCACGATTGACGGTACAAGTCCCTTTAGCAGGCGGCGCACAGCGCCCCGCGCGCCAATATCGACTGCACTTACTTTGAGCACCGGATGGCCATTGCTCGTCTCACGGTTCAAGTCGACATCATTCACACGGACGACTTTGCGGCCATGCACGTCGATGATCTGCTGGTCCAGCAAATCACGGCTCAGAAGAAATAGACCCTCCGAGCCATCGGCCTTCGGCCAGTTCGAAACCTCGCTATCGGTTCGCAGTACATGGTTGAGCGCAGTCACGGAACTGAAGGGCAGCACCCGGTCAGCCGTTTTGGTCCGCACGATGAAGACCGCGATTCGCGCCCGGTCCTCCGCCGGTGCGATCGCCAGCTCGCGCACGCGCCCGCATCGGCCTCCAGGATCAAGCACGGGACGCCCAAGTAGTTCGGTAAGTGCGAGCGTGGACATCAAGTCCGAGGATACTCAACTGCTTAGCAAGAATCCAGAGACATGAACGAGTAGAGGCGCAATTTTATTGGTCGGGAGTCGGAAGGAGCACCACGGTCGAAACCCCACAGAGAATACAGTCGAAAAAGAAAGCGGGGCTCAATCCTCTACATAGGCTGAGACCCCGCCCGGTTGACGGAAAGCTCTATCCTCGGTTAGTTCGCAACCTTTTCTTTCTGCGACGCGTTGACCACCTTGCCTTCGCTACCCTCCATGGGCTTTCCGCGATCAACCAGAGCGCGATAGTCGCCCGAGTTAAACGGATAAAGCCGCGCTGATTCTTGCCCGTTTGTACTCAGCGTGATGTCCACACGGCGGTTGTTGGCGAGGACGATGGTTTCGATCCGCTGCTCCGTCTTTTGGCGTTCTTCAGCGGTCAAATTCGGGTTTTGCTCCAGGAGTTGCTTCACCTGATCAACCGTCAGGTTTTGCTTGTTGCCATAGGCTTGCGTCTCGAGGTTCGCCTCGGGAATCCCTTGCTCGACCAAGAAGCGCTTGGCAAGCTCGGCGCGCCGCTCTGACAGGGCCTGGTTGTAGCTGCTGTCACCGCGCTTATCCGCATGCCCGGAGAGCACGAGATGCCCGTCCGGTTTGGCGGTGAGAAGAGTCTTGAACGCATCTGCAATCGATTTCAGTTCGTCCCGTTCGCTCGGCAACAAAGCTGATTCGGACTTGAGGGACCGTGGCTTGTTTGTCGGGAAATAGATGCTGCGCATGGTTAGCTTAATTTCCGGTTGCTCGATAGCACCAACGAGGTGCAAGGTCGCGGTGCGTGTTTCCGAGCCTCCGCAGTTGTTGGAAGCGGTCAGTGTATA
This sequence comes from Terriglobales bacterium, assembly GCA_035623255.1. GTDB lineage: Bacteria > Acidobacteriota > Terriglobia > Terriglobales > Acidobacteriaceae > JAFAGX01. The sequence continues at coordinate 41,491 of DASPTU010000003.1, read as the reverse complement.
TGTGACAGTCTCGTCAATGGCCCCAGGGTCAGTCTTCTTCGGCGTGGGTTGCAGTGTACGATTGCCACTCGCATCCACAGTACCCAGGGGAGCTATCGAGATGGTCGAGGCATTTGTTGCGGACCAGTTCAGTGCTGTGTTGTCCTGCTGAACCACCTTGTCACCCACCCGCTTGTAATGCACCTCCGCGGGCGATAACGCAAGGTTGGCCTGCACGGCATTGTTTACGTTTACGGTCGCACTGGAAGTCGCAGTGCCTCCGGGCCCCGATGCGGTCAAGTTGTACGTCGTGGTCTGGGTGGGCTGAACGCTTTGGTCGCCTGAGGCCGCAACCGGTCCAACCCCGCTGATTTCCACTTTAGGCGCATCAGAAGATGACCACTTGAGCTGCGAGGAATTTCCGCAATTCACTTGTGCTGCGGATGCGGACAATTCTGAAGTCGGCTTGGCGATGGCGACGGTGGCACTGGCAGTGCCTACGGTGAAGCGCGGGACTGAAGTCAACTTCTCCCCGCGCGACCAATCCACGGTCTTACGAACTCCTTTGGGCACGTCGATCACCACCCGCTTGTTGGCGGGAACATCAACCGAACCCGACCAAACTTCTTTGTCCCCGCTGAGCACGCTGACTTGGTGCGTTCCGGCAGGCACGACCAGTTCCTGCTTCCACCACCAGTCGTGATTGAACTCGTCGCCGTGGCCGACGAAAAAGTCCGGAGTTTTGCCATTCAGCAGAACGGCATCCCGGTCCGCGCCTTCCAGTGTGATCGCGCCGAACGGGCCGGAAACTTTGCCCGGTACCGGTTGGAGGGTTACATCAAGGCTGGTGGTTTGGCCCGCAGTCACAGTAATGTTGCGGGTTTCTGGAGTATATCCATAGTTGACCAGTTCAATCTTGTGGCTGCCAGCGCTCAAGTTCAAAGTGCGGTGTTTGCTGGCTTCACTGATGGCATGGTCGTCGACAAAAAGATAGGCTTGCTTCGGAGTGACGTGAATAGCTATTTTTCCATCCTGGGCTGTGCATTGCGGAACTGGCGTCAGCGCGACCATCAGCAATACACATGGGAACAGTCGAAAATAAGATTTCATCGAAGTCTCCTCGCTGAAGCCTCGCAAATGGCGCGGTCGAGGCTTCCTCCACCTGAGGGAAGGCAGCAAGCATTGTACAACTTAGGCGGGTTGGACGGCTTCCCGCTGCTCTATTTAGGCACTCCGTTGACATTTCCACAGTCACGGGTGAAACTAGCGGTTCGCCAAAACGGGTATCTCTGGGAACGGCTTATGGTGTCCCGATTGGCGAAGGTGGGCGGGCGCCGTTCTATCAATTCGTTGCTATGACGAACAGCCGTGTTTCTTATACGCTAGATTCGACGTTAGAAACGGTCGATAACGCAGAGCAGGCAGCCACCCGCATTGCCGTGGAAGCGGGTTTTACCGAAGAAGAAGTCATGCAGATTTCCATGGCGGTGCGTGAAGCGGCGGTGAACGCCGTGCTCCATGGCAATGCCTACGATCCCGACAAGAAGGTTAAGCTGGATTTTGAGACCAACGGCAAGCAATTGATAATTACGATTCGGGACCAAGGCAAAGGGCTGGATCCGGCGAAGATCCCCGATCCCTTAGCGCCCGAGAATCTGTTAAAGACGTCTGGCAGAGGAATTTTTCTTATACGTTCTTTCATGGATGAAGTACAAATACACCCGTCTCACACGGGCACCGAAATCAAACTTGTTAAGCATGTCCCCGGTTCCTCCGGGGCCGCTAAGGAGGCTTCCCAGTGAGCATGAAGACCAGTACTCGTCAGGTAGATGGAGTCGCCATCGTGGACTGCAGTGGTCGCATTACGTTGGGCGAAGGCAGCGTCATTCTGCGCGACGTTGTCCGCGGCTTGCTCGGCAAAGGGCAGAAAAAAATTCTGCTGAATCTAGGCGACGTCAGCTACATCGACAGCTCAGGCATCGGCGAGTTGGTCAGCGCATTTACAACGGTGCGCAACCAAGGCGGTGATCTTAAACTCCTGAACCTGACCAAGAAAGTTAACGACCTGCTGCAGATCACCAAGCTCTACACCGTCTTCGACGTGAAGGACGACGAGGCGGTGGCGATCAAAGCTTTCAAATAGACCGCAACATTTGTCTTCTGTCTGAGGCTGCCTGGGTTGCAGGCAGCCTTTTGCCTATTTCCATTTTCGGGAACGGCGACAATCAGTGGGCCCCTCATCACCGCAGCCCCGTGGCGCCGCGACGTATAAAGAGTCGTGGCACTGCGAACAGTAGCATTTCTGGTTGCATTCTCTGGTTTCCTGGTCGCCGACTGCATCCCCATCACTGAGGCCCAATCTCACATTGGCGAGACGCGCTGCGTGACCGGAAAAGTACTTCGGGTGAAGCCCGGGGCGCGTGGTGTCACCTTTTTCGATTTTTGTGAGGACTTCCGCGTCTGCCCATTTACCGTCGTCATTTTCCCTGGTCATCTCAAGGACATCGGCGACGTGCGCCAATTGAAGGACAAAGTCGTTCAGATCCGTGGTGACTTGAAGGAATACGACGGGAGAGCGGAAATCGTGCTGTCTGAGCTGCGCCAACTCGGAAGCACCGGAGCCTTGGTTCCCAAGCTGCCAAAGAACTACGACGTCGAAAAGAAGGGGCGCTACAGTGCAGGCAAGTTCAGGCTGCCGAAGCCTTCCAAAAAGCCTGCCAAGAAACGGCAGATACCCACGCTGCCCATCGACATACCGGAAGACCCACAATAGCCCAGCTGAAATCTAGACCCTTCCGCTTTTCAGCTCTTCCAGGCGATAGAACGTGCCGCGCCACTCGACGCCGCCGCGCGCCAGGGTCAACACCATGGAACGCAGTACGATGTACACAAAAACCAGTGAGCTGATGGGGTGCAGGAGAAAGTAATAAACGCGGACGTCGGATTTCCACGACATGCCTATGTAGATCCCAAACAAGCACGCAAACGCGATCGCATAGGGCAGGCGCGCCCAACCGGTTGCCAGAAACACACCCACGAACGGCATCACGTTCAGGAAGCCCAGCATGAATGCAAATCCCAGCGTGCGCCACGACTGAAAGGACATGATCGCAAAGAAATTCTTGGTCAGATTACTGACCATGCCCATGGCGCCGTTCACCCACCGCAGAGAAATCAGGTCATCTCCAAAGACATTGCGCTGAGCGTACCCCGCTTCTTTGACCAGTTTGCCCAGCTTCATATCATCGAGCACCTCAAGGCGCAGAGACTTGTAGCTGCCAATCGCGTCATAAACAGGCCGTCGAATCAGGTTGAATGCTCCGACGCCCATGTGGTCTTTGGTTCGCGGATCAGCCACTTTCCATGGGCGATGTCCGAAAACAAACAGGCTCTGAAAAAAGGCTACCATCATGGTCTCGCCCACGCTGTGCATAATTATGAGCGGAAACAAAACGAGATGATCGGCGCGCTCCGATTCGGCGTATGTCAGCGCGCGACCCAGAGAGTCGGGCCGGAACAGAACGTCTGCGTCAGTGAATAATAGCCAATCGCCGCTGGCTTGGTTCGCACCCTTCCACATGGCGTGGACTTTCCCCATCCAGCCACTCGGAAGATCGGTAACGTGAATGACCTTCAGCCGACCTTGCGCTTGCGGCTTTGCCGCGACCCGGTTCATGACCTCACCCGTCTTGTCGATCGAGCGATCATTGATCGCAATCACTTCGTAATTGGCGTAGTCAAGCTGAAGCAGGCGGATGAGCGATTCTTCAATGTGATCTTCCTCGTTCCGAGCAGGAACAATAATGCTGACGCGAGGCTCCGCACGCTTTGGGTTAGCTTTCGGGCCCCATTTCGGACGCGAGATATCCGCTACTTTGGGCATACCGACAGCCGCATCCAGCACCCGCGATAACCACACCAACGCCAGAAATGAACCTGCAATCCAGTGAAAGTAATTCATCCGGCATGAATCCCAGATGTTGCGTGCGCGTGCGAAACCCGTACCGGAGGAGCGAAGCGCATTCCGTAGAAAAGAATGGCGGCTGAAATCGCCATTGCAATCACCGGCAGGATGAACGCCGATTGCAGGGAACGTTGATCTGCGACATAGCCCATAAGGGTCGGGGAGGGGACGTCGCCGAGCAGATGAAAAATGAAAATATTGACGGCAATGGCAGTTGCGCGAATGTGCGCTCCCACCGAGTTCACCAGCGCCGTGTTTAGCGGGGACGTGTTCACCAGCAATAGAAACGCGGCGAGGGCGATTGCCGGCAGCATCAGAGGGCCTTTAACAAACAAGGCCAGGATCATCACCGGAACCCCAGCCGCCATGCTCAGCGCGGACACAAAATAGTAGGAGCCCTTCATCCGCGGCAGGAGGAGATCGCCTAGCCAGCCTCCGGCGAGTGAAGCGACGATCCCGTCCACAACCACAATGGCGCCAAAAATTTCGTTGGCCGCTTGTAGGCTATATCCGCGGGCTTCCGACAGAAATGTCGGCATCCAAACCTGAATTCCACCCAGGGCAAACGTCATTGCAGACATGCCTAGCGTAACCGTCCAGAATGCCGCGTTGCGCGCCAGGCCCAGGATCGTCCCGCGCTCGGGCGTTTCTTTCAGCGAATCAAATTGGCCGCGCTCCGGCTCGGGAATAAACCAGATGGCCAAAGCCAGCAGAAATCCGGGAAGCGCGGCGATATAAAAAGGGAATCGCCAGCCATGTTCGGGCCCGAGCTTCCCACCCAGCAGATATCCGGCTGCGGTACCCACTGGAATCGCCAGATAAAAGATCCCGAAGATGCGGCCGCGTTCGTCTTCCGGAAAAAGGTCCGCAACAAAAGTAGGAGCAATCGTAACGAAGGTTGCTTCCCCGATACCTACCAGCGTGTGGCGCACCAGTAACTCCCAATACGTGTGCGTCACTGCGGTGAGCAAAGTCAGACCGCTCCAAAACACCGCACCGAGAACAATGATGAGTTTTCGCGAGTAGCGATCCGCCAACGGCCCGGTGAACGGCGCCGCCACCATGTAGAAGCCAAGAAAGGCACTGGTGAGATATCCGACCTGAGCATTCGTGAGATGGAATTCACTCTGGACCAGCGGCTGCACCGCAAACAGAACAGAGCGATCGATGTAGTTCAACAGATTGAGCGTCGTCAGCAGCGTGAGCGCTGTCCATGGATGAAGTTTCGTGGAGGTCACTTGGGCAAGGAATATAGCATGGCATGAACGGACAACGTGCAACCGTGCTTCAAATCACTCAGTTGCACCCGGCTGTTATCATCGAACGCGCTGTCTCGTGTCCTCGCCCAAAGGAAAAAATAGATATGAAACGACGATTCACCTTCTTGCTCATCGTTTTTACGCTCCAGGTCCCGCTGATGTTTTCCGCTCAGGAAGCCTCACAAAGCCAAGCTCCGGCCTCAGAACGCCACGAGTTCGTCATCACAAATTTCCGCAACGAGAGCGGGATCACACTCCCGCAGGCACGAGTCGTATATGGCACATACGGCCATCTGAACCCAGCCAAAGACAACGTCGTTCTGTTGCCCTCTCACTACATGGCTGACTATCACGGCTATGAGTGGTTAATGGGCAAAGATCATGCGCTCGACGACCCGGGTCTTTTCCTTATTGCCACGGAACTCTTTGGCAACGGGCATTCATCTTCTCCCAGTAACACGCCCGAGCCGTACCACGGTCCCCGCTTTCCCGTGATGACCATCCGTGACAATGTTGAAGCGGTTCATCGGCTGCTCACCGAGGAACTTCACATCACCCACGTTCGCGCCATCATCGGATTCTCCATGGGCGCGCAGCAGGCGTTTCAATGGGCCGTCAGCTATCCGGATTTCGCCGACCGCATTGTCGCTACCTCCGGGACAGCGAAAACCTACCCACACGGGTTCGTGCGGCTGGAGGGGCAAATCGCTGCGCTGACCGCCGACGCCGCCTTTCAGAACGGAGACTACACTGGTCCACCCAAGAAGGGCCTGGAAGCGTTCGCCTTGGTTTGGACCGCATGGCTGTTTTCTCAAGAATGGTGGCGGAGGGAATTGTGGCGTGAGACCGAAAAGCCGGGTACTACGTTTGAGCAGGTGTTGAACAATTTTCGTACTGACTTCATTCCTGGTGCCGACGCCAACGATCTGATCGCGCAGATGCGGACTTGGGAGAAGCACGATGTCGGTGCCATGCCGCAATTTGGCGGAGACGTGGAAAAGGCGCTGCGCTCGATAAAAGTGCCACTTCTCTATATGCCTTCAGAAACTGATCTCTACTTCCCGGTCGGCGATGCGCGTTACGAGGCGCAGTTTATTCCCAAGGTTTCCCTGGTACCGATTCCTTCGCTTTGGGGCCATACCGCGGGCGCTGGCAGCAACCCGGCTGACGAGAAATTTCTCAACGAGAAAATTGCCAGTTTCTTGTCCAGAATTAGGTAGTGGCTATCACGGTCTGGTTTACTGTTGCTCAAGATTTACGAACAGGCGATTTATCACTAACAAACCGACCGAGTTGAGTCATGACTCCCGGCGCGGTTGTGGTCATTACCTTATGGATCAGACTCCTCGCGCCGCTGCATTCGCCGATTTCGCCTCCATCCGCTCAAACACTTCTTCGGCACGACGCAAGGCTTCCTGAACATTTTCGCAGATGTTTTCGGCTCCGATTACATCCTGAAACTCTGCTTGGCAAATGAGTTTGGCAGGCTGTTCACGGGCCCCGCACAGAATCAGTGTGCGCTTATTGGCATGGAGTTGCCTCGCTACTTCTTCGATAGCATAAATGCCAGTTGCATCGAGCGCGGTCATATTGCGTAACCGCAAGATAACCACCGGCGGTAACCGGTGCAGTTTTTCGGTCACTACCGCTATTTTGTCGGTCGCCCCGAACAAAAAGGGCCCATGAATGCGGAAAATTGTCGCGTAATAAGGAATGTCCTTGTCTTGCAGAATGTGCACGCGACCATCTTCTATGTAGTCGTCGGTAACCTGCGATACGGTGGTGGTTGCGGCGACGCGGCTGATGAAAAGCAGGGCAGCCAGGATCATGCCTGCTTCGACGGCTACGGTGAGATCTGCAAAGACAGTTAAGCCGAACGTGACCAGCCAGATGCTGATATCGGTTTTGGTCAGTTTCAATAATTGCGGGATCTCCGGCCACTCGCCCATGTTGTAAGCGACCACCATCAAGATTCCCGCTAGTGCGCACATGGGCACATAGCTCACTAGCGGTGCCGCAAATAACAGAATGCATAAAAGCGTCAAAGCGTGGATCATCCCCGCTACGGGCGACTGGGCCCCGCTGCGAATGCTGGTCGCGGTGCGTGCGATGGCTCCTGTCGCCGGCAACCCTCCGAACATCGGCGACACGATGTTAGCCACCCCCTGTCCTATGAGTTCAACGTTGGGATTGTGGCGATCGCTACTCATGCGGTCGGACACCACGGCTGACATGAGCGATTCAATCGCGCCTAACATCGCCACGGTGAATGCCGGGCCCAGCAGTCCGTGGATCAGGTCACTCCGGAATTTCGGAATCTCAAGATGGGGCAGACCGGCAGGGATTCCCCCAAACCGCGTTCCGATCGTCTCTACAGGCAATTTCAATGCGACAACCACACCCGTGGCGACTACCAGCGCAATAATCGGACCGGGAATACGGTTGGAAATGGCTCGGCATGCCACAATCACCAGCACCGTGCCAATCGCCAACAGGGTTGCGGTCAAAGAGAGGGTGTGAAAACTCTTGGAAAGCGCCTCCACGCGGAGCCAGAAAACACCAGGTACTTTTTCTAAGCGCAATCCGAAGAAATCTTTCACCTGGGTACTGGCGATTAAAACAGCAATTCCGTTCGTGAAACCAATGACCACCGGCCGCGGAATGAACTTAACTGCCGTTCCAAAACCCGTGATCCCCATTACTACTAAAAGCACACCCGCCATCACGGTGCACATAAACAGACCATCTACTCCGTGGGCGGCAACGATTCCTGCCACGACGACAACGAAGGCCCCGGTCGGTCCACCAATTTGAGTGTTCGATCCACCCAGTGCGGAAATCAGGAACCCGGTCACGATTGCGCAATATATGCCAGCTTGTGGAGTAAGACCGGAGGCAATGGCAAACGCCATTGCCAGCGGCAATGCCACCAAGCCAACCGTTACACCGGCAATGCAATCGTGCGAGAATTTGTTGAGGTTGTAGTCTCGCAGACAAAGAACAGACTTCGGGAGCCATCGCTCTTCAACGAAAAGAGTCACCATTCTTGCATTATGCGCAAAGGTTTAGGTTATGGGCAGTGCGATTTACCGACGGAAGTATGTACTTTAGCGATTCCACTCAAAATGCCCGTTCCCGCACCATTCGGAGCGAACTACTTTCTGGGCCGGGGCCACCGCGCCACGATCACCGTCGACAGACCGCCTCTGGGCCGAAAGTCGCCTTTCACTTCAGCCCACACCGGCTTCGCCCAGCGGACCACGTCCTCCAAAACCCGGTTTACGATGTTCTCCTGGAAAATCCCTAGATTCCGATACGACTGCAGGTACTCCTTGACCGATTTCAGTTCGAGGCAAAGCTTGTCGGGCATGTATCGAATCGTGAGTGTCCCAAAATCTGGCAGGCCAGTCTTTGGACACACCGACGTGAATTCCGGATCGTCGACTACGATTTCATAACCAGGGAACTGATTGGGCCAGGTCTCGATCTCCGGAAACTTGTGATTAAGTCCCGCTTCCGCGTGCTCGCGCGTGTAGTGGCGCTGTTTTGGCATGTCTCATTCTAACCAGCCACTGCAGCCAACGACCACTACGGAAGTTGCGCCTTTTTCACTCAATTAATTGGCCACGGCATCCGCGTCGTGCGAAGTACTCTCGCCGCTGCGCGCACGCCGCAATTCCTCGAAACTGGAGAGGAGGTTGTTGGCACACCCCAGGCAACAAGAACCGCTCAGTTGCTGGAAAGTCGGTTCATCGCTGTCTATGTGGTACTGAAACGAGGCTGGTTTCACGCTGCACAGCGAACATGGATACGGTGGTCGACTATCTGCCAAGTCCACAACCGAGAAGGCTAAGGTATCCGCCACCAGAACACTCGTAAAAGGCCACACTACAAGAGAAAAGTTTATCAATCGGTTGCTTGATTCTCAGTGATAGCAGTCAAACCGCGCTGTGATAAGGGAATCCGAGGGGGCTTTACCTCTTCAATTGCTTCAGAATCTCCCGCGCCGCGTTCGCTCCCGAAGCACCGGTCAATCCCGATCCGGGATGTGTGCCCGAGCCACACAGAAACAAGTTCTTGATCGGAGTCTGATAGCGGGCCCAGTCGAGCAAGGGACGCATGGTGAAGAACTGATCGAGCGCCAGCTCGCCATGAAAGATATGTCCTCCGGTCAGCCCGTAGATGTCCTCCAGGTCTTGCGGGGTGATGATCTGATGGGTCAGAATCAGCTCCGGTAGGTTGGGTGCGTATTGAGCGAGAGTCTTTACTACGGTGTCGCCCAAAGCCACACGCTCCGTCTCCCAGTCGCTGTTCTTCAGCTTGAATGGCGCATACTGAGCGTAAATCGATATGACATGTTTGCCCGGAGGCGCAAGCGAGGGATCGCTGAGCGACGGAATCGTCGCTTCGAGATAAGGCTGCCTGGAGAAACTTCCGTACTTGGATTCATCGAAAGCGCGCTCCAGGTAATCGATCTCCGGTCCGATATGGATGCGCCCTCGTAAAGCGTCGCTGTTGCCATTGATGCCGGTGAAATTCGGAAGTCCCGAGAGGGCGAGATTCACTTTTGCGACCGTGCCCGGCATCCGGTAGTGTTGCAGCTTCGTGACGAAGTCCGGTGAAAGGTGAATCGGATCGACCAGCTTCAGCAACGTCCGCTTGGGATCGGCGTTCGAGATGATCGTTCTTGCCGTGATCTCCTCGCCATTGGACAGCACCACGCCACTGGCCACTCCATTTCCGACTGAGATTTCGATGACTTCAGCTCCGCTACGAATCTCGGCGCCCACCTCTTGCGCCGCAGACGCCATCGCCCGCGTCACGGCGCCGATCCCGCCTTCCGCCAAACAGGCTGATCCCGCAACGTGGGCGTCCGCTGCGGCGCGCATGAGGAGGACCAGGCTGCTCCCGGCAGACCAAGGTCCCAGAAACGTGCCAAAAATCCCGCGTGCGGCGATAGTGGCCCGCAACAACTCAGTCTCGAAGTACTCGGCCACCAGGTCCGCAACCGCCATTGGTCCCCATCGCAGCATCCGGTACATATCCTTTTTGCCCAGTTTGCGCATGGAGCGCCCCGTCCGCAGCATGCCCCACAGATCGCCGCTCGTCGGGTGATCAATGTTAGGAGGTGCCAAAGCGAAGGCCTCAGCGATAACCCTACTGATTTTTTCCAGCGACCGCTGGAATTCGGCATACTTGACGGCGTCCTTCTTGGAAAACTTCTCGATCTCTTGTGCCGACCTTGTCAGGTCGTTGTACAGCGTGAGAGCGCGCCCGTCAGGCGAGAAGGAAGTTACAGCGACATCTGGCGTGATCAGTTTTAACCCGTGCCTCTCCAGTTGCATGTCGCGAACAACGTCCTGCCGCAGTGGGCCGGCAGCATGCGCCAGGATCGAGCAGCGGAACCCGGGGTGAAATTCTGCCGTAATCGCCGCGCCGCCAACCTGCGATTGTCGCTCCAGAACCACTGGCTTGAATCCTGCTTTTGCGAGATAAAAAGCCGTGACCAGGCCATTGTGGCCGCCTCCAATGATGACGATGTCGCGAGTCACGGCCATGCTTAAGCAACTCCCTTGGCGTCTTTAAGAATCTCCAGCGCAGCCAGACGGCCCGGCGCGCCCATGATTCCGCCGCCGGGGTGGGTGGCCGAGCCGCACAAGTAGAGATTTTTGATCGGGGTACGAAACTGCGCGTATCCGGGGACGGGCCGCAAGAAGAAAAGTTGTTCCAGCGAAAGTTCGCCCTGAAAAATGTTGCCCTCACTCAAGCCCCATTCGCGCTCCAGGTCAAGCGGGGTCAACACCTGCTTGTGCCGAATGATGTCCTTGATGTTGGGCGCGTACTCCGCAATCGTATTGATCACGTTGTTGCCGAAAGCCTCTTTCTGCTCATCCCAGTTCAGGCCCGGCCGCAGCTTATAAGGAGCGTATTGCACAAAACACGACAGAATATGCTTGCCCGGCGGCGCAACCGATGGATCGGTCAGGGTGGGGATGACCATATCGATGTATGGGCGCCGTGAGAAATTTCCATATTTGGCATCATCGTATGCGTGTTCCATGTACTCAACACTCGGCGAGATCGAAATTGCCCCACGTAGATGAGCTCCGGGCCCGGGCATGCACTTGAAATTCGGCAGTGCATCCAGTGCGAGATTCACCTTTCCCGACGACCCGCGGAACTTGTATCGCTTGACTTCCTCGACGAATTCAGACGGAAGATCGTGGTTGTCCATCAAGTTTATGAAAGTCTGCCGCGGATCAACACTCGAGGAAATGACCTTCGCGGAAATCTCATCACCATTCGCCAGTACCACTCCACGCGCTCTGCCACCTTTGACGATAATTTTGGAAATTCCGGCTTGCGTGCGAATCTCCACTCCTGCTTCGCGCGCCGCGTCGCCGATCGCGTTGGAAATCGCGCCCGTCCCGCCACGGGCAAACCCCCACGATCGAAACGCGCCGTCAATTTCTCCCATGTAGTGATGCAGCAGAACGTAAGCCGTCCCGGGCGAGCGCACGCCCAGGAACGTACCGATAATTCCGGACGCCGACATCGTCGCTTTGAGCACATCGGTCTCGAACCACTGATCAAGAAAATCGACCGCGCTCATCGTCATCAACTGCACCTGGTTGTACTTGTCATCGCTGGTGAGGCCTTGAAAACGGCGGCCGATAAACAGAAGCTTCATCAGCTCTCTGGGATTGAGCGTCGCTGGGTCCGGTGGGATCATACCGAGAATTGGCTTCACGAAGCGGCACATCGCCTGCATCGCCTTGCCAAATTCGTCATAAGCCTCGGCGTCGACTTTCGAGTGGCGCGCAATTTCGCGGTGGGTTTTGCCGTGATCATTCACGCGCCACAAATAGTCGCCGTTAGGCATCGGCGTGAACGTTCCATCCAGCGGCAGGATTTCCAGGCCATGGCGTGGGAGATCAAGATCGCGAATGATCTCCGGCCGCAGAAGCGACACGACATACGAGCACACTGAGAACTTAAATCCGGGGAAAATCTCTTCGGTGCAGGCTGCGCCTCCGAGCACGTGACGGCGCTCAAGCACCAACACCTTTTTCCCGGCACGCGCGAGATATGCGGCATTCACCAGGCCGTTGTGGCCTCCGCCAATCACGATCACGTCGTATGCATTCGCCATCAGCTCTCAGCCCTCAGCGGTTAGCTTCTCGGTCAGGAAAGGGAATGATACTCGCAGACGATACTTTTCTGCCGCAGAAAGCGGATCAGAGTCCGCTAGGTAGAACGGCCCATTGGAGCAGGCGGCACATGTGGGTAGCCAGAGCAGTATTGTATCCGACGGGTCGACTTGTGACCAGCTGGGACGTTTCCCTGCCGGTGAGCTGCGTGAAGTGAGGCAGTCTTCTTCCCGGCGTCCACAGAGCTGGTATTCCGCCGAAAATGATCGCTCCCTAACCTGCCGGGTTGCTCCTGATGCGTGCGCCTAAATATAATCCGACTTCAACCACTGATCCTAGAGGTCACTACCTTGCCCGTCGGAACCGCATTTCACGAACGAACCTTCGCCCTCTGTCAGAGTCTGAATTACCGCGAGTGGTCTGGCTATTACACCGTCAGCGTGTACGAGGTGCATCCCGAGCACGAGTACAACGCCATTCGCAATGCCGCCGCGCTGATCGATATCACGCCGCTTTACAAGTACCTGGTCACCGGCAAAGACGCCACTAAGCTCGTGAACCGGGTCATCACGCGTGACATCACCAAAGTCGGCATCGGCCAGGTGATCTACTGCTGCTGGTGTGACGAAGAAGGCAAGGTCATCGACGATGGCACCATCACCCGCCTGGAAGAGAACAAATACCGCTGGACTGCCGCCGATCCCAGCTTGCGCTGGTTTCGCCAGAACGGCAACAACATGGATGTCCAGATCGAGGACATCTCCGAGAAAGTCGCTGCTCTGGCGCTGCAGGGCCCAACTTCGGGCAAGCTGCTCAAGGCCGCAGCCGAAGCTGACATCGCTAACCTCAAATATTTCCGCATGACCAGCGGCAAGATCGCGGGCGTCTCCGTCGACATCTCGCGCACCGGCTACACCGGCGATCTCGGCTACGAGATCTGGGTGCCGTGGAATGATGCCGTAAAAGTCTGGGACGCGCTCGTGGACAAGGGCAAGCAGTTCGACATTCATGCTGCTGGCATGCTCGCGCTGGATGTGGCCCGGGTTGAAGCCGGTCTTCTGCTGATAGAAGTCGACTACATCAGCAGCAAGAAGGCGCTGATTCCGTCCCAGAAATACTCTCCCTATGAATTGGGTTTTGGGAAGATGGTGCACCTCGACAAAACCAATTTCGTGGGAAAGAGTGCGCTCGAGCACGACCAGAAGTCCGGGGTTCCGAGGCAGTATGTGGGGCTCGAAATCGATTGGACCGAAGTGGAGCAGAGATACGACAAGTTTGGTCTGACCCCTGCGGCACCAACCCAGGCCTCGCGTGTCGCGGTCCCCGTTTATTCCGGCGAGAAACAAGTCGGCAAAGCCACGACTACAACCTGGTCACCGGTCCTGAAGAAGATGATCGCGCTGGCCAGCATTGAAACCGCGCACTCGAAGCTCGGCAGTCGGCTTCAAATGGAAATCACTATCGAAGCCATTCGGCATCGGGTTACGGCCAAAATCGTGCCCATGCCATTCTTTAATCCCAAGCGCAAAACCGCCGTGCCGGTATGAGTCTGTGTGGGGAGTCGATGACCCGGTCAGGATGAGCTCAGCTCACAGCATAATTTCTGTTAGGATGCCTGACCATGAAACCAACCAGAATCGCCTTACTCATCGCCTTGTCGACATGTTTCCTCGTGACTTGCGCAGCCGCACAATCTGCCCCGCAGGCGGCTCCCGCTGAGTTCGATCATGTCACCCGCAACGTGCGTGACTTGCAGAAAAGCGCAGAGTTTTACGATAAGGTCATGCAGCTTAACCGGATGCCCGACCCGTTCAAAGACGGTCAGCACGTTTGGTATCGCGTTGGCGCGCACGAGCAACTGCACTTGGTCGGCGGTGCCACTGCTGTGCCTCCGCAGCCAACGGAGCTTCACGTTGCTTTCCGCGTATCCTCACTTGCCGACTTCATGGCCCATCTCGATCGCATGAACGTGAAATACGGTGGGATCAGGGGTGGGAAGGTTACAGACCGTCCCGATGGGGTTCGGCAAATCTATTTCCAGGATCCCGATGGCTACTGGATCGAGGTCAACGACGATAAGTTCTGACGCGCTTGTCATCCCGAGCAAGCCTCTTTTGCGCCGCGAGGGATCTGGGCGAGCCGCTCGAAGTGTCGCGGTTTTTTGCGACACAAGGATCGCGCGTTTGGCTCGCTTCCTTATTAGACTGCACCATTAACCGGGCTTGTCTGCAGAGCAGACAACTGCAACAACCCAACCACCTCATCTCGCAGTCTTCGGCGCGCCCTTCTTCCAATACAAGTATCCCGGCACCCCTAGTAGCACGATGGCCGTTCCCCAGAACGCTTCCCCGGGACGCGTAATGATCGTGTTCAGCGTCCATGCGGCCCCAACCAGAATATAGATCATGGGGATCCAGGGATATCCAAAACAGCGGTACGGCCGCGGAATGTCTGGCCGCCTCCAGCGCAAAATGAAAAGCCCGATTACCGTCAGCGTGTACGACAGCACCATTCCGTAGATCACATACGTGTAAAGCTGGTCATAGCGTCCGCTCAAGGTAAGAACCCCCGCCCAGATCCCCTGTCCGATCAAACTGAAGGCCGGGGTGCGCCACTTCGGGTGAATCACGGCCATGCGCCGGAAAAAAGCCCCATCTTGCGCCATCGCCAGGTACACTCGCGCTCCTGACAAGGTACATGTTGCCGCTGCGCTAAAGCAGGAAATCGCAATCGTCGCCGAAAGCCAGATGGCAGCACCCGGCGAAAACAATACGGCTGCGGCCGCATGCGCAATCGTTTCATGTTTGGCGACCTCTGAGATTGGCATGGCATAAACGTATGTGACGTTCATCGCAATGTAGATCACGCCAACAGCGACAATCCCCAGTACCATCGCGAGCGGAACATTGCGGCGTGGATCTTTTACTTCGCCCGCCACCCAGGTGACGTAGACCCAACCGTCATAGGCCCAGAACACGGCGATCAGAGCAATTCCCATCGCGGAGATAAATGGCCCGGGACTCAAGCCCAGAGTCAGGCTGGTCCCATGCGAACTGAAATTCCCCCAGAAACCTTTGCCCACGAGGATCCCGAGGACAACGAAAGCCGCCATGGCCGCGAACTTCGTCCAGGTAGATACGTTCTGCAGCAGCGCGCCCCAGCGAAGCCCGACAACATTGACGTAGGTCAGCACCGCGATGAGAACCAGCGCAACCAGATGAGCGCGGGTCAGTGTGATACCAAGCAGTGAGAGGACAACGCGCTGCTGCGAAATGACGGGCACAACTTCGCCCGTATACGCCGCCGCGGCCACAGCCAGCGCCGCAATGCTTCCTCCATTCGCGACGCTGAACAGCATCCAGCCATACAGAAAAGCAATTAAATCTCCATAAGCCTCTCGCAAAAACACGTACTGGCCGCCGGAATCGGGAAACATCGAACCAAGCTCGGCAAAAGCTACGCAGCCGAAGAGCGACACAATTCCCCCGAGCACCCACACTCCCAGAAACAAAACGGGTTGCGGCAATGGCCCGGCGATATCCTTCGCTGTCAGGAAAATTGATGACCCGATGATGCCGCTCACCAGCAGCAGAACGCAATCAAGTAGCGACAGGCCGCGAACGAGGGTCGGCTGCGCCTCAGGCTTTGTGGCTGCCGCTGCCTGCGCTACCGTGGGCGGCTCCATGGCTTATCCGATTCCCAGTTCGTCCGGCGATTCGAGCGGAGTTCCGCAGCGTCGGCAGATGATGGCCGAGCAATCACCACATATCAGGGGATCGGCCACCTCTGTCCCGCACTTGGGACAATAAAACGGTTCGGGCTTGGCTTCGGCTGGAGGCTGCGGGTTTGAGGCCATGAGGAAGCCAAATGCTAGCACAGAACGAATTCGTGTAGGGCGGACATTCTTGTCCGCCAGTTTTTTCGCGGGCAAGAATGCCCGCGCTACACCATGGGTTAGTGGCGTAGCTCACAGCGAGGGCCCGTTCGCATAAGTTACACTCGCTTTCTGGGAGAAACAGTCATGCGGCGTCATTTTTCGTTACTTATTGTTTCTTTGCTTCTGTTCAGCTCGGCCTTCGCTCAAACCAGGCATCCTTTCACCTTCGAAGATATGATGGCGCTGAAACGTGTCGGCCAGCCCATCGTCTCACCCGACGGCAAATGGGTGCTCTTCAGCGCCCTCGATGTCGATCTCGCGGCAAATACAAGAACCCCGCACATCTGGGTTGTCCCAACCGCGGGCGGAAAGGAACGTGAAATTATCTCGGGTCAGGACGCAGACCGCCCACGTTGGTCGCCCGATGGCAAACGCTTTGCCTTTGTCTCAACAAAAGAAGGCGGGTCACAGATCTGGATTGCTGACTTCGATGCATCAGAGGGCACAGTCACTCGCGTACACAAGTTGACCTCAATTGCCACCGAGGCCAGCGGCGAACTTTGGTCGCCCGATGGCAAGAACATTGTGTTCAAGTCGGATGTGTACGCGGAATGCGATGGCGAACCGGAAACCGAAGTGCCCTGCAATGCGAAGAAGGTTGAGGAACATGAAAACTCTAAAGTAAAGGCATTGATATTTGATCACTTGCTCTATCGCCACTGGAATGTCTACAAGGAAGGGAAGCGTACCCACCTGTTGGTGATCTCCCTGGCGCACGAAGGCGAGGTCATCGCAGGACAACTTCCCGTGCCGCCCCGCGATCTCACGCCCGGGGACTACGACGCTCCGGTCTTCAGCCTCGGCGGTCAGGACAATTACGCCTTCTCACCCGATGGCCAGGAGATTTGCTACACCTCCAATCACGATCCCGAACCCGCGATTTCGACAAATAACGATTTGTGGATTGTGTCGGTGAATGGCGGTCCGGCAAAGAACATCACTGCCGAAAATAAAGCCAGCGATTCCACGCCGCTCTACTCGCCCGACGGGAAATACATCGCCTATCGTGCCCAGCAGCGTCCGGGCTACGAAAGCGATCGCTTCCGGCTGATCCTCTACGATCGCAAGACGGGAGAGAAGAAAAATCTGACGGAGGACTTTGATCGCTGGGTCGGATCGATGGCTTGGATGCCGGATTCTCGGGGACTCTATTTCACTTCGGAGGACAAAGGCGAAGCCCCGATCTATCACATCGGTCTTTCCGACAGCGAACCGAAAGAGGTTGTACGCGGGTTCAATGATGACTTAGCGATCAGTGCCGAGGGACAGCTGTTCTTCACGTCCATGTCACTACAGAGGCCAAATGAAATTTCGGAGCTCTCGCACGTGCCCTGCTTCGGCAAGAAGGTCGAGGGGTCATCCATGGACGAACGGGCGTTCGATAAGCTTGTTTGCCTGATAAACGAGGGGACACACGTCAACGATCTCGTCCTTTCGCAAGTCGCGATGTCCCCGCTCGAACCGTTCTGGTTCACCGGCGCTTACGGCGACAAAGTGGAAGGTTTCCTTCTTCGACCCCCAAACTTCGATCCGAAGAAGAAATATCCGTTGAAGTTCATCGTCCATGGCGGGCCCGAAGTGCCTATGGGTGACGAATGGAGTTACCGCTGGAACTCCGAGCTTTTCGCCGCGAGTGGATATGTGGTCATCGAAATCAACTTTCATGGTTCGCCCGGCTACGGGCAGAAGTTTGTCGATGCCATTAACGGCGACTGGGGTGGCGCGCCGTTTGAAGATTTGATGAAGGGTCTCGACTACGCGGAGCAGCACTATCCCTTCATCGACAAAGATCGCGAATGCGCGCTGGGCGCGAGCTATGGCGGATACATGGCCAACTGGATTCTCGGCCACACCAATCGCTTCAAGTGTATCGTCTCGCACGATGGCATGTTCAACTCGACTTCTGCCTGGGGCACAACCGAGGAACTCTGGTTCAATGAATGGGAGTACAAAGGCACGCCGTACACGAACCGTGCGATGTACGACAAATGGTCGCCACACCTGAGCGCCACCAATTTCAAGACTCCAACGCTCGTCATCCATGGGCAGCTTGACTATCGGCTGGATATATCCGAGGGGTTCCAGCTTTTCACGACTTTGCAGCGTCTGGGTGTGCCTTCGAAGATGCTCTATTTCCCCGACGAAGGCCATTGGGTGCTCAAGCCGCAGAACAGCCGGCTCTGGTACAAGACGGTGAACGATTGGGTGGATCAGTGGACGAAGAAGTAACGCTTGTCATCCCGAGCGTAGAAGATCGTTCGCTGGCGAACGATCCTCGCAGTCGAGGGACCTGCTGTTCCGTGCGGGAGATCAGCCGATCGCAATCTCCACGAACACGTTCTTCTTGCTCCAAAAGGGAAGTCGCGCCAGCCAGTATTTTCGATTGATTGTCTTTTGTGCTGCGGGCCAGTCCGGCGTCGGCAAAATGCGGGCTGTGCCGTCAAATTGCGGTCCGGTAATCTTGCCTCGCATGGTGCACGGCGCCACCTGCACCCGGGAATTGTTTCTGATCCGCTTGTATTTTCCCGAATCGCTGCGCGTCTTGACGTAAAGCTTGCCATTTTCTTCTCCGAACCAAATCGGAGTTGGCACGCCGACGCCGCTCTTCCGAAATGTTGTAAGCGAGATATATCTCTGGTCGTGAATCGCAGCCGGAACTGTCATCCCACCATTTTAGTCGCGGGCTCGGCCACCCTTCCCGTTTTTCGAAGGGTGGGACACGCCAGAACTGCGGATCCCTCGTTTACTCGGGATGACAAATAGGAGGTTGATGCCTTACGCGCTGGCTTTGTCGGTCAATGGGAGCGGTTCAGCAGCGGTGTTGGCTTCGGAGTCCAGATCCAGCTGCTCCTGCCCGCTAAGTGCGGACACCCGTCCACGGTAGGTTCTCAGATGCGTGGAAGCTTTATCGAAGGCTTCTTGCGCCTTGCTCAAGCTTTTGCCGACGTTTTCAAACTGGCTCTGGAAGTAGTCGAACGACTTCTGCGCTTTCGCCAGTTCCATCCTGCTCCTTTCGAACCGCCCCGCCATTTCGTACCACTTGTGTACCAGCGCAATCGTCTTCAATGTCATCAGCAGAGTATTCGGCGAGACGGGGAAAACATGCTGCTGGTTGAGCCAGTCGGCCAGCTCGCGGTTGCGGATCGCCTCCATATAAAGCGTCTCGCTGGGCAGATACATGAGCGCGATATCGGTCGTGCCGTGCTCCGGCTGAATGTAAGCTTTGATCCGCTTGGCTTCCGCCTTCATCACTCGCACAAATTCCCCGCGCGCTTCTTCGATCTCGCTCTTATCCGTGCTTTCAAACAGCGCCAGCACTTGCTCGCGGGGAAATTTTGCGTCAATGGGCAGCCGCCGGTCGGGAAAATGAATGATGGCATCGGGACGGCCGCCGCTGTCGGGCAGGGAAGCCTGCATATCGAACATGTGCGCGGGAAGAAAATCAGCCAGCAAACGCTCCAGGCTGGCCTCGCCGAATTGGCCGCGCAGGTGCGGCAGCTTCAGCAGATTGTTCAAGTCATTGATGGAGTGTCCCAGCGCGCCAACCTCGCGCAGCTGTTCCTCGGCAGCCCTCAGATGTTGCTGCACTTTTTCGAACTGCGCAAATCCCTCTTTGATGTTCTGATCCAGCTTCTGCTGCACCTGGTCGGTGATGGCGAGCAGCTTGGCATCTACCCGATCGCGAATGGACTCGAGGCTCTGAACCGTCGTTTGGTTTAGGCCATCAAATTCGGATTTCAACTGCGATGTCGTTAACGCTAGTGAATTCGTCAGCTCCGTTCGTGCTTCCGCCAGCCTCTCAGATTGCTCCTTTCGTCCAGCCTGAAGTTGCGACTCAACGGCAGTGCGAATTTCGCCAAACCCGGCAAGGAGCCGGTCCGCGACTTGCTGCCGCAGATCTCCTTTCGTCCGCTCCAGACGCTGGGCCATGTCCGCCGTCGCCGAACTGAACTGATTCGAGAGGGTTCGCTGAAGCGATTCAGCACCCGACGCAAGCTTACTGAGCTCTTGTAATTGAGGAGAATTGTTAATTTTCTTCTGGAAGTTTATTGCCAGGACAACCAGCACCCCATTCAGGACAAGTATGAGAACAAGCAGAAACGCAAGCAACGCCAAATGCAATCCCCTTTTGAATTTCCTTTAGCCGGATTCTAGAGGGGATCGTCCCAGAAGCAAAGCAGTAAGTTGGAGTCGCTCGCACCTGGGAAGACCAAATCCCGAGAATTGACTTACCTAAACTCCCGACCTACCATTCCCACGCAAGCATGTGGAGAACCTCCATGCCCAATGGGACCTCCCGCCTGTTCGAGACACAAAGCGCGCCCGACAAATTCCGCCACCTGCTCGATCGTCGCGATGTGCTGAAAATCTGGGGGCGCCTTTTCACCGGATACAAGCCATTTCTTTCGATTGAAATCACGCGGGAGTGTCCACTTCGATGTCCCGGCTGCTATGCCTACGAATTACAGCACCTCCACGGCGTGCTGCTGCGCCAACTCTCTGACTACCGGAAAGACGATCTCATTCGTCGCGTGTTCGCCCTGGTGGACGAGCTTCGCCCGTTGCACGTCTCCATTGTTGGCGGTGACCCGCTGATTCGCTTTCGCGAGCTCACGGAGATTCTCCCTGGACTGTCGCGCCGTCGCATTGGCGTATTTCTAGTTACCAGCGCCTTCCGCAAGATTCCGGATTCGTGGTTTTCGCTTCCCGGTCTCGATATTGTTGTTTCTATAGACGGGCTGCAACCCGAGCACGATGTCCGCCGCAAGCCTGCGACCTACGAGCGAATTCTCCAAAACATCGCGGGGAACCAGATCACGGTCCACTGCACCGTGACATCCTCAATGGTCCGACCGGCGTACCTGGAGGAGTTTCTGTGTTTTTGGACTAACCGGCCCGAGGCAAAGAGGATCTGGATGAGTTTGTTCACGCCACAACGGGGCGCGACCGACGTCGAGATCCTCAATCCCGATCAGCGTCGCTTCGTCATACAGGAACTGGTGCGCCTCGCAGAGTTCTATCCCAAGCTCGATATGAACCGCGAGATCATGGAAGCGTTCTTGCATCCTCCGGTCCGCCCGGAAGATTGTGCTTTCGCACGGGTCACCGAGACAATCTCCGCAGACTTAAAAACCAGGATTACTCCATGCCAGTTTGGAGGAGATCCCGACTGTTCCCAGTGCGGGTGCATAGCAGCCATGGCGCTCGCCAGGATTGGTCGCCATCAGCCCGTAAGGGGGCTCAACGCCTTAACGATACTCAAGACGTCAAGTCTCGTCGGTGACCGCAGCCGCCGGATCCGCTCTGCCCTTTCCTCCGCTGGGGCGGAATGTGATCCGTGTGGGAGCGACGCCGCGAACAGCTCAATCCCAAGTTAATGTGATCTAGATCGCGTATTCGACTTAAGTAGCCGGAGTGCTGCCAACCTCTACCATCTTGATTGACTTGCTGGATGACACAGCCTAGCATTTCTTCTCGTGATCGGCCAGACCGTTTCCCACTACCGCATCCTCGAAAAACTAGGGGGAGGGGGAATGGGTGTGGTTTACAAGGCCGAAGATACGCGCCTCCGTCGCTTCGTCGCGCTCAAATTTCTTCCCGAAGACATTGCCCAGGACCCGCAGGCGCTGGCCCGCTTTCAGCGCGAGGCGCAGGCCGCATCGGCCCTGAACCATCCCAACATCTGCACGATCTACGACATCGGGGAACACGAAGGCAAAGCGTTCATCGCGATGGAATTTCTCGAAGGTGCGACCCTCAAGCATCACGCCGCTGGACGCCCGCTGGAAATCGAGGTGCTTTTATCGCTTGCAGTCGAAGTGGCGGACGCTCTCGATGCTGCCCATGGCGAAGGTATCATCCACCGCGACGTTAAGCCTGCGAACATATTCGTGACCAAGCGTGGTCACGCCAAAATCTTGGATTTCGGATTGGCCAAAGTTACGCAGACAGGGGGAGGCGCCCATACAGGCACGACCATGACCGAGGCGCTCGAGCATCTCACCAGCCCGGGCTTTGCCCTCGGCACAGTGGCCTACATGTCTCCTGAACAAGTACGTGGAAGGGAGTTGGATCCCCGCTCTGATCTGTTTTCTTTTGGTATCGTGCTCTACGAAATGGCGACCGGCGCCTTGCCCTTCCGCGGCGACACCTCAGGGGTCATCTTTGAGGGCATTCTGAACCGTGCGCCCACTCCCCCAGTGCGGCTCAATCCGGAGCTCCCGCCAAGACTCCCCGAGATTATCGAGAAGGCCTTGGAAAAGGACCCAAAGCTCCGTTACCAGCACGCCTCCGACATTCGCGCCGATTTGCAACGTCTGAAGCGCGACACCGAGTCAGGAAGAAGCGGGATCGCCGAAGCTGCAACCGTCAAGCCTTCTAAGCGAACAACTAGCATCGTCTGCGGCATCGCCCTGATTGCGATTCTGCTGATCGGATTCTTCTGGCTGCGCATGCCTCTACCCCCGCCGCGCGTGCTTTCCATCAAGCAACTGACCACCGGCCGACATCCCCAATTCACCATCGTTACTGATGGTCCGCGGCTCTATTTCAACGAGACCGTCGGGGAAAGAACCGTCTTGAGCGAGGTGTCTGCAGCTGGGGGTGACATCGCTCAGATACCCACGCCTTTTGCTAACACGTTCGTTCACGATGTGGCCGCAACCCGCTCAGAACTTCTGGTGGATTCTTTCAGTGGTGAGGGCGGAATCACCACCACCGGCGAAGGCCCGCTCTGGGCCATTCCGGTTCCCGCCGGCCCACCCCGACGCATTGGAGACTTCATGGCGAACGATGCCTCCTGGTCACCGGATGGTTCGCAGCTCGCTTATACACGGGGCAGCGGGCTATTCGTGGCCAAATGGGATGGCACCCAATCGCACAAATTGGCCACGGTCAAAGGGTTCGCATTCCTTCCGCAATTCTCTCCCGACGCCACATTGCTGCGATTCACCATGCGCGACCCCGATGACCTATCGTTGTCCATTTGGGAGATCAAGGCTGATGGTACCGGGCTGCGGCCGGTGCTTCCCGCAAGCTTTCACCAGGATCCCGGCGAGTATGCTGGCAAATGGACCCGGGATGGGCGCTACTACCTTTTTACCGCCACTCGAAATGGACGGACTGACATTTGGGCTCTCCAGGAGCCGGTGGGTCTGCTTCGCAAGCATAGCGCCGATCCCTTTCCCGTCACCAACGGTCCGCTCTCCTATTGGGACCCGACTCCTTCTTTGACTGGCAATCGGGTGTTCGTCGTGGGAGAACAACCCCGCGCCGAACTTCAGCGCTACGATGATAAGACAAAAAGTTTTCTACCTCATTTATCCGGCATCTCGGCAGGGCAGGTCGACTTCTCTCGCGACGGACAGTGGGTCACCTATGTCACTTATCCTGACGACACCCTTTGGCGCATGCGCATGGACGGAACTGAGAAGCTGCAATTGACCTATCCGCCGCTTACAGCCTCCATGCCTCGATGGTCTCCGGACGGTAAGCAAGTCGCATTCATCAGCCCAATAAGCGGCAAGTCACTCAAGGTGCTCGTCGTTTCCTCCCAGGGTGGCAACGCGACGGAGCTTCTACCGGACGACAAGAATGGCGAAGACGATCCCGCCTGGTCGCCGGATGGAAAGAGCGTCATCATCGAACAGTACCCGCCCCAGATCAGCGGCGGAAGCAGCAACGATTACTCGATTCTGCAACTCGATCTGCAGACCAAAAAGACTTCCACGCTTCCCGGCTCGATTGGACTATGGGCGCCGCGATGGTCGCCAAATGGCCGGTACATCGCCGCGTTCACTATCGACGACAACAAGCTCATGTTGCTCGACCTTAACACGGGACAATGGTCACAACTGGCAACGCAAAAGAATATGTACTATCCCTTCTGGTCTCCCGACAGCAGAGAGCTTTGTTACGAAGAGCAACCCGGCGACGAACCCCAGATCAACTGCGTAAACGTACTGAGTCATAAAAAGGAGCGGTTTCTAGGTCTGAAGAATATTGCCCGCGTGCCGCTGAGGGGATCAGAGGAACCCTGGAACGGAGTTGCCCCGGACGGCTCGCTGCTTATCATGCGTGACATCGGTAACCGCGAGCTGTATGCGCTCGAGTTAGAACTGCCCTAGTGCGGTCTTAAGCATGCTTCGAACATTTTGTCTCCGATAAACTTCTTCAACGCTGTAACTGAGGCTATCAGGCGATACACTCAAATCCCTCGCCGAACCCTTTGCCTGGCCGTGCCGGAGCAACGTGCAGGGTCAAGTCTTGGCTACGAATCTCTCACCGTACGCACCCGCTCGGTTTTGCCGCTTTTGATGCTTCGATACGCCGCATCCAGAATTTCCTGATTCTGCCAGCCATCCTCGCCCGGGACAGGGAATTCGCTTCCGCCCTCAACTGCATCAGCGAAGGCGTCGACCTGTCGAGCGTAAGCTTCCTGGTTTGAGACCGTCTCGGCCTCCACTACATCCCAGCCGCGGCGCAGCTCAAGTTTGATTGGTCTTTCCACGTTCAAACCGTTATCCGCCCGCAGAACCCCTGTCGTGCCCACAAACTCCAACGGGGTGCGATACTCAGCGCGAAACGAGACTGCCACGGTGCCGAGCGTCCCGCGCGCAAACTCCAGGATCAATACGGCAGCGGCTTCGACATCGCCCGAGTCCCGGTCCGAGAACCCGCGCGCAGTCACTCGGACCACGTCGTCCTGCAGAATGAAACGCAGGGCGTCCACGGCGTGGACGCCCACGTCGGCAATTGGCCCGCCACCAGCAATCGCCAGATTGTTAAGCCATCTTCTGGGGTGGCTGCTTCCCCCAGGAAACGAAAATTCCGAGCGGGCAAAAATCACATTTCCAATCTGTCCAGCCGCGATTCGCTGGCGGAAATGCCGGGTACTCTCTTCAAACCGGAACACCTGGGCGACGCCCAATAAAACCTTTCTCCGGCGTGCCGCTTCCACCATTTGCCGGCATTCATCCCCGTTCACCCCCATCGGCTTTTCGCACAAAACAGGCTTCCCGCACTCGATGGCGGCCAGAACGTCGCGCACATGGCAGGCGTTCGGAGTAGCCACAAAAACCGCCTGCACTCCCGAAGACCGGCACAAATCTTCCGCTGAAGAGAAAGCCAGCGGGATCTGAAATTGCCGCGCGGATTCGAGAGCCTTCTCCGGATCGCGCCGTGAAAGCGCCACCACTCGACAGTTCTTTGCCAACGCGAAGCCGGGCATCAGCCGCTTGACCGCATGCAGCCCGAAACCGACGATGCCAAAGTTGATCATTGAACCTTTAGGCCAACCAAAGTCGCCATATTTAGCCGACGCAGCTTTCCTAGTGGCTGACAGCCATACCAACCACCGACGCGGATGTGCTCGTGGATTCGGCTGTACCGGCCAGCTCGCCGGTGGCTGCCGGAATCGAGAACGACGTAATGGTCTTGGAGCCTTGGCTTACGACATAAAGAAAGAAGCCGTCGGGATCAGTCAGCAAGAGGGAGGGCCCCATGCTGGCACTCACCGGAGATCCGGTAAGCACAGTAGGGAACCCGGTGTTGGGGTCAATCGAGTACTCAGTAATGTTATTGGAACCCTGGTTCGCAATGTACAAGTACTGTCCGCCTTTTGATACCGCCACCGATACCGGAGTTGTTCCGGTCGCAAATGGCGATCCGGCTACTGGACTGAGCGCCCCATTCTGAGCAATCGCCAGAATCGACACCGTGCTGGCTGTCGAATTAGCTACGTAAACGAACTTGCCGTTGGGGTCGATAACCAGAGAGAAAGCTCCAACATCGGACGGAAATGGCGACCCGGGAACCAGTTGTAAGGCGCCTGACGCAGCAATCGAGTAGCCGAAAATCGCACCCAGATTTGTATTGACCACATACAAGAATTGTCCCGACGGTGTGACCGCCAACGTGACCGGATTAGGCGTTGTGAACACTGGCGTTCCAGCCACCAAGCTGAGTGCGCCATTGCTGGAGTTTATTGAGTAAACCGAGATGCTGCTTCCAATTTCATTCACCACGAAGAGAAGGCTGCCGCTGGCATTCATTACCATCGCCGCCGGAACCAGTCCTGTGGCAGCGCGCGGTAGAACCTCAGTCAAAGATCCGATCTGGCTATCGACCTTAAACAGCGAAATCGTGTTGTCAACTCTGTTGGCGACGTAGACATATTTCGTTGAAGGACTCACCACAATCGGCCCGGGCGAGTTGCCGGCCAGGTACGGCGAACCCACAATCGCAGTAAAGATGCTGTTTACATCCCGGATCCGGTATGCAGCAACCCCGTTCGATTCCGGCAACGTCACATAGGCAAGGTGCGTGCCGGGCGCGCACGCCGTCGCGCCCATCAAGAGCATAGGTATAAGCAGCGTTAGCGTCGTAACCAGCCGTGACGGTCTCGCTGATGAGATTATTGTCGTCACCGGCTCCCGCCTTTTTGCTTTTACTCTCATAACCTGCGGCGATGACCGATGTGTCCGAAGTGATAGATCAGGCCGGTTGAGACTCGCGCGTCGTTCTGGCCCTTACCGAAAGTAGTGCTGTGCAAAATGTCCACCTGAAATACGCGAATGCTGAAGCGATCCCTCCAGTGGTAGTCGTAACCGAACCCTCCGCCAAATGATCGGCCCACACTCTCAAACCCGCTTCTCGTCGGCTGCACAATGCTTATGTTGTTTTGCGCTTTGCCAAATAACCCGTGCACGTAAAGGTTGGATTTGTCCCGTCTCCACGTGTACTGCGGCCCGATCATGAAATGATAAGCGCTGATCTTCGAGCCATAATCGCCGCTGGCATCCACCGTCACCCCAAAGCTCAGCTTGATATAACCGGTTCCGTCAAAGTTCCAGCCATACAGATTGGCGTCATTACGGTATCCGATAGTCAGCGCATTGAACCGCAAATAGGAGAAGCCGCCGAACACATCAAAGCGCGACGCTTCCTGCGCGTGCAAGTGGGGAACTGAGATTAGCAGCATGAAAAATATAGACGCGGACACCCAGCGTGCTGTGGATGCAAATCTGCTAATCATTCGTTTGAAAGACGCAAACTCCGGTTTTGTCTCTCAGTGATTGAGGTGAGCTTTAATATAACAGGTTGAGCACTACCTGAGTTGGAGTAGTCGGTTTCGATCTACGAGGCGGTCAGAGTGTAATTCCGTCACTTTTCGGCCATGGCGCCGACCAGCGATTCGAAAATCTTAAAACCATCTGTGCCGCCGAGCTCAGGTTCAGCGGCGCGTTCCGGATGCGGCATCATGCCCAGCACATTGCGTCCGGGATTGCAGATGCCGGCAATGTTCTCCAGCGAACCGTTGGGATTCGCCGCGGCCGTAATCCGGCCATCGGGCTCTGCATAGCGAAACACTATTCGCTTCTCGCGCCGCAATTCCGCGAGCGTAGAGTCATCACAAAAGTAGTTTCCTTCCATGTGACCGATGGGAATGGTGAGGACCTCGCCTTCACGACAAGCGTTCGTGAATGGCGTGTTGCTACTCTCGACACGCACATGTACCGGCTTGCATACGTATTTCAAGCCAACATTCCGCATCAGGGCCCCGGGCAGCAATCCCGACTCGCAAAGGATTTGAAATCCGTTGCAAATGCCAAGCACCAGACCTCCGCCATTGGCGAACTTCAGCACCGACTCCATCACCGGCGAAAACTTCGCGATGGCCCCGGTTCGCAGGTAATCGCCATATGCGAACCCACCAGGAACAATGATGGCGTCACAATTCTGGAGATCGTGAGACTCATGCCAGAGAAACGTCACCGGCTGCTTCGCGACCTGCTGAATGGTCCAGTACGCATCGTGATCGCAATTGGAGCCCGGAAAAATGATTACGCCGAATTTCATACGCTGTACCTTTTGGGATGCTTTGAGTCTAACATGCGGAAAACAGCGGTTCCCGAGACTACTGTGATTCCTGAAAGACAATTATTGGCATCAAAAATTGTATGGACCTAGCGCAGCATGCCCGCATCACCGGTGGCGCCCTGAAAAATTGGCTGATTGCTCAGATGATCGACTCGGTTTCGGTGGGGATCCTCTGGCTACTGGGTTTGTATTTCTTGAAGGTCCCCTTCGCCCCGCTTTGGGCGGTGTTAGCTGCACTCTTGCAATTGATCCCACATCTCGGACCGGTCTTAGGCATGCTTGGGCCGGTTTTGTCCGCAGCAATCGCTTGGGCCGACTGGAAACATCCTCTCTACGTTCTCATGTTGTATGCGGCGATTGTGGCGCTCGACGGATTTCTATTGCAGCCATTCATTCTGAAGCGCGCTGCAAAGGTTCCGATGTGGGTGTCGATTCTCGCACCCTTCATCTTGGGGATCATCGTTCCGTTCTGGGGAGTTTTGCTCGCGCCTCCACTCCTGGCCGTTGTCTATGCGTATAAGGCTAGACGGGATCGTGTAGGCCCAAACTAACGCGGACACTTCGGGCACTGCAGCCGAACTCGCAAGCCTTGGGGCGCTGCACTCTACTGAGGTGTCACGTTAAAATCCACCGTGTTGGATGTGAGGCCTCCGCTGAGCACATATACGTGAACCAGCCCGGTGAACAACAGGTCCTGGGGCGTGATCGAGACCACGAGCTGGTTCGAGGTTAGGAAAGTTGTGTGTTGCGGTGTGCCGTTCCAGAACACGATCGAAGCGGTACCAAAATTTGTGCCGTTCACGGTCATGAGGAAGGGAACGCTGTTTACCGGCGTAGTTGCCGGGGAAAGTTCCATGATCGAAGGTGGAAGGACAACCACGCTCACTGTCCTCGGATCCATGCTTTTATTGGCGATGCCGTTTCCACATCCCATCAGGATCAGGCTGGCAAGAAGAACTGGGAGATACCGCATAGCTGCCTCCACGTACTTGCCTCCACCGTGCCGCGCGAATCTGCAGTTGGCCATCAGCCGCGGCATTTGGCGGTTTTGGTAGGTGAACTGAACATAACGCCTCAGCCGCGGAAAAGCGAGATTGAAATTGTAATTTCGAGCTGCAAAAGTTTTCTCTGCTGCAAGCTGTTTCACATTGTAGGTTGCCCGACCCTCAGCGGTTTTCGAGGGATGGGAACTAATCTAAGGCGTAGCCTTCGGATCTGGCCAGACCAACGTCGTCAGCAGCGCCACGCCAATTCCCACGGACACTTCAATAAAACGATGAAGGGCCACGCTCGACGGCGGAGCACTGCGGGCGACCAGCAACACTATGCTCAGTGTGATTGCTGCAAATCGGTACGCGTTGCCCAGTCGCAACACAGCGCTGACTAGCCCGCAAAAGAAAATGCCCGCACCGTAGCATATCCAGTTAGGTTGCAGAACGCTTGCGATGAGTGCGCCCAACACCGCACCTAATGCTGTGCCGACAAAGCGCTGCCACGCCAGGGTGAAAGGGTTGATCGTAGAGAGCAGGATGACAACGGTCTAAATTGGCGCCCAGTAAAACTCCGGCAACCTCAGACCGCGGGCGATCAGCAGGGAAGCGACGGCCCCAACAGTCGTCCTCAGCGACTCCGTCACAGTCGTGCGGCTTATGCCCAGCGCCCTTGCCCAACCCATAGGCGGGAAACTGTATATCGTTTAGTGCGGACACTCTTGTCCGGGCGGGGGCGGCCCACCAAGCCCGATCTTGCATCGAGTGGGGACTTCTCCGCTCCGATGCTAATGACGCCTGCGCTATACTTGACCCAGGATGGCCGCGGACCAGCCAAAAACCTTCTACCTCGAAACCTTCGGCTGCCAGATGAATGTCCACGACTCCGAAAAGGTTGTCGGAACACTGATCTCCGAGGGATACCGCCAGGTCTCGACCGTCGAAGAAGCCGGCCTGATCCTCTACAACACCTGCTCCATTCGCGACAAAGCTGAGCAAAAGGTTTTTCATCGCTTGGCCGACTATAAAAAGCTTCAATCTCAGGGCAAGAAATTCGGCGTGCTAGGCTGCGTGGCGCAGCAGGAAGGCGACAAGATTTTCGAGCGCGCGCCCCACGTCTCGATAGTGTGCGGCTCGGCGTCTTACCGCAATTTGCCCGAACTGTTGGTCCAGATCGAGGCAGGGAAGCGGGCTACCGGCCTCGACGACCGCGAGACCGATCATTGCTTCGAAACTGAGTTCACCGCCCGCACCAACCCACATCGCGGGTACATCACCATCATCGAAGGATGTGACAAGTTCTGCGCCTACTGCGTGGTGCCCTTCACGCGCGGCAAGGAGCGCAGCCGTACTTCGGATTCCGTTCTGGCCGAAGTTCGACACATGGCCAATCTCGGATACACCGAGATTCAGCTGCTCGGCCAAAACGTGAACTCTTATCAGGATCCTATTCGAAAGAAAAGCTTTGCTGACTTGCTTGTTGCAGTGGGGGAAGTCCATGGCATCAGGCGTGTGCGCTTCACCACCTCACACCCAAGAGATTTTGGCCGCGACATTGTTGATGCAATCGAATCCCTCCCCACACTCTGTGATCACGTTCATCTCCCAGTGCAGAGCGGATCGACCCGCGTGCTCGATGCCATGCAGCGTCTGTACACGCGTGAGCAGTACCTGGAACGAATTTCATGGATGAAGGCTGCGCGGCGCGAAATCAGCATCACCACAGACGTCATCGTCGGCTTCCCGGGCGAGACTGAAGCCGAATTCCAGGAGACATTGTCGCTGTTGGACGAAGTCGAGTACGACGGAATTTTCGGGTTTAAGTATTCACCGCGCCCGAACACGCCCGCATTGGGTTTCGCGGACACGATCCCTGATCAGGAGAAGGCCCGGCGCCTCGCAGTGCTCAACGAGAAGCAGCGGGAGATTCAGCGCCAGCGGAACCGGAAACATCTCGGCAGTGTGGTTGAAGTAATGATTGAAGGGAAGAACGAGGCCCGGCAGCAGTGGATCGGCCGCACATCGCAAAACAAAGTCATGAACTTCACTGCCGGCCGGCAACTGACACCCGGTGCCTATGTCAACGTGCATACCACCGGATGTTTTCCCAACAGCCTGACCGGGGAAATGGTGATATAAGAGTCGAAGCACTTCGGGAGATCACGATGGAAGTTGAAATGAAAATCCGTGGCCTAATGATGGATCCGGTGACAAATATGCCGATCGTGATCTTGAAGGATTCGGGCAGCGACACGGTGCTGCCGATCTGGGTTGGAATCTACGAGGCGAATGCGATTGCGCTGGAAATTGAAAAAGTCAGTACGCCGCGACCCATGACCCATGATCTGATCAAGAATGTGCTGACCGGACTCGACACCCAGGTGCACAAAGTTGTGGTCACCGACTTGAAGGAAGATACGTTCTATGCGGTGATCTGGCTGGAGCGGGACGGGCACATCATCAGCATCGATTCGCGGCCTTCCGATGCGCTCGCCCTGGCTTTGCGCGTGGATTGTCCCATCTTCGTTGACGACGAGGTTCTCAAGAATTCCAAACTCGCCGCCAGCGCTTCAGACCGGGTCAGCCAGGAAGAACTGCGCAAGTGGCTCGAGAACCTCAATGACGAGGACCTGGGAAGATACAAGATGTAGGAGAATCGGTAATTTGGACAATTTGTAATTTGTAAAGCGAAGAGCCACAACCTTTAAATTGCGCAATTACAAATTACGCAATTACCAATTTCCTTCATGCCCGATCCTGCCCGACAACTGCAGCAAATCTATCTCGCTGGATTCGAACTGAAAACCTTTGACCGCTTTCCTAAATGCGTGGGAGTGGTGCGCGAAAATTGCATCGCACTGCTGGTGCCGGTACCCGACGGTCTGCAGATGCTCGGCACGCCCGGCTGGGCAATCGGGGAGGCGATCGGCGTTCTGACCGAGGTCGACGGGCGCAAGGTTTTCCAGGCCAAACAGGAGATCGTGGAAGCCACGCCCGAGAGGCTGGAGCAGCTAAAGTTTTTTCGGGAGGAGCTCGAAGCCTTACTAAAGCATCGGACTGTTACGTGAGCATCACAGTGCGGTAATGATGCATTTAGGTAATTATTGACATCATGGTTTGAAATATGGCATCATAATGGTATGAGGACGACGCTCAGTCTCGATGATGATGTATTCTGCGAAGCTCAAAGGTACGCGAAAAGCAGGTCCTTGGGCTTGGGAAAGGCCGTCTCTGAGCTTGTGCGAAAAGGGCTGCGAGCGCCGCTGCAGACACGGGTTGTCAATGGGTTTCATGTCGTGGTGCTCCCGCCAGACTCGCCTCGGGTGACAACTGAGGACGTAAAACGCCTTCAGGACGAGCTCGCGTGAGCGGAGTTTTGCTCGACGTCAACGTCCTCATTGCCTACGCGTGGCCAGCGCACAGCGCCCACGAGCGGGTTACACGCTGGTTCGCGAGACATGCCGAGCAAGGATGGGCGACTTGCCCCTTCACCCAGGCGGCCTTCGTAAGAATCCTTTCTAATCCGGCATTCTCCCCAGACGCGCTTACCACGGCCGACGCCATCTCATTGCTAGCTACGAACGTGGGCCATCCGACACATCGCTTCTGGACCAACGACGTCGGCTTTGTGGAGGCAGTTCGTCCTTTCCGCGATCGTATCATCGGCCATCAGCAGATTACGGACGCATATCTTCTCGGTTTGGCGATACGAAAGAAGGGGAGGTTTGCCACTTTGGATCGAAGCGTACTTGCGTTACTCGCGTCGGGGAGTGCGGAGGAGAATACCGTGGAGCTGATTGGGACCGGATCTTGAGACTACGGCTTCGCCCCGGCCTTCCGCAGTACCTGCACCACGGCAGTGTTGTTGCGGGCGGTCGCCCAAGCGAGGGCAGTATAGTCGTTGCGGCTGCGGAAATTGATGTCGGCGCCGGCTGCAAGCAGGGCCTTCACTACTTCCGGATTCGCCTGCGAGCTGCGGCAGGCGCGAATTAACGCGGTCTCGCCACCCTGGTCACGGGCATTGACGTCGGGCTTGGCGACGAGCAATTGCTCCACCGCCTTGAGGTCGCCTCTTTCGGCAGCCTGCATCAGCGGCGTCTCGTCCGGATCCTCGAGCGTTTCGCCTTCGTTGCCCAGCCCGATCGGCCACGCGATCGGAAGAATCCTGGCGACCGTGACGCCGATATGACCGTTGGCCCGCTGCCAATCGATGAGGTGAAAGTAGCCGCGCAATTGCGGCTCGACCTGCAAGCCGATAATCGATGTCCACGCCAGATTGGCCGACGCGAGTGATGGCACCGGGTTTGCTTGCGAGCCTTGTACTTGAAACACCCTGAAGCCGTCGGTGGCATTCCACTCGAAGTTGGCCTGGAAATCCCGGGTAAAGCCATCGAGGCTGGCCCAGGTTACAGCTGCGCAAACGGCCAAGCCTGCCAAGACATAAGGCCACGCAGGACGGCTGGCAAAACAGCGCGATACCAGGGCTGCCAGGCAGCCCACGAGCGCCACCGCCAGCAGCAGGAGGCCGAGCGCGGCCGCGCCTTCGGCCATGTAGTTCCACCAGTGCACTCGCGGATCGAGAAATCCGGTTTCGTTCAGGTGCCAGAACGGGTTGAGGTAGAGCAGCACGACTCCGACTGCGAGCAAGGCCAATCCGCCTTCAAGGAAGGTAACAATCCAGTTGGAGTGAGGACGTGTCGACGATAGTGCGGGGGAGGACATAGCTCACTTCGATATGACTAGAGTACAAAAGCGACGGCAGGGCCGGACAGTAACTGGGCTGGAGCGGGATTGGCGGGCGATTTCTCGCGTTTTACATAATACTTGTTATCGGACATTAGACGCGATAGCCCATCCTATCGCGAAGCGAAGGGCGGGGCTTCTGACTACCCCACTTAGGAGTGGCGTGCGAACAATTCCGCTTCCTCAGGATGACAAGAGGTCAGGCGGCTTTGAGAACGTAAATGGCCCAGGGGGCGATGCGGGTTTCATTGACCCAGGGATAGGCTTCGCCACCGGTGGCCAGGGGTTCGTACTTGATCACTGCGGTGAGTCCGGCGGAGGCAAAGACTTCCCTGTAGGATTCGCCGGTCCAGAGAATGTCCTCGACCGGGCGGCGGTCGGCGTGGTCGGTCACGATGATCTTCACCTTGTCCCCGGAGCGGCATCGGCGATTTTCCGGAAAATCCCTGGTCGAGAACGATGCCCACTCGTGGGTGTAGATTTCGGGCGTGGAGACGATGTGGACGATCTTGCCGTCAGCGGCGAGCAAATCTCGAAGGGCGCGAAAAAGATGCACCTTGGTGTCCCTGCCTTCGATGTTGTCGAAGGTGAAAGCGGAAAGCACCAGGTTGTAGCCCGCCGCGTCCAAACTGCTGAAATCGTCGCCGGGGACCAGGCGATAGTCGCCGGAAGGGTCGATCTCCCGGGCCTTGCGGATCATGTCTTCGGCGGTGTCGACGCCGGTGACTTCGAAGCCGAGTTGGCGGAGAAAACGAGTTGAGCGGCCGGTGCCACATCCGAAGTCGACCGCCTTGAAACCCTTGACTTGTTGCTGGATGATTGCGGGCAAGTCGCGATAGGCGAGGTAATAGGTGTTTTTGAAGGAGAGCGTGGCGTAGGCGTCGGCCCGAGCGGCGTCCTGGTAGCAGTTGAGAAAGCTCATGGGAGAACATCCTACTCCGGCAATTGCTCGTGCGCAGTGACGCGAGGACGAGACGGCAAAGCTTTACCGGGATTGCGCCTGGTCGCGGTCTCATGTTTCGAAACGAGCGAAACGTGGTGCACGCTAGCGGTCGGCGGTTTGCGGCTGCACGCCAAGAACGATTTTAGGATGAAACAAGGTGCCGGCAACGCGAGTGGCGATGGCAATCAGTTCACTCTGTCCGTGGAACACCTTGACCTCCCGGGCGCGGGAGAGTTCGGGGAGGTTGACGGTGCGGCCGGAGCGAATGCGCGCAGACATTTCTTCGGTGGCGGTGACGCAAGGCAGGTCGGGCAGAATTCTTCGTGGATGCACGAAAAGGTCTTCTGCCGAATCATTGGTGACGGCGACTGCCAGCTCGTCGAGCGTATGGGCATCGGCGAGGCCGAATTCGGCGAGCCCCGTTCGCCGCAGCGACTCGAGGTGAGCGCCGCAGCCCATGTGCTGGCCCATGTCGTGGGCAACCGATCGCATGTAAGTGCCCGAAGCCACCCGCGCGCGAAAGGTGGCGCGTTCATTTTCCGCGGTCAGGATTTCGAATTCCTTGATCTCCACCTGCACGGGTTTGAGCGTGAATGCCTTCTGCTTGCGGGCCAGTTTGTAGGCGGGCACGCCGTGAATCTTTTTGGCTGAGAAGGGCGGCGGCATCTGCTGGATGACGCCGCGAAAATGGGCCGCAAGTTGGCGAACTTGCTCCAGTAACAAGCTGACCGATTGCACAGCGCCGACGGGCTGACCTTCGGCGTCATAGGTGTCGGTGGCGAAACCAAAGCGGATCACGCCCTCGTAAGTTTTTTCGGACGACGTATAGAACTGGGCGAGGCGCGTCATGTTGCCAACGACTAGGGGGAGAACACCAGTCGCCAGCGGATCGAGCGTGCCCAAATGGCCGACGGAGCGCTCATGCAGCATATGCCGCACTTGGTTGACCACGTCATGCGAGGTCAGGCCTGCGGGTTTATCGATAATGACGACGCCGTTCACAGGGATTTGGTAACTTGTAATTAGCAGATTGACGGTTTGCCAACGGACTTAACAATACCCGCAATCCGATAACAAATTTACTCGATTTACAAAATTATCAAATCCGTAAGCCCGCATGATTCCCATTCGTGACGATGCCCCGCGCTACAGCACGCCGTATGTGACGTATTTTCTTATCGCGCTGAATGTGGTGGTGTTTTTGTTTGAATTATGGGTGGTAGCGGAGAACCGTCGCGCGCTGAACGGCCTGATTTACGAGTTTGGCGTGGTGCCGCGGCGTTTTGAGCGCGCAATCGCGGGCCCATCAAATTACGCGCTGCCAGGATTGTCGCTCACGATCCTGACCTCGATGTTTCTGCATGGCGGCTGGCTGCACATCATCGGTAATATGTGGTTCTTGTGGATCTTTGGCGACAATGTCGAAGATTATCTGGGCCATGTGAAGTATCTGGTGTTTTATCTGCTGAGCGGCGCCGCGGCCGCGATTGCGTACATTCTGCTCGAGGCTTCGTCGAGCCAGCCAACCATCGGAGCGAGCGGGGCGATCGCGGGCGTGATGGGCGCGTATTTCGTGCTGTATCCCCGAGCACGGGTGTTGACGCTGGTCTTTCTGATCGTGTTCGTCACCTTCTGGTGGCTGCCGGCCTGGGTGTTCCTGGGGTATTGGTTCGTGCTGGAGTTTCTGAGCGGCACCGCGACTTCGATTGCAGGCGCGAGCCAGACGACGGGTGGCGTTGCCTTTTGGGCGCACGTGGGCGGGTTTGTCGCCGGAATTCTCTTGATCAAGCTCATGCCGGAGCGACCGAGAAGGTATCGGTATGCCTCGTGGTAGAGGAAAGGGCTCAAAAGCAGGCCTCTCGACTGCGAACCTCGTCGCAAGTAAAGGAGGTCCTCCGCTCGGGATGACGAGCAGTAAGGGGAGAGGCCGCTATAATGTTCGTGTGACTTCTGAGGCTGTTCAGCAGATTGCGTCCGCCGACTTCCCTACCCGCTGGGGCAACTTTCGAATTTTTGGATTCCGCGGGGACTTCAATGGGCGCACCGAGGAGAGTGTGGCCCTGGTCATGGGTAACATTCATTCTTCGCCTCCGCTGGTGCGGGTACATTCCCAATGCCTCACGGGGGACGTTTTCGGCTCGCTGCGCTGTGATTGCCGGCAACAGCTCGAATTGGCGCTGTCGATGATCGCTTCCGAAGGCGGGGGCGTGTTGATTTACGAACAGCAAGAGGGCCGTGGGATCGGACTTATGGCGAAGCTGCAAGCGTACGAGCTGCAGGATGCCGGCCTGGACACGGTGGAAGCCAATGAGCGCCTGGGCTTCAAAGCGGATCAGCGCGAGTTCGGCATGCCTGCGCAGATTCTTAAATCGCTTCGGGTTTCGGAAGTGCGACTGCTCTCAAACAATCCCGACAAGGTTGCAGCCCTGGAGCGAGGCGGAATCAAAGTTGTGGAGCGAGTTCCCTGCGAGGTGTCGCCCAGTGTTCACGCGGAGGAGTATTTGAAAACAAAAAAGGAAAAGCTGGGACACCTGTTCACGTCGCGATAGAGTTACAGAACTGCAGATACGTCGTCGCTGAAGCTCCGCGGAATGACAAGTCGACAGACTGGGAACTGCTACGCCGGCCAAATTGCGAGCGCGGTGCGGCTCAGGATCTGCTCCTTCACTTCTTCTTTCAGCGGCAGCGCGCGAAATTCTTCCAGGTTTCGCTTGATGTCCGGCACTCCCGGTCCCGGCCAGTCGGTCCCAAATAAAGTCTTGTGCGCGATCTCCTCCAGCCGCGGAAAATAGTGCAATAAAGTTTTCGGCGGGATTCCGCTGATATCCAGAAGCACATTGGGGTGACGCCGGATGAGGAAAAATGACGTGTGCATCCACAACGGCCGCCCGCCGTGGGCCAGCAGGATCTTGAGTTTTGGAAAATCGACCGCGACATCGTCCAGGTAGATGGGGTCACCATATTTGTTGCGGGCCCCGGGAAAAATTGACGTTCCCGTGTGAAACATTACCGGAATCCCATTGGCCTCTGCCGCGCGGTAGATGATCTCCAGCTCCTTGACGCCGGTAAGGTAATCGTTGGGAAACAGCAGCTGGTGAGGAGGGTGAATCTTAATCATGCGAATGCCGAGGCGGAGAAGCTGCTCGACATCGGCCATGATGTTGGTGGTGTGGCGCGGATGCAGGCTGCCGCAGGGAATCAATCGCCGCGGATTCTCTTTAACGTAGTCAGCCACAAACTGGTTTACACCACTAGTGAAGCCGATGACCTCCGGAGCGACATAATTGATGAGTACGGCCCGATCAATACCGCTCTGGTCGAGATAGCGCAGGAAAGCCTTTGGTGAGCGGCAGAATTCGACAATCTGCAGGTAATTGGGCCGCTTTCTCTTCATTAGTTCCAAGGCCTCAGGCTTGAACATCTCGATGGGCTGGATATGAATATGGCAGTCGGTGATCAAGGGAGTTGTGGTTCGTTGACCTTTCGCACGAATTCTAGCAGGTGTTAGACGATAGGCCCTCGAGCATGGCAGAGATTCTTCAACTCTGCTCAGAAAGAAGAACGAGGGATCAGTTATTTGCTGCTGCCAGCAGCGCCCTTTTGGTGAATACGCGAATCATTTCGCGGCGGTATTCAGGCGTGAGCGCAGACGTGGTGAGCGGCTTGGCAGATTTCGTAGCCATCTCGCCGACTGCGTCGGCCAGTTCCTCGCTCCACACTTTTCCTTTTAGCGCTTCACTTGCCCCTTTTACCAGAATCGGCGCGGGATTCACCGCTGTTATCGCGACGCGTGCATCCGCGATCCGGCCGTTTGACCGCTTCATCACCACGGCGACTCCGGCCAGGGGATAGTCGATCGAACCGCGAACTCTCAGCTTACGATAAACACCTTGATAACCAGAGGTCGACTCGGGCAGAAATAGTCGCGTGAGCAATTCGTGCGGCTGGAGCCGACGATAGTTATCTCCGAGGCCGGTATAAAACTCGCGCAACGATACGCGTCGCGCGCCGGATGGACTTAGGATTTCCACTTCAGCATTCAAGCACAACAACGCGGGAGGGGTGTCGCCGGAAAAGGCCGCCCAGCACTTGGCCCCACCGGGCGCGACGTGGCAGAGGTCTCCGTCTTTCTTTATGCAAAAACCGCAAGCTTTTCGCCACGTGAGCGACTGGTTGTACCAGAGACAACGCGTGTCCAGGCAGATGTTGCCGCCGATCGTGCCCATGTTACGCAGGATGGGCGAGGCGACGGTCGCCGCGGCCTCGGTCAGGACCGGATATCTGTGGCGCAAGAGCTGGGACTGCTCGATTGAGGTTAGCGTGGTAAGGGCGCCGATCTCGACGCCACTTCCCTGCTTCTCACGAATTCCCTTCAACTCCGAGATCTGGCGAATGTCGAGTACATATTCCGGCTCGAACAGCTTTTGCTGCATGGAGGGGATGAGGTCGGTACCGCCGGCGAGGATGCGGAGGTTGCTGCCGTATTTTGATAGATGGTCAATAGCTTCTGCAATGGTTCGGGGTTGGAGAAGCTTGAAGTCGGGGAGACTCAATCATCGCCTCCCGGTTGCACGCTTCTGTGCGAGGGATCCAGAGCATGACGCTTGGGGCCCTTGCCACGAAACCATAGTGATCCCCCGTGCTCACGGAATGTCGTGGGAGAGGTTGGATCAACCCCTTCGGTCAAGTTCAGTTTCTTTTGCGCTTTTTTCGTGCGCAGTGCAGCGAGAACTCTCTCCGGGGTAAACGGAGATTCATGGAGGCGGACACCAACTGCGTCGTAGATCGCGTTGGCAATGGCTGGGATCGTCGCAGCGAGTGAACCTTCGCTGCATTCTTTCGCGCCGAACGGACCCTCAGGATCGATGCTTTCTACGATGATGGGCTCGACTTCGGGCGATTCCACTGCTGAGGGGCTCCGATATTCGAGCAGGCCGGGATTCATCAGCAGGCCGTCTTTCCAGATCATCTCCTCGGTCAGCGCCTGCCCCATGCCCATCCAGACCGACCCGATGATCTGTCCTTCCACCGAAACCGGGTTCAAAGCTCGGCCACAATCATGCGCTGCCCACACTTTGTGCACTGCGACTTCGCCGGTCT
Source organism: Terriglobales bacterium (assembly GCA_035623255.1). GTDB lineage: Bacteria > Acidobacteriota > Terriglobia > Terriglobales > Acidobacteriaceae > JAFAGX01. Next base: position 1,546 of record DASPTU010000003.1, on the reverse strand, counting down.
CTTTATCGACGCTGACCTCTGCAACCTGCGCCGAGTAGGAGTATGCCGGCGAAGGACCAACTCCGCCGCCTTTGTGCTTGCCGCCGCGAGCTTCGGCAGGAGGCGCATAGGATCCGGTTCCGGTGAGGGCGCCGTGAAAATCGATTGCGGCGACCACTGCCTCTTCGAACGTCATCCGATCTTTCGGGGCTTCCTCTTTGCGCTTCTGCTGCAGTGATCCACGCAGAATCTGGCCTTCAACGCGGCCGGAGACAGACGGAGCCAGGTTTTGGTCGGCTGGACGGCCTGAGACGGCGGTCCCTACGAGGCCATTCGTCCGGGATACAGAGTCGTCGCGAAACACGAGGTCTTCGGGGGTGCAATTCATTTTGCGGGCTGCTGCCGATGCAATCTGCTTCCTGATTTCTTGCGCAGCGCGCAAGGTCGCATTTCCGGCCATGAAGGTGACACGACTGGAGTAGGACCCGATGTCGATGGGCGTTAGGTCGGTATCGGCAGCGACAACCTTGACCCGGCTCAGGGAACATCCCAGAGTCTCGGCGGCAATCTGGGCGGTCATGGTGTCCGAGCCTTGCCCGATTTCTGATGCGCCCGTGTACACGACCACGCCGCCGTCGCGATCAATCTTGATGTTAACCGTGGAATGCGGCATGTCGGAGCGGATGATGGAATTTGCCGCTCCACTGACGTAGTGACTGCAGGCAATTCCCAAGCCGCGGCCCTTGGGCAGATTGCCTTTGCGCCGTGACCAGCCGGAGCGCTGCACAACCTGGTCGATGCAATCGGGTAATCCGTAACTCTGAACACGCAAGCCATTCACGGTGATGGTTGGCGGCTTGAGCAGATTGCGGCGCCGAATCGCGGCAGGATCCATGCCGATCTTTGCGGCGAGTTCATCCAGTTGCGACTCGAAAGCGAACCGCACGTTCACCGTCCCGTGACCGCGCATGGCGCCACAGGCCGGCTTGTTCGTCAGCACGCGATAGCCGTCGTACTGGATATGGTTGATGTCATATAACGCGCCCAGCAGCGCCCCCGAGTAAAGAATGGTGACAACGCCGTACGAGCAATAGGCGCCGCCGTCCTGGATGACTTGTGCTTTCACTGCGGTGATCCCGCCGTCGTTTTTTACGCCGGTTTTCAGATCGATAATCGTGCGCGGACGCCCGCGGTGCGCCCAGAACACTTCCTCGCGGCTGTAGGTGATCTTTACCGGGGCGCGAGCCTTTCGAGCGGTCACCGCCGCGATAATCTCCAGCGGGATGACCTCGCTCTTTCCTCCGAAGCCGCCGCCCACCAGCGGCTTGATCACGCGAATCTGCGCCATGGGCATGTCGAGCACCAGCGATAGTTTGTGCTGCAGGTAGTAAGGAACCTGCGTGGAGGACCAGACGGTCAGTCTTCCTGGCTTTCCGGTTTGCGAATCGATCTCGAATGCCGCGAGCGTGGAGTGCGGCTCCATCGCAGCGTGGGTCACTTCATTGGCGATGAACCGGGCTTCAGCAATGTGGTCAGCTTCGGCGAAGCCTTTCTCCGGGTCACCGAA
>DASPTU010000002.1:0-8324 GCA_035623255.1 Terriglobales bacterium | reverse complement strand
TTCGACAGCGTTGCCAGCGCACGAGGACATCATGGACATCGACAACGACAAGGTGGATGAAATCACTCTGGCCCTCCTCTACCTCACGACGCACAAGGATAAAACCGGACTGCGGGCGTGGAAGAGCCATAGCTGGGATGTGGGGCCAGAGCGAGATTCACGAGCGGCCCGGCGGCAATGCTCCAAAGGGTGGCGCCCGGGCGTGGCGGCGGATCCACGTAGGCCACTCCGCCAAGTGGCCAGAGGACGATCCGATTCGCTCGTCCGCCCACCTGACGACAAGCGAAGGCGTGTCCGAACTCGTGAAACAGCACGATCAGGAAGAGCCCGAAGTATTCCAGAACATTCCACGTAACCGAAGAATATCGGCCAGCGCGGCTCTGGATCTCGTAGACGGCGACGAAAAACCATGACCAGTGCAGAAAGACATCGATGCCGGAAAAATGAAAAAGACGGATCGAGCCTTGGCCGGTAGGCATGTCGGCAGTGTAATTGATTCCTCGGCTTTGGGCCTGGTTTCTTTCGGACTACGACCGGTGGGCGGCCCCCCCGTTCTCCCCTGGTTCCAGCAGAAGACTCCAGTGGCGAACGACGGCGGCTGGGACGCATCAGCAAACTGGGCAGCACGTTACTCCGTTTCTTCAGTGGTTTTAAGTGCTATCACCTGATGGCAACAGCTAGCTTTCTTTGCCAGTGATTTCGAGAGCGACGATAATCTCCAGATGGCATTTCAACGCGATTCAGGTATTGCACTCTGTGCGCTTATTCTCTGCGGTGTCATCTCTGCGGCGAACACTTAAACCATCGACGGTCACACCGCCAACGCGGACTTCATCGATATGAGTGTTCCATTCTCTGCGGGTGGCATCTATTCCACGGTCGAGGATATGTACCGCTGGAACGAAGCGCTCACGGCGGAGGGGAAACTGCTATCGTCTGACTCACTGAAACAGATGTTCACCGAATATCCTGAGGCAACGCATGAAGGACAGCACTACGGCCATGGCATCGTGATTTCGCGCCTCAAGTTTGGCAGGTTGCTCTACTACCACGGAGGAGGTGTTGAAGGATTTTCCAGCAGCATACAACGGTACCCAAACGATCGAGTCTGCATCGTCATATTGTCCAACCTCGATTCGTACAAGCCTTGGGAGCTAGGCGACCACATCGCCTCCGACCTGTTCAGCCGCCCTCTTTCAGCGGTCCGCTAGAATTGACACAGCAGACTGATCTTCTCGTGAGATTGGTTGGAAAACATCGCCATAGCGCAAGTTGACCACTATTCAACCTTGTGTAATCTGATAGCGTCAACCATGCGCTACAATGCCCCCGCAGCCAGTGAACCTTAGTGAGACTCACGAGGGGAACTGAGTCACCGCCTGCTGGCAGAGAGAATGAAGGACGGCAGTTCATTCCTTATGACAAGCTTACTAGACGTTCCACTTGACGTTTTCGTATTTTCTCTCGTCGGCCTGTTGCTTTCAGCAGTGATGGGAGTTTTCGTGAGAAGTAGGGTGGTGCCCTTGAAGCAAGAGGAATGGGAAGACTTTAGCATTGTTATACCCGCCACGCTGACACTGCTTGGACTAGTTATCGGCTTCAGTTTTTCGATGGCTGCCGGTCGCTACGATCAACGCAAGAACTACGAGGAGGCAGAAGCGAATGCGATCGGTACAGAGTACGTCCGCGCTGACTTGCTTTCCGCCTCCGACGCAGCCAAAGTGCGTGAACTGCTGAAGGACTACCTCGATCAGCGCATATTGTTCTATGAAACTCGTGATGAACAGCGACTTGGGCGCATCAACGCCCAAACAGCACAATTGCAGAGCGAACTTTGGTCAGTCGTGCAAGCAGCCGCTGCGAAGCAGCCGACGTATCCGGTCGGCCTTGCGGTTTCCGGTATGAACGACGTATTGAACTCGCAAGGATACACTCAGGCCGCGTGGTGGTATCGCCTGCCAACTGCGGCCTGGGGGTTTATGGCCGCTATTGCTATTTTCAGTAGTGCGTTAATCGGCTATTCCTCTCACCGGAGAGGCATTACTGTGTTTTTGGTCCTACCGCTGGCTGTATCTCTCGCGTTTTTCCTCATAGCTGACATCGATAGCCCGCGTCATGGCCTCATTCGAGTGGTTCCCCAGAATCTCATAAGCCTCTCACAATCCTTACCAGCAGAATAGGTTCCTGTCGTTCTTCATCGGATACCTGTTGGATGCGTCCGACCCGAGCTGTGTATGCGAAGTCTGGATACCACGCCACGATCAAGAAATACATCGAACTGCAATTACAATTGGCGAAACGACGTTATGGAGACCCCGTCGATATTGCTTCCAACTACGCTGACTTGGGCGATCGAGACCAAGCTTTCGCCTGCTGGAGAAGGCTTACTTGGAAAAATCCAATAATCTCAATTACATCAAAGCGATGCATCAATTGGATGGTCTGCACTCTGACCCCCGCTATGCCGCGCTCCTGAAGAAAATGGGTCTACCGCAGTGAGGACCTGTGGCTCCTTCAGCTCATCTTTAACCCTCGCCCCGCGCCCCCGATTCCGCCCGCTCCACTCCGCCAGCCGCGCCCGCACCTGAACGCCGCCCGACGCGCGCCCCACTGCCCCCTCTGTTGTGCCGCCATCCCCATCCCCCCGGTCACACGCCAGGGTGATTGATTTTCTGAGAAATGCACATGCCCTATCGTGATCCAGCACAGCGAGCGGATGCGATGCCCTTCGCTCAGTCCGACCTAAGTCGGAAGGTGGTACTACCATCCTACCCGCTATCAACAGCTACTTCAGCAAGAACAGAACGCTGCTCCGAAGAGCGGCTGCTCGGGCGGGACTAATTACTCAATTTTCTTGATTGCCGGAGGATTCCACGTTCCATCGATGATGGACGGAGGTGTCTCCTTTGGCCAATACAGACGCATCATAGGGACGAACTTCGACTTTGGAGCTGGTAACCAGTTTGGCTCTTTCGCTTTGCCGGGTGACTGCGCCTGCAGATACAGGTCGACAGAGCCGTCGGGATTGACCACAAACTCATTTCGTGAACTGAGGTTGTATCGGTTGATTGGGTTCGGAACGAAGAAGTACGACGCGTCATACATCGTGATGGACCAAAATCCATTTGCCGGGGGCATCTGGCCTTTGTCGAAGTGCATGACATATTTATTGGATGCGGCGTCAAGCGAGTTTCCATCGGCATCCTTTTCCCCGGTGGGATAAACCGCGTCCTGCGGGCGATTCGCACCCAAACCGATCGCTGTAATCAATGCCCGCTGGATGTAGTCGGTACCGTAGGTGCCTGCTTTGGTGGTAAACATCCAACCGTTGATCGGCTTCCCGGCCTGCTTGAAGTACTCCAAGATCTTCAACTGTGCGAGCTTGGGCACGGCCTTGATGAGTTCCTGGTCGAAGGGTTTCAGCTTGTTGCCATCGAAGTCCTGTCCCGGCACCAACCCGATCTTCGCCATCTTTGCCAGCATCGGCGCATCTGCCGCAGCCGGCGGGTTGGTCTTCATCAAGCGCGCGAGGTAAGAAAAGTATTCATCCACTCCTAGCGCATCCACCTGGTCGCGGACAGCCGTCTTCATGTCGAAGTTGTTGTCTACCTCTCCCGGCGGCGGAGTATACGGCTTGCCGTAAGAACTCACGGGAACCAACTCAAACTGATCCTGCAGAGCGTGAACAGCCTTGTAGTCTTCCGGCGTGCCGGTACAATAGATGCGCCCGAGCAGCCAGACCAGACCCGTGGGCGACTTGTATTCGATCACACCGTCCGGCAGAGTCCCCGACCATCCCGGCCCAGTGATGGCATACTTCTGCGATTTTCCCCCTGTGGTTCTTTTGCCGGGCACTTGAAACACATCCGTCCACCCATCCAGCAGGGGGAGCAGGTAATAGCGATCACTCATATCGGGCACACTGACAATCCACGGCTCTCGTGAGACGTCCAGCCAGGCGGTGGTGTAGAGCGTGTCGGCATTTGGTGCTGTGACGGCGTGATAATCGACCGCAGGGTAAGTCCGCATTTTCACCAGTTGTCCCGGCGGCGCATGACCCTGGTCGGGAACAGCTACATTGGTCATCTGCTTGCGCGTCATGTCCATCGTGACCAGTGGGTACCCATAAATGTACGCGTCGGTCGCAATGCCCACCGTCTCTGCTAAGCCGACCTTGTCGTTGGCGGACATGCCCCTGTTGCAAGCGGTGAAACAGACTCCGAGTGAGAGAGCGATAGACAACACGACTACACTACGTTGAGTGCACTTCATGGCTGTCCTCTATACATCGGTACCCGTTCGGCCTGAGGCACCGAAGTGGGCACCACAGGCAAGAGACACGCGGCTGGGCCGTATGCTTCTTACATTGCATAACACACGGTCTGTGTACTGACACGCAAGTTCCGTCCAGCGTTACGCGACTGACTTCTTGCCCAAAACCACCTCGTCGAATGAGGGCAACGGCTTGATCAGTGGAGCAAGGAGTTTGGCTGCCTCTTCGGTGGTTAGCACGTCGGCAGGGTCCAGTTTAAAGAGTTCCGCTTTTTCCGGGTATGGTTCGTAGACGTCCTCCCCAATCAACCTGCAGCGGTCGTCATATGGCCAGACCATGTGGATGGTTGAACGGTACAGATACATGTCGTTCTCGTTGGCTTTATGGCTCTTTGCGGCGAGCAGTTTCTCGAGTATTTTGTGGGAAACCGCATTCGGTAAATGGGCCATCAGTTTGTTTGCTGTGAAGACTTTTCCCGAAACCTGTTGGTTCATCACTGCGGTTGAAAAGATGTTGTGGTCGGAGACAGCGACCTCTTCGTTCTCAACGAAAAAGATGGCCTGATTGGTTTCCGCCCAGAAGCGATACAAGCTCTTGACGTTATCCTGTCCGTCGAGAGACGCGTCGTTCCCGCCCGCCTTGAAGACATAGGCGGGATGCATGCTCATCATGTCGGAGGCAAAGATCTCCTCATTTGGACACAACCGGTGCATTCTATAGCTGAGTGCTGGGATTAGGGACCTGTCAGAAGTGACAGAAGGCATGGAAGTAGGTGACAGGATTTTGTCGGTCCGTAGTTCGGGGTTAATCGTCACTCCCACGCGCCCGCTTTCTCGCCCTCGCACTCCGCCCGCCGCGCGTCCACCCGTCCCCGCTCCCATCCCGATCCGCCCAGGGTGGCAGGGACCGCGTTCTATGCCCGCGCCCGATCTCCCCGCTCAGCGTGTTTACGTTGGCGCACCCTAGTCTCTGTAAAGGTGCTACGTTCGGAAAGCACCTCCCGACTGGAATAGGAGGAGTATGAACGAAGAAGAAAGCTAGATGCGTTCGCCGTACTTTAAGTCTACGACGATGCCCCACGCCTCAAGGAGCCATTCGGGAATGTAGATCCGATTCTTGTTTCGCTCGCACCAGCAGCGTAGCTCAGCTGAGCGGACGTACAGCTGCTTCGTGAGTCGTAATCGCTTGACTTCGATCTCGAATTCGGTAGGTAAAGTTGGAGGGCAGGGAATAAGCTTGCCCCAGTTAGGGTTCCCGCGTTTGCGAGCCGTGGCCATGTCGAAGATCATACTCCGCACCTAAGGGGTTTGTCGGGTGCGCTTTTTTAACCCCGCAGGAACATCAGTAGACCACGCCTCTCACTTGAGAATCCCCAGCCTTGGCTTTAATCCTTGGCAGCCGCAATCGGTGTTTCACTGGGACCGGGTTGTTCGACGCCAAGATTGAATAGAGCGGCTTGGGCGGCGGCGTGTTCGTGAAACTCGGCCATCTCATCCAAGTTACCTGCGGCGAGCTTCTCCTGTTTTCGTTGATTCCTGCGCTCTGCTTTGTCCCGTTGTCTTTGTTGCCGCGCCTGTTCCTTCTGGCGCTTCATAAACGTTGATCGGCCTCGTGGCATACCCAAGTCTCCCAATACGAACGTTGTTCTTGGCGGGCATTCGTACAAACCAGGCCCGGCCCGATTTTCGTCAACAGGAAAATCTACCAGCGCGGTTCGCGCGGCTGACGCGCATGTCCACGGTAGTCGTCGCGCCCACGGCCAAAGCGTGGGCTGCCACTTCTCTGCCGATCAGACCTAGGCTTGGCCTCGTTGATGGTCAATGTGCGTCCACCCAGGTTGCTTCCGTTCAATGCCCCTATCGCTTTGTCGGCTTCGCTGGCATCAGTCATTTCTACAAACGCAAAACCCCTCGAGCGGCCCGTATCGCGGTCAGTCACGAGGCTGACCTTTTCCACAGCACCGTGCGGCTCGAAAAGCTTTCGTAGTTCGGCTTCGGTCGTGCTGTGGGGCAGGTTCCCAACGTAAAGGTTCTTCATTTCGCTTCTCCTAACAATTCATCCAGAGTTCGTGTTTCAGTTGCGGGGCGCTTAGCGTAACGCGGTTCGAGATCTCGTGATGGCGCTGGTCTCTCCCGTATCGCCTGTAAGCGAGCCTGAGATGCGGACCTGACCGCAGAGATTCGCTGGGAGGCTTCCAGAATCCCCCAGCGGTGAGGCTGAGTTCCAGAAACATCGGCTGACCGTGTTTCGGCGGTCTCCTTCTGAAGGATTAGGGCGCTCGTCGGCTGACCTGAAGACGCATCCTCCGTATTCGGAGTGTTAGCCAGGTACTCAGGTTTGCCTACGAGGAACGCGATTTGCTGTGGGGATCTGGAGCTGCGAAGGTCTCGACAGAATTCGTCTCGGCCGGCGTCATTCTCCAGGTCGATGAGCACCAGGTTGTAGAGGTCGGCTCGCCACCAAGATCGCGCTTCGTTGATATCCGCGGCGCAGTCCACTTCGATGCCCAGCCTTCTCAGGATCTCAGCGCGCAACTCTCGCTTGCGGGCAGACGAATCTACCAGGAGCACTCGTTTCTTTTTGCCTACACCGGGAATCGCTGGGGGAAGCGCAAAAGCCAGCAGTGGTGTGTTCATGCCGACACCGAACCTTTCCTCGCGGCGACTGGACTGTCAACTGATCTGCTTTGCATTGCCTCGCGCCTCAGCAGTTCGCGGGTTCGCTTCCGACGAGCAATCTTCTGCTTCCGTTCCCGGTTAAATCTGGCCTTGTCACCATTAATTTGAGACATACTGAACTCCTGTACTTCGGGCTGGTTGTTGGCGACAGACGCGAAAGCACAGCGGTTGTAGCAGCAATTGGTGGGTTGAAGAAAGGTTGCTGACGCAATAAGAACGCCTCTCGATCTCTCAATCGCGAAGGCGCTGGGTGCTTTGATCGCGTATCTTCGAGGTTAAGCAGTCTGATTATACGATAGTTCCGTCGGCCTGACGAAGCGGGAACAAACGGAGATGTGGTGAGAGCTTCAGCCCAGACGCCGATGACACACATATCGAATCTGCTTGCTAATTGTGTGCCGTGCACGTTACGATCGTAAGCAGCACTCGCCTCATCAGCAAGCAACCTGCGCAAGTTTTCTTCCGAGTCCCTCCAGCGTAACTAACAAGAAGGAACAACAGTACAAACACATGGAACAAGGAACCGTAAAGTGGTTTAACGATGCCAAAGGCTATGGATTCATCAGCCGCCAGAATGGCGAAGACGTTTTCGTGCACTTCTCAGCCATCCAGTCGGGCGGCTTCCGGAGCCTACAGGAAGGCCAGTCGGTGCAGTTCGACGTGACCAAGGGCCCTAAGGGCTGGCAGCCTCAACACAGAATCCCGATCTAAATCCAGGGATCGACTCGCAAGAAGCAACCCACGCTCGGCAGGCACACTTCGAAGAGCGCGAGTCTGAGCACCGCTAATCTTTCGGACTTCCCGAGCCAGACGAATCTCTGCGGTTCTTTTTTCTGGCACGTTTTCGCGCCAAAGCTTGCTTCACCCGACGCCTCTCTCCTGGCTTTAAGTAATACGAGTGACGCTTTACTTCCTTAATGATGTCTTCTTGTTGGACCTTGCGCTTAAAGCGACGCAATGCACTTTCAAGGCCTTCGCCTTCTTGAATGCGAACTTCTGCCAAACTAACCACCTCCATTTGCACGAATCGGATAGGCTAGAGGTTCTCATCTCCGGTGCGCTTGGTCAACGGCCTTCATTTGGAAGGGAGCCTTCAAAAGTGAATTGTGAGGGGAGCAGCGGAGTGTGCGCCATGGTGAAGGGAACAAAATCCAGCCAGTGCCGGGGCGCGTGAGCCGTCCGGTGGCCTCCAGTCGCTTGTATAAAGGCGTGGCAGGTAGGGGCGTGAGCAATCCGAAGATCGGCAGGCCCGGAGGCCATGTGCGGACCTGCTGCAAGGTGCGTTCGGCGACTCCCGGAGTGTCGTTATCCATGCCGAAGATGAACGAGGTGATCGCGTAAATATTGCGTTTCGCCAGACGCGCAAGCACGGC
>DASPTU010000001.1:0-28294 GCA_035623255.1 Terriglobales bacterium | reverse complement strand
TGTGAGAGTTGCAAGTTGTACGTCTGCGTGCCGATGTCGTCCGTATATCCGTAGACAGCAACCGTATATCCCTTAAGCGTCATCAGGATCCCGGCGATGCGATTGAGGATGTCGCGGTATTCCGGTTTAATGTTTGCCTTATCAAAGTCGAAGCGAATCGACTTGCTGTCCAGCGTCATAACCAAGCCCATCGCGGTACGACGCGTTTCGGCGATTTGCCCGAGAGCTTGTTGCAGTTGTTGAAGTTCCGACTCTCGCTCTTGCCGATATTCCTCAGCCTGCTGTGTGGCTTGATCCGCCTTTTGCTGCTCGGCGGTGGCCTGCTGCCGCGCAAGTTGCGCCTGCGCCTCCGAGTTCAATTGAGCCTGATTCGCCAAGTCGCGCTGTTGAGCCGCTGCCCGCGCGTTCGCAGCGGCTTCTGAAGCCTGCTGAGCCGACGTCTGCGATTGCTCCAGTGCCCGCTGGACCAGTCGGTTGAGACCTTCCGTCTGCTGGCTGAGCCGTGCCAACTCGCCCTCCACGCGACGGACCGATATTAGATAAACAAACCCAAGAACCAAGCTGAGCGCGATTGCGATCACTCCCAGAGCCAACGCTAACTTCGCTTGAGACTTGGCAGATGCATCCTCAAGTGCACGCTTATCCGGGTTCAGCGGCACTCGTGAAGAGTCCAGCATTTGGCAATCTTAGCTTGGAATTCTAGATTGAAGCAAAACGAGATAGCTCGCCGGTTAGTGATTCCGATTCGGCAGCCTTACCGCCGAGCATCTTTTGGCAGGTCTTCCCGGCAACTGCACGATTATGTACTCTTTGGGGTCAATACCGGCTTGCGGCCTGATGAGGCATGGCAGCTTCAAAAGCATGCCCGGCGCGGTGCGGCCGTATGAGAGACCTAATGGCGAGGCTCCGTCGGCGCGCTTGGATAGCGCGCCCGGGGCAGAGAAAATAACGCATGATGCCGTTACGCCTACGGAAGAATGGCGAACGCCAGGACCCAGTGTAGGCATGGTAGGCGCGAACGGCTTCGAAGAACCACAGTGTCGCATCGACGGTGTTGTACTCGGGAGTCTCCCCGGCATCCGGAAAACGGTTCGGCAGCATGACCTGATCAACATGTTGCGCATACGTACGCAGAATGTTTCGTGCAATATCGAAGCGTCCAGTGGGAAGCGTGAGCCAGGGAAGCGCGATCATGGCATCTCGGCCCCAATCGCTGAACCAGTGATATCCGGCGATGATGCTCTTCTGATCGCCGCGAGAAACGATGTACTGATCTGCAGCGGTAGTCAGTGAGGTTATGAAATCGTTTTTGGCTGGCGCGTGTTTTCGTGATCTGACGACGGCGGACGATTTCGTCTTGTTCAAACAGCTCAGCGGCATCGACCTTCCGGGTCTCGGTCGATGCAATAAGCGTGGCTGTCGGCCGCTGGTTGAGGTCGAAACGAAGCACACGCGGATTGAATAAATCTTCCTGAAAATCGAGACCGCGCTCACGTTCAGCCTCGTATTCAAAATTGCGGTACCAGTGGCCGGTGCTTTCAGTCTGGGCGGCGTCATTTGCGAAGTAAAGACTAGGAAGTCCGCCATATGGAGAAACGCTGATCAATTCCCTTTGTATGTCAACTCTGCCGTCGATTGTTCGGTTTTCGTGAGTGAGATTGTGGTAATCGCGGAAAGCAATTAATGGACGCAGTTCAAGCTGCACACGAACCGCACTCGGGGCATTGATCAATTCATATTTGGTGACCGTCGTGTTCTGGCCGTGCACCATAAACAGCTTCTTCTCAATTTCGACTCCTTCTACTCTAAATGTGAAGATCGGAAACGGATCGAGACGGAATTGCGTCAGAAATTGGAAACCTTGCGGATGCACGACGCCCGGGTAACGATTCGTGCCAAGGTCGTACCCGCGGCCATTCACGGTCAGAGGTATCGGACTGTTCTAATTCTTCGCGACGTGCAGCAACTGAGCATTGCGGAAACAGCAAAGGCGCTGGGCATTTCGGAAGAAAACGTCAAAACGCGGACGGCGGGCCGTTTATCGCGATCCCGTACTCAGCCGCTATGCCATCGATCCAGCCAAGCCAATCCGCATAGTGGTAGATCACGGCCACCTGAGTCTGTGTGGGACCGTCGCCAGCACCATGGACAAGCAACTGGCGGGTATTCGAGCCAGTCAGGTGTTCGGCGCTTTCACCGTACAGAACAACCTGCAAGTCGAAAAGAAATCCTAACCGCCCAGCGGTAGCCCTGCACCCTGCCCGAAACCCGTTATTCCACCCTCCATGGGAAGTTCCTGACCGGACGCGAACGCCCCTCCCTTGAACAGATCATGAGGGGGGAGTCGAGCTGCCAACCTGCCATTGCCTGCTGCTGGACAGGCGATATCGCCGGGCATACGTTTCCGAAAGGGACCAGGCAATGATCCTGTTTGCGCTCATGGAGCCAGATGAGGGTGACGTCCATAACGTGTTTGTGGATGGGATGCTAATGAGTCCAGGCAGTGAGGACTATAAGTTGCCGCCTCCCCCTGGGCTCTCAGACGAGCTCCGTCGGTTCCTGGATCGCCAAATTGAGGTTTCCCGAGGCACCTGAGTCAGGTTGCTGGAGTTCCAAACGGATCGGGGTCAAGCTAGGTTGGTTTCGAAAACGCTGCTTCGCAGCGGCTGAAGAATAGCTCTGAGAAGCCGATGCCACCGCCACAGTCCAACCACTCTTCACAGCGCCTCCTTCAGTGAAGCGCAACCCCACTTAGAATGTTTTGCAATCGGCCTGCACTAATCGACGGGGTCGCGCCCGTTTGAGTCGCAACCCATGATGCAAGGCGATTTGCAGCCTCACTGATTTCCTCGAGCGAATGGCCGCGCAGATAGTGATGAGCTAGACAGGCCGCGAAGGCATCTCCTGCACCGATGGCGTCTGCGACCTTCACACGGAAGCCGCTATGCTCAACCGTATGACTTTCCGTCACAAGCAAGCTTCCACGAGCACCACGTGTTATGCAAACCAGCCGCAACTCATACGCGCTCAGCAATTGCTTGGCGAGCATTTCTTGGCTTCCATCGCCCAACTTTAGCAAAGCTGACACCTGGAGCAACTCCCGTTCGTTGAGCTTGACGATGTGTGCATGCTGGAACGATGTACGCAGCACATCTCTGTTGTAAAAGGACTGGCGCAGGTTAACATCACAGATGCGGAGCGCCTTCTCCGGCGCGCTTCGCAGGAAGCATTCAATGGTGGCCGCGGATGTCGGTGAGCGCTGAGCAAGCGAACCGAAACAGACAACATCTGCACGGGCAGATAACTCCTCCCAAGCTGCAGTCCATTGCAAGAAATCCCACGAAACGAAATCTTTGATTGTGAAGTTTGGCTGGCCAGAAGTGTCAAGTGACACGCTCGCAGTACCGGTTTCATGCAGATCGTCGCGCTGCACATACGATGTGTTCAGACCAAGTTTTTGCATGACGCTACAAGCGTCGCGTCCCAAGTCATCGTTGCCAATACGACTGGCGACGACGCCTTGGTCTCCCAGCACCTTTGTCATGTAAGCAAAGTTCGCGGGTGCACCACCCAATACCTTTCCTGAGGGCAGAAGATCCCACAAGACCTCGCCCAACCCAATCACGAGTGCTGGCTTAATCATGAATTCATCTCAACATCGTCCCTCGCCTCACGATGCCCGACTTTATTGAAAAAGCCTTGGCGCGAAATCGGCGAGGTACTTGCGCCACACCGTCCAGACGTGAGCCCCCGAACTTTCGACCCACACATGTTTGACTCCGGCTTTCTCTAGTGTCTGGTGAGATTCTTTCACGGGTGCGAGGAGGAAATCGTCGTCGCCGATGCCAATCCACAAAAGACGAAGTCGCTGATTTATCTTCGCCGGATCCGATAGAACGCCATCGTATTCTTTGGTCGTATCGGTTATCGCAATGGCGGGACTAAATGCGCCGATATACGCAAATTGATCCAAGTGATTCAGTCCGATACGAAGTGCTTGGGCACCACCCATGGAAAGACCCGCCAACGCCCTGTGGTTGCGATCTGGTATGGTGCGGAAATTGGCGTCAATAAACGGGATTAAATCGTGGGAAACGACTCTGTCAAAAGATGCGTACCGTTCATCCATGAAGAAGCGCAACACCGACCCGGAAGGTGGTGCATTTGCAGCCGCGGGTCCGGGTCGAGGCGGAGGAGGCGGTTGAAGGTGGACACCCGTCATTCCGTTCTCGTTAACTATGATCATCGGTGTTGCTTTACGAGCGGCAATTAAATTGTCCAGAATAAAGTTTTCATGGCCCTGGTCACTCCAACCTGCTTCGTCTTCGCCCCATCCGTGCTGGAGGTACAAGACTGGATAGCGTGAAGTGTTTTGGTCGTATCCTGGCGGTGTATATACGAAAATTTTTCTTGTCTCGCCTGTCGTTTTCGAGAAATACCACTCTGTGCGCACCGTGCCGTGGGGCACATCCTTGATCGCCCCCGCCGCCTGCATTCAGCGCAAAGATTACGAGCGCCTGCCCTGGTCCAAGGAGTTCATGATTCAGGGGCCCACAAGCGAAGACTGCCTTTATCTGAATGTTTGGGTGCCAGTAAATTTCAAGGGCCGCAAGTTACCTGTCTATGTGTTCTTCCACGGCGGTGGCTTCATGGAAGGCGCTGGGTCCGTGGACGTTTACGACGGTACGAATCTCGCACGGCGAGACCTGGTATTCGTGACCGTCAACTACCGGCTTGGTGCGTTTGGATTCCTGGCGCACCCTGAGCTTAGCGCTGAGTCTCCGCAACACGTGAGCGGAAACTACGGCTTTCTCGACGCTGTCGCTTCTCTTCAATGGGTGAAAGAGAACATTGCCTCGTTTGGTGGTGATCCGCGAAAACTCACAATTGGCGGGCAATCGGCCGGCTCGGGTCTCGTGCACGATCTTTCTGTGAGCCCCATGGGGAAGGGATTGTTTCGCGGTGCCGTGGCCGAAAGCGGAACATCTCTGGTTTCGATTCCGATGAAAACACTGGCTGAAGCCGAGAAGGACGGAGTTGACTTCGCAAACTCAGGAAGCGCGCACTCGTTGGCGGAGTTTCGCAAATTACCTGCGGAAGACCTTTTGCCTCCTCCAGGATCTCCCAGAGTATTGCGCTTTGCTCCTGTGATCGACGGATGGGCAATCCCAGATTACCCCCTGAAAGCGACCCAAGAAGGAAAGGCCAATGATGTTCCCCTCCTCACCGGCATGCAGGCCGATGAAGGCAGCGGCTTCTCCAAAACCTACGGCAAGATGCCGGTTGATGAATGGCACAAGCAGGTACAGGAAAGGTACGGTGATATGGCTGCCAAATTCAACGAACTCTATCCATCGTCGGACGATGCCTCAGCATCGATGGCACAAAAGGCGAGTGCAAGAGAACGCGGACAAGCAGCGATGTACCTGTGGTGCGCAAGGGTATTCAATAAGCAGAAAGGGAAGATCTACACCTACTACTTCAATCACGCGATTCCGTGGCCGGAACACCCGGAGTTCGAAGCATTTCATACAGGCGAAATGGTGTACATCTTGTCTAACCTCGATAAGCTGGCTCGGCCATTTACGGAGGTGGACCGAGCGGCAGCTGCTACTACATCCGGTTACCTCGTGAACTTCGTCCGCAAAGGGGATCCGAATGGTAAGGGTCTCCCTCGGTGGGACTTCTTCTCTAAGGAGCATCCTGCAACGCTCGAGATCTCTGCGAGGACCAGGATGCGTCCTTTAATGGATCCGGCAAAGCTCGCATTCTGGACCACTTATTTCGAATCATCACAAGGGAAGAATGCTATCCCGTTCTGAGGAAACGGTTATTCGATTAGAAAACTACAGGTTTCTAACGCGCACAATTCCGTCGAAAAAAGCCAATGTTTTCGGGGTTCCGTGAGTCGATTTTGGAAGGGGTTTTCTAACGCCTTATCTCGCCCCACAAAGGGAACGGGTGTGCACCAGGCCCAGGAGCCTTGAGTGATGTCACGATCCCGGCCAACACTAACGTTGACAGTTGCAATGACGACGCAGTTGAAGTAGAGTTCTTTGTCGTCGAAGAGCGAAGGGGTCGCGTCAAGACACCGTCGTTCCTATTATCCACGTTCGACTCTATTTAGTTGCCCATGGGTCCCATCATGACCCGCCGATACTGACAAACAACACGTAGGACTCAACCAAGAAGGTGTCGCTGGTTCAAGGCTACCTCGTGGTACTGAATCACTGGCACACAAAGGTGTTTTTGAACAAGAAGGGAGAGTGGTTTCCGAACCCACTCCGCTTCAAGATTTCCGCGTACACGATCATCAACGCAGACAGGAGATGACTCATGGATCGCATGCTAGTAGTAGTTTTCCCGAACGAAGGTAAAGCATATGAAGGGCAAAAAGCTCTTCAGCAGTTGGATGGTGAAGGCAGCATCACTGTCTACGCCTATGCAGTGCTTACGAAGAATGCGGATGGGACCGCAACGGTAAAACAAGGGGATGATGTGGGGCCGATCGGCACTCTGCTCGGGACATCCTTCGGAACTCTCATTGGCGTACTAGGAGGCCCAGCAGGTATGGCCGTCGGTGCAGCCGTTGGGATGGCTGCAGGTAGCACCGTCGACCTGGACAACGCTCGTGTCGGCTCCGACTTTATTGACGATGTCCAGAAGGCTCTTTCGCCGAACAAGGTCGCACTGATCGCCGAAATTGAGGAGGAGTGGATCACGCCCGTGGATACGCGGATGGAAGCAATCGGCGGAACTGTTTTCCGACGCGCTCTTTGGGAAGTAAAGGACAAAGTTGATGATGAGGATGTCTCCGCCATGAAGGCTGACCTCGCTCAGATGAAAGCTGAGCACGCCAAGGCTCAGGCAGATCGGAAAGCGAAATTTCAGGAAAAGATCAACCAGCTCGACTCCAAGATTCAGGCCCATTTGGAGAAAGCGAAAGAAAGCCGCGAAGCAGCACAACGTCAGGCTCAAGAAAAGGTCAAGATACTCAAGGCAAAGGCAGAGGCTCTTAAAGCAAAAGCGTCCTGAACCGGTAGACGGGCCGTCTAAAGATCGGATAGTAGAAGCCCGTGCCAGGGTAATGGGCGCAGGCGGAGATTGAAATCATCAATGCCTGCGCTCTTTTTTCGTAAGCCAAGTGTAAGATTGGCCGCTTTTGATGAGGACGCCTTGAGGGATGGCAACGCGGCACAGATAAAGACAGTGGAGGTGAGTCATGGCTGAGATAACGGATATAGGTGGTCAACACAAATGTGCGCACGAGCAGTGCAGATGCGAGGTATCGACCCTGGAGACATACTGCAGCGACTACTGTTCGGATGCCGACGATCAGCAAGAAGTCGAATTGCAGTGTGACTGTAAACACGCTTCGTGTGCAATGAATGACGGCGATCCTCTTTCCACGTCATTGGATCAACAGGAGTAATTGGAGTTCTGGCTCTGCTCTTTGCCGATCATCAGTGTAGCTGCGGGCTTGCAATTCATGACGACCGGCCATTGGAGTTTGACTGTGCACACCTTATTGCCCATCGCTGCCGCAGTCACAGGAGACGACCCGCATGAGCCTGCCAGGTGGGTGCCTTAGAAAGAGACCTGCAACCCACAGGGGTTCCTCAAAGGCGCTCTAGTCATTCTGAACTTATTTCCCGTGTGGTTGAGCGGACTGCTGCATCCGCAGCATCAGTCGCCGCCAGTGCGATCTGGCTCTTCGCCATTACTGTTCTCGCCATCTTCCTGTTGAAGGATGGACGTCAGATGCTGGATGCGCCCATCGAGGGAGTCGAACGGCGAGGGCGCCGAACGGGCTTCGAGCGCATCTTGCGACAGATTGATACGATGCTCGGCAAGTACATTCGCGCGCAGCTCGCTCTGGCCGGTCTATCTTTTCTCTTTTATAGCATCTCCATGCTTGTCCTGGGATTCCCGTATGCCTTCGCGCCGGGGGCTCTGGGCGGCGTTCTGGAGTTTTTGCCGGCGGTGGGATGTATCCCTTCGGCTGTGATGATTCTGACAGTCGGATTCCTCACTCATTCCCACTGGATCTGGATGGCGGTGCTAGTGGTTGTCTGGAGAATTGTGCAGGATTATGTCAATTCTCCTCGGATCATCGGTCAGACCTTAGACCTACACCCTCTGACTGTCGTTGCGCTTATGGTGGGAGCTCAAGGGGGAGGCATTGCGGGCGTGTACATTTCGGTCCCGGCAGTTGCTGTGCTGAGAATCGTTTGGCGGGAATATTTCTCCCCAACTACCAACTCCGACACGCTACTCACACAGACGAAGACATGATACTGTGCAGGATCCTTGTAAAGGAGACGATGATGCCAACGTTACGTTTCTCGATATCGAGATTTTTCATCTTGCCGCTGCTGGCGCTACTCTCCGCCGCATGTGTGGCTCAAGCTCCCACCCCCGAGCCGGTCACCGACCAGGAAACCGAGCTCGGACAGGCAGTGTACAAGCAATTGGGGGAGAACGGAGAGATCATTGAGTCCTCTCCCTTGTACGACAATCTGAAACCGATTGCAGAAGCAATAACTCGCGTTGCACAGCCCCGCTATCCCCATCCCTTTAAGTTTTTTCTAGTACATGAAAAGCAGCCCAATGCATTCGCGACGCCCGGAGGCAACGTCTACGTGGTGGATTCTCTTCTGCACTTTGTGAAGAACACTGAGGAATTGGCCGGAACCCTTTGTCACGAGGTCTCTCACACCATTCATCGTGACGCCGTTGCTCTGATGGAGAAGGAGAAGAAGATTGAGGAGCGGGAAGTGGCTGCCGCGATCTTGCTGGGACCGACCCGAGCTCACCTTATTGCGATCGCCCTGATCGGAAAGCTGCACTCGCTTGGCTATTCACGGGACGCCGAATCGAAGGCCGATGTGACTGGCTCCGACATATGCGCAGAAGCCCCTTACAACCCGTGGGGACTGACGTGGCTGTTTCAGGATTTTCAAAATGCTGATGTCAACCAGATCCCGCAGCTTCTGTCGGACCATCCTGCCAACGGCACTAGGATAAGAACGCTCGAGAAACACTTTCAAGACAATCCTTCCACTTTTTCACAGTTTAGTCCCGACCCAAAATCAGCAACTCCATTCAGCGTGCCGAAAGACGCGCCTATGGTACTTCTGCGGCCAGACACCAAGGGGGGAAATTAGACTGGGATAGGTTGCAAGGCGTCCAGCGGCCTATCGAAACTTCATTACGGGAGTTGAGGAGTGTGAATCAGGCACGATTGAGTCGGAAACACAAGACTCGCATGCTGCGGGTAGGAGCGTCGCCTTGTATATGGTGTGCTGTACTCCTCCTTATGTCGGCGGCCTCGAGCTTCTGTCAAAGCCCAAATCGGCTGCACACATTTTTCAAGCAGAACATTGGTCTGGCGGATTCAGAAATTGCCGACATCGAGCATGGCAAAGCCGTCGCCAAAATACTGGATTCACCTTCTCCCTCCGAGGTCTTCGTGTTCGGCAGTGTCTTCATCAAGGCGCAGCCGAGCGCCTATGTGCACATAGCAGCCGATCTCGAGAAGCTCAAGTCTCTGCCAAGCTACCTTGCCATCGGGCGCTTCTCCAGCCCGCCCCAACTCTCCGACCTTTCCGGTTTTGACCTCGACCCTGATGATGTGAATGCTCTCAAAGACTGCAAGCCCGAAAACTGCGAAATACAATTGCCGGTAGAGAACATTGAAGAGTTCAAAAGTCAGATTGACTGGTCAGCTGCCGACCCCTCTGCGCAAGTCAACAATCTCGCCAAGAAGATGGCCCTGGAGGCGCTCGCCGCTTACCAGAAGGGCGGTAATGCAGCACTCGGCACCTACCGCGACAAAAAGTTGCCTGCTCAGGTGAGCGAACAGTTTCACGCGCTCTTATCTCGCTCGAAAGTTCTGCCAGAGAGGCTTCCGGCGTTTTATTTCTACTTGCTCGATTACCCCAAAACGTCCCTCCCAGACAGCTCCTCCGTCTTCTACTGGGAAAAAGTGAAGTTTGGACTCAAACCAACTCTTCGCATGAATCACCAGATTATTGCGCGTGCTGCTGGCGAGGATGGCCCGATCGATGTGGTTGCGATCAAGCAGTTGTACGCCAGTCACTATTTCCAAACAGCGCTTGACTTATACTTCTGCGTTCCTGGCGATAGCAGGGGGTTTTACTTAGTTACCGTGAAAGGCTCGGAGCAGGCAGGATTGACTGGGGTCAAGGGCGGGATGGTCAGGAAAGTAGCAATTGATAAAACACGATCATCTCTCGAGAAATCCCTTGAAGCTATTAAAGCGCAGCTGGAGAAGTGATTTATCGCTAAGGTCTTCCGCCTCGCTGACGGAGGCGAGGCCCACGAGTTCCGCCAGCGCCTGCCAATGCGATAATGTGCCGCAGCATCGTAGTCTTACCGGCGCCGCTGCCACCCAGCAGTACCATCACTTCACCCCTTTGAATGTCCAGACTGACGCGGTCCAGCACGCGCTTGCCTTCGTATTCAACCGTCAGGCTATCAACCGAGATCATCACTTCCGCCATGCGCTAATCCTTGTGCACCAGCTAGAAAATCGCAGTGAAAAACGCGTCCGCCAGGATCACGAGGTATGTGGACCTGACCACACCGGATGTTGCTGAACGCCCCACTGCATCGGCTCCCCCGCGTACCCTGAGACCCTTCATGCAGCCCACATTCACAATAATAAATGAGGCTCTTTAATTTAGTAGTCCGGTCAAGACGTCGCGCAACTCAATCGAGTTGAAGATGTATCGCATGTACATTGCGAACCGAATGTTTGTGGTGATGCGCATGAACACAGCACCCGCAAGAATGCCAAACGTGTTGCTCATAATGGTCAGGCAGGGGAGGGTGATCATTGCCGCGATATATTTCGGCGTGAGCACTAACTCGATGGGATCCATCGCCATTGTTTTCATCGCATCGATTTCGCTGGTCACTACCATGGTTCCGATTTCCGCTGAAAATGCCGACCCCGATCGTCCGCATATGATCAGAGCCGTGAACCCGACGCCAACGACGTCCATGACGTAGCGCTCCGAACCTGCGCAGTTCCGATCCGGTTTGCATTGCCAGAATGAATCCCGCGCACACCGACATGATTGCGATAATCGGCAGTCCGTCGACTCCGATCGCCGCCATCTGCTGCATGGCAGTTTTCCAGCGGCCGCGCTTGCCCGTGAGCGGCAATACCCGGGGTGAGGCGCGCAGCTCCGACAAGAACTGCATCGTGAGTCCACCGACGTAGGCAAGTCCTTGGATCACGGCGTTTCCGACGGCTTCCAGCACGTTCATGTGCCCGCCTCCTGCCCCGCGATTTCGAACAGTCGATCGAGATGCGTGATCTCAAAAAAGTAGCGAGGCTGATCGTGCATGCCACCGAGGATCAACCGTGTGCCCTGATTGCGGGCGATCCGAACCGCCTCTATCAGGGTGGCTAACCCGGAAGTATCGAGATAGGAGACGCGGGACAGATCGAGGGATACGCTCGCCGGCTTTGTGCGTAACGCGTTAGCCAGCGCTGTGCGCATTTCGCCCGAGTTTGAGACGGTGATTCGGCCTTGAATAGCCACGGTTTGATCCATCCCCGCATTTCCACTAACGATGTTGATGTCGCCCAACATTTCAGCAGCTTTCGCTTGCACAGAATCTCTGCCTATTCCCATCCGCACGAGTGGAACCCAGCAGTTGGTCGGCAGCTGATCAGTCTTCCTGTTGCAACGCGAACGCCACACGCTATGCGCGATGGTTTTTGATCTGCCAGAGAGCCAGCCCAGCGGCGATGAGCGACGAGCACATAACAATGTGAGAGGGCCTAAAGAACGATTTCTTGGGCTTCTCCTCTGTGTGCTTGTGTTGAAGCTCATCTAATCCCACCAAAGTGGCTGCACCGAGTTTCACACCAAATTCAGCAAGTTTGCGTAACGTCATTTGTTTCTTACCTCCCAAAGTGATGAATTTTCTTATCACGACCATGCCCCCGGGCTAACTGCGAATGACCTCTACGGAGCAGTGAGCGTACATGGCCACCGCCTCAGACACGCTCCCCAGAAGCACGCGATCAAGACCATGTACGCCATGTGAACCAACCACCACCAAATCGGCACTCGATGACTTTGCCTCATCTAACAAGATGTTGCGAGGGTCACCGAACAACGTTTCGGACGAATCGCAAAGCTTCAACCCTGCAGAGCTTAATATCTGGCGGGCACTTCTAAGCGCATCCTCGGCACGGCGCCGTTCACGCTCCAGAACTTCATCCAGGAGAACCGGGTCAAAAGCCATGGCCATTCCACCAGCAGGAACGATAGGTTCTCGGACGCTGATCACTCTAACCAAGGTCTCCGTTGGCCATGGGAGATTTGCAACTGCTCGCGTAGCTTTTTCCGAGCAGTTGGAGCCGTCCGTGCCAAGCAGGATCTTCATTCCACGGGAAAAAGCGGGGACACCTCGCGGACTAGGTCGTACGATCTCAACCGAACAGGCCGCAGCACGGAGAACGGCATGTGCCACGCTGCCGAGGAGAAAGCGGCTTACGGCACTCGATCGGTGAGAACCGACCATGATGAGATCTGCTCCCCATTCCTTGGCATACTCGGCAATGGCTTTCTTGGCCACGCCCGCTTGAATTTCCGAAACCACTTCATGACCGGACCGGCTGAGTTCGGACGTGGCGGCCGTCACGAGCGTTCTCGCCTCACGCTTTGCATCTTCCACGAGCTCGGGCGATCCAATCCACTCCCACATGTCCACAACGCTCTGTACGCAGAACGTGGTTCCGGACGGCCATGGATGGGATACTGCTTCAGCGATTACATACTGTGACGCACCAGAGGAATCGACTGCCACTAAGACTTTCATATCAGTCCCCACTTGCATCTGTGTGACTTTTTCGGTGGATACTTCTTGAACATTTTCTCGATCGCGTTGTTCGGTTTCCGTCTCATTCTTGTTCGTCGTGTCGGTAAGCGTACCCGTGGCTATGCCGCGCCAGACCATATCTTTCCTTGACACATCAACCAAATCGACGACCAGACTTCCATCCTTTTCAACTTCGCTCACCCAAGAACCAGGCCCTCTCGGCCATAACCAAAGCGGTGGGCCATATATCTTGCTATATAGGAATTCAGCGTAGACATATCCGTAGTTAGTCGAAACCCTCGACGATGGTTCATTCCTTGATGCCAGAGTTGTACACAACCTCGGGATCCGGATTCGTACTTCCGTCTACTTTCTTGAGCCCTTTTCGGTTAGCTGCCTGTCAATTGCCGCCACGACCCGTTGGGCCCAGAGCGCGTCGACCGGATGCTGGCTCTCAAGCCACGCGTAGGTCTTGAATCTCGAGAAATCAACGCTTTTTCGAACTGGACGTGCACCTTCTGGGCGAATGCCCCACCGGCCGCGAGCACCATCAGCGTGGAGAGAGCCATATGAGACAGTCTCATTCGAATCCGGACTTTCTGGCGGTGAGGTTCATCGCGAAACCAGAACTCGGACGGATTCAACGTCGTCCACCTCATCGAAAGCAGGCCGCCTGCCAAAGGCGGTAGCCTGAAGGTGGCGGAAACTATGCGAAATCTTAGGGTTCCCAGCTTCACTGGGGTAGAGTATTTCCTGGACAAGGCGAGTCCAGACTGCATTTCGCCACTATGACGAAAAAAAGAAGAGCAAGTCGCTGCCGATTGCCCTCGTAGCACGGGCATGCCAGGCACACGGGCGCGACGGGATGAACCGTCGTAAATACCTTTTGATTTGTGTGCTGATCTCAGGCAAGCAATCCCAAGGGACGGAGTTGCTCGTTCGTGAGGATGACGTCGTAGATTCCGTACGATTTGCCCGCGGTCAAGGCCCTGGCAGCGTCGTCTAGAGAACACCGGCCTGAACACCGGTTGTGGCCGCCAACAGCAGGCGCAACGGCCCAAAACTTAGATATTTCGCCATGGGCGAGGGGCCCCCGGGGCCAGAGACAGGAGCAGCCAAGAGCAAGAGTTCCTTGGTTTCGATAGGAACCAGATGCTACCAATAGGCGATCTTTCTTGAGCTGCGTTTTGGCACTCGTGATCCTCTCTTAAACGAATTCGAAACCTTTAACGGCCCCCCACAATTTGGCAGCCACATAGAATCGATGCGCTTTCAATTCCGCACTGTGAGGACGGAGCACCATGCATCGCACGCGGCCTCATAGGCAGTGGCCCAAGGCATGTGCGAAGCTGCGCCGATGCGGGTTTTCCGATGCAGTCCCAGAATGATTGCGTCGGACTTGAGCGTCTTGGCTACCTGCAGAATTTTCTCAGCCGGCGTTCCGAACTCGACCACAAATTCAGGTGCTACTGCTAGCTTGGCATTCTGAGATACCAATTCCTTAAGCCGACGAAGACTGTTAGCCCGACCTTTTTCCTGCATCTGCATGACATCGCTGGCAGTGGTGAATTGCACGGCCGCTCCCCACTGGAGAATCCTGAAGGGAGCCGGGACCAACGGTCAATACAAGGCAGCCGGCGTGACGAAAGATGTGCTCTGCCACTGAGCCGAGCAGCAGCTTGCTCATCCCTCGTCGAGCGTGCGTACCGATGACGACCAGTTCGATCTGTCCTGGTCGATGATTTTGTCCAACTCGTCCCAGACGTTCCCCTGACGAACAATCACTTCATGAGGCAAACCGCCGAGCGCCCCACCTTGGACAAGCCGGTTCTCCAATTCGCGGGACATACGCTTGAACATAGCAACCCCGCTTCAGGTTCTTCTGTTGCCTCGCTGGTACGGCGCTCCTTTAGGCTGTGTGTGAAAAGCATTGTCTCTACCTCTCGCGTGTCGGCCAGGAACTGGAAATTCTTGTACCTGCTCGCCCCGTTCGCGTTCTTCCTGCTGTGCCTTGGGTCGATACCATTTGAAGTAGATTGCCGCGCCGATGCCGGCCGTTATTGCCAACGCAATCAGCACATACATGACCGGGTGGTAGTAGCGCGAGAAGAAGTTGATTATTCGCTGGCCATAGGCGCGGGCGAGAAACGCCGCGACGAAAAAACGAATAGCGCGCCCCGCTGTCAGCGCTGAGACAAACTTTTTGCGCGGATATTGCATGACGCCGGCAGCCATCAGCACCGGGGTGAATGGAAATGGCGGCGGCAGTATGGCACTTCCAAGTATCGTCATGAATCCGCGTTTGTCGAACGCCTTGCAGAGTTTTTCTGCACGCTCTTTTCGTATTTTCTTTTCCAACGTCTGCTGGCCGCCTTTTGCGGACAGCTGATACGTAACATTGCCGCCAAGCACCTCGCCCAGCGTAGCCATCAAGGCGTAATAGGCCCACCACTGGTGCTGGTGTGCCGAAAGTACGATGAGAAAAATGTCTACGCTTCCCGCCGGGCATCCAACGGGTAGGTTGTCGGCGATGCCAAGAAGCAGTAGCCCTGGCCCTCCCAGGCGGTGAAGCCATTTCGACAGCGTATCGGATTTGGCGCCGACAAGCATCGAGCACTTCGCGATTGCCCATCGCATACGCTTTTCCTCGGCGACGCTACGCCGCAGCGGCCAGCGCTGTTTGATAAATAACTGCGTTTGCTTTCGCGGCTCGGCGCAGGAGCCAACGTTTCGCAAACTCCACAAGCACGAGATAAACGCCCGTCGCGACCGCAAGAAACACAAAGAAACCTGCCGGCATCGCGGTGAATCCCAGCGCGCCTGCAAACGGGCTAAAGGGCAAGAGAATCCCCACTGCCACAGTGGCAAGACAAGTCGCAATCAAGGGCTTGCTAGGGCGGCTGCGGAGAGGATTCTTCGCGGTACGGATGACGAATAACACGAGCGTCTGCGTTGCCAGCGATTCCACAAACCAACCCGTATGGAACTGCACTTCGGTCGCATGAAAGATACGCAGGAGCACGTAGAAGGTAAGAAAGTCGAAGATGGAACTAATGGGGCCGATGTACACCATGAAGTTGCGGATCAAACTAATATCCCAGTGCTGGGGCTTCCGCAGAAAAGTCTCGTCTACATTGTCGGTTGGAATTGTGAGTTGGGATAAGTCATACAGAAGATTATTTAAGAGGATCTGCATCGGGAGCATCGGCAGAAAGGGGAGAAAAAGAGAAGCTCCCGCCATGCTGAACATGTTGCCGAAGTTTGAGCTCGTGCCCATCAGCAAGTACTTCATGACGTTCCCGAACGCCTTTCGTCCCTCAACGATGCCATCATGTAGGACTTTCAGGCCGGGTTGAACAAGAACTACGTCGGCCGCGTCGCGCGCCACATCCACTGCACTTGAGACGGAAATGCCGACATCGGCCGCGTGCAGCGATGGCGCATCATTGATGCCATCCCCCATAAACCCCACGGCGTGACCATTGTGTTTGAGGGCCAGGAGAATCCGGTTCTTCTGAGCAGGAGAAATGCGTGCGAACACGCGTGTCTCCCCGGTGACGACACCCAGGGCTGGGTCCGTCATTCGGTCCAGGTCGTCGCCGGTTATAACTCGTCCCGAATTAAGTCCCACCTCAGTACAGACGTGGGCGGTGACGCGATCGTTGTCTCCGGAAATGACCTTCATCTCGACGCCATCGTCTTTTAGGGAAGCTAAAGTTTGGGCGGCATCAGGGAGAGGTTGATCGGCAAAGCTCAAGAAGCCGGCGAGCACCAGATTGCGCTCGTCCTTGACCGAATAATCTGCCTGTGCGGGAACTTCTGCATAGGCCACTGCCAATGAACGGAAGCCCTGATTATTCAGCTCAGTGCTCACCTTTTGCATACGCTTGCTGGCATCTTCGTTGATGGGTAATCTCTTTCCTTCGAGCTCATACCCGGAAAGGAGCGGGAAGATTCCTTCCGGCGCTCCTTTAGTAATGAGGAGTCTCTGTGACGACCGCTGAACCACAACTGAAAGCCGCCTCCGCTCGAAATCGAAAGGAATCTCATCGCACTTGGTGTAGTCGTCTGATTTTGGGGAAGGCTGATGGAGAATGACGTCATCGAGAGGGCTTCGGATGCCGGTTTCGAACTGGCTGTTAATGTAAGCAAGTTCCAACGGGAGCCGACAAGGATTTCCAAAAGGATCGAGTGACCGATCCAGCGACATGGTTCCTGCGGTAAGCGTGCCCGTTTTGTCGCTGCAAAGCACGTCCACGCTGCCGAGATTCTCGATGGCAGAAAGATGCTTAACGATGACCTTTTTGTGTGCCATCGCGATGGCGCCTTTGGAAAGCGTCACAGACGTGATCATGGGCAGGCCCTCGGGCGTCAAACCCACGGCCAATGCGACTGCAAACAGTAGCGACTGCAGAGGATCGCGGTGGCGTGCGATGCTGACCACCATGAGGAAAAGCACTAGAAAAACAACCGTCCGCGCAAGGAGCAGGCTGAATTTTCGCAGACCCTGATCGAAAGCAGTCTGTTCCGGATGAGCTCCCAGGCGCTCCGCAATGTCGCCAAACGCGGTCCGAGACCCCGTCGCTACGACTTCCGCGGTAGCCGTTCCGCTAACGACCGACGTACCCAGGAAAATCATGTTGCGCGCGTCAGCTTTGGTCGAGGCGGGCTCTGCCGTAGCTTCCTTATCAGCGGGGAGAGATTCTCCCGTCAGAGCGCCCTGCAGAACATAAAGATCGCGAGCTTTCAACAGACGCGCGTCTGCAGGAATGAGGTCCCCGGCAGAAAGGCGAACTACGTCTCCGGGCACTACCTCACGCCGAGGGAGTTCTTTCCACTCCCCATCGCGCAGGACAGTTGCCGTAGGGGCAACCTGTGCTCGCAGTTTTTCGACTGCACTTTGGGAACGGTAAGCCTGAACTAAGTCAATCGTGATGCTCAACAGAACAATGGTGGCGATAATTGCGGCATCTGTTCCCTCGCCTAAGAATGCCGAAACCGTCGCGGCAATCACCAGAATCACGACGAGAGGATTCGTAAGCGCATGCCAGAGGTCAGAAGGAAAAGAACGATGTTGCGCTTGTGCTGGCTCGTTCGGCCCGAACCGGCTTAAGCGTGCTCCAGCTTCCTGGGCTGTCAAGCCAACGCTGCCGACGAGCTCTTCATTAGCATTAGGCGACATGGCTAGGCTCCCCATTCGTTGCCGCGCAAAGAACGCTCAAAGGGGCGAGCCGTGATCGCTCCAAAGATGCAGCCGCCCACATGAGCGACGTAAGCGACGCCCCCCCCTTGCACGTCGGCCACGGAGCCGACCTGATTAAAGAGCTGAATTATGAACCAGACTCCAATCAAGAGTGCCGCGGGGATGAAAGTAATGCGGAAGAAGATCCCAAACAGGACCAGTGTCCGTATCTCATCACTCGGGTATGTGATCAAGAAAGCACCCATCACGCCTGCAATAGCGCCGCTGGCGCCCAGATTCGGAACCGTGGCATGAAGTATCGCGGCAACCTGCGCCAGAAAAGCTACCACGCCACTGAGCAGATAAAACACTAAGTAAGGCAGTGGCCCCATAGCATCCTCGATTTCGGGACCGAATGCCCAGAGGAAAACATCGTCGCTGCTGCTTATCGGAACTCGGGCATTCACTTCGGCTGGCATGGCGGCCGTTCCTCCCTCCCGCGCTCGCTCACATCTTGTGCAGCTTCAGCGCCATGGCGATCCAAGCCGAACCGTAGAAGATCAGATCGATTCCCACGAAAAGACCTACGACCCAGAGCCCTGAGACTGGCCATTGCGTCAAGAGCAAGACTCCCAGGATGGTCGAGATCGCTCCGTTAGCAGCTCCCCATCCCCAACCCGCTGCATGACTCCATATGGAGCCAAACAGTAGATAGAGGCCGCCAACCATGAAGAATATCGACATGACGAAGGTTACAGCCTCGGCACTGATGACCGGCTTGAACACCATGAGCGCACCGACTATTCCGAACAAAAGCGCCACAAGCAGGTGCAGGAAGAAACCTGCCCACTTCCCGACCATAAAGGAGTGTACGAACTCGATGATGCCGGAAAATATCAATAGCCAGCCGAAGAACACCATCGAGGCTACGGTGGCTGCGAAGGCCCTCACAACCGCGGCGATGCCCAGCAGCACCAAAACGATGCCAAACGCAAGGAACCATCCCCAGTTGTGAATCATCTCCGGGGTGACACCTACGATCACTTCGATTGGACCATACATACTCAGTTCTCCTTTCACTCTTCCAATACTGGAGCCGTAACGGAGCAGATCCTAAGCCCGGGCGCCATGCAAGTGACCCGTGTTTTCTGGCAGCTTCAAGGCTTTTATGGGTGGCTAGCGAATACATCAGCCGACTCACGCCGCTTATGACGAACTTTGTGCCAACAATACCGCCTATCAGTCGCATCGAACTGACTGGCCACAAGCCGCATAGAATCAACACAAGAAGAGTCGTGGCGATTGCGCCAGCGGTGGCAAACGCATTGGGCTGGTCGTGAACCAGATAGAACTTGAAAGGATGGTTGTATCGCGGTTGTGCCGACTGTGTGATGGCCTCGGCAATCGGTTTCAGCTGATCGTATAGAGGAGATGACTCGACGATCTCGCCTCTGGCCTTGAGTTCGTCAAAAACTTCCTGACCCAGTTGCAGCTCTTCGTCCTGATTCTGCGCTTGGACCGTTGATGGGCTTGCATTCAGGAGCGACGCGAGACACAGTACTGCAGTGCGGACGTACAAGATCGCGCTTCGGCGTATCTCAAACACATTCATAGTTTCGTTCCTCGAGACGCGGTCGGCGTTGCTGCGTATGTCGATCAAACGTGTGTTCCTTCTTCTTCACAGGGAGCGTGTCCGCAGCAGCACGAGAGCTCGACTTGCGCCGCGGCTTCGGCGCCTGAACAATAGTCGCTGCAATATTCCTCCGGAGGACCAACCTCGCACTGGCACTGCTCCCGCGCGCATTTCTGCTTGCTCTCCGTATTTGGGGCGTGCTCCATATCTGTCAGTCCCCCGTTCTTGCCAACCTTTGGCAGCAATCTGATCTCGTTACTTGTGACCGATAACGTTGGCAGTCCGTCGGGCGTACGGGAACTGCTGCCCGACTCGCCGCAGATCTCGGCGAATACGTCAAGCCAAGTTGAATAACGGCCACAAGGATCACGACCCAACCAACTGGCGACGCTGGCCGCGTCAGAAGAAAACCAAGAGCCGCCAGACCCAGTAGCGCGGTCACTTTGCTCATGAAAGCAAGCACCCTTTGACATCTATGAGTCTCTCTCTTCACATTTCCTGGTTCAGACATGGAATCCTCCCGCCAACACTGCTCGACTCGTAGTCCAGACATCGCCTTTGAGCTACCCTGTGGAAACACGTGGTCATAAATCAACTGCGTACTAGACTAGGCGCGGGTCTCCGCAGCCTTTGTCGTCGTGGCAGACGCTTTGGCCTTGAGGACGTCGGCCTTGGCTTTCGCCCGGCGCTCCGCTTTCTCATGCCGCTCCTTTGCTTTTTCCAACTGCTGCTGAATCTTCGCCTCGAGCTGATTGATCTTTTCGTACAGCTTGGCTTTGTGATCTGCATTTGCCTCCGCTTGTTCAGCCTTCAGCAGGGCGAGATCAGCCTTCATGGCAGCGATATCTGCCGAGTTCGCCGCGTCCTTCACCTCCGATAGAGTCTGGCGATAGGCGACGCCGCCAAGTTCCGCCATACGCAGGTCGACCCACCTTGTCCAGTCCTCGTTAACCTCCGCCACCAATGCAAACTTGCCAGGTTTGAGTTCCCTCGAAACTTCGGCCACGAAGTCAGCACTGACGCGCGAATTGTCGAGATCGGCTACGAGGCCAGTCAAGAATCCGGCCATTGCGCCAACTGCAAATCCCGTTGGCCCAACGAGGAGTCCGATGAGGCTTCCCAGGGAGCTTCCGAGCACCGTCTTGAGCCCTACCCGATCCTTTTCCTCATTGACGACAATTTTGCCGTCCTGCGTTTTTGTGATGATCGCGTAGGTGTAAAGCGTGAGCAGATCCTCGTGATCAAGCTCCTGTAGTGCGTCTCGCCCCTCGAAGGCCTTGCTGGCCTCGCTAAAGACCACTACCAATATGCGATCCATATAGTTTTCCTCCTACGCAAAGCAAACATTGCATCCGGATTTCCAAACTGGCCGGAAAGTCTTAAAGGTGAGGAGGTGCTAAAATCGCGGGCTTAGAGGAGAGACAGGAACTGTGCCTAGGGTGGGTGAAACTGCCGATCCGGCGCTATTCCGTCACTGTGGCGAAACTTCCAAACTGCCGACTCCACGCTTCTTGGTCCGAAGCCCGCGCCACACACGCTGCGCGACAAAGTCTATGCGGTTATTTCCGGGGCGAATTGTCCCGTCCTCGCGGTGCGAACCAGCATCAACGAGGTGCATCCGAGCAGTAATCGGCGCATCCATTCCGGTCGATGACGCTGTTTGTGTCATCTCTTGGGTTTCGAGCCCTTGCGACCTGGCCGGTCAGCTGGCGCTCTCTTTGCTTCATTCAGATTTGCTTTTACTTTCCTTGCCAGTGTCTTTGATTCCCGGACTAACTCGGCTTCATTCGCGTTCACACGGTCCTTAATTTCTCGATCCTCTCCGGTATTTGTTGGCATATTCAAATCGCCTTCCTTTCATATGCGGCGACAGATATAGGGCAAAACGCGCACGGCAAGTAAATGTTCAGATGTCCAGATGTCGGATTCTAGCAAAGGACAGTCCATACCACGACTTGAAGCCGCATCAGATGACTCGTGCCGCCAAGGGTTAAAGGGGGCAAGGGCAACGGGCCTGCTCCGGTTATGGAATCTCGCTTGCAGGTGAAAGGACTCACTCTCAATCTTGAGAGTGACAAGGATGGCTTAAGGAGAAACATCATGGACAGAATGCTAGTGGTGGTTTTTGACAATGAAACCAAGGCCTACGACGGAAAAAAGGCGCTCATGCAGCTCGATGGCGAGGGCAGCATCAGCGTCTACGCTTACGCGGTAGTGTCGAAGCACGCCGATGGTACGGTAACAGTAAAACAGGAGGACGATTACGGACCGATCGGAACCCTGCTTGGCACCTCATTTGGAGGCTTGATCGGGTTGCTGGGTGGGCCGGCAGGTTTCGCGATCGGCCTCGCGACGGGGGCAGTTGCCGGCGCGGCGGTTGACCTGCGCAATGTTGGCATCGGTGGGGATTTTATCGAAGACGTCAACAAGGCATTGACGCCAACCAAGTTTGCAGTGGTCGCCGAAATTGACGAGGACTGGACCACTCCTGTCGACACGCGCATGGAGGCGTTCGGCGGGACTGTATTCCGGCGCGCTCTTTCGGAAGTAAAACATACTCTCCATGAAGAGCACGTCGCTGCCATGAAGGTCGACCTGGCCGAGATGAAGGCCGAGCATGCCCAAGCTCGTGCCGACTGGAAAGCAAAGCTGCAGGAAAAGATCAACAAACTGGACGCAAAGATCCAGGAGCAGTTGCAGAAGGCCAAAGAGAGACGTGAAGCGGCAGAGCGTGAGGCGCAGGCAAAGGCCAAGGTGCTCAAGGCAAAAGCGGCGGCTGCGAAGGCCAAGGCCTCGTAGCGCAAGGCCCTTGGGCGTAGTTGGCACCCGTCCGAAGGGAGGTCGAAAGACCTCCCTTTTGGAAAACAATAGTGGAGGTATGGAATGTCTGTGCAGAGCCTGATTGACGAAACGAAGAAGCCTGCCGCTTGGACCATCTGTATGGGTGTTCTGACCGCAGTCCTGGGGGCATTCCTGATCGTTTACCCGCTGGCTCCGGCGAAGTTCACCACCGTTGTGCTGGGGTGGGTGCTGATTTTAGTGGGCATCGCTCAATTCGTGTTTGCGCTTCACTCTCAGAAGCCCGGCAGTTTCTTCCCGAAACTACTGTCTGCCGGAATGTTTGGAATTATCGGAGTTGCGTTCGCGTTCGCTCCAATGGCAGGAGTGGAAGGATTGACCGGTTTGCTCGGGACTCTGCTTTTGGTCCAGGCAGGCCTTGCCACAATAACAGCATTCCAGAGTGGCCGCTCGTGGGCTGGGGATGGTTTCTGCTCGAAGCTGCCACCAGCCTCGCGTTGGGTATGTTGATTTTCGTCAATTGGCCGTCCGGTTCCGTCTGGGCGATCGGAACGCTGGTTGGTGTGGCAGTTTTGATGGTCGGCATCGCCAGAGTCGTTGTTGCCGTGAAGATCCGGAGTGGCGTCAGCAGTGTGAAGCCCTTCCCTTCTTGCGGCGTAGGTGTGAGCAACGAGCCGCCGAATACGCAGCGTTCCGTTTCATGATTTCGTGTGAGAAAGGTCGCGCATGCGTTCTACCGTCAAACTCGGGAAAATCTCAGGAATCGAGATAGGGCTGCACTACAGTTGGTTCATCATTGCCGCCCTGATTGTTTTCTCTCTTGGCGAGCACTTCCATCATGTAAACCCGAACTGGAGCATGTTGCAGGTCCGGATCACTGCGCTGGTCACGGCGGCTCTGTTTTTCGTCACATTGCTACTGCATGAACTTGCGCATTCGCTTGTAGCCCAGAGAAGGGGACTGAAAATCAGCGCGATCACCCTCTTCGCGCTGGGCGGCGTCTCCCAAATGCAGGACGATGCCACCGACGCGAAAACGGAATTCTGGGTCGCGATCGCCGGCCCAATCACCAGCCTGCTTATTGGTTTCGGCTGCCGGGCCATCGCGGGGTTGGGCTGGCGGCACTCGACCGAGCCGCACACGGTGGTGACTGAAGTCCTGGTATGGCTTGGGTATATCAACATTGGGCTGGCGCTCTTCAACATGATTCCCGGCTTTCCCCTCGACGGCGGCCGAGTGCTGCGCTCGATCATCTGGGGCATCACCAAGAATGCCGATCGTTCCACCCGCATCGCCGCACGCGTCGGCCAGGTTGTGGCCCTTTTATTTATCCTCGATGGGATCTGGCAATTTTTTTCCGGCGCCGGCTTCGGCGGCCTTTGGATCGCATTCATTGGCTGGTTTCTGATGGACGCAGCCAAGGCAAGCTATGCCGAAGTGGGGACTGCGTCGGCGCTTCGAGGTTTGCGTGTTTCCGAGGTCATGTCGGGTGACTGCGTGATCGTGAACCACGGGATGAGCTTGCAGGAGTTTGTAGATATTTACCTGCTGACAACGGGTCAGAGATGTTTTGCAGTGGATGACCATGGCCGGCTGATTGGGCTCGTTACTCTGCGAGATGTAACCAAAATTCCACGCGACCGTTGGGAGCGGACGACCATGAGCGAGGCCATGCGTCCGCTAAAGGAATTGCAGACGGTGAGCCCCGATACGCCGGTTCTGGATGCGCTCAAGCTTATGGTTCGCAATGACGTCAATCAGCTTCCGGTGGTCGCCTACGGTTCTCTGCAGGGAATCGTGTCACGTTCGCAGATTTTGCAACTGCTGCAGATTCGTAACGAATTGCGCTTGGCGGCCGCTTACCGTCCACCGTCTGAACTCAGCGCCAGGAATGAAATGGACGTGCGCACCATGTCGCAAATGTCATCACGGCACTCGCGGCCGTCGTGAACGGGATCAAGGATCGAGGTATGCCATGGCAGAAGTTCTGGATCTAGGCGCTCAACGTAAGTGCGCGTACTCACTGTGCGAATGTCAAGTCTCATCCATTGAGGCGTATTGCAGCGATTATTGTTCGGATGCGCACAAGGGCAATGCGATTGTAAACACAGGGCTTGCGTGAACCTGGCATTCGGCCGGTATGGAGAGTTCTCCAGAGGGAATGAGGAGCAGCCATGCTCATAAGCGTTCACTTAGTAGGCCCGAACCAAGTCGGCTCCCATGTACTCATCAATGAAGACGCAACCGTAAGGGATGTTGCCACGTCGAAGTATCACCTGTTTTGGCGCACCGTGAAGAGGAACGGATCGGTTGTCCCCCTCACTGAGAGAGTCTTGCCGGCGACACCGTAGCTGTAGAGGACGACACTGTAAATGAGTCATAACGACACAACGAACGGATGGTGCGCCGAATTTCCCGGCATCGTGTTGTCGACTGGTGTTGCGGTCCTCATTCTGTCCTTCTGCCTGTCTTTGCACGTGCGAATATCCGCTTCTGACAACCTTGCGGGCATCACTTCGGCCCAGCAGGCCCGGGAGCAAAGCCCGGAATCCGGAACGCCAGGACGCACGCGGGTGGCCGAGGGAGAATACAAAGTTCTCAGTCAGGCCGGGATTGGATCGTTCGTCCCCGCCGTCTACGACTTCACGGAATCGTGGACCCTCTGGAGGCTCGAGGATGGAACGTTCGAAGTCAACGGCACAAGAAACTACCGCTCGCCTGCCGATGAAGCTCACAGCGACAACTTCGAGGCCCGCCTATCGGGCGATCTCCGCGTCGTGGAGTTAAAGGAATTCCGAAGATTACGATGGAGGCCGGATATAGGACTGCTCACCTGCGATTTTCTGCCGGGAAAGGTCGCGTGTACGGCGAACTCAAGGGATAAGAATCAGAATATGAGCCTGGACGTGCCAGTGCAAGCCGCGGCCGGCTTGCTTTGGCCGATTTCTGCATTCTCGTTGAGCAGCATCACGCGGTCCGCGAGTCATGATCCGAAAGCGATCACACCGGTTGAGCTCCTGACATTCGAGGAGATCAGTAGTGCCGACCCGGTATTCACCACAACTCTGGGCGGACACCTGAAATATCTCGGGCAGGAGAAGCTCCTTTTGGCCGGTCGCGAGTGGTTAGCTGACAAGTTTGAATTGAAAGTAGCAACGCACGCACCATTTCTGCTCTGGACTTCATCCCAAGGCCTACTTCTCGCATTTGCTTACGAAAAGGACAGCAACAAGACTCCACAGGAGGGAATGGTCTTAGCCAGTTTCCACGACTCGGAGCTTGTCCCCAGCCCCTGTCGCCACCGTAACTGATGTACCTTTTGTCAGTTCGTCGCCGGATCAGTAGTCGAGGAGTTTTCAATCCCAAGGGAATCCAGCCAGGCGGTTCGCAGCACGGCGACTATGGGGACCGAGAGATAGATACCCGCAATACCTCCCACTTGACCTCCGATCATGAAAGCAACTAACACGAGCAGGGACGGTAGCTGCAAATTGCGCCCCATGATGCGAGGAGAGTTCACATAGTCCTGCACGACCCTCCACACAACGATCAAACCTGCCATCCAGATCCAGTGCGCGTGCACCAGGGCGCCAATCGTGAGGATCACTGCGGCGGAAGAGATCCAGCCCACCGCCGGAAGGAACTCTAGGACACCACCGACGATGGCCAGAGGCAAGGCATACGGGAACCTCAGGATCAGCAACGCAGTGCTGTAGAAGACAAATGACAAGGCGGCCAGCATGAGCTGTGCGCGCATATAGTTGGCAAGCGTCACATCAATATGCCGCAAAAACTTCCCAAGAGTTGTTGGCTGGCCCTTCCGCTCAACGGCTTTGAGAATCGCGTCCTCGATCCGACTGCGATCTCGCAAGATAAAGATGGCCAACACAGGAATGACCAAGAGCCATGCCGCGTTGGCGGCGACGTGTGCTGTAGCTGCCGCACCGCGCTTCAAGGTGGCAGCAATGAAATCCTGGTGACGAGCTAACCAATCGTGTATCTGCAGTTGCTGAACCGCGCTCAAGCCGTGCTCGACTTCCAGCTGGGAGACAACCTGGCCAGTGACAAGCCCGCGCAGAATTTCGGGCAGAGCCGAGTTGAAATTCTTTAACTGGGCGGCAACCCGGGAACCAAATTCATACCCTAGGCCTCCAAACACAATCGTGCCAACAAGGTACACTTGGGCAATCGCCCAGTTGCGATGGCCCCGCCCCAGGCGCGAGTGCAGTTGTACCGCCTTGACTGCGGGTTCCAGCAGATGCGCGAACAGAATAGAACCCAGCAGAATAAGAAACGCAACACGCGCCAAATAAAGGATAGCCGCCGCGATCAGGAAGAGAATCACGGTCGTGACCACATTTCCGGTTCGATCGTCGACTGAGAACATTGTGGTCCACTCCTCGCTATCTGTGATCAGCGTTCGTCTTGCTTATGCTTGCAGCTCCCTTGATCGCCTGCTCGATTCGCGCGGGATCCCCCAGATAGTAGTGACGAACAGACTTGAGGTCGTCATCAAGTTCCTCGACCAGAGGCACTCCAGTAGGAATGTTGAGATCAACGATCTGTTGCTCTGGGACATCTTCCAAATATTTCACCAGGGCCCGCAGGCTATTGCCGTGGGCCGCGATCAGTATTTGCTTGCAGGATCGAATACTGGGGGCGATCAGCTCATGCCAGCATGGCAGGAAGCGCTCCACGGTGTCCTTAAGGCACTCCGTTAGGGGAAGTTGTTGTTTTGTCAGGTCCTTGTAACGTGGATCCTTCCCGGCATAGCGTGGGTCCGTCTCCTCGAGCGCTGGTGGACGGACATCGTAGCTCCGGCGCCAGAGTTTCACTTGTGCTTCCCCATATGTCGCCGCTGTTTGGGCCTTGTTGAGCCCTTGCAATGCGCCGTAATGCCTCTCATTGAGTCGCCAGTCGAGCTGGATGGGAATCCACATGAGATCCATCTCATCCAAAACAATCCATGCAGTACGGATTGCCCGTTTCAACACCGACGTGAAAACGAGGTCGAAGCTGTACCGCTGCTCCTTAAGCGTGACCCCCGCCGTTTTGGCCTCCTCTACGCCTTTCTGTGAAAGATCGACGTCTGTCCAACCGGTAAAGAGGTTCTCTTTGTTCCAGACACTTTCTCCGTGGCGGAGCAATACGATCTTGCGCATCTTCAATATCCCTCTTGCCGCTATGCCTTGGAGAGTTCAGCCAGGTGAGCAGTCTCCGCCGGGGAATTCTCGCCAGGATTCCTCGCCAACGCTTGTTGCACATCAGTGCCCGTCACTGTTTCCTGCTTCAGCAGCTGCTGAGCCAGGGTTGTATGCGCGGCGTGATGTTTCTTCAATAGGGACTGAGCACGATCATACTGCTCCATCACAAACCGCTGAACCTCTCCGTCAATCGTGTATCGCGTCTCCGGGCTGATCTGGCCGTTGTCTTCGATCGAGCCGCCCAGATACTGCAGTTGTTGGCCTGCGTAGCGCACGGATCCGAGTTTTTCGCTCATGCCGAACTCGGTGACCATACGGCGGGCCAAATCCGTCGCCCGCATGATGTCGTCACTGGCACCAGTGCTGATCGTGCCGAACTCCACCATTTCGCCGGCGCGCCCACCCAACATGGTGGCGATTCTGTCGCGCAGCTCGTCCATCGTAAGCAGGTATCGATCTTCCGTTGGCATCTGCATTGTGTAGCCTAAGGCTCCACGGCTATGTGGAACGATGCTGATCTTGCTCACAGGTTCGCCGTGCGGGACCAGTTCAGCGACGAGTGCGTGCCCTGCCTCGTGGTAAGCGACCGTTGTGCGCTCCTGCTCGTTCATC